>NZ_JBWXUV010000009.1:0-859 GCF_059901435.1 Fructilactobacillus sp. X2R1C1 | reverse complement strand
ACTATCAACAAACTTCTCTAGCTTTTCCATATCATTACCACTGCCATATACATCTAGTTCCCAATTGCCAGACGTTTTACTTAAAAGATTGATAAGAGGAAATAAATTCTTTTGATTTTTAGCTTCTAATCTCCCAATATATATGAACTTACATACTTTAGAGTCAGGGACAATGGTCTTTTTTTCTTTTTTAACTGGATTGTAAATTATCTGTATACTTGTTGGATTAACTCCAGCATGGATCATTTCATCTCTTATTCCAGATGAAATAACAAGATGATCATCTGCCATTTTAATCATCCATACCCGTTCTTTTAAACCGTTTTGAATTAAAGCAGTATGAATCCACGAAATAACTTTATACTTTTTTCTAAAAATAATTTTAACGTATTTTGCAAATAAAATTTGAACCGGATTAGTAATTATAAGTGCATCGCCATCATATGTAATAAGAAAATGCAAATATCTCATCAGACACAAAAACTTTGAGGACATATTTGTATAATTAGTCTTCAATCCTTTCAATTTATTTTCAAGATCATGAAATTCGAATCGATTATAGCCAAATAATGAAAGATCTAAGCTCTTAGTGATTAAATTATCATGCATAACATGGTCAATAACCGTTTCTACTCCACCTCTCCCAGATAAAGCGACGACGATTGTTACTTTATTTTTCAAATCAACACACCTCTAGTTAGAAAAGCCTTGTAAAGCTTTAATAAATCTATTTTCATAGTTTTGGGGGTAAGCAAAATCAACTGATTTCTTAATAGTTTCAGGATTAAAAGTTACATTATTGTCAATGATACTATTCAAATCTTGAATCATTGTTCCGTAATCACCTACAGGATATAGA
>NZ_JBWXUV010000081.1:0-278 GCF_059901435.1 Fructilactobacillus sp. X2R1C1 | reverse complement strand
GAGATCATTTATTTCCTGCTGTATTTCCTACACATGTTAAATTTAATTTTAACTTAATATCTAAAAATCCTGTTGAAATAACACCTGATACTACTTTTGGATATAAATTTGATCTTGATAGTTTTTCTTTTGGTACTACAACATTTGGAGGATTATCTAATGTTAAATATACAAATAATGATTATTGTAAAAAAATAAATAAAGCTGGATATTTAGGTAATAATGTTATACAAACTATTGATTATAATATAGATAATAGATTACAAGAAGGTTGTTAT
>NZ_JBWXUV010000080.1:0-279 GCF_059901435.1 Fructilactobacillus sp. X2R1C1 | reverse complement strand
ACAATCAGGAGACCATCTTGTGGATGGGGATAGGCCTCGCTTCGGCTCTCTTATATCTCGTTTATAATCGTATTAAAATGAATCAAACCGTTCTGCCCCTGAATTTGTTCACCCATAAGAACTTTGCAGCCTCAAGTGCCGGGCTATTCTTCGCAAATATCGCCATCATGGGTCCGTTGTTAATACTCCCTCTTTTCTTTCAAACCTTTCGACACTTCACAGCCATTGAAACAGCAGTTGCACTCATTCCTCAAGGCGTTGGTATGCTGATTACTCGGC
>NZ_JBWXUV010000079.1:0-279 GCF_059901435.1 Fructilactobacillus sp. X2R1C1 | reverse complement strand
ACACTATACTGTTTCATAGATAATAAATGGGGGGTAATTGGAGCCCACAGCGCTCAATTTTAACCCCCTAACAGTAAATACAAGGGCATTAAAGTATATGGCTATTTTTAAAACGCTAACAAAGCTAAGTTTATCGTTAGTACTGTTAGGTCAATTGTTCGGAGGAAATGTAATGGCAGCTGAATCTGTACAGCACAAACCAAAAGTTATTATTTTTGACGTTAATGAAACATTACTCGATCTGGATTCAATGCGCGAGTCAATTGGTGCGGAATTAGG
>NZ_JBWXUV010000078.1:0-279 GCF_059901435.1 Fructilactobacillus sp. X2R1C1 | reverse complement strand
AATCTATCCAGCTTTTCTTCAAACGTTTTTCCGTCAGAGTATTGAAATGTAGCTCCCATTCTACCCATCCCATAATTGAGTAATTTGTTTCCTCTTAGATTCTTGCTTGATTGAATATGGATATCAGGATTATTTGTATCTTCATAAATATAGGTACCTGGTTCTAAGACGAGCATTTGCATGACGTCGATGCCAATTTTATCTTGATTTTTAAGTAAAAATTCCTCAGAACGTTTAATTTCATCCTCGGTTTCACCAGGTAAGCCACCAATTATAGAC
>NZ_JBWXUV010000008.1:0-1745 GCF_059901435.1 Fructilactobacillus sp. X2R1C1 | reverse complement strand
AGTTGTAGAACTTAAAATTAAACATTTGCGAAGTCAATTCGCTTTTTAATTCTTTTGAAAAAGAATAACAACAAATAATAATGAGCTAGTAAAATTTCTCATTTCTAAAATGAGAGTTTGATCCTGGCTCAGGACGAACGCTGGCGGCATGCCTAATACATGCAAGTCGAACGAGCTGCGCTTATTGATAGTTGATGCTTGCATTAACTAGATTTAAGTTAGCAGCGAGTGGCGAACTGGTGAGTAACACGTGGATAACCTGCCCAGAAGAAGGGGATAACACCTGGAAACAGATGCTAATACCGTATAACAACGAAAACCACATGGTTTTCGTTTGAAAGATGGCCTTTGTGCTATCGCTTTTGGATGGATCCGCGGCGCATTAGCTAGTTGGTGAGATAAAGGCTCACCAAGGCGATGATGCGTAGCCGACCTGAGAGGGTAATCGGCCACATTGGGACTGAGACACGGCCCAGACTCCTACGGGAGGCAGCAGTAGGGAATCTTCCACAATGGACGAAAGTCTGATGGAGCAATGCCGCGTGAGTGAAGAAGGGTTTCGGCTCGTAAAACTCTGTTGTTAGAGAAGAACGGGCGTGAGAGTAACTGCTCACGTCGCGACGGTATCTAACCAGAAAGTCACGGCTAACTACGTGCCAGCAGCCGCGGTAATACGTAGGTGGCAAGCGTTGTCCGGATTTATTGGGCGTAAAGCGAGCGCAGGCGGTCTTCTAAGTCTGATGTGAAAGCCTCCGGCTTAACCGGAGAAGTGCATCGGAAACTGGGAAACTTGAGTGCAGAAGAGGACAGTGGAACTCCATGTGTAGCGGTGAAATGCGTAGATATATGGAGGAACACCAGTGGCGAAGGCGGCTGTCTAGTCTGTAACTGACGCTGAGGCTCGAAAGCATGGGTAGCAAACAGGATTAGATACCCTGGTAGTCCATGCCGTAAACGATGAGTGCTAGGTGTTGGAGGGTTTCCGCCCTTCAGTGCCGCAGCTAACGCATTAAGCACTCCGCCTGGGGAGTACGACCGCAAGGTTGAAACTCAAAGGAATTGACGGGGACCCGCACAAGCGGTGGAGCATGTGGTTTAATTCGATGCTACGCGAAGAACCTTACCAGGTCTTGACATCTTCTGTTAACCTAAGAGATTAGGTGTCCCCTTCGGGGGCAGAATGACAGGTGGTGCATGGTTGTCGTCAGCTCGTGTCGTGAGATGTTGGGTTAAGTCCCGCAACGAGCGCAACCCTTGTCATTAGTTGCCAGCATTCAGTTGGGCACTCTAATGAGACTGCCGGTGACAAACCGGAGGAAGGTGGGGATGACGTCAAATCATCATGCCCCTTATGACCTGGGCTACACACGTGCTACAATGGACGGTACAACGAGTTGCGAAACCGCGAGGTCAAGCTAATCTCTTAAAGCCGTTCTCAGTTCGGATTGCAGGCTGCAACTCGCCTGCATGAAGTTGGAATCGCTAGTAATCGTGGATCAGCATGCCACGGTGAATACGTTCCCGGGTCTTGTACACACCGCCCGTCACACCATGAGAGTTTGTAACACCCAAAGTCGGTTAGGTAACCTTTTGGAGCCTGCCGCCTAAGGTGGGACAGATGATTAGGGTGAAGTCGTAACAAGGTAGCCGTAGGAGAACCTGCGGCTGGATCACCTCCTTTCTAAGGAAAAATTCGGAAACCTTACATTATTGAAGTCTTGTTTAGTTTTGAGAGTTTTACTCTC
>NZ_JBWXUV010000077.1:0-280 GCF_059901435.1 Fructilactobacillus sp. X2R1C1 | reverse complement strand
AATTCCTTCTTCTTCTTTTAATTTTTTCTTTAAAGACCAAAAAGAATCTATACCCTTTCGAGTATAGATTTCTAATTTATTTGTTATAAAATCAATCATATTTTAGGTATTCCTATTTTCTTTAAAATTTCATTAGCTTTTTTTAATAATTCAGGAAACAATACTTGATTTTTATATTTATTTAATCTTTTATCAATTTTTATAAATTGAGTAGGAATTTTACTTATTTGTTTTATTTCCATATTGCAAATATACTATAAAAAATCTGAATATCTCACAC
>NZ_JBWXUV010000076.1:0-281 GCF_059901435.1 Fructilactobacillus sp. X2R1C1 | reverse complement strand
AGGATAGCATGAACCTTGCGATCCCGCGCAAACAAATCCGCTATCAACGCAAATTTCTGCGCTCTTTTCCTTTTTTTGTCACAATTCCGCCCTATCAGCACAAGAAAAACCAGATTAATCTGAATTCTGGCTAGACAGTCACCGATTTTAGTGGTAATTTTATCGCCACTCAAAAAGTCCGAGTCATACTTTCAGTGACAACACTCATACCCATTAATCTAATCCAATAATCTAACTGATATTTTCTCCATTATGAATCTTACAGAATTAAAAAATACGCC
>NZ_JBWXUV010000075.1:0-281 GCF_059901435.1 Fructilactobacillus sp. X2R1C1 | reverse complement strand
CAAGAGTGTTTGTTTTTAGACAGGTTATTAAATTTATAAGTCGAGTAATTCGGCGCTAAACGACTTTTGTCCGAAGATGCCCAGCGAAGCTGTCGGCGGGAGTTTCGAGAGATCCTCACCAGTCCGCTTTCACGTCAATGCCGCTCGGATGGATTTAGAAAAAGTGAACTGACTTTTCTAACTTTCGTCTTTCCGAGGCTCGTCGCTTTCCGATTGCTGTCTTGTAGCGGCGCCGTGATTCGAGCCGAGCGTCCACGAAGGCGCGTCGCTCGCCGGAAAAC
>NZ_JBWXUV010000074.1:0-282 GCF_059901435.1 Fructilactobacillus sp. X2R1C1 | reverse complement strand
AACCATAATAAAAACAAACAACAATAATCATGATAACACAGTAAATATATCTCTTTCATTTCTATTTTATATGACAAACTTATATGACAAATTAACATGTTACATTAAAACAAAAAACATATCTAAGATACATAACTATTATTTTACTTAACACTTTCAATTGATGGATTAAAGAATAAACCTGCAAAAAATCCTTTAATAAGAATCCAAACTTTTTTTAATTTATGATCTGTTTTAGTAAATAAAATCTCAAAAGACACACAAATACGATCAATAAAATAC
>NZ_JBWXUV010000073.1:0-285 GCF_059901435.1 Fructilactobacillus sp. X2R1C1 | reverse complement strand
CGTCTATGCGCCTGTTAGCACGCAGTGATGCTCTGGAATAATCCTTTACATTTTCTTTGGGGGTCAGGACAGCCTCTGCGTTTGAACTTGCACTTGCAGCTGAAAGCAAAAATCTTGTCGAATAGGCAACGCTTAATTCGGAAGCCGTGATTTCAACCGTTCTTTCTGCCTCGGATTGCATGGCATAGGCATTTCCGGTTACTTTAGCATCCTTCAGTTTACGCTGTGGATAAAGATTTGCCGATATCTTTTCACCCCGGACCGATACATCAGGCTGCACTATGC
>NZ_JBWXUV010000072.1:0-286 GCF_059901435.1 Fructilactobacillus sp. X2R1C1 | reverse complement strand
AACGAGTTCTCCAAATCTGATCCATTACTTAGATTGACACAGATGAATTTTAATAAACAAATTGATAATGTCACTAGGTTAGAAAAGAAAATTAGACAGAGTGAGAAGAATAATCAGGATTATCTGATGATGTGGAGTCACGAAATGAAGCTTCCAATTGCCGGGCTTAGTATTTTGGCAGAACAATCCGCTAAGGTTGATAGTGATGACGTCGTCAAACAAGTGGCATTAATGCAAAATGAACTTGATAACCTATTAACTTATGAGCGATTGAATAGTTTTAATC
>NZ_JBWXUV010000071.1:0-289 GCF_059901435.1 Fructilactobacillus sp. X2R1C1 | reverse complement strand
ATGCAAACTATGCAAGAAACACTTATAAATGATCGGGGGAGAGGATCTAAAGAAAGAAGAAGAAAATTTGTTCATGAATTAATTTCATCATCTAATAATTTAGATAAAGATATTACCATGAACAATATAAGTTTATAGTAATTTATATGATTATTGTATAAAGTTAAAGAATAATTATTATTGTTTAATGTATTTAATTAGTAAGATTTAAATCAAATGTTCATTATAAAATATCGCTTAAATTAGACAACAAATTGATGAAGTGATATATAAGTTAGACATTTTATAC
>NZ_JBWXUV010000070.1:0-289 GCF_059901435.1 Fructilactobacillus sp. X2R1C1 | reverse complement strand
CACCCTGGTTGACAGTGGGTTCACTGTCATTGCTGGTGGAGGCGGAGGCGTTCCGGTCGTCATGACCGATGACGGTGATGTCAAGGGCGTGGAAGCCGTGATTGATAAAGACTTTACGGCTTCGTTAATCGGACAAATGGTCAATGCTGATCAGTTAATTATCCTGACTGGCATTGACCAGGCGGCCATTAATTTCGGTAAACCAAATCAAAGAGAACTGGGATACGTGTCGCTTGACGAACTGGACATGTATCTAAAACAACGTCAGTTTGGTAAGGGTTCGATGGAA
>NZ_JBWXUV010000007.1:0-3258 GCF_059901435.1 Fructilactobacillus sp. X2R1C1 | reverse complement strand
ACTTTGTTCTTTGAAAACTAGATAATATTATTTTCTGTATTAATTATATTTTAATTATAATTTTAACCGAGAAATAACCACTACGTTATTTGAGTTTTTTAAAATAGTTTAAATCGCAAATACTCAATAACTTACATCACGAAGTGATGCAGGTTAAGTTATTAAGGGCGCATGGTGAATGCCTTGGTACTAGGAGCCGATGAAGGACGGAACTAACACCGATATGCTTCGGGGAGCTGTACGTAAGCTTTGATCCGGAGATTTCCGAATGGGGAAACCCAATCATCTTAGTCGATGATTGCACGACAGTGAATTCATAGCTGCCGTGCGGTAGACGCGGGGAACTGAAACATCTAAGTACCCGCAGGAGTAGAAAAAAATTTCGATTCCCTCAGTAGCGGCGAGCGAACGGGGAACAGCCCAAACCGATCAGTTTACTGGTCGGGGTTGTAGGACTGAACATTTGAGTTACAAAAGAATCTGATAGTCGAATCAGTTGGGAAGCTGAGCCATAGATGGTGATAGCCCAGTAGACGAAATCAGGTTCCCTCAGTTCAGGATCCTGAGTACGGCGACACACGTGAAACGTCGTCGGAAGCCGGGAGGACCATCTCCCAAGGCTAAATACTACCTAGTGACCGATAGTGAACCAGTACCGTGAGGGAAAGGTGAAAAGCACCCCGGAAGGGGAGTGAAATAGTTCCTGCAACCATGTGCCTACAAGCAGTTAGAGCCCGTTTAAGGGTGATAGCGTGCCTCTTGTAGAATGAACCGGCGAGTTATAGTTGCATGCAAGGTTAAGTTGAAAAAGCGGAGCCGAAGCGAAAGCGAGTCTGAACAGGGCGTTGAAGTATGTTGCCATAGACCCGAAACCAGGTGATCTATCCATGTCCAGGATGAAAGTGCGGTAATACGCACCGGAGGTCCGAACCCGTGTACGTTGAAAAGTGCTGGGATGAGGTGTGGATAGCGGTGAAATTCCAAACGAACTTGGAGATAGCTGGTTCTCTCCGAAATAGCTTTAGGGTTAGCCTCGGAGTTTAGAATCATGGAGGTAGAGCCACTGTTTGGACAAGGGGTCCGTCTTGGATTACTAAGTTCAGATAAACTCCGAATACCATTGATTTATATCCGGGAGTCAGACGATGAGTGATAAGATCCATCGTCGAAAGGGGAACAGCCCAGACCGCCAGTTAAGGTCCCTAAATATATGCTAAGTGGAAAAGGCAGTGGAGTTGCATAGACAACTAGGATGTTGGCTCAGAAGCAGCCACCATTTAAAGAGTGCGTAATAGCTCACTAGTCGAGTGATTCTGCGCCGAAAATTTACCGGGGCTAAGCATATTACCGAGACTGCGGACGCGACTTTGTCGCGTGATAGGAGAGCGTTCTAAGGGCAACGAAGCTAGACCGTAAGGACTAGTGGAGCGCTTAGAAGTGAGAATGCCGGTATGAGTAGCGAAAAATCAGTGAGAATCTGATTCACCGAATGACTAAGGTTTCCTGGGGAAGGCTCGTCCACCCAGGGTTAGTCGGGACCTAAGTCGAGGCCGAGAGGCGTAGACGATGGATAACAGGTTGAGATTCCTGTACTAGTTATTAACGTTTGAGTGATGGAGGAACGCAGAAGGCTAAGTTGTGCATCCTGATGGAGATGGATGTTCAAGTCGTAAGTCAGGTCAAGAGAGAAATGCTTTTGATCGAGTTGACAAGCGACGATGAGGACCGAAATTATAGTAGGGAAGCAACTGATGTCACGCTGCCGAGAAAAGCTTCTAGCGAGTTAATAATTACCCGTACCGCAAACCGACACAGGTAGTCGAGGAGAGTATCCTCAGGTGAGCGAGAGAACTCTCGTTAAGGAACTCGGCAAAATGACCCCGTAACTTCGGAAGAAGGGGTGCTGTCCTAACGGACAGCCGCAGTGAAGAGGCCCAGACGACTGTTTATCAAAAACACAGGTTTCTGCAAAATCGTAAGATGACGTATAGGGGCTGACGCCTGCCCGGTGCTGGAAGGTTAAGTGGAAGAGTTAGCTTCGGCGAAGCTCCGAAATGAAGCCCCAGTAAACGGCGGCCGTAACTATAACGGTCCTAAGGTAGCGAAATTCCTTGTCGGGTAAGTTCCGACCCGCACGAAAGGCGTAACGATCTGGGCACTGTCTCAACGAGAGACTCGGTGAAATTAAGATACCTGTGAAGAAGCAGGTTACCCGCGACAGGACGGAAAGACCCCATGGAGCTTTACTGTAGCTTGATATTGGGTGTTTGCACAGCTTGTACAGGATAGGTAGGAGCCATTGAAACCGGAGCGCTAGCTTCGGCGGAGGCGTCATTGGGATACTACCCTTGCTATGTGAACACTCTAACCCTGAGCACTCAACGTGCTCGGAGACAGTGTCTGGTTGGCAGTTTGACTGGGGCGGTCGCCTCCTAAATAGTAACGGAGGCGCCCAAAGGTTCCCTCAGAATGGTTGGAAATCATTCAAAGAGTGTAAAGGCAGAAGGGAGCTTGACTGCGAGACATACAGGTCGAGCAGGGACGAAAGTCGGGCTTAGTGATCCGGTGGTACCATATGGAAGGGCCATCGCTCAACGGATAAAAGCTACCCTGGGGATAACAGGCTTATCTCCCCCAAGAGTTCACATCGACGGGGAGGTTTGGCACCTCGATGTCGGCTCATCGCATCCTGGGGCTGTAGTTGGTCCCAAGGGTTGGGCTGTTCGCCCATTAAAGCGGTACGCGAGCTGGGTTCAGAACGTCGTGAGACAGTTCGGTCCCTATCCGTCGCGGGCGCAGGAAATTTGAGAGGAGCTATCCCTAGTACGAGAGGACCGGGATGGACATACCGCTGGTGTACCAGTTGCGCCGCCAGGCGCACAGCTGGGTAGCTATGTATGGATGAGATAAACGCTGAAAGCATCTAAGTGTGAAACTCGCCTCGAGATGAGATTTCCCATTCCTTTATGGAAGTAAGACCCCTGAAAGATGATCAGGTAGATAGGTTAGAAGTGGAAGCGTAGTGATACGTGAAGCGGACTAATACTAATCGGTCGAGGACTTAACCAAGCAAAAAGAAGTGGAAGTTAATCGGGCAGAGAAGATATTATCTAGTTTTGAGAGAACGAAGTTCTTTCTAAGTGTGGTGGCGAAAGCCTGAAGGATACACCTGTTCCCATGCCGAACACAGAAGTTAAGCTTCAGCACGCCAAGAGTAGTTGGGGGATCGCCCCCTGCAAGGGTAGGACGTTGCCACGC
>NZ_JBWXUV010000069.1:0-293 GCF_059901435.1 Fructilactobacillus sp. X2R1C1 | reverse complement strand
CGGTAACCACCGTCATCGTCTTTTGGGAATTATTGTAAAGAACGGTCCACTGGGTTGGACTATCGTCTTGATACGGCATGTGAGGTCCATCGTGCACGTCATCTAACAGTTGCATCCCTTGCTTCTCGGTCTCAATTCCGTGATTCTGATCCAGTTTACCGTTAGCCACGTTGTACCGATCAAAACCAATTCCCTTATGATACTTACTTCCCGGAGTTTGATAGAAGTTAGTCAAGACCTGGTGATTTCCGGTCTGTGGAATTACCGACATCTTGTTATTTTCGTACTCAACC
>NZ_JBWXUV010000068.1:0-293 GCF_059901435.1 Fructilactobacillus sp. X2R1C1 | reverse complement strand
ACCAGGGTCAGGTTGACCTAAACGTTGAACAACACGGCGCCTACATGAACAACTTTAACAAGGAAAATCACGGGAACTTGGTTGCCTTAACCAAGGTGCCAACGATTCCAACCGGGATTTACCCCGCAAAAAAGCACAGCTTAAAAGACGTCAAGAAGGGTGACACGGTTGCCATTCCAAACGATCCATCCAACATGTCACGGGCTTTTCTAGTAATGGAAAAAGCGGGATGGATTAAGTTGAAGAAGGGCGTGGACCCCATCAAGGCCACTAAAAATGACATCATCGACAAC
>NZ_JBWXUV010000067.1:0-295 GCF_059901435.1 Fructilactobacillus sp. X2R1C1 | reverse complement strand
ATGTTAGCTTCATCAATTAACACGTCAGAACCATATCCACCTAATGTGCCGGACGCAAGAGCATTATCGACGGATTTTAAGTCAACCACTTGACCACGAGCCGTATTAACCAAAATGGCATCGTCTTTCATTAAATTGATTTGGGCGGTACTGATTAAGTTATCAGTTTCACCTTTAGTGTAGGGAACGTGCAGTGAAACAATATCAGACCGCTTCAATAATTCATCAATGGAGACGTATTCATCGATTTCAGGAGCGTCAACCTTGTGACGGTCGTTAGCGAGCACGGTTGCAC
>NZ_JBWXUV010000066.1:0-300 GCF_059901435.1 Fructilactobacillus sp. X2R1C1 | reverse complement strand
AGATACTATCATGAACAAATAAAAAAAGGTGTTCCTACAAGTGAAATTATGAAGCATCTAAACGGTAAGAGCCGTGATAACGCTAGAACACCTATGCAATGGAATAGTAATAAATATGCTGGATTTAGTAATCATAAACCATGGATATCTATGAATCCCAGTTATTTAAAACAAAATGTAGCTAAAGAAAATCAAGACCCAAATTCTGTTTTAAATTTTTATCGTAAATTAATCAAATTACGTTTAAATGACAATATATTGTTAAATGGTGATTACCATTTATTAGATACAAATGATAAT
>NZ_JBWXUV010000065.1:0-304 GCF_059901435.1 Fructilactobacillus sp. X2R1C1 | reverse complement strand
GATTTATTTCCTAACGAAAAATGCATCCAAGAAATTATTTTAAAATGCTTATTTAATATTTTTCTAATATAATAAGCAATCATTATCATGGTCTGATTGGTAATTATTAAAGCATCACCACTGAAGTTAATTAAAAAAGATATATATCTAATCGTACATAAGAATTTATTATTTAACTTAGTTTTGCTGATCTTATTAAATCCAGCAGAATCAATAAACTTTTTATATCGAACATTATCAAAAAGAAAAAGGTTTAAATTAAAAGAATCATTTATTTTTTTATCATTGCCGATAAATGACAAAA
>NZ_JBWXUV010000064.1:0-305 GCF_059901435.1 Fructilactobacillus sp. X2R1C1 | reverse complement strand
TATTGGTTCTTTAAAGAAGAAGTATTATAGAAGATATAATTTACCTTTAACGATGAATGTTGCACGAAAACATCGATTAAAAGATTTAGATATATATAAGTTTGTTGCCATTGCTAAAAAACATGGAGAAACTATAAGATATAATCAACTAAAACCTGAATGGCAATCTCATAAGAATAAGACAGGATTTTTAGATCGATATAAAGCAATAGATGGTAACGATGTGTCTCATACTGTAGTAGCTCATATTGCTAAAGATGGGAATTATTATATTCATCCTGATCCAAATCAAAATAGGTCTATAA
>NZ_JBWXUV010000063.1:0-309 GCF_059901435.1 Fructilactobacillus sp. X2R1C1 | reverse complement strand
GTACTACCTCCATCTTTTTGCGGACGGTCAACCCGATTTGAACTGGGAAAATCCCAAAGTCAGAGAAGAAGTTAAAAGTCTGATGAAGTTCTGGTTGAATAAGGGCGTCGATGGTTTCCGAATGGACGCCATTAACTTGATTTCCAAGCCCAAAGGATTGCCAAACATGCCGAAAGCTGCCAATGCTAAATATTCGGCACCGGGTGCAGGGGTTTTGAACGGACCACGGTTGAATGAGTTTTTGCGTGAATTGAATACCGATGTCTTATCAAAATATGACATCATGACGGTCGGTGAAATGTCAGGAAC
>NZ_JBWXUV010000062.1:0-309 GCF_059901435.1 Fructilactobacillus sp. X2R1C1 | reverse complement strand
ATGTTGCGTAATAACGACCAATTTTCGGTCTTTTTTATGTAACTATTACTAAGTTTAGTGCGATTACCAATTTCTTTAAAATGGGGCTTATACTTGGTTTGATGGATCGTGACACAATATGTATCTGGTTTGGAGTCGGCTCCATAAATAGTCGCTGAACTCGTCCTTTTCGTGTTGCGGATGATGCTGTACCGATTGGTTTTAGTTGAGTACGAGTACCAAGCTCCGCGAAACTTTGATGGAAAACTGGCCATGCTCATGCCCTTACTGATCTGTTTCTTGTGATGATGGTGCAAAGCAACAAAACTC
>NZ_JBWXUV010000006.1:0-42919 GCF_059901435.1 Fructilactobacillus sp. X2R1C1 | reverse complement strand
CATACGGGTAATTGATATAAGCTTCTAAACATTGGTTTAGAGGCTTTTTATTTTGTATTGGTCTCCATTTGGTCTCTTTAGTTGATTTTATCGAGTAATTTCTGCGTTTTCTCTGCTTCATCGTTCTCCTTAGTTTTGAGGAGATGTGCGTAAACATCTTGGGTAATTCCAATGTTTTTATGGCCAAGTCGTTTGGATACATATTGGATTGAAACATTTTGACTTAAAAGATAACTTGCATGGGTATGTCTCAGTCCGTGAAAAGATACTCGTTTAATGCCTAATTTTTTTGCATAGTATTTCATAGATTTATTAATACTCGAATTAGAAATAAAATTATTCATGCGTCCAAGGAAAACAAAATTGTTTTTATTTTTCAAATGATTTCTCAACAAGAATTCATTTTGGACTTTTTTATCTTTTTTAAATAAGTCAATCAATGAGTTGTTAATTTTGATAGTACGCATTGAACTAGCGTTTTTGGTTTTTTGAAATTCCTTATCAACTTGACTGTATGATTTATTAACCGTTAGTGTCTGATCATTCCAATTGATATTGTCCCATGTTAAGCCAATTATTTCTTCATACCTTAATCCTGTTAATAGGGCAGTTGCTACCATAGCCTTTGAAACATCTTCAATATTTCTAAAATTCAAGCAATAATCTAGTAGCTTTTCCATGTCTTCCGCTTCAAGATATTTCATTGAACTATCTTTTTCCGGACGACCACTTAATTCGATTCCATCTGTAAAATTCTCATTGATTAAATGAATTTGCACAGCACGTGTAATTGCTGTTCTAGTTTGTCGATGGATTTTCCGGACAGAGTTAATGCTTTGATTTTTACCCATTTCATTGATGAATTTTTGGTACGAGAAATAACTTATTTTTTGCAGTGGGGTATCTTTCCAGTATCGTTGCAAATATCTCTCAGTGGCCAAATAACGTCTTTTGGTTGCTTTTGATGAAGACGGCTCTTTAAAAGTTTTGTACCAATCATCAAAATACTCAACTAAAGTTTGATTGCTTTTCTCAATGAATTGGTCGTTATTCAAATTACTTTCTTGATCAGTTGCCCATTTCTGAGCCTCACGTTTAGTTTTAAACGTCTTACTTGCCGCATGTCTTTTATGCATTTGGTCTTGATAGTAGACTCTTGCACGCCATTTTTCTCCACGTTTTTGAAAAGTTGCCATTATTATTTACCTCTGAACATATGTTCGATATAATGGTTAAAAATAAGCTCCACAAATTGTAGAGTTTACTTTTACCAATTTTCTTATATTCAAATCCTCTGGTTAAGCATCTCTACCACGCACGGTAGGGATGCTTTTTGTTTTTATAATCCTAAAAGCTGCTTTTTCTTTGCTTCAAATTCCTCGCTAGTGATAGTTCCTTCATCAGCCAATTGTTTGTATTTCTTTATTTCATCAGCAGAGTCAATATCTGAAGTAGTATTTGAGTTGTCGTTATCTTTTAAAATTTCATCTAAAATGGCACAGAGCTTATTACATTGCTTAATTGAATTGGAATAAGTCAAAGAATTAGCTTTTGTTTTAGTGGTTATAAATTTAATTTCCCATGTTTGATCGTTTTTAAAATTAATATTCACTGACAAATAATTTACGACTTCATAAGTCTTTCCACCGGTCATAGCTCCAACAATTGCACCAACTCCACCCATTAGAGTTCCACCAACAATTGCTCGTGTTATTCCATGATGCTTTGTTTCGTTGTTTCCACGTTGATTTATTTTATAACTGACGATGTCCTTAAATTTATAAGACTCACTAGGTGAAAGCATCGTAGCTTTTTTTGTAATTTCTTCATCGTCTCTGTTAATAGACAGATTAAGTATTTTTATCTCGTTTCCTGTCGATGATGGACCGTGTGTCTTATTACTAGGATTTTTTTCAATTTCTTTTAGTTTATCGGAAATTATTTTATAAACATTTTCACTATCTGTTATTGTTTTCTTTTTGAATGCTCTAAGAACAATTGAATTTGGATCTTTAAGAGCTTGCGAATTAGTAAATCCTATTTTAGAAGTTGTTTGATTGTGAGCCATTTTAGGATCCAATATTATTTGAAGATACCCGTTTCGATATAGAGTAGGCTTTTGGTAGTTTATTGATTGAATATCATCTAAATAGATAGTTCTATCTTTTTGAGTTCCTTGAGCGCTGATTGCAGATATACCATTGCGACTTATGATTAGATAATCATCATATACTGTCAATTGCCCGTTAGTTCCTTTTAAACTCGCTAGTTCTTCCATTGCTTGTTTCTCCTTATGTATCAGTTTTTATGGCCATTAATGTTGGACTATCTATCCATTTGGATGAGAATTGGCCCAATCAATTTGACCTTGTACCCAAGAATCTGGGCTTCCATCTGGATTATTTCCTGGTGCTTGGTCTTGGTCCTGATCAACGTTAGAATTATCTGACTGGCTGGTAACAGATTGTTGGTTAGGGTTATTCGTTTGGTTAGACACAGCAGGTTGAGATGTACTTGATTGGTTAGGGGATGTAGTTTGCTGAGAGTTAGTTGTCTGTTGCGTATTTGTATATGAAGAACTGTTAGAACTAACACTTGTGTGGCTCTCTTGACTAGTCTTTTTGCTACTATTATTTTCTTTGTTATTTTTATTGTTTGCTTGTTTATTCTTTTTAACTTTTTTCTCAGTTTTGGGCTTACTACTTTTATGTTCGTTTTTGTTTGTTTTAGATGAACAAGACGATAAAGATAATGCTACTAGTATGGCTGCTGATAAAAAAATACTTTTTTTCATAAAATCTCCCTTTATTTTTATATT
The DNA here is from genome assembly GCF_059901435.1 of Fructilactobacillus sp. X2R1C1. NCBI lineage: Bacteria > Bacillati > Bacillota > Bacilli > Lactobacillales > Lactobacillaceae > Fructilactobacillus > Fructilactobacillus sp. X2R1C1. The sequence goes on along the minus strand of NZ_JBWXUV010000006.1, from coordinate 40,101 downwards.
AAAAAAGTTTATAAATCTATCGTTATTTGAATTGCTTTTCCAATTATTTTACCAGGATTGCTTTTGTTAATGACGATAGGGGTATATTTTTGATTAATTGGCATTAAGATCGTTTCATGTTCTTGGTTAACAATTTTTTTAAGTGTAGCGTTAGTCTCATCATCAACAAGAACAGCTGCAATATCGCCAGTTTCAACTGTAGATTGAACATGTATAAGTACATATGCACCATCTGGAATTTTAGGTTCCATTGAGTCTCCCCTACATTTTAGCCAAAAATTGTCACCATAAGGTAATGAGTTTATTGATGTCGCTCTATAACCCTCTATATTTTCCTGAGCTAAAATAGGATCACCACAAGCTATCTCTCCTAATACTGGTACGTCTACCATATTATTTTCGAATTTTATTGCATTAGCAGGCAGCAATTCTTTTAGTCCTGCTAACTGAAAAATTTGTTCATCTGAAATACGTAAACCTTTAGCTAGCTTTTTTAAAGTTGATGGTTTAGGGATATTTCTTTTTCCATGTTCGACCTGTGAAATGTATGGATGGGACATTCCCGCTTGTAAAGCTACTTGTCTAATTGAATATCCTTTTTCTTTTCTGATTTTGGCTAGTTCTTTTCCAAAATCTACACTATTAGTATTCATGAGTAACCTTCCTTTAACTGTATTTTATCAATAAAGTTGAAAAAAGATACCAAAAAATATCAAAAAGATACCAAAAATGGTTGCATTTGTATACCAAATGTTTTATAGTTATAGATGTTGAAGGGAGGTTAAGAAATGTTATTAAAATTAAAAGATCCAGAAAAGATAAAAGAAGCAATTGCAATGAATGGTTATTCAATTAATGGATTTGCAAAAAAGAATAAAATTAGTGATGCAAATTTAAAAAGCATCCTATCTGGAAAACATAATCCATATCCACCGACAGCTAAAAAAATTGCTGATGGTTTAGGCTTGAAAATTAGTGATATTTTTTTTGCTCTTAATGGTAACAAAAGTGTACCAACAAAGGAGATGGGCAAGAATGATTGAAGAAACAATTAAAAGTGTTCTCTTCAAAATTGCTGATTCAATCATTAAAAATCAGCAAATCAAGCAGGGAATGTTTAACCAAAAAGAATTAGCAAAATATCTGTGTTGTGACGTTAATACACTCAAAAAATACTACATTTACCAACCGGATTTTCCAGTAATTCCACGAGGAAACAAATATGTATATCCGCGTAAGGGTGTTGATGAGTGGATTACAAATCACACAGTGACTTATAAGGAGGCGATCAATTGAGAGTATGCGAACTGCAAAACATTAAAAGTGAAGATTTACGAAACCAACTTACCGAAACCGTTGATTGGACTCTTTGGTCGAATGGTAGTTATCCAAGTAATACTGAATCAGACGAGATAAAGGTACTGATTAGTGATGTAAGTAAGCCTATTGTTAAGCTTTCAAGCAAAACTAAGGTATTAGCGTCTGGGACAGCCAGATATTCATACAAGAATTATCAATTTGAAGTTGTCCCAAGCGATGCTGAAGAATATCTAGAAATTGAAAGCAACATGATTGAGGCCGAAAGAAACCAAGGATTTGAAATTTAATGAGGTAAATGAAATGGAAGAAGAAAATAAAAAAACAATTTTGAAGCTTATTGTTGGAGATCAAAAAACTTCATTTCAAGCAAATATTGTTGGAATGGATGAAGTTGCTAAATCAGCAAATGGATTAATGCATGCATTATTTGAAGTAGTCAAACCAGTTGCTGGAGCAAACACCACCGAACTTATCAAAAGTTGTATGGATGAATATATAGCTAGCGAGGAGATGAAATCAGATGACTAATAAAGACACAAAAAAAGACCAATCGAGTAACAGCTCGACAGGTCTTAACAAATTGGTTCTATTAAACATCCAACGGTTTAATTCTACCAGTGATGGCCAGTTAATTCAACGGACTATGAAATAGGAGGAATTAGACATGATTAGTTTTACAGAAACACAAGGATTATTTTTACTTCTCACATTAATTATTGGAATGGTTATTGGATATTGTGCAAAAGAACTCCATGACCACAAAGACAAGTATTTTGAATAGAGAGGTAAAAATAATGAGAAGAATAAATCAATTATTAAAACAAAGAAAACAATTAATCAGTTCAAATCAACGTTTATTCGATAGTTTTAGTCAACTTAGCGATATTCAAGCAAATATTTCTAGTAGGACTGTCGATGATCAAAAAGTACTACAACAATTATTTACTGATGAGGATAAACGCAAACAAAGCATTATCAATGCAATTCATCCAGCACTAACAACTTGGGAGGACTAGAAAATGGCAAACGAAAACACAGCAATGACAAAACCAATTGAATATGAAGCAAACGGCAAAAACGTTAAATTATCAGGGAATATGGTTAAAGAATATCTAGTATCAGGTAATGCTGAAGTAACTAATCAAGAAGTTGTTAATTTCTTACAGCTATGTAAATTTCAAGGATTAAACCCATTCTTGAATGAGGCTTATTTGGTTAAGTTCAGAGGTCGACCAGCACAGATTATTACTTCAAAGGAAGCATTTATGAAAAGAGCTAATGCTGATCCTCATTTCCAAGGATTTGAAGCTGGAATCATCGTTCAACGCGGCGATGAAATTGTTAAATTAAATGGTGCTATCAAACTTCCAAAGGATACATTAATTGGTGGTTGGGCAAAGGTTTATAGAGATGATCGTAAGGTTCCAATTAGCGTTGAAATTTCACTTGATGAGTTCTCAAAGGGTCAGGCTACTTGGAAACAAATGCCACTGAATATGATTAGGAAGACTGCAATTGTTAATGCTTTGCGTGAAGCGTTCCCAGAAAATCTTGGATCACTTTATACAGAGGAAGAACAAGGCGATCCAGAAGCTAATTTGAAACCTAGAACTGTAAATGCTGAAGAAGAAACTGCTACTAGTGTGGATGATTTAATTTCTGATAATTCTAAAAAACAAGAACCACAAGATGTTACAAACAACAAAAACTCTGATGAATTCCCAGAAACTCCATTTGATGAAGATAACAGAGATGTTGACGAATCAAAAGCACAATCAGAAAAACCTAAGAAACCAGAAAGGGATGTGACAAGTGATGACGGAAGCAGTAAAGAACTCAATGAACAGCAACAAGAGCAACTCTTTGGACAACTCGACGACCTTCGACCTGACAAAAAGTAATTACTATAGTTCTGAAGCTAACTGGCATTACTTGTCAAAATCGGTTTACTGGAATTTCTTACAATGTGAATCTTCTGCTTTAGCACAACTTAAAGGATTGTATGCACCCAAAAGGGATGAAACACCCTTATTGGTTGGCAATTATCTCCATTCTTATTTTGAAAGTAAAGAATCACATCAGGCGTTTTTAGATGAGCATAAAAAGCAATTGTATAAGTATGGCAACCCTGAAAAGGGAATTAAAAAAGATTACAAAGACGCCAATAAGATGATTGAAGCACTTGAAAATGACCCTAAGTTTCCATTGATTTATCAAGGAAAAAAAGAAGTTATTGTAACCGGAAAAATTGACGGCATTCAATGGATGGGGAAACTTGATTGCTTGTCTCCTGATAAAAACATGTTCTTTGATTTGAAAACTGTTGATGATTTCCACAAAAAACACTGGAATGCTGAACGACATATTCCTGAGAATTTTGCAGAAAGTCGTGGATATATTTTGCAAATGGCAATTTACCAAGAGTTGATTAAACAAACATTTGGTATTGAGTCCACTCCTTATATCATTGCTGTTTCTAAACAACAAGAACCAGACAAAGCCATCTTTTCAATTCCACAATTCATGATGGATACAGAAATGGACGAATTAAAAGAGAAACAGCAGCATATTGCAAATGTGATCAATGGTACTGAAAAACCAATTGCATGTGAACATTGCGATTACTGTCGAATGAATAAGAAGCTAAGTACTGTGACACCAATTGACTCAATTGAATTGTATTAGGAGGTAATAATATGTATTTCCCAAAATTTCCATTGATTAATGAAACACCCATTTTAATTCCTAAAAAATTAGCTACTGAAATTGGATTAAAAGAAACGATTATTCTCCAAAAATTATATGAACGAATGAATTTAGTTGGAGAACCAGATGAAGAATGGGTAGAAGCAGAAAAAGAAGGACGTATTGCTGGTAGAAATGAACTTCATCTAGCAGAAAATTATGAGCATCTTCAACTATTGCTTCCGTTTTTAACTTTAGATGAAATAAAAGAAACTATGGATAGCTTAGTAGATAAAAATTTAATTTCAATTAAAAATTATAAAGATTTCAAAATTGGGGCAATTGAACACTTAACAATTAATGATGGTAAATTGTGGCGTCTATAAAGAGGTGATTAAACATGGTAAAAGTTGTTAGACATCATAAAGAGCATTTTACTATTGCAGATAATCAAATAATTCAAGATGAACGCTTAAGTTGGAAAGCACGTGGAATATTTATGTACGTGTGGGCACAAAAAGATACTTGGAAGTTTTATGAAACCGAAGTGATGAACCATTCCATTGATGGAAGAGCTTCATTAAGGAAAGGACTAGAAGAACTTGAAAAGTATGGATATTTAAGACGGTCACAATTGAGAAATAAACAAGGTAATTTTGGTGATCCATTTTGGGAATTATCTGATACACCGATGTTCGATTATCGGACATCGGGTAATCCGACATCGGAAAACCCGACATCGGAAAATCGCACACTAACAAGTACTAATAAAACAAGTACTAATAAAACAAAAACTAAAGAAGAAGTAGAGCGAGAAGAACTGAAGCCAATTAATTCGTTTCAAAACTATTTTGGAGTTCCACGAAATGCAGTTATTGAGAATTTAAGTGAATGGTCTAAAGAATTTGGCAATGACTTAGTCAACTATGTCATTAAGATAACTGCTCAGAGAAACGTCAGTAATAACGCTGCATGTTCTTATATGGATAGCATTTTTAGAAGTTATCGCAAAAACAACATTAATACTGTTCAACAGGCTAAGACGGCTGAGGATAATTTCAAACATCGACATTTCCAAAATAGTAATAAAAAGCAACACAAGACAATAACACAAGAAGAATTGGAGGAAAGGAACCTTGACTTCTGACCTTAGATTTTTAAGTAAAGACTTAAAAACGTTGGAAGAAACTTGCTCAATTCATCCGGACGTTCAACTTAAAGAATTTAAGGGTCATAAAAGTTGTTGGAAGTGCACCAAAGAACGTGAGCATAAGCATATGGAAGAACTTCGAAAAACAGTAAAGCGTCGAAGCACTTATAACATGCTTAAACGTTCTTCAATTATGGACGATCCGGACTTAAAAAGGGTAAGTTTCAACGACTATCAAGAACGTAATTCAGAAACGAAGAATAATAAGCAGCTAGCAGAAAAGTTAGCAACTTATTATACCGATAAAAATAATAAAGGTAATGCAATCATTTCTGGCAAAGCTGGAGTTGGGAAATCTCATTTAGCTTATTCAATTCTAAAGTATGTAAATAATCATGCTGAGCCAATGCAGAGTTGTTTGTTTGTGGATTTTAACGAATTGCTTAGACGTATCAAAGGTAGCTTTCACGATAAAACAAGTCCTTATCAAGAAGCGTCAATGGTTTCACTACTAAGTGGAGTGGATCTCTTAGTTTTAGATGATTTAGGTAGTGAAGCAACTTTTCAAACGAGGGACAGCGAAGCATCTAATTGGGCTCAAAATGTTTTATACGCAATTTTGAATCATCGCAATCGAACTATTATCACAACTAATTTGTCCGGAGAGCAAATGCTACACATCTATAACGACAAAGTAGTTTCGAGAGTGATGAAAGGCAGTCAAGATAAAATAATTAAATTCAAGGACACAAAAGATTATAGAGCGAGGTTATTTTGAAAAACGAATCAGTAATACTTGTTAAACCGTTAAAAAACGGCGGTGTTTTCTACGAAAATCTACAAGAACATCAACAAAACGAAGAAGCGTTGCGAGTTATGAGAAGACGAGCGAAAAACAATTGGGTAGCACATTATCAACGTTATGTTGAAAATCAAGAAACTAAAACAAGCAAAGGAGCGTAACAAAAATGAATGATTTAGTAATCATGAAAGATAAACACGCAGTAACAACTAGTTTAAAAGTAGCTGAAGTATTTGGCAAACGTCACGATAATGTGCTTAGAGATGTTCAAAATCTCGAAAAAGATGTCCTCACTTTTGAGGAGATGTTTACTAGGTCCACAGTTAAAGATAATTATGGCAGAGATAGACCAATTTATTTTATGAATCGCGATGGATTTACAATGCTTGCCTTTGGTTTTAATGGCAAAAAGGCTCTGAAATTCAAAGCAGAATATATTAAGGCATTCAACCAGATGGAAGACAGAATTAAAAAGTACGGTGGTTTCGATATTCCTCAAAATATGGGAGACGCACTTCAATTAGCAGCTAATCAAGCTAAACAAATTGAAACCATGCAGCCAAAAGCGTTATTTGCTGATGCTGTCACCGCTAGCAAGACTAGCATTTTGGTTGGAGAACTTGCTAAATTGCTTCGTCAAAATGGCGTTCAAATGGGGCAAAACCGTTTATTCCAATATCTAAGAAATAATGGATACTTAATCAAACGTAAAGGAACCGACTACAACATGCCAACTCAAAAATCAGTGGATAAAGGATTGTTCCAAGTTAAGGAAACGTTAGTTATGCATGCAAATAATACTGTTGTTTCCAAAACAACCAAAGTCACTGGTAAAGGACAACAATATTTTATTAATAAGTTCTTAAAGGATGATTTGGTCGTTGAATAAATATCATGCGAAAAAAGTCATAGCGGACGGTATCAAGTTTGATAGTAAAGCTGAGTATCAATACTACCGGCAAGAATTGAAGAACAAACAATGCCCGATTAGCTTTCATGAAAGATTTGAGATTGTGCCAAAATTCAAGCTAAACAATAAGCGGCATTCAAGACGTTATTACACACCAGATTTTTGTATTTACGACAATACAAAACGATTAGTCAAGGTAGTAGACGTTAAAGGTAGCAAAATCACGGCAGACGCTAGCTTAAGAATGGCAATGTTTGAATATCTGTACAAGATACCAGTCACAATTGCCAGATATGACTATAAGAGACACGCATTTACAGAAAAGGAAATGTAGGGAGGTTGGCCAACATGTGGCTAGTTACAATTTTGATTTTATTATTAATTTTAGGTTGCTGGTTTTTGGATTCTGACTGCTGCAGTTGGTTGTTCTTTCTGATAATTTTCTGGTTTGTTATTCTGTTTGCTCTGAAACTATGGTGGGTAATTCTGATCTTAGTTGCAATATTTGGCATTGTTGGTTGGATTGGAGCTGGCAAATAGTATGTATGCAAAATTAGAGCATATTAAAGGCTCACATCTCGTTTTAAATGTTGACGAACAATTAGACATGGAAAAGATAAAACGTTTCTCAGATGGACGCCAGCCAATTGTGGAGATTGATATTGCTGATGGACGCCATATAACTCCAGACCAGCGAAAAAAGATATTTGGATTGATTGGCGACTTTTCTGAGTACACAGGATTCTTAAAACCAGAGTCTGAAGCTTTTCTAAAGTATGAGTTCATTGAGACCATGAAAGAACCGCAATACTTTTCAATGGCTGACTGTTCTGTGACACTAGCAAAGAAGTTTATCGACTTCATTATTGGTTACTTTATTGATGAAGATGTGCCGTTTAAAACGAAGTGTTTTGATGAAATCCAAGGTAATTATGGTCTCGTCCGAAAGTGTGTTTTACATCGTGATTGCATTATCTGTGGAAAGCCGGGAGCTGACATTGACCACTTTAAGGCAGTTGGAATGGGCCGAAACAGATACAAGATTGATCAACGAGGGATGTATGTGTGGTCACTTTGTAGAAAGCATCACAATTTACGGCATTCAATGGGAATTGCTGACTTTGCCAGACAGTTCCAAATCAAGCCGATTAAATTGGATGATGAGTTAATCAGACAGCTTAAATTGACGAGTAACAAACGATTAGACGAACAGGAGAGAAATGATGAACCGTTATAAGCATGGGAAATATGATCTAATCACTCATATGTCAGATATCTTGCCAAAAGATAAGTTCATTGGATTCATGGTTGGAAATATCATGAAGTATATTGTTCGATTCGAGGATAAAGGAACACCGATTCAAGATTTGAAAAAAGCGCGTGATTATTTGAATCGATTAATTGATTATATGGAGGCAAAAGATGAAAAAGTCTAAAGAGAAAATATCACAGGAAGAATCAATGAAAAAATTAGACAAATCAATGGATGAAAATTTTCAACTACTACATGAGACACACGAGGAGTACCTAAAGATTTTAGAGAGGGGCAGGCACCAGAGGGAACAATCAGAAAATATGAAAAATAAGAAAACAGATGAGCGTTTAGAAAGAATTGAAAGCAAATTAAAACTAAATAATTGTTTATTAGATAGATTGATTTTAATTAAGTCAAGATCGGAATGTAAGAAAAATGGGAAGCAAAGAAGATACATTATTCCAATCCCAGATACTGAAGATGGTGAATACCAGTACTATTTAGTGAAAACAACTAGCCCTTACTGGGGGAAAACGTGGATAGGTGTTGCAATGAGCAACAAAGAATCAATACTTCATCCACAAGAACTAGGTATTTTGTCCCCTAGCAGGTATAAAGAACAATTTATTTTCACTGAATCAGAAGTTGAACAATTTTCACCGTATAATCAGCTTTTAGCTCAGGAGGTTTACATTGACTAATTTAATTCCAATTTGTATCAGCTGGTTTTGTGCCGGTATTAGCGTTGGTTGTGCAATTGCATCAATGATGTTGTTGTATAGCAGTATTAAAAAAACAAAACAACGTGATATGCACCAAGAAATAGATATGTCTGATTTATTTGACGAACATGGATTTAAAGGGCGTTTATATTCAGGCCATCCAAAGAAAACGAGATGATTGAAATGTGCTTTTACATGAATAGAAATTTAGGCAAAGAACAGGAAATCATGCAAAATTCTGATAAGTATGACAAAGCTATCGATAAAGCTATCCATGAAGAGGTTAAACAAGAGTATGAAGACAATAAGGAAATGATAAAAGATGTTTTAGAATCTTTAGACTCATTTTTCCAAACTGATTTTTCTAAACAAGTTAATTTAGATGATTATAAACAAGTTGATTACCAGAAAAAGAAGGATAGCGATTTTAAAATTGAAGATTTAGGCGACTTAGCATTTTTAATTAGTGAGGATGTATCTAGTCATGGGTGGTGAGAATGAATGAACGATAAAACAGTAAGTTATGAGGAATTTGTTAAACGAATTCATAAAAAGATTCCAGGTGTGTTTATGCACTTTAACGAAAAAGGATTTCCAATCACTGAAAAAGAAGCTAACGAAATGGAAGACGAGTTAGTTGGTTATGTAAAAGAAATGAGAGCAAAACATAAGAATGACTAAACAAAAGAAGTATGCAATTCCTTTACTTGATACTACTTATGTAACAAGTAGAAATATGGATAGTTATATCCCCATTTATATGAATTCATTTTTAACTAAAGTTCCAGAAGGAAGTTATTACTTAAATGGTCCATATGCGGTTGAACAATATGAGGCTCAACAATATGGAGAACGACTTTATGATCTTAGTGAAGTAGAAAATCATGATGAGGCAATTTTTAGCGAGGAAGAATTAAAAGATTTACCAAAACCATATCAAGAAATGGCAGTTGAGGTTAATTAAATGAAAAAGTATGTAGTTCCACTACCAGATGTTAATTTATATCAATTACCAGTTGCTTACGTCACAGTATTTCGATCAGATAGACATAGTGGATGTTATGCTTTTTGCTATTTTATTAGCGATTCAGAGGCTAGCAAACATGATTATGCAATCTTTTCATTAGATGAAATTCAAGAAATGCCAAAAGATTATCAAAAGTATGCGAAAGAGGTTGACGCGCAATGACTGAACAACAAAAAGAGTGCCCTTATTGTACAGGTATTGGGAAATTTATGTATCACGATAAGCAAAATAGAGCATTAGGTTTAAATTATGATTCAGACCATAAATGGAAACTGTTTTATTGGAAATATGGAGACAAAGCTATTATGACTGAAGCTTATTATTGCCCTAAATGTGGAAGGAATTTATACAAATGACTAAAGAACAAAAGAATTGCCACTACTGTCAGCATGAACAAAAGAGCTTAATTGAAATTGATGAAGATAACGATCCATCTGACATTTCAACGATTTTATATATTGGCAGTAACAAAAACTATAAAAAATACTATTTGTGTATAGATGTTTCAGCAGGTTCGTATTTAGAGAACCATCCATTTGCTGATATAAATTACTGTCCGATGTGTGGAAGGAAACTATAAATGATTAGTTTTGATGAAATAGAGAGTGTCAAATCACAATGTTTAAATTCGTTGGTTGAGGGGAAACATATGAAAATAAATAAAAAACGACTTAGAAAACAGATGAAAGATAGCAACCAGATTCATTATGAAAAAGAAGAAAGTATACGTCATAGAGAAAAAGAGTTGTATTGGAGAGAGCAAGAATTGAAAAAACAGCAAAATGCAACAGAAAAAATCAGAGAATGGGCGGTCCAACATGGTTTAGATAAAAAGACCGATAAGCAAGTTATCAAGCTCATGGAAGAATCTGGCGAGTTAGCTGAAGCTCACAACAAGAAACACACAGATGACTTAAAAGACGCTTTGGGCGATATCTATATAGTAATTACAATCATTGCTCAACAGAATGGTTGGAATATTGAGGATTTAATTTCAGCTTCTTACAACGTGATTAAGGATCGTACAGGCAAGACTGACCACGGTACTTTCATTAAAAAAGAAGATATCGAAAAATAAAAAACAAATAATCTAAAACTTGCGTAATTAGTTCCGAACACAAACAAAGGAGATTTTAGATTATGGAAAAAGAAAAGGTAAAGATACCACAATTTGTCGCAGGTTGGATTGAAAGAAATAAAAATTATCATTGTGCGGCGCTTGGTGAACTGTTATTTGCTGATAAGTCTGAATTAGATAAATCAGACAAACAAGTGTTTGAATGGTTATTTTTAGATTTATGTGAGCATGTTCGATTAATTTTAGGAGCGGTAAAGGATGGCTATACATTTGATAATCAAGAATATGTAATTCCTATGCCAAATATTATTGACCATGGAAGCCAAATGTATTTGTCAGCATATGATTCATATAAATTAGATAAGTTTCAAGCAAGGCCAAGTTTTACTGACACCAAAATTACGTTTACTGATGATGAATTAGATAAAGTGCCAGAAATGTATCGTAAGTTTAAAATTCCAAAAGAGTTGGTGATTGATGATGGGTAAATTCGAGCCGATTGAAAAAGCCGTCCAAGAAATGAACGGCGAAGCAAAAAAGTTTTATGGAAATATTGATAAAGAATCATTGAAAGTAGTTGGAAACATTGATGTTGAATTGGTTGATGGTCAATTTATGGCCACTAATCATCAAATCATTTCAAAATTCAAAAATAAGGAGTGCTGGTAATGACTAACATTTTATTTAGCAAAGTTCCAGATAACAAGGAAGAAAATGTACCAGAGCTAACTGCTGGTCAAGCAACTTGGTTAAATGAGGAAGTTAGAAAGACAGTTGAGGAAACCGGATCAGACGATAAATTAGATGTCGCTGTAACAATGAAACGAGATATCACTCGCATGTCGTTAGACAATCCTATGTTTAAGGATTTAAACAAATATCAATCAAAATTGTTAATCGCTTTAGTCAATGGATTCAAGATTAAGCCAACAAAATATGTAGTTAAACTTCCAGTTATTTCCAATTCGAAAGGACACAGTCTTTATTTAAGAAAGGGAGATAAACAGAAGTGGGAATGCGTAGAAAACACTTGGGCTGATGAATTTACAAAAAAGCAGATTGATACAGAGGTCCCAGAAGTTTACCGGCCATACGCACAAGAAATAAAAGAATTTTAGACCAAACAAAAAAAGCAGACCATATCCCTAAAGCCCACTTTCTCTATTCATCGAAAAACGTACGTTCGTATTACAGAACTTCTATAGTATATCACACGAAAAGGAGTTCTGCTTATGTCTCACTTCACATTTCTAAATAAAGAACAGACGATCGCAAATGCAAAAATGGCTTTAGAGAAATACACGTATTGGCACAACAGAGAATTAAGTCAAAAGGTCGCATCCCTTGGCTCACCAATCATTTCAGACATGCCAAAAGCACAATCAACTACTAATTCGCAAGAAAATCGCATATTAGAACATATCGACGCTAGTTTGTATTGTGAGTATTGCCGGAAAGCAATTGAATTTCTAACAGATGAACGATACCGAGATATTCTAAACAACTCTTACATAACAAGACAGTATCCAGATGAATTTTTAATGTCACAGTTATGTTTGAGTAAGACAAGATTTTACCAGGTTAAAAATGAAGCGTTACTAGCGTTTGCTCAAGTCTGTCCGCCATTACCATTTAGAAATGATGATGAAGTTTATTCTCTGATTTCCTACAAATAAATTTCAGAGTGAACTATTTGTGAACTAAAAGCGGAGGAAATGTGAACTAAATGTGTACAAAGAGGGGACAAAAAGTGAACCATAAGCGGAGCTAAACGTTATATATTGGTATTGTCCAGAAATTGGATATGGCTTTCAAATTGTTTTTTACCTCGGGCAAGTATGGGCGACATGGAAAACCTCAAAGAATAGTCTGGTTCGAATCCGGACACTTGCCTTTGCAGAGAAATCTGCATCTACTGCGTTACTGCTAATTCTCCTTTCGAATAATTAATTTGTTTATTTACTTACGTACTTGTTGATCCAAGAGCTTATTTCATAATTAGCAGTAGCGAAATCGCAAAGAGTTGGAACATGGAGTTTCCAACTCTTTTTTTATGGAGTGAATTATTTGTATACACATAAGGGAATTACATATTCGTGCAAGACTGAGTTTGAGTTAATTCAACGTCTGGACCGCGAAGCTAAAGGGAAACAAAGAAAACAAAAGCAACATAAATCCAACGATAGGAGGGACGGTTGATGTAAGTGTCTAAGAGAGACGATGCCAAAGCTGATTACTTAGCTGGTATTTCATTAAAGAAAATTGCAACCAAATATGGGGTTGCATATGGGACTGTAAAGTCGTGGAAGTCACGTGAACACTGGGACGAGGACAAACGGCTAACGCAACCGTTGCAAAATAAACGCAACGCAACCAAAAAAGGTGCAACCAGAACAGAAAAGGTTGCAACTCGTGAACCTGTGAAATCTGATGGACTGAATGACAAGCAAGAATTATTTTGCATGTACTATCTTCAAAGATTTAACGCAACGTGGGCGTACATGAAAGCATATAACACTAATCGTGATACTGCTGTTGTAAATGGTTCGAGACTGCTTACGAATGCTAACGTTAAGGCTTATATCACAAGATTAAAGAAGCAAACATCAAATGAATTGCAACTCGAAATCACTGACTTGATCAAAGCCGACGCTAAACAAGCATTTGGAAACCTTGATGACTACATTAATTGGAAGACAACCAAGATGTTGGCAACTGATGCAGCAGATTCACCTGTATTAGATGCTGACGATAATCCTATCTACTATCACACTACAGACTTCTATTTAACTGATAAAGATAAGGTCGACATGTCCTTGGTTAAATCAATTACTAAGGGTCGTGACGGACTCAAGGTTGAACTCAAAGACCCAGAGAAAGCACGAGAACGTTTGTACAAGTTCTTTGCTAACAGCAATGACGGTAAAGATAATGAGACAAGTGTACTAGACAAACTGCTTAACACAATAGCTAAAGGAGCTGAAGAAGATGACAAAGGTAAATCTGAATAATCTATTCACTCCAAAGCAGCAGGAAGTTATTGATCAGGAAATCAACAATCCTTATTGGACGTTGATGATTAATTACGGTGCGGTTCGTGCTGGTAAAACGTTTGTTGACAACTTTGTGTTTTTATTTGAGTTGCGACATGCAGCCGAGGTTGCACAATCCAAAGGGGTTGCGCATCCTCAATACATACTAGCTGGTGTGGACGCCAAGTCGATTAATTCCAATATCATTATGGAAATGTTTAACACATTTGGCTTGGTGTTTAAGTTCAATCGGTTTAACGGATTTGATGTTAAGTTTCCTGGATTACCACCAGTTCAAGTACGACAAGCATACACAGGAAGTATTCGTGGTCTTGGAAGTATTAGAGGTATGACTTCATACGGTGCGTACATCAATGAAGCTTCCAAAGCTAATCAGGAAGTGTTTGATGAAATCCAGAAGCGTTGTTCAGCAGATGGTGCCAGGATTGTGTGCGATACAAACCCTGATATTCCTACGCATTGGTTGAAAATTAACTACATTGATAAGGCAGCGGACAGCAAGTTTATCATCGCAAATAAGTTCACGTTGGACGACAACATCGCTAACTTGTCGCCACAGTATGTTGAATCGTTAAAAGAGACGACACCAAGTGGGATGTTCTATGACCGAGCAATTAAAGGCTTATGGGTATCTGGTGAGGGTCTGGTTTATCAAGACTACAACGAAAAGGACAACACGATTACTGCTCAACAGTTCAACAAGATTAAGCAAGAACATACGTTGAGTTATTACTGTGGCCTTGACTGGGGTTTTGAACATAAAGGCTCAATCGTATTAATGGCTGATGATGAAGATGGCAACACTTATCTCGTTAAAGAATGGACGTATCAACATCGGCAAATTGAATACTGGATGGAAGTGGCCAAACAAATCCAACAGCAATATGGTTTAGCAATTCCATTCTATTGTGATTCTGCTAGACCAGAATACGTTGCACGTTTCCAAGACGCTAACATCAAAGCAATCAATGCTTATAAAGCACGCATGACTGGGACAGAAGAGATAGCTGACATTATCCATAACAATAAGTTTATGGCTGTTAAAGACAATCTAATGGACTTTGAGACGGAGATTTATCAATACACCTGGAATGAAAAAACCGGCGAACCAATCAAGAAAGATGGGATGGACGATTGCATGGACGCGTTACGTTATGCAGTTGCAACCAAGAACTGGTACAAGCGTGAACAAGAACTATCCAAGCGTGACAACGGCTCAATCACACAACAAAACGAACTACTACAAAGCAAAGGACTTATTGGCGGACGGCCAAGAATGGGGGTATAGAACGTGTCAAATATTAATGGAACCATGCGACAACCAGATGTGTTTGGAAAGAATCACAGTTTAGACGGGACACGATTTGGTCAGAATGCCAATGTGCAATATTCAATTCCTGAACCAACCTGGGATGCAATCAAAGACGCTCCAAACTCTGAGAACTTCTCGGCATTAGTTCGTTACTACGTCAATGATCATTACTCAAATCAGTTGGATCGTATCCTTGAGTTGCAACGATATTACTACGGCGACAACAACATTCATCACTGGCAAGGCGAGTTGCGTAATAAGAACCAATCAGACAATCGCATTGCTAATCCGTGGGCCACATACATTACTAACCTACGAATCGGACATCAGTTTGGTAATCCAATCAAATATGGATTTGATAGCAACGATGATAATGCTGATGAAGACGAGGGCGAAGAATTACTAAACACGGTAGCTCAATTCAATAGACAGATTAACGAGCCTTATCACAACAGATTGATGGCCATTAACATGTTTACGACTGGTAGAGCCTATGAGCTAATGTTTATCAAAGAAGGAACTAATGAAGTTCATCTGACAACGATTGACCCTAACAGTTGTTTCGTGGTTTGGTCGACCGATGTTGAACCAACTGAACTCTTTGCCGTTCGTTACTACAAAATTCAAATTGCCGGACAAATTAACTTCCAGGTTGAAGTTTATACCGACAACAAGGTTTACTATTATGACGCTGGCCAAGATATCACTGGTGACCTAACTCTTACTAAAGTGGAAGACACATACTTCCATCAAGTTCCTATCACTGAGTTTGATAACAACCCAGAGCGTATGGGAGTTTATGAACGTGTCCTGGATAAGATAGACGAGTACGACCAATCAGAGTCAGGAATGGCCAACAACCAAGAAGACTTCAACAATGCCCAGTTATTAATTTCAGGTATTATCAGCAATCAAGGTGGCAAAGCTGAGCCGATGTTGGATGAGAATGGTAATCAAGTCTATATTGACAACAATGGTAACTATACTAATCGATCTCAAGATAAACTCGGCAACAAGAACACACCAATTATGGAAAAACAGGTATTGGATACTCACTCAAACGTGATGTATATGAAGCCTTACCAATTCCATGATGCTTCAGGTAACACACAGACGGTTCCAACAACTGCAACGTATCTCACTAAGAACTTGAATGTGACTGACTGGGACAAACACAGGACGGACATTGCTAATGAAATCATGCAGTTCACTAACACACCAAATGTAACTGACGCTAACTTCGCTGGTAATGCTTCTGGTGTAGCGATGTCGTACAAGCTATTTGGAATGGACCAGGAAATGGAAGTTACCGATTCACTATTTGCTCGTGGAATTCATCGCCGGTTGCGTTTACTGATTAACTATTTAGGTATGCAACCGAGCTCTGGAGTCAATGAAGATGAGGACGCTAACGACGTTACCATCACGTTCACTCCAAACAATCCTAAGAATAACCAAGCAATTGTAAATGTAATGCAGTCGTTGGCTTCTCAAGGTGTTGTCTCAACACAGACACTTCAAGAGATGGCTTATCCAGTTACTGGTGTTCCTCAATCACAAGAGCAAGAACGAATGGACCAACAGAAAGCTGACCAAGCTAAGAACAATCCAATGGCTAGCATCAATAACAATCTCTTCCAACAGAACATGGGGAATAATCCTAAGCCACTAAAAGAAGAAGACCCAGATAAAACTGGACAAAGTGGCGGAGAAAGCAACTAAGGTGGTGTGATCATTGGCAACAATCAAACAAGAACAGAAAAGAATTGAGAAGTTAGTTCAACAAGATAACAACAATGCTGATAAGATTGCTGGGTTCTATTCCCAGGCAATGACAATCGTTGCCAGTAATTTGAATGAGTTCTTTTTCCACTATGCCGAAGACAATCATTTGTCAGTTGGTCAGGTATCCAAAGACGTTTCAACATGGGATGTTCAACAATTCCATGACGCTATCAATTCGCTCATGGCTAATTCGTCAGACAACGATAATCTGACCAAGCAATTACGAGCATTGTATGCACAATCGCAAGTGTCTAAACGTGACATGATGGGAGCATTAGTTGGTGCTGGAATTGTAGTTGCAACGAACAATGTTGCTGATTATTCAGTTGATAAGCTCAACAAAGAGTACGTTGAGGGTTATCGTTGGAGGAACAGTGGCAGCGAATACACTATGAATCCAAACGACCATACGCAACAAGACTTCCTCAATTCACTTAATAACCATGCGCAAACCATGATGTCGAAAGCCACACAGGTTCTTTATTCAAGTTTGCAAACTGGTTTGAATTTGTCAGAGATGAGACATCTAACTAAGACCATGAGTGAAAATGATGATAGGAAATCAGGAAACATTAATAGTGCTGTCAACACAGAAGTATCTGGAATTCAAACGTTATTTCGTACAGAAGCATCAAGTAACAATGCTGATGGAGCAATGGCAGCGTTCAAAGACAATGATGTTGACTATGTTTATTTGCTAACACAAAAGGATGAAAAGGTCTGTGAGATTTGTGAGGGATTGGCAGATGACAACCCGTATCCAATTGAACAGGCACCTGACATACCAGGTGATAGCCATCCTAATTGCCGGTGTCAGTTAATACCATGTGATAAAGACGGTAACCTAACCAGTGATACATCAATTGATTAAGAGGTAATTAAATATGAAAACAATTCGTAAATTAATCAGTAAGCAAAAATTAGTAGATACAATTTTTGTTACATTTATTGTTTCGATGGTTATGAGCTTTATGCCAATGCTTTTAGTTGGAATTTTGCCCATACTACGTAGCAATTTATTATTAATCATATCTATGTTTATTGGTACTGGAATAGGATCCATATGTTTAACTTTGATTGCAATTGAAGTAGCTTATTAAATTAAATAAATATCATTAGCACTTAACTTTGTTGAGTGCTATTTTTATGGCCTTTTTTAGTCAGCAGGCCTAAAAGAACTGGCTTTTTTGCTGAGTTGAGAAACTTAAAACCTTACTAGTCTACGGACTTAAAAAGTAGGAGGAAACCTTATGGCAGACGAAGAAAAGAAGTACACACAAGCTGATATGGACAAAGCAATGTCCAACAAAGCTAAAGAGTATGAAGACAAGTATTCGAAGCAGTTGGAAGAACAGAAATCTGATCTTGAATCCAAGATTGATGAAGCACGGAAAGAAGCTCTTAAAAAGGGTGAGGAACGAGCTCAAATGAGCGCTGAAGACAAAGCTAAAGCTGATTATCAAGACAAACTAGATGCTTTAAAAGCTGAAAAAGAAAGCATCGCTAAAAAGCAGGCTGAGATTGATAAAGCAGACGCTTTGACTAAGACCCGTGCACTTTTGAAAGAGAAGAACATTCCAGAGAGTTTTGCCGGATACCTTTCATCGACGGATGAAGCAACTAGACAAAAGAACGTGGAAGAGTTCGCTAAAACTTTCCAAATCGGCATTGATGAGGGAATCAAGCACAAGACTTCTGGGAAATCCAATCCACAAGGCGGAGGCCACATTGAAACACAGGGAATTACAGCCGACCAGTTTAGACGAATGAGCATGAAAGAACAATCTGATTTAGCTGACCAAGACCCTGAACTATACAAAAAATTATCAAAGGAGATTTAACTCATGGCAATTGAGAAAGTTACACAACTATCAGATTTGATGAATCCAACTGTCTTTGCAGACTGGGTAAAACGTTCATCAACTGAAACAGACCGTTTCTTAAGAAGCGGTATTTTAACACCGGACCAATACTTAGGTAGTCGCCTATTACAACCTGGATTAGGGATCACAATTCCGACTCTTGGCGATTTAGGTGGAGATGCACAAGTTTGGAATGATACTACTGACATTACTACTGAGGGTATTAGTTCTGACCAAGAACAAGAAGTTAAGTTTGCTGACGCTAAAGCTTACGCCGTAACTGACTACTCACAACTTATTTCTGGAGCTCCAGTAATGGAACAATACGCTGGGCAATTTGGAAACTGGTGGGCTCGTCTCGATGAAAAACGTTTGATTAAGTTAGTTCAAACTGCTTTCAACAACGATGACATTAAGACTGCTAAATCATACAACGTCGGTAGTGAAAAAGATCTGAACCCTGGCGACTTTATTGCAGCTATTTCACGCATGGGAGATGTTATTCAAAACAACTTATCTCAAATCGTGGTTAACTCAGCTGCTTATGGTCAGATGAGAAAGCAAAACTTGATTGAAACTATCCAGCCAAGTAATGGTGGGGCTCCATTTGAGGGCTACAACGGTATGAAGATTGTTCTTGATGATTCTATTCCAGTTGATCCAAGCAATGGCACTACTGTTGCTTACATCTTTGGAAATGGTGCAGTTCAATACTCAACAGCAACTCCAGCAAATGGAAACGTGATTACTCGTGATGAATTCAAGAATGGTGGAGAACAAGCAATCATTCAAAAACGCTTAGCAACCATGCATATTTCAGGAACCACTTTAGATATGACACAGTTGTCAAATGGTTTCACAGGATTTAGAGATGATTTACTTGCAGGAAATAAGAAGCTTTACAAAGTTGCTAGTGACCCACGCAATATCCAACTTGTTGAGTATGGATTCAAAGTTGACTCGGATTTCGTTGTTAAAGGGATTAACACTAAGAAAGACAGTTCAAAGTCAACTTCAACTCCTGACTCAAAATCAACTTCAGGCTCAGGTAAGTAAGGATGTGATTTAAATGGCAGACCTGCCAAGCAAAGAAGAAGTAACTGGGTTGATGGATTGTGCAGATGACATCTCTGAAGCTGTGTTCAATGAGCTGGTTGGTGAAGCTAATAAGATAGCTATTTCTGATGGTGTCAGTGATGACATGTTAAAGACTGCTACTACTTGGCTAACTCGTCATTTAATCTACATCAATATGTTCATGGGCTCTGGAGGCGTGACATCTGCCGCAACACTCGGCAACTCACAGACAATTGCTGACCACACACAAAACGATCCTTATTTACAACATTATGAACAAATTGTTAATCAGTTTGGATCAGGTGGCAGTCTTGGCTCTGTGACAACGGAGTGATGCTATGGCAGATGAAGTAACACCACAAGAAGCAATCAATCAACTCAATAAGTTTCGTGAGAATGCAGATAAGCTAAATGGCTATCAGCTGTATGTTGGTGTTCCACGTGATGATGGTTACTTGACCATGATTGCTTTAGTCAATGAGCAAGGTAAGACAATCAGTCCTAAAGGTGGCAAGTGGTTATGCATTCCAACTAAAGAAACGGTTGGCAAGTCGCCACGAGACATTGATGGTCTGTTCAAGCCAAAAGGCAAGAACGTTCTGGCCATTAAAGATAAGAGTCAATCGAATGGAATTCGTGTGATGTTCATTCTCAGGAAGTCTGTGACGATTCCAGCTCGACCATTTTTAAGAAACTGTTTCACTTTGAACATTGATAAGTGGAATGAAGACTTACGAGACCTTATCTATCTCATGTATCAAGATGAGATTGACCCACACGAAGTCTTTCGCCGACTTGGAGTTCAAGTGGTTAAAGACTTACAAAAAACTATCTTGGATTTCAAATCGCCAAAAAACGCACCATTAACACAAGCTAACAAAGGTTTCGATGATCCGTTAATGAGTTCAGGGAAACTCTACCGGTCAATCACTTATGTAGTTGGAAGTAAAGGAGAGATGTAGATGAAATTTCATAACTTTAATAACTTTGCTTTCAACATGAACATGTTGGCTCAACATCTTAAAGTTGAACGAGCAAATGGTTCAGACATTGAAGTGAATGAACCTTTAGTTAACCAAAGTAATCCAAACATCAACTTTCAATCCATCACTGGTGGAGAGCTAGAAGTTGGAAGCATGTACTGGGTAAGCAAGTTAAATGACGTTCAAAAAGGCGACCACGTCACGATTGATAGCGGAAAACGCTACACAGTGATAGGTATTGCTCAGGACTTAGCCGGCGGGCTCAACATCTATTCGCTGAAGTTTAACAACGAACGTAGGAGAGGCGGTGACTCTCATTTCTAAAAATATTTATCAACAATTTGAAGAGTTATTAGGAGACGTCATTCATAAATATGAACCTGACGTCCCTTTTGTTCCAGAAGAAAGGACGGGTGACCAACCCAGCTATCCATACATCACATTTAGCCCTGTTGTGGCACATAAACAGATGTACTTTAACGATTACATGTCAAAACCGTTTGAACTGGTCTACCAGCTTAAATGTGTGTCTGACACAAAGACAGAATCATTAGGGATGGCTGATTGGATCAGGCGTCTTTTTTATTTGGAAAAACCAGCAAATGAATTATTAAGTCATGGCGTAGCGCTCGAAACAGTCGAAGACATGGTCAATACAGATGTCTACTTCAATATCGACTGGCAATATTCGAATGGCTTAACCATGACTTTTATGATCCAACCTGATTTTCAAGATGACACAAATAACTAAATTAAAAAGGAGATTTTAAAGATGGCAGTAAACGATATTATCAAACGCCCATCAAATGTTCACTTGACCGTTTCTATTCAGCAACTGGTTAAGGGAACTGGTAAGCCTGCAATCGCAATTCTGACTAAAGGTTCAACTAACAAAGCTAAAACTTATGCCACGATTGATGACCTTGCAGAAGACTACCCAGAAAACACAGAAGTCTATGCCAACGCTAAGGCGGCTATGGAAGTTCCAAACTTCAACGAAACAATTGAAGTTATTGAATACGGTTCAACTTATGTTCCAAATTCAAACACTCAACTAATTCAATCAGATGTAACCACTAGTGGAAGCGGTAGTTCTGATGAATCAAAGACAGTTGATACCTCTGCACCAATCGTGCAAGCAGTTGGCCAACACATCTTTGACGGTTTCTACTACATTACTGCAGACAATACTGTCCCAGAAAGTGACTTAGAAACTCTATCTGACTTCTTGTATGACAACCAACGTGTTGCTCTCTATGCACAAGTTAAGAGTATTTCTGACTTACAAAAGTTGAGTTCACACGTTCAAGGTTATCAATCTGACTCAAAAGAAAAGCAAGGGAATACTGGTGCCATTGTCGAAACTTCTGACCGGCACCCAGCTGTCCAAATGATTGCTTATGCCTCAATTAATGCTCCAACTGACTTTGGCCACATTGGCAATTTAACTCAAATGGAACCAGACGCTGACTTCACTGAAGCTGACTACGAAGCCATTGAGAAAGCTAACGGTTCAGTTGTTGTTAATAAAGCTGACTGGGACATGTCTAATTCTGGTAAAGCACTTGCCGGAAACTATATTGACCAGTTTGTTCACGTAAATATGGTGACCGACTCAATTAAGTTTGTCATTCAACAGTACTTAAACGGTCAAAAGTGGCCTAAGTACGACGAAGACACAGTTTCAATGATCATCAAGTTAATTGACGGTGTCAGCAAAGATTATGTGGCAAGTGGCATTTTGGTTGCACCAATCACTGTTACTTCAACTCCAATCTCACAAGTTCCAACGAAGTTAGTTAACGAAAGAACATTCAGTAAGTTTGGTTTTGATTTTGAAGTGGCCAACGACGTTCAAGACATTAATGCCAACGTCAACGTAATCGTTTAGGAAAAGGAGGAAATAGAAAATGCCTAAAACAACTATGAGTAACGGCGGAGAGATTAATATTCTATCTAGCCGTTTTCAACATGTTTATGTAAGAAAAAACGGTAAGATTCGAGAAATCACCGATATGAAAAATGGTACTGCTGGTTCAATCGCACCAAATGCTGCCAAGTATACTTATACTTCTGGATTTCATGGCGATATGCACATGATGGAAAGTGCTGATAATTCATATAAAACCACTTTAAACTTAATCACTGGTTCTGATGACGCTAAGTTCTTTAACGCATTGTTCTTGTCACAATTAGAAAGTGGTCCAGATGACGACACTACCTTTGATTTAATCTATGAGGACAATTCAAACCATGTGTCAGTTACACTTGAGGGTTCAAACATTGACACTAGACCAACTATTCCTATTCAGAATACTGACAGTACTATGGCTGTTTCTATTCACTCTGGTAACTTAGTTGATAACAGTGCTTTGCCAGACCAAATGTTTAACTAAAAAATTCAACTCAAACACTTTAAAGAGCTATGCAGAAGTGCATAGCCCTTTTTTTATATAAAGGAGATTTTTATTTATGACTACCAGCAAAAAGACTAACAACACAGAACTTACCGCATTATTTGACGCTCAAATTAAGAAGCAAGTAACTTTCAAAGATGAAAAAGGTAAGGACAAAACTGAGTCAATCACGCTTGAACGTCCCTCAACCTTGGTAACTATGCAAGTTATGGATGCTTTGCAACGTAACGATGACTTTTCTGACTTAGCTAAAGCGTTTTTCTTGGTTATGAACAATGTCATTGTTTCTCCTAAGATGACCTATGAAACTCTAGATGAAGATTTACCAGAAGCTAAGAAGCAAAAGACTATCACGGTTAAGAATCGTGACGGAAAAGAAATTAAATTCTTATTGCGATTCCCTGGATATGAAAAGACTTTTGGTATCTTGTCCGGAACTTCTAATAACCGTGGTGGAATGAACTTAGCTAATACTTTGCCAGTGTTACTTGATCAAGTCGTACGTACTCCTGACCGTCACTACGTTAAAGAAACTGACTTTGACCCAGGCGAACAATACGATGGTTTAGTTTTCCAAGTCTATCAGGAAGCTATGAACTTTTTAGCAGACCTAACCAACTACAACGGTTTGATGGAAAAATTAAACACCGCTACGACGTTTCTTACGGACTCAATACAATTCGGCAATAACTAAATACCTCAATAACGACGACGAAGTTGACCAGAAAAAGGTTGACAAAATGCTCGACAAAACTCGTGGAGCATTAATCGCCAGTTATTGGTTAGGGATGAGTGAGGAAGAATTACTCAATCAGACACCAGGTAAGTTAGTCGATAGCATTCATAAAGCGAACGCTATTAAAAAGGACTATTTCGAATTAATAAGCGACGCTACTGAAAATGGAATGTTAAAAGGAATGAATGAAATTGCGAAAGCTCGCAACGAACAACACTAAGGAAAGGAGGTTAAACTATGGCAAACTCTTCAAGTCAAAGTGCCGGCTTTAATTTTAATCTGCATATGAATGGTTTTGAGCAACTTGAAAAAGTTACTCAGATGATCCAAAACATTAAGAGTGATTTTGAAGCTGTTTCTCATCAGATTACCGGCTTAGATACTAATTTCAATTCATTTGGAAGTTCCGGAAAAAACAGTGTGAACGAGATTAAGGGCTCAATGGAATCGTTAAAGAACGCCAATAGTGAAGCTGGTAACGGCATCAAAGCGCTTGGTGTTGACTATTCCGGACTACGTGAAAAATCATTGGCATTTAGTAAGACGGCTAACTTCTCTAGTGAACTACACAAAAACGACTCTGCTTTATCTGAAGTTAAGGGAAAGGTCAATGGTGTTTACGAATCATTGAAAAAAGTCGAGACACCAAAACCAATTAATCTAACAGCACACGATGAAGTAAGCCCTAAGGTTCACTATGTTTCAAGCGAAATGAGCAAGATGAGAAAACCTAATCCAATCGAATTCACAGCCAATGATCAGGTATCACCAAAAGTGCACTATGTTTCAACGGAGATTGAGAAGTTAAAGAAACCAAATCCAATTAATTTCACGGCTAAAGATGAAGCTAGCCCTAAAATTAATAAGATTAAAGAATCTACAGAACAACTTGGAAGAGCTGCATCTGGTTCTGGTCCTAACATGAATAAATTTAATGAATCTGCTAGAAAAATGGGAGATGCCAGTGAAGAGTCTAATGGCAAAGTTGGAAAGCTAAAAGACGCTTTAGTCGGTGGATTTGTTGGTGGTGTGGTCACTAATGGAATTAATGCAATTACTGGAAGTATTACTAATCAAGCTAAGGCTGGTTATGAAGACGCACTAGCAGCAGAAAGCTTTGGTGCTAAGTTCCGGAACATGGGAGTTAACAAAAAAGGTGTTGATGAATTAGGAAACTCTATCAAACAAATTAAAGAGAATTCTAATTTGTCTGGTGGAGCAGTTACTGCATTAACACAAAAGTTCTATGGAATGACTGGCAATGTTAAGCAGACACAAGCATTAACTAAGGGAGTTGCTACATTATCTAATCAGTTGCATTTAAGTGGTCAACAATCAGATGCGTTTGCTGGTGGATTAAACCGTATTGAAAGTAGTGGGAAAGTCACTAGTCAATCGTTAGGACGTGTTGAAAAAGCTGCACCAGGCATGAGTTCTGCTTTGCAAAGAGCAAGTGGAATGAGCCAGGATTCATTTAAGAAGTTACTTGATTCTGGCAAGATGACCAGTAGTCAATTTAACGACATACTTGCTAAGGCTTCCGGACAGTTTGGTAAAAGCTCTAAAGAATTTAATAGTACGACTGAGGGTTCGATGCATCACATCCAAACATCTTTTGCTGATACGCGTAAAGCACTTATGAAACCACTTGTTGAAGTTTCAAGTACTGGTTTAAGTAATCTAAGCAAAGTTTTGGATAATAAGGCTACACAAAATGCTGCAGCACAATTAGGTGCTGCAATTGGCAAAATTGCTAATGCAACTGCTGCATTAATTAAAGTGATGTCTGGCAGTATGGGTTCAATCATTTCCATTATTGGTAGTTTGACTAAAATTGTGGGATTACTTGCTAATGGTGTTTGGGATTCATTCAAAATGGTTCTTGATGTTATTAGCAAAGGATTTAGAGATTTATTTGGAAACTCTAAGAAGTCTATTGATCCAATTAAAATGGTTGCTGATGCTCTTAAGACAATGGCAGGACATAAGAATGCCATAAAGGCAATCGGAGCTGCTATTGGTGGAATTGTAATGCCAATTGTTGCTGTTAAAGGAGCTTTAATGGCATGGAGTGCTGCTCTTAAAATAGTTCAAGGAGCTCAAATAGCCTTAAATATTGCTATGGATATGAACCCAATTGGGTTAATCGTCTTAGCTGTTTCTGCAATTACCTTTGGATTGATTGAACTTTATAAGCACTGTAAGCCGTTCAGAGATTTTGTGAACACAATTGGTAAAGACCTTGGAAAGTTCTTTGGTAGTCTTGGTAAATGGATTGGTCAAGCAACCAAAAGTGTTGGAGAGTTCTTTAAAGGACTTGGCAAATGGTTTGGAAATATCGGTAAATCTGTAGGTAATGTTGGTAAAGATATTGCTAAGGGATTTAACAGTGGAATTAAATTAATTCAAAACTCTTGGAATGGTCTTTCTAAATGGTTTGGTAAATTTTGGAAAGTAATTTCTTTACCTGCCAAGCTTGAAGGAAAAATTATTAGTAAGGCATTCAATGTTGGAGTTGACCTAATTAAAAAAGGTTGGAACGGTTTAACAAAATTCTTTAGTAAGTTTTGGAAAAACCTAACTAAACCAGCCAAATTAGAGGGTCAACTAGTTAGCAAAGGCTTTAATGTTGGAGTTAACTTAATTCAAAAGGGATGGAATGGATTAACAAAATGGTTCAATAATCTTTGGAATGGCCTTAAAAAAGGTGCCAAGAATATTGGATCAGACATTGGTAATTCATTTAAAGACGCACCAAAAACTGCGCAAAAATATATGAATGAACTAAATGATGGTGTTAATAAAGCCGTTGGTTGGTTACGTAAAAACACGCCTAAACAATTCCAAAACATGTGGAATGACGCTAATAAGATTTCTCAAGATGGCGTTAAACTAAATTCCTCAATTACTAAGGCTGGTGCCGATTTGATTCATGGACACTGGAATAAACTTGGTGGAGATGTTAAAAACATTGTATCTAACATGTGGAATGGTATTAAAGACCTTTTCAGATTGGGATTTGACTGGGTCAACGATTTAACCGGCGGACGACTTGGAAAAATTGTTGGCTTATTTAAAAATGCCTGGAACAACGTTAAAAATGGTGTCCGTGAACTTTGGGACGACATTAAAGGTGTTTGGGGTAAAGCCACTGGCTGGGTTTCTGATAAGTGGAACAACATGTGGAGAGGAATTGAGACCACTGTTAAAAATGCAGTTGGTGGTATTCATCATGCAGTTGTTGGTATTGCTCGAGGAGTTATCGATCCATTTAACAAAATGTTAGGTGGATTGCACGACGGTATTAACTGGGTTCTTGATAAAGTTGGTGCTGATAAGATTAAAGGCCAATGGAAGATTCCTGAGCCATCTTATGCAACTGGTACTAATGACACACATCCAGGCGGACCTGCAAAGGTAAACGATGGCTCCGGATCCAACTATCGAGAAATGTATCAACTTCCAAATGGAAAGGTTGGTATTTTCCCAGCACAACGTAATCTACATGTTCTTTTGCCAAAGGGAACCAGCGTTCTTGATGGAAATAAGACTGCTAAGATGCTATCAAGACTCAATATTCCATCTTATAAAGGTGGTATTGGTAAAGTAGTTGGAAATGTTGTTAAAGGTGCTGAAAATGTGGCCGGTAAAGCTACGAAAGTTGTAACTGGCGCATTTAAAGGTATTTGGGACAAAGGTGCCGACTTGGTTGATATGTCTGAAAAGATTATGAAAGACCCAGCAGGTTTTATGAATGTAGTCTTTGATAAATTTGTTGGTGGTCTTGGTATCAAGTCTAACGTCAATTTAGTAAAAGAATCAGTTAGTCATTTTCCAGGAACAATCGCTAAAGGTGCAATGAAATGGATTAAAGGATTATTCAGTGATTATGGTGACGCCGGCGGAAGCAAAGGTAATCCAGGTGGCTCTGGCGTACAACGTTGGAGAGACTATGTAAAACAAGCGTTGAAGATTCTTCATTTATCTAGCGACGATGGAATGGTTAACAAAGTTTTACGTCAGATTGCAACTGAATCTTCTGGAAATCCAAATGCAGTTCAAGGTGCTATTGGAGATATTAATAATAGAACTGGTAACTTGGCTCGTGGACTAATGCAAGTTATTCCACCAACATTTAATGCATTCAAATTACCAGGACACGGTAATATCATGAACGGTTTCGATAACATTTTAGCTGGATTGAACTATGCAAAGAGCCGTTACGGTAGTGGACTTGGAGCATTAGGAAATGGCCATGGTTATGCAAATGGTGGTCACGTTAGCAAAGATGAGTTATCGGTTGTTGGTGAACGTGGTCCAGAACTGTTTAAGCCGGATACTGGTGGGACTGTTATTGACCATGAATCAAGTAAGTCACTTGTTAGAAATAGTAAGAAAAATGACAACGTTAAGATTGATAATCGTACAACCATTAACGTTCAAAATGCCGATGAAAAGGGGCTTTCTAAGCTACAACAAATTCTTGATCAACGAGACGATGATTTGGCCAAGAAGTTTAGAAACGTGATTGGAGGTGCTATCTAATGGCAATAACTGATGCTTTTAGTAATAAAGAGATTGCTGAAAAGGAGCAGTCAGCAAATGACCAGCTTAAGTATTATGCCGAACGTGAAGCTGAAATTAAAAATAGAATTGCTGAATTGAAGCGTGAGCCAAAGCCAGATACTTCTGATGACGATACTAAAGCATTGCTGAAACAAGCAAAGCTAGAAGCTGAATTGAATAACGCACAAAAGCTTGAAAAGAGTCTGGCCAATCGTAAGGACGAAGCTAAAGAAAAGCAAGAATTGTACGATACAGTCATTCATAAAAGACAGTACGAGGTTCAATCCAATCGTAGTAATTCTGATAACATCCATGCGTTCATTGATGACGCACGAAAGAATCATGCTAACCGTGGACTGACTGCTATTTATCGTTCTGACATGTCGGAAACTGCTGTAATTATGCTAGTTGAGGCTTCACCGTCTGAAACGGTTAACTCGTCCAATGCAACATATCCAACACCCGGCTTAGAACCAAGGATTAATTACAGTATTAATTCTGATAAAACGACAACAGCCAGTTACATTATTTATGGAGACACGTACGAAACGATGGTACACAAATACCAACAGCTGTTGACTTGGCAACAAATGGGAGTTGAACTAACACTTGATGGATTTAGCTATTTACCAAACGTTTACTTCACTTCTGTTGGTCGGTCTATGAATAATCCAACGGTTAAATCAATGGAGCTTCAGATTTCATTTTTAAGTGCTAAACATGCTATCGAACGAACAACGGTAACTCAAAAGCCACCTCAGCCACCAAAACCACCTTATAAACCGTCACCTGGTGTTTACATCACAGTTACGAGAGGTATGACATATTGGTGGATGTGGACAAAGTGGGGAACTGCTATTCAGACACTTAGAAATTGGAACCATTATCCTGATCGCTTTATTCCCATTGGTGTGAGAGTGAGGGTTAAATAATGCCACGAAGAAAATATATTGATATTGATAAAAATTCGATGCCCTATATACAGACAATCAAATTGGGAGATGGAAATTATAACTTTCGATTTAATTGGAATGCGATAGGGCGTTTTTATACAGTTGATTTGTTAGATGACCAGAATAATGTAATCTATGCCGGAGAAAGATTGGTGTTGAACCAACCATTGTGGCGTGGAATTTGGAATTCATCTTTACCAATGGAGCCATTAATTCCACTAGATGATAGTGGCAAAGAGACTAACATTAATCCAGCTAATCTAAATGAAACTGTATTCTTGTGCGTTGTTGACGGAGAGGAGGACCAGTCATGACACAAATTGAAAAACAGCAAGGCGAATATTTTAACTATGATGCACACGTCATGATTGACCATGATAACGGCGACTCAGTTACCCATTTTAATTTTGGAGCACATGACATTGCGTTCGACTACTCAGTTGTTAGCAATGATGAGAATACACCCAGTCAAAACACAGTGACCATCTACAATCCAACTAAGACGGCAGTTAACACAATTTCTCTTGGCGATCGAGTTCAAATTGACACTGGTCCACAAAACATTTATGGAATGATTGCGGTAGGTAATATTAGCCAGATTGTCCCACAAACTGGTAATGCTGATGATGCTTTGCAAATTACTTTCTTAGAGGGACAAAGTTATGCTGACATTGATAAGCTCAAAGTCACAGAAACCAAGACTTATGGAAAAAATGGTAGTAAAGAAAAAGAAGTCCAAGAAAATATTAGTTTTTCTCCAGGAACTTCAGCGTGGACGATTATTAATACTATTAAAAATAATGCTGGAATTAACATTGTTTCTTGCAATCTTGGTAATAACAAAACTTATCCAAACGGTTATTCCGCTGATGACAAGCCTATTGACGTGATTAATAATATTGCGATTGATTGCAACTCACGGATGTATTACCGTCCGACAGGATTATGCATCGACAGTATTAATGCGCCTGACCCTTATACAGCGGCTATCGTAATTGGGACCGTTGATTATGGACCACTTGAAAAAGACGCTCAGTTAAACGCTAATGCTGCTGATAACGGTGGAAATACGTACACGATGGACGGTTTTGATGATCCGCGTTTGTACGCCGGCTGTCCTGTTTACATTAAAACCAACAGTTGCTGGGGACTTAAGCGAATAAAATCAATCACGCACAGTCACACTTATACGACATTTACGATGGAGGTGGAAGTATATGCCTAAACCATTTAGACAAGAGCCAGACCCTAATAATAAGTTGATTGGATTAATTAAGAACGATCTAACTCAGTTTATGGGAACTCAAATTAACTGTCACACTATTGGCAGAGTGGTCGGTTATGATACTGCCCACCGTCGTGCAAATGTTCAGCCGTTACCATTAAAATCTAATGGCCAAACCAGAGCATTATTAATCAATTGCATTGTTCCAGCATCTATTTATGTGATAGATGAAAAAGAAAGCCTTAATCTTATGCGGATTGGGGCTATTGTTTTGGTCGGATTTTTAGACCGAGACAATGATAACTGGCATGGAGCGACTAACTTTAAGCTGGCGTCACAACGTTTGCATAGTATCCAAGACCCGGTAATAGAAAGTGTGATTTCATGAAAAGCATTAAGGTGGATCCAAATACTAACGATATTGTGTTCAGTCACAGTAATGGGACCTTTGATTATGTAAAAGATAATGACGCTCTAGCACAAAAAATCAAGATATTACTTGGTACCAATCTTGGCGAAATTATTTGGGACCGAACCGAGGGAGTTGACCAAAACAGTATTATTTTGAATGGAAAACGTCCTGATGTTATTGAAACAGTGGTTACTGAATATTTGAAACGAGCATTGAACAAATTTGTGACTTGCAAGGTTACTACTCTAGATTTTGATAAGAAAAATCGAGTAACTAACCTACAAATCACTGTGAACTTACACAATGAAAGTTCAGTTAATTTACAAGTTATTGGAGGTGATCAGTAATGCCACTTAACGAAAATGGATATCAAGTTCCAGGATTAAAAGAAATCAGACAAGATATCAATAATCTATTCATCAAATACTTTGGTGATGACATTGACTTGTCTGACGGACAGATTGAGGGCTTGTTGTCTGGTATTCTGTCAATCATTCAAAGTCGTAATGAACAACTTGGCCAAGCAATTTATAAAAATACATTTATTCAATCAGCTAGTGGTAAAAACCTGGAAGACCATGGAACTGATTTAGGTATTTATCGAAAACTACCAACTGAAGCTGATGTTGATTTACAAATTGATGGATACGTTGACCAAAATAATCCAACCATTATTCCTGCCGGAACACAATTTGGAACGGCAGACGGCCACGTCTTTCTAACTATCAACGATTTGGAATTAAACGAACCTAGTAATTATAAAGATTCTACGGGTCAAGAGAAACCGTTAGTTGATGAGTATGGAAATGCGCTTAGTCGTGGTATTGTGCCAGCAAAATCAGTACATGCTGGGTACAACGAAAATGTGGTTGCTAACACGATTACTCACGCAGAAAACATTGTTGCCGGTTTCTTCAATGTGACTAATCCAGAAGCCGCTTATGGTGGGACAGATGCAGAGACTGATGATCAATTAAGAAATAGATTATTGATTAATAACATGCATCGACCTAGTGAGACTAAGAATGGTATTGAAACGGCCATCAAAAACATTGCTGGTGTTTCTGACGCTAGGTTAATTGCTAATAATACGATGTCGACTGATAGTTATGGAAATCCGGCTAAGTCCTGCCATTTATATGTGATTGGTGGAGATGATGGAGAGATTGCTGAGACTTATTTTGACCATTTAACACCAGTCGCTACAACGATTGGAAAACGTAGTGAGATTGTTAAAGACGTAGCCAACAAACCAGTTGAGATTAAATTCGACCGTGCAAAAGCAGTTAATATTCACGTCAAGATTGACCTTGAAGTTGACGATACACAGTTCAATCCAAACACTTCGTTAGACACCATTAAGAGTAATATTTTAGCTTACTTTAACGGATTAACGATGGGTTCTGAAGTTTTATACTCTAGATTATTTGCACCCGCTTGGTCTGTTCCAGGAATTAACAACGTTTCCATTGGCATTAGTTTGACTGACGACAATTACCAACAGAAAGATATTTCAGTTGATGAGTTTGAGCTTCCGGTATGTAGTCGTGACTTAATCACGATTAGTACAAAGGAGGCATAGCCTATGTTTAACACTGATACAGACTTATCAGACAAAACCATCAAAAGTGAGGTTCTTCATGCGTTTCCGTCTGTCCTTGAACAACGGCCAGATAGCAACAATCAACGATTATTAAATATCATTGGAGATTTAGCTGTTTATAGCAAGAATGGATTATTAGACGTTTATAAATGCCGTCAACTTTCGTATGCGCAAGGTAAACAGTTGGACTTGATTGCTAAAGAATATGGAATACAACGAATTGATGATGACGACGAGTTTTTGCGCTTTGAAATTCGTATTCAAATTATGCAAAACATTACTGGTTCAACAACCAATGAATTGAAGAAAATGATTTCTTTCGTACTTGATATTCCAATAAATATGTTTGACTTCTTACCAACTGAAAATCCTGAAGAACTTGAAATCACTGACATTCCATTCGATTTTGTTTCTGGAAATAAAGAAGAAACTAAGCGACGTATTTTGGTTGAATCAATTCAAAATATGTTGCCACCTGAATACAAGTTATCAGATGTTCGTTATACCAAGTCGGCTAGTCAAACGATTTACTACGCGACGAGTTCATCACACGATGCATTTAATGAGCGTGAACCGAACTTTGAGTACAACGAAAGCACAAACGCACACGTCTTTGTTAAGTCAATTTCAAGCAAATACAAATTTAAAGGAGAATAAAAAATGCCAACTTTTAATCAAAGTATTTTAACAAACACTGGTACTGAATTATTAGGTAAAGTGAACGGCGGTCAAGATAGCATTACTTACTCACGAATTGTTTTTTCCTCAATGGATAATTCCAACCAAAAAGACGATCAAATTAAAGCCTTAACTGACATTTCACCGAAAGAATTAGTTTCAAACGCTAGCACCTATCAAAACAATGGAAGTGACGAAACTAATGTTCGTGGATATGTAAATAACTCAGGTATGAGTAATGGTCTGTACGTTAAGACTTATGGAATTTATGCCAAAAATAAAGATGGCAAAGAGATTCTATTTGCGGTCGAATGTGCTGACCACCCAGACTATTTGATTCCAAATAGTGATGGTAAACATCCCTCTGGATTGCTATACACATTCAAAATCAGTATCAGTGCCACTGATAACGTCACGTTTACTTCATCTTCTGATATTTACGCAACACAATCAGATATCAAACGTGTTGAAGCAGAGATTGATACTTCTTCAAGCCAAACGTTAGAAACTGCCTTAAATTCAGTTAAGAAAGATTATGCTAGCAAGAGTACCTCATTAAGTATGTTATCTGACATCACCAGTAAAAACGATAATTTTCAAAATTACACTAGTCTGGGAATTCATACCGTAGCTTTAGGAATTGGAAATTCTTGTGGTGGTATGCCACCTTATGATAATGCACCATTTGGCTTTCTAGTTGTGTTGGATGGAAGACAAACCAGAAAGCAGTTGTATTTTGGATACAATGAGAGTGTTATTAATTTTGATGAAGCTACTGGAAAATGGGAAAATTGGTATAAATTGGGGGGGCATTAGCTAACCTAGAAACATTTGGTTGGATTAACAAACATACGAGATTTGGTGATGCAACTCTTAATATGGATTATAAAATTCAAAATGGTGTTCTCTATTTTAAATCAATTTACGGATTAAACTGGGGAGACTTTGTTACGAAGCAGCCCGTTTTTTATTCTGGAATTGACGCTTTCAATCATTTCAACACAAGTTTTGATGTGAACGTTCGAGGAGACAATGGATATCAGGGAATAGCACATTTGGATATCAAGGGAGATAACATGATTTGTGAATGGATTACTGATGTTAGAAGTGATAATGGAACATCAAAAAATTATAATATTGAGCTACAACAAATTACTATTCCAGCACAAGATGAATAGGAGATGATCATATGTACTATTTTGTACTAACAGATAAAGATGGATTTGTTACACAGGTTTCTAAAACTCAACCACGAGACCATCAAGATTGGCAAAAAATATTAATACCGCAAAATGAGCTATCAAATTTTGGTAGCTTTTTCTTTTCCTATCGTGTTGTTGATAATGCACTTTTGTCACCTGATAATTTGCCAATCATGAGCTTAGAAGACATTTCTAATAAAGTAAAAGCCCTAGAAGTATCTAATACTAACGACAATCAAAATGATTTAAAACAAGAAAAGCTAAACAGCCAAGTTCAAATGGCCATTAGTGAATTAACGGTTCAAATCATGCAAGGAGGTAAAAAGCAATGAGTACTTATGCTTACTTAAAAATGGTCTATTCTTGGGGTTATTTGCCTGATGATTCAATCTATCAAGCAGCAGTGGATGGAAAAATCACTGCAGATGAGTTTAAAGATATAACTGGCAAAGATTTTGCCACATATAAAAAGACGTCAACAAATTAGTTGGCGTTTTTATTTTGGAAAGAAAGGAGATGGGAAGATGTGGAAGCAAGTTAAAGAAAATAGATTTGTAACGATGGCAGGGCTAGAAACGATGTCACTTGGAATCTATTTATTGGTTATTAAAGGAATCTTTGAAGATGAGCAGGATATCTTTGCTCACGTCTTAGCTCACGCACAGGATCCTCTGATTTCTGTACTGCTTGTTATCATTGGCAGTTTTGCTTTTGCCGTGGGAATTACTGGTAATCGTGCGAGAAACTGGCATCGACTTTGTCTATCTTCAATGTTGGGAATCTGGGTAGCGTATTTCATCATCTTTTTCTGGCATGACATGAATGCTCCAGGAATTCCGTTGCACCTTTCGTCTATTCTTATTTTATTTTTAATCGCCAATTTATTCGTCGAACTGATTGGCGGTGGTGACTAATGAGCGAAAAAATCATCGTTAGCATAATTGGGCTTGTTTCTGGCATTGCTTCTGGAGTCTTAGCTTACTGGGCTAGCAAGCAATCCAGTAAAAGCAATAATAATAAAATCAATGCCAACTTAGAAATGAGCTATATGAAAAATACTCCACAGTTATGGGAGCGTGCTAACAATGCCGAAAAACGGGCAAATAAGTTAGAAAGGGAGAACAACGAATTGAGACTAGTTATTCAAAATAAAGACGCGCAGATTGCAAAATTTGAGCAAGACATCAAAGACCTTAACGACAAGATTAACAGGATTTCGAATAAAAAAATCTCACATACGCAACAAAAGAGATAGCTACAAATATTGAAAGGAGGTGTTCACTATGGCTAAAGGAAAATCAAAGAGTTCAAGCAAATCAGGAAAAGGCGGCGGAAAGAAATGTTAATTATGGGAGGAAATCATGGATAAACTAGAAGCATTTTTCAAGAAACACAACATTCATATCAATATCAAAAACCCCGATGGCACGTACAACGGGGTTTTGTTATCCAGTCTGTTCTCACTAGGTCTAGTAGCAATTAAACAAATCTTTGGTATATTTGGAATTAACTTTCCAATTGATTATCAAAGCATTGCAGATTTGATTACTACTTTACTTACTATTTTTGGAATGTTGGGGGTTGTTAGCAACGTAACGAAAGTTAATGCTCCAGGAACAGAAAATAAAGAAAAGGAGACTCAAGATGCTAATGAGAAAAAATAAAATTAAAGTTATTGCTACCGGGCTTGCTGCTTTGTCAGCGAGCTTTTTATTTGCAGTCAATTTGCCAAATGCTCATGCCGCTAACATCAATTATCAGTATCAACTGACAGGCAGTGAGGGTTCACCTTATCGCACTAACAATAAGATTATTGTTGCGCATGAAACCGGTGGTGAGGCTACTGCACAAAACAATGCTGCTTTTGAAAAGAGAACATGGTATTCTAACGGTGCTTATGTTCAATACATCGTCGGAAACAACAATGCTGATCAACCTGGTAACATTTATCAAATTGGCCAACCTGGCTATCAAGCATGGGGAGCTGGTTCATGGGCAAATGCTAATGCACCAGTCCAAATTGAATTAGCGCGAACTTACAACGCACAAGATTTCAAAGTAAACTATGCAACATACATTAATTTACTTCGAGAAAGTGCACAAAAGTATGGCATCCCATTAGATACTGATTCTGATGGTTACGTTGGCGTTAAGTCACATAACTGGATTAGTAATCACATTTGGGGCGATCACACTGACCCGTACGGTTACTTGTCTCAAATGGGCATTACACCAGCACAGTTTGCTCATGACGTTAAGTACGGCGTTGGCAATGTAAATACTCCAACTTACACACCGACTCCACAGCCTCAACATCAAAACAAACCAATTCAAAAACCACGAGCAAATAACTCTGATTTCCATTCAGAAAATGCAACGTTTACCAATGGTAATCAGCCAATCAACGTTCACTATGCACCATCTGCGAGTGCAACTAGATCAGGTAGACTACCAGCTTACGCAAGCATTAGATACTACGGTTATGTAGTACAAAATGGCTACGTATGGGTTGTTTATACTGGATTCAACGGTAAGACTCTTTATTGTCCAGTTCGACCTGTTGGCCAGGCCGCTTGGGGAACATTTAGATAATATCTTTTCACATACAACGTAAATCAACAAAGCCCACTATCCTAGGATAGTGGGCTTTTTGTTTTTTAAATTTTGTGATACAATTTATAAATCAAATTTAGAGGTGCGAACTAATGTTAACGATTAGTGGAAAACAAGAACTGAAAGAAACAATTGAAACAATCGACAATTCATATTCTTCGTTAACATTGAAATTCTTTAATGAATATAAATGCAATTTAAATTTTAATAAAATGTACCTCAGCGATGCAATATCTTCAAACACATTTTTAGTAACTGCAGTAAATTATATAAAATTTATGTCTAGTAATCTTTTTTGTGATGGCATGGTTGAATTATATACATTAGGAATTGATGCTAGAGTTAAGACATTAAAATCACTTCATGACAAAATGGATCAATATCTTGCGAACACTAAAACACAAGGCAAAATTATTATTAATAAATCTGTCAATGATTTAGTCGGGGTTAGACTTTTAGTAAGTGATTTAAATGAAAATGTTGATGAGTATGTTGATTATTTAAAAGAGTTAAGAGACAGTGAAACGATTATTGATATTTATAGACCATATAAAAAGAACAAGTCCACTAGTAAATATAGAGCCGTACATGTCTACTTAAGAGACGAGAATAACCATTTTTCATGGGAAATACAACTGTGGGATCCAAAATCAGTTGCTGATAATTATGCCGAACATAAAAAACATGAAGTCAATAGAAATAAGTACTAATTGTATTATTTTATTTATATAATATGTTACCATTTAACAAAGAAGGGGGAGGTGTTTAAAATGTTTCATTTAATAGAATTGGTAAGATTAAAGGGACAACAAGCATTTGCTTATCACTTTTCTTCAAAAAACATTATGGAAATTAAAAAGCAGCATGAACTACTTTTTAAGAAATATCCAAATTACGAAATAAGCACACATGTTTTACAGACTAGTAATCCATCATGGG
Source organism: Fructilactobacillus sp. X2R1C1 (assembly GCF_059901435.1). Classification (NCBI taxonomy): domain Bacteria; kingdom Bacillati; phylum Bacillota; class Bacilli; order Lactobacillales; family Lactobacillaceae; genus Fructilactobacillus; species Fructilactobacillus sp. X2R1C1. Next base: position 1,736 of record NZ_JBWXUV010000006.1, on the reverse strand, counting down.
ATTCTGTCTATAAAATGGATCCATACTTTTGCGATGTGTCATGTGTTGATAATTTTGAAGATTTTGGTGAATTATTAAATAGTCAAGTTGAACTCTCTTCCGTTGATATTTGTAGTTACATTTTAAGATGCCTTCACGATAAGCTAAATATTTGGTGGATTTCTCCTAAGAAATTAGAGAAGTTATTATATCTAACTTATGCTGACTTTCTTGTTACAACAAGAAAGGAGTTATTTCCTCAGAAATTTGGTGCATGGGATTATGGACCGGTTGAACCATTTTCAAGAATTAAATATTTAAGAGACAATTTGCCTGCTGCAGATGAGTCCACGGATAAGATATACGCTTCAAAAGATATGGATTTTATATTGAATAGTGCTAATAAGATAATTGAAAATTATGGTAATATGGACGAAAAGTTACTAATTAATCTTACTCATAAAAGTGGAAGCCCTTGGTCTAGAAATTATATAGAAGGGCAAAATATTCATATTTCTGACGATGATATTATTAAGTATCATTATGTTGAAACAGAATAGTAAAAAGCTCACCAATTAATTTGGTGGGCTTTTTTTGTATTCAATATCAACTATTTTGAACCTGCAGATAATCTGCAGAATAAATAACTATAAATGCTGATATATCAACATTCTATTTAATTTACCTGCAGAAAACCTGCAGCAAATATGCAGAAAAGTCTTTCGATTTGCGTTTGATTTGCGTTTGAAAAATACACAAAACGTTGATATATCAACGATATTTAGACGTCATTATTGTTTGAATTTCTTTCGATTTTTACATAAAAAAGGTTGATACATAATACTACAGGTAGTATTATAGTATTTGTAAGTGAGGAGGTGAAAAAGTGTTAGGACACATAATAAAAGAAGCCCTTACAGACTTTGCAAGTTTATCAACTGGTTCACTGGCTGTGTATGAGTTGATAAGAAAAATCTATAACGACTTCTTCAAAAAGTGAAGGATTGGGACGAAAGTCCCTCTCTTTCGTATACAAAATTCTAACACAAGTTATGATAAAATACATTATATCAATATTATTAGTAATAGTTGGATTCTTATCAGGTGATATTATGATTCAGCTTTTAAGTACAGCATTAGCTTTATTCATTACTCTTTTAGGAATAAAGGAGAATCAAAATTAATGGCAAAAAGTCAAACAGAATTAAATAAACAATGGCAAAATAAGAACAAAGAACGAGCGAGGTATTTGCGATATCGTTCGACTGCCAGAACATTTATAAAGAATAGGGCAACATTGGAAGATATAGCAGAACTCGAAAAGTTACTAAAGACAAGGAAAGAGGAACTTGAAAATGATCAAAACTCTAAATGAATTAACTAAATATGAAAAAGTAATGGCACAAAATGTTGCTAACAAAAGAATGGAAGACTATGAGAAAGATTTAAATAATTACATTGATTTTGATGTAACTGAAAAGAACGGTAAGAATATAGTTATTCCTGGCAATCTTAAAAGCATTAAAATAACATGACTGATCAAGAAAAAAGTTTCACAACATGAAAAGCTAAATAAAGCGTTCGCACAAAGTGAAGAACCTATTACTAAAAATTGGGATGCTAAATAGTTTTGGTCTCACATTTGGTCTCATGAGTTTTACTTTTATTCATTTTAATACTACTTTTATTTAGATAATTAGCGTTTGAATAGTTATAAACAGTGAATAAATATGGTATTTATGCCCATACGGGTAATT
>NZ_JBWXUV010000061.1:0-319 GCF_059901435.1 Fructilactobacillus sp. X2R1C1 | reverse complement strand
AGTTGGAACGAATGATTTTTTTGTTGAGCCGGATATTTGGGAACTTCTTGATAGTATTGAAAAAATAGTAAAACCGCGTGGGGTTAAAATTTTACCTGAAATACATGAAAATTATCATATTGTGAGGAAACTAACAAATCATGGTTATTATAGTTATGATTTTGCTCTTCCTATAGTGGTTCTTTACAGTTTATATTCTGGAAATGTTGATCCTTTGATTTGGTGGCTTAAAAATAGTCCAATGAAGCAGTTTACAACATTAGATACCCACGATGGAATTGGAGTAGTTGATGGCAAAGGTATTTTAACAGATAAAGAA
>NZ_JBWXUV010000060.1:0-324 GCF_059901435.1 Fructilactobacillus sp. X2R1C1 | reverse complement strand
GTCCAGCTACGATGCAACCACCAACAGCGTGACCGCAGGGTTGAAAGTGGGCAGCAGTACCTACAGCAGTGTGCAAGAAGCATTGAACAGCATCAATAGTGTTGCTAACAGCGGTTGGAAATTGACTACTACAGCTTCGGGCGGCAGCGTGAGCGGCAGCAAAACGCAAGAAATCCACCCGAGCGACACGGTGACCATTGATGCCGGTAAAAACATTGCCATCACCCAAAACGATGGCAGCATCAGTATCGCCACCAGCGAAACGCCGGAATTCACCAGCGTGAAATTGGGCGATGTTACCAATAATACTACTCTGACCAGCAC
>NZ_JBWXUV010000059.1:0-326 GCF_059901435.1 Fructilactobacillus sp. X2R1C1 | reverse complement strand
ATTCCAAATAAAGCCAACTTTCCTAAACCTTTTCTCCCAGTTACTAGTCTTCCTGAAGGTGATACATTGCCATTTTTAGGTTGCAATCTTCTGTTTCTTGAAACTAGTAAAAATTCATTATTTAAGTCTTCGTATGACATTCCAATTCCATCATCAGAAATGGTAATAGTTTTATTACTATAATCAATGTCTATAGTAACTTTATGAGCATCAGCATCCCAAGAATTTGTTATAAGTTCATTCAAAGCTGCAGGGAGTTGTTTATATAATCCAACGCCTAAAGACTGAACCACACTTGGAGCATAATTTAATGTATATTCATCTTC
>NZ_JBWXUV010000058.1:0-329 GCF_059901435.1 Fructilactobacillus sp. X2R1C1 | reverse complement strand
ATTAAACGAATATCTGTTTCTTAAGAAAAATGAAGATAAGGTAAAAAGTAAGGCTCGTACGGTCTATAGAAAGTCCAATGAGCCTGTTGAAAACAAATCCAATTCTTTCTATAAAAGACATTGTTTAGATTATAAATTAGCTGAAAAGTTGCATGATGAGTATCTAAATAGAAAAGAAGCATGACTTGAACATTATTAGCTAAAGTCATGCTTCTTTTCTATTTCATTTCCGCTTTCTTATCCTTCTTCTCCATTCTCATCTTTTCCTTGTGCGTCTTCTTGTGCTTCATCTGGAGATGTGAAGTGATCTCTCGATGATGCAACATATC
>NZ_JBWXUV010000057.1:0-332 GCF_059901435.1 Fructilactobacillus sp. X2R1C1 | reverse complement strand
ATTTAATACTTCCATCTTTATTATTAATTTTTGGATATATATATAATAATAATTTTCTTATCGCAGTTAGTCTTATTATTTATATGCATGTTTTACTTGATAGAAGTATGGGATTTGGTATTAAAAAGATCAAGAATTTTGAAAATTGATTTTTATTTATACTAAAAATTTAAATATTGACGTATATTTTTTTTAAGTTATTATATAACCACTGGTTACTTTTATATAATGTGACATTGGAGGGAATTTTATAATGAATGATATTGTTATTGTGGGTGCAGGTCCAGCAGGAATGCTTGAAGCATTGTTATTAGTTAAAGAAGGTTTAAATG
>NZ_JBWXUV010000056.1:0-334 GCF_059901435.1 Fructilactobacillus sp. X2R1C1 | reverse complement strand
ATAAAAATCTAGTGAGTATTTACGTTTTAGTAAAAGTATCAGATTATAAATTAAAAAGAAAAAAAGAAAAGCAAAAACTTTTGATTCAATTTCCCAGCTGGGTTAGTGCAATGTGTAAAGAAACTCATTCAAATAAATATGGAGAATTGTTTTAGATCTACCAGAGGGAAATAGTATTGTAGTTTATCCGATTTGGAATCTTTTGTTGTGAATAATATTTGTTTAAATTTAAAAACAAAACTTGAGGTACAATATAAAAGTTTAATATTTTAATGACTTATACCACAAAGATGCCAGTAATATAAGCCTTTTTCGATTTCACTTGAAGATAAAC
>NZ_JBWXUV010000055.1:0-335 GCF_059901435.1 Fructilactobacillus sp. X2R1C1 | reverse complement strand
ACCCTTAAGTGTTAGACACGAAATTGAAATAAAGCAGATTAAAGATGAGCTTAAAGTTGTAAAAAAATATTTAAAGCAGGAAAGGTTGTGGTAAATCAAGCTACTATTTCGATGATTTTAGAGGAGAAATGCCACTCACAAGAATCTGTGAAATCCTTGGGATTTCGCGTGGCACTTATTACTATCATAAAAGGTATTTGAGTGATGCAGGTTTAACTGATTTAGAAGCTGAGATTCAACAAATGTGTCTAAAAACGAAGTTTTTATATGGTTACCGAAAAATTCATGCTTTAGTTAGTCAAAATATCAATTGTAGTGTTAGTAAAGTTCAACGA
>NZ_JBWXUV010000054.1:0-336 GCF_059901435.1 Fructilactobacillus sp. X2R1C1 | reverse complement strand
TGATAGTGCTTCGACAAGTACAAGTGATAGTCAAAGCGTTTCAACTAGCGATAGAAACAGTGCCTCACTAAGTACTAGCGACAGTCAGAGTATTTCCACAAGCGATAGTAATAGCGCTTCGTTAAGTACAAGTGACAGTCAGAGTACTTCCACTAGCAATAGTGGTAGTGCTTCATTGAGTACTAGTGACAGTGAATCAATTAGTACCAGTAACAGTTCCTCAGTAAGTGGTAGTGCCTCACTAAGTACAAGTGATAGTCAGAGTACTTCCACTAGCAATAGTGATAGTGCTTCATTGAGTACTAGTGACAGTGAATCAATTAGTACCAGTAACAG
>NZ_JBWXUV010000005.1:0-87366 GCF_059901435.1 Fructilactobacillus sp. X2R1C1 | reverse complement strand
ATTTTAAGTTCTACAACTCAAAATTACCTTACACTTGTAATCAAAATCTTGTTCAGTTTTCAAAGATCTACTCTGACATAACGTCGTCTCATTGTACCTCAACGCCGCATATAATAATATACCATGTGGTTAATTTATTGTCAATAGAAAAGTTTGACTAATTTTAACCAAATTGATATGCCGCACTTGACGACAACTAATACTATACTATCTATCACAGTTAACGTCAATACTTTTTTTAAATAAACCCAAATTAATTTAAATAAGAAAAAATTAAATTCAAAAATCCTCATTTTATTGATACACTTAAATAGTTAATGACTTATATAAAAAGAGGAAAAACATGGATTTTTTTAAATTTTTAATTGACTTTATATTACACATTGATCATCACTTAATCACGATCGTAAACATGTTTGGCGATTGGACATACTTAATCTTATTTGCAATCATATTTATTGAAACTGGAGCGGTCATTTTACCTTTCCTTCCTGGAGATTCACTTTTATTTGCAGCCGCTGCCCTATCTGCTAACTCCAATTATCATCTTAGTATCTGGATATTCATCATTATCTTCTTCTTAGCATCTGCCGGTGGAGACTCCCTTAACTTCTTTATTGGAAGAAAAGTTGGAAACGCACTAACTGAACACCACTTTTTTGGTAAATTTATCAAGGAAGAAGATCTAACTCGTGCACGTGAATTCTTCGATAAATACGGTGCAATTGCCATCTTTTTGGCTAGATTCATGCCAATTATCAGAACCTTTGCCCCATTTGTAGCCGCTGGCACAGATTTCAGCTATAAAAAATTCCTTAAATACAACCTCATTGCTTGTATCAGTTGGGTACTGATTTGTTGTGGAGCTGGGTATTTCTTCGGAAATATTCCATTCGTTCAAGAACACTTTTCACTAGTAATCATTTTGATTATCGTAATTTCACTAATTCCAGCTTTAATTGGATATCTAAAAAGCAAGATTTCTACATCGAAATAGGTTTCAAACAAAAAGAGCCTGTCTATTAGATCTTAATCTTCTAGACAGACTCTTTTTTTAGTTGTCTTTTACCAATCCAAATTATAAAAGATAATCCCAAAAGAATAATTAAAAAAAACAACAAAAAGCACATTAAAAAATATTGATTCGGCAATACGTTAATGATTGGATCTTTCTTTGGCGTAAAAACCCAATCCTGATTTCTAAAAAGAACATCATGGAAATAAATAAAAACATCTTGAAAATCCAAAACACAAAAGACTCCAAAAAAAATTATAAATAAAATCGTCATCTCTGAAAGCAACTGAAACTTCCATAACTTCTTAAAGTAAAGGAAACGAATCATAATGACAAGTAAAACCATGGATACAATTAACAATACCAAATTATTAGTTAATACCAACGCTCTTACATTGTTAAAATGTACCATTCCATTTGCCGAAATTGGAAACTGGTCCAAGCTTAATTTAGGCGCAAATGGATTCTGAATGAAACCAATCATTTTATAAAAATTACTCATTAATAATCCACTTGAAACATGAAATTGATTAGTTAAATTCAACACGGAAAATGCAACATAATAAAGCCAACTAGCATTGATAACAAAAAAAACGGCAAATGTTATTAAAAAAAGTAGTATTAAAACAAATACTACTAAATCTTTCAAACTATAAAGTATTCCATTCATCTAAGCTATTTACCTCATAAGTAGGTTGAACTTCTTTCTTTTTTACCTGTTCCCTGGTAGACACACCAGTATAAGTCAGCAAAGTATCTACTCCATCGTTAATGCCGGCCATAATATCAGTGTCATAATTATCGCCTACCATGATTACGTCTGCTTTGCTTAAATTCAATTGATCTAAAGCTTTTCTAACAATTAAGGTCTTGGGTTTGCCAATCATCACCGGCTCAACCCCTGAAGCATATCGAACTGAGTCGATAATTGAACCAGCACTTGGCAGCATCCCATATTCGCTTGGAATTCTCGCATCTGGATTAGTTCCAATAAATTTAGCACCATGGGCAATCCCCAGCACTGCTCGTGCTAATTTTTCATACGTCAAGTCACGATCAAGACCAACCACTACATACTCTGGATTATCTGTAAAAATATTGAAACCCATTTTCTCCATGGATTCCTTTAATCCATTTTCTCCAATAACGTATGCCGTTCTGACTTTATTTTCATGCGACTTCGCATCCTCACTAACAAAAGCAGCTGTGGCCATCCCAGAAGTATAAACGTTGTCATTTGTAACATGAATATCGTGATTAAGTGCCAAATTATGGACCACCTCACTTGGAGTCTTGGTTGAATTATTCGTAACAAATAAAAAAGGAATGTGATTTTTCTGGAGTCTCTCAATAAAACGCTTAGCCGCTGGGATTCGCTTCTTCCCTTGATAAACGGTTCCATCCAAATCAATTAAATATCCCTTGTAACTCTTCATCAAGATTTCACCTATTTCTGTCTAATGGTAAAGCCACGCTTGCCATCTCTAAAATGTTTTGATTTAAAATTATTATTTGACGTCTGATTAGCATTATGCTTGCTTGCAGTTCCTGCTTTTCTATTTTTTCCACCAGCACGTTGTCTTTTTCTACTAGTTTTATGGCTTTGATTCTTTTCCTTTTCGGCTTCCAAATTGTGTAAAACAAAGTAATTAGAACCAAAATTGGTATCCTCAATAATATAATCTGGAATTGCCGCATGACGTAAACCTTTACTAACATTTCTAAAGTCAGCATAAAAACCTTTTAGCCGTAACTGATTATATCCCCAGTCACCAACAATGTAATCAAAACGTGTCAAAATGGGATTAAATTTATTGGCAAATTCACCTAAATCAAAAGCATTTCTAATATTAGCTTCAAGAACGTACACGTGGCCATTAATGCTTAAAGTTGTTTCATCAACCTGCTTAATAGTAGCCAAGGAATCTCTCTCATCATTCCTTGTTTCAATCAAACTCTCAATTTCGTTGTGATCCATTTTACTTCCCCTCGATCGGAAACTTCTTTGCTAGATAATCACCAAAAACATCCCGCAAAGTTTCACCATAAAAAATGTTATTTTTACCCACAATGCTAATCGCCGGGAAAAACGGAATAAAACTATAATGATCAATCAAAGCAATCGTGTATTTTTTATCGGGTTCTACTAGTTGATTATGATAGAATAACTGCTTTTTATTAGTGTCGTATCGAATCCCATCATAAATGAGCCTTCCAAAATATTTTCCCCGAAAACCCATTCCTTTTTGCTCAAAACGAACTAAAAAGTCCTTGTTCTTTTCCATTTCCATAACCATTTCCCACAAGTTATAACCATAAAATTGACTTTTCATAACGTGAATTGAATGTGGTAATAATTTATGGAGTTCGTTTTTGTCAACAATTCCCTTTTTTAAATCACCTAAAAACAAACCCGTGTTCAAAACGGCAGCAGTCGTCCCAGCTTTAGCTTCAATGGCCTTTAGTCCCAAGTCAACCAGTTCATTATCATCAGTTAGTGACGTTGTCATTGTATGAGGAATGTCAGCAATCTTACTACTTGCTAAAATTCTCTCACCGCGATCTTCAAAACGCTCAATCTCCTCTGCATCTTGCACATCGGTTTCCATTTCAGACGTTTTATATACACGTGCCTTAACGTTCTCTACTCTTTTTTCAGCGTTAACATCAAAAGTAATTTCACCGACGTAGTGGCCCCATTTCTCAGCCGCGGTTAATATGGTTTGATTAACCATTTCACCATGAACTAACAAATGATGAGTGTGGCCCCCAACAATAATATTGATATCAGGGAATGCTTTCGCAATTCTTCGATCATTGCTAATCCCTAAGTGAGAAAGCAAAATCAGAACGTCATATTGCCCCTTCCAATCATTCAAACAACGCTCAATGGTACTTTTAATTGGAAGTGAATTCCAATCCATGTATTGGTACGTGGGATAAGGCGCCGTTAAGCCCATAAAACGGACCCGAACATCATTTTTTAGCTTAAAATCACGATACGGGATCGCCCATTTTGGAAGTTGACCAGTTCTTTCATCAATCACATTATCCAAAACAACGGGAAAATTGGCATCATCATAAAGATGCGCCAGTTCGTCATGTGACATTGTTAGTGCTTCATTATTTCCAATTGTGGCAGCATCATAACCAACCGAATTCATCAATTCAATGTTGGCCTTACCAGTAGTAGCATCAGTCAGCGCGTTTGATCGGTCAATGGCGTCACCGTCATCAACTTTAAACACTCGATAACCCTGCTTTTCCAATTGTTTTGTTCTTAGTTTCATAAATCTTCTGATCTTGGGCCAATTTTCAAAATGAGAATGAAGATCATTGGTATGCAGAATTGCTACTTTATCATCCATAAAATTACTTCCTCAAAATGTTTTCTGTAACTATCGCTAATTTCTATTTTAACATCCATCAATAACTATAATCAAAAAGTCGATGACTTTAATCATCGACTTCTTTGTTTTCTCTTCTTTTATCATTTAAAACTTTAAATCCATATAGAACAAGAAGCCAAACAACCGATCCAATTAATGCGATCAATGTTTGCATTTTGAAAATTAAAACAAAAGCAACGAAGACCATAAATCCAACAACGAAAAAGTCAGAATATGGGAAAAATGGCATCTTGAAGGTAAGTTTGTTTGTCTGTTCTTGGTTAAGTGACTTGCGATATTCATAGTGTGTAATAACAATTAAAGACCAAACAAACAAGAAACAAGTGGTAGCGATACTTGAAACTAATTCAAAAACACCGTCTGGCATCAAAATGTTTAACAACACTGAAATAGCAATCACAATCGTTGAAAACAAAATTGCATTTGCAGGAATGTGCCTTTTTGAAAGCGTTCCAAGCTTCTTTGCAAATTTATTTTGGCTCTTGTCGGTTAGAGAAAATAACATTCTACCGGTAGTAAAAATAGCACTATTACAAGAAGAGGATGCAGCGGTCAAGACCACGAAATTAATAATAGCAGCTGCTGACTTAACTCCAATGTTTGAAAACACTTGGACAAAAGGACTCGAATTTGCTGAAATGTACTGCCAAGGAAAAATACACATCAGAGCCAATAACGAACCAACATAAAAAATAATGATTCTAGTTGGGACTTCATTAATACATTTAGGAATGATTCTCTGAGGATCTTGGGTCTCTGAAGCAGTCATCCCAATCATTTCAATTCCTGCAAAACTAAAAAGAACCATTTGAAAAGAAAGGACAAATCCCGATGCACCATGGGCAAAAAAGCCATCAGAATACAAATTAGACACCTGTGCATAACCAACACTTGTCTTGTAATGCATCAAAACCAAAACAATTCCAATAATGATTAACGCCACAATGGCCACCACTTTAATCAATGCAAACCAGAATTCGGTTTCACCAAAAGCGGACACGGTGATTGAGTTCAACAAGAATAAAATCAAAATTAAGAAAGCAGCAGTTACCCACTGTGGCAGGTCAGGAAACCAAAACTTCATGTATAGACCAGCAGCGGTTACTTCTGCCATTGCAATGGCAATCCAGCAAAACCAGTAGGTCCAGCCTGCCACAAAGCCAGTTCTTTCTCCTAGGTACTTATTAATAAATTCAATGAACGAAACACTATTCGTATTTGAAAGTAGTAATTCACCAAGTGCTCTCATTAAGAAAAAGCAAGCAACTCCAGCAATTATATATGCAATGATAATGGATGGACCAGCCAAATGAATTGATTGACCAGCTCCTAAAAACAATCCGGTTCCAATGGTCCCGCCTAGTGCCATTAATTGAACGTGACGACTTTTAAGTCCACGTGACATTTGGTTTTCATTATTTGTATTTTTTTCCAACAAAAACATCCTTTCTTTACGTATGCCTACATTATACACGGATACGTGAAGCTGTTTGCTACTTTTTATGGAAATTATACAGATATTTTGTAAGAAAAACTACCAAAATTTCAAAAAAGGTTAAATCAATGACATAAAAAAGAAATCTTGGATTTATCAAGATTTCTTTTAGGTTATTTACTTGCTTTCTTTTCCTTTTCAAGTCGCTGAACATCAAGGGCAATCATCAATTCTTCGTTGGTTGGTACCAAAAGGGTTTTAATCTTTGAGCCATCAGCACTCAAATCTCTAACCACCCCACGCACATTGTTCTTTTCTTTATCAACGCCAATCCCGAAGTATGACAATTGATCAGTAACTTCTTGTCTAACGGTAATACTATTTTCACCAACTCCAGCAGTGAACACAATTGCATCAGCACCACCAAGTTCAGCTAGGTAGGATCCAATGTATCTAACAATTCGATTAACATAGATTTGACGGGCAATTCTAGCACGATGATTAGTCTTTTGAGCAGCCTCAACCTCACGCATATCAGCAGAGACGCCCGAAATACCAAGTAATCCAGACTTAGTGTTTAAGACTTTAATCATATCGTTAATATCTGTCATTCCTTCCTTTTCCATAACGTAGGCCAAAAGAGAAGGATCAACATCACCTGAACGCGTAGCCATGGTTAAACCAGTAACTGGGGTAAATCCCATCGATGTGTCATAGGACTTACCGTTCTTAACGGCACAAATTGAAGCCCCCGCACCTAAATGCATGATAATCATCTTTAAATCTTCTACCGGTTTACCCATTAACTCAGCTGCTCTTTGAGAGACATAGCGATAACTAATCCCGTGGAATCCATATTTACGAGCCGTATATTTTTCGTAGTACTCATAAGGAAGACTGTACAGATAATTTTTCTCGGGGATGGTTTGATGAAATGATGTATCAAAGACGGCAACGCTAGTCACGTTTGGAAGCACCTTTTCAAATGCCTTAATTCCTAAAACATTGGCTGGCTCATGCAAGGGTGCCAATTCATCCAAACTTTCGATCTTTTTGAGAACTTCAGGAGTAATGATTACCGATTGATCGAAATATTCTCCACCAGCAACGACTCGATGTCCAACTCCGGTAATTTCGTTATAGTCGTTGATAATATCAAGATCAAGTAATTGATCTAACAAAATTTGGATTGCTTGTTCATGATCCTTAACATCTAATGTTTCCTCAAATTTCTTCCCATCATCATATTTAATTTCAACATGTGATTTTGGTAAGCCAATCCTTTCAATTAAACCTTCTCCAAGAACTTCTTCTTCTGGCATTTTAAACAACTTAAACTTTAAAGTCGAACTACCAGCATTAATTGCAATAATCTTACCCATGAGTAATCTCCTTAATTTCAACTATTTCTTCAATAAATCGTTTTCTTCCCAATCAACAATCTCAGCCATGAACTTTTGAAAGGCAGTCGTATCCTTAAACGAAGGAAACTCTCCTAACATCACTTTTTGAACTTGGTGACTATTTCCACCACGATTCTGCAAAATTAAAATGGCTTTTTGAGCACTTTTATCCCCAAACAACTCTTGGGGTAAATTCAGTACTCCCTGTAAATAAACCGAATCTTGAAACCACTTCAAAAGTCCCTTTGCTTCACTCGTTTCAAAAAGATTGCTTGGAACTAGGAACACTCCAAATCCAGCAGGCTTTAAGTAATTCATTGACTGCTCAATCAATAAATGATGAACATATGAATGACCAGATTGTGACCGCGTCGCATACCCTTTTGTCTTTTCATCAATTGGATAATAACCAACTGGGAGATCAGAGACAACTAAATCAACCTTAGGAACCAACAGATGTTCAATACTATCCTGCTGAATTAGTTCAACATCCAAATCTTGCATTTCAGAACTAATACTAGCAATTGAAATCATTGAATCATCATTATCGATTCCATATCCCTTAACAGTATCATGAAGTGAATCGTGTAGCTGATTCATGACCGCTGTAAGTAAATTCCCAGTTCCAACTGCTGGATCAAGGATGCTCACGCTAGACTTGTGTTCATAAATCCGCGTAACTATGTATCCCATGATGTAAGCGATTGTATCAGGAGTTATTTGATGATTTGCCTGAATCTTATCTTCTTTAGTAGCTTTGATCATAACCATTTGAATAGCACGTCTAATCGATTCATTATCCATCTTTTTATAGTCAACCGTTCGATACAACTTAGTCAGTTCATCAACAACGTTTGGTTTTGGAATACCATCCTCGACCCGAACGGTATTGTTATCAATCATATTATCGGCGGTTTCGATGAAAGCGTCTAGATACGAAGTACCTAACGCCTGACTCAAGACTTTACTGGATTGATCAAAAACTTGAAACAATGATATTGATTCTTTCTCAGACAGAATATCAACCCCTCTTCTTATATATCTAGGGTTAATATTACCAGAATTCACGCATATTATTCAAGATTTCTCATTTATCTATTAGAATTATTCAATTCTTTCGTTAGTCTTTGATATTTTGCGGTTCGAATATGATTATTTTGAATTTGAAAATTAATCTTTTGGTAACGATAAACAACTATTCCAGACAAAAAAGTTAAAAACAAAATTGCAACTAACGTTAAACTCCCGCTTCTCTTACAGGTGACTTTTGGCTTCATAATTGACCCCATTAATTCTAATTTGACTAGTTAATATATGATGATGTAATGACCAAGATGCCTTACTAACGTTTAATATGATTGGAATATGTCCACCATTTACTCCACGCAATCGAACCATGTCATGATAATGTTCCATTATATATTCCTTATTTTCCTTCTTACTCTTTAATTTAATGGCATCTTTAGTGACTTTAATCATCTTAAACTGATAATCAGGTGACTCAATCACATCAAGATAACGATAAAGGGTTCCCTGATTATCACTCCACTTTTCCTTTTGAATTAATTGACTAGTAATCATAATCAAGCTAAATGCTAACGAGACCAACAAAAGTGAACAAATGGACTCAATCAACGAAAAGCCGGCTCGATCATTTATATTTTTTAAGTAATTCACGTTCATAATTCATCCTAACCTGATGTGTTTCATACTGACTTTTTCTTAAGCAATGATATTCAAAATCATTAACGTTTAAATAAAAGATCACACCACTACAAATCAGAATTAGACCAACTAAAGAGTCAATCAACGTGAAACCTAATCTAATTTTACTTAATAGTCTCAAGATGATATGCACCCCATCCAAGTTGAATTTTTTGTAAAATCGTTTTCCTTTGGTTCTGCGAATACCATCGAATTGTTTGCGGTTTAACGTATCCATCACTTTTGATCTCAATATCATGGTAACTTTTAACGCTTAATCCCTTTGGCATCCTAATTATCTTATCCTTTTGTTTCGATTTGCCACACTTAGCAAACACCACTTCATCATCTGGATAAAACAATACGTCCGTTGAATGATGACTATTCTGTGACTCTAGTAACGCGTCGTTCCACCCTGAATCTAAAGTTTGAAAAAAGCGTTCCTCTTTACCCTCAAAAAATCCCAAATAGTTCCCGGCAACCAAGGTGATCCCTAAAATAAGGGATGTTACAAACAAAACGAGGAGACTTTCCACTAACGTAAAACCCTCTTGATTATCTTTGAACGGCATGATTTTTTACTACGACCACTCTTTCCACTTGAGCTTGTTTAGCCTGCTTACTCGTTAAATAATGGCTTCTAACTAACTTGTTAATGGTTACATTTCCGTCATGCTTTTCGTCTTCATAAGCATCGATTTGAGTTTGAATAACCGACACCATCGCCGATCCATGAATTTTTTTGGCGTGATCCTTTTGATTGCTTAAGTTCGGAATAATAATTAGAACCAGTAGCGAGATAATGAATAAAACAATTGTCATTTCAATTAGTGTGAATCCTTTTCTCTTCATTAGTAAATTCCTTTCATTGAGTTATACATTGGCAGTAACATCTGCAAGTAAGCACCCACAATTAGGATGCCGATCACCGCAAATGAAATCGGCTGGATTAACTTAATCAGTAAATTCGACTTTCTGATCATGTCTTTAAAGCTGAGCTGACTTAAAGCTTTTAAATTTTGGGCTAATTCAGACTGAGTACTTCCATTTGATAGAAACACAATCATTTCCTCAGAAACAAAGGAATAATGAGCTAAACTTGCTCCAAAACTAAGTCCATTGTTAAAACCATCTTGCATAGTCTTCCCAACATCATATAGAAGACTCTGATGATCAAATTTTAATAAACTAAAAACAACTTGTTTTAAGTCCAATCCTCCTTTGATCATTAGCGCAAAGTTGGAGGTCACAAAATATTGGTAATATGACTTAAACAATGAACCAAGTAATGGGATCTTTACCAACAAATTAATTCGATCAATACACTTTTTATTTTTAAAACTTTGATAACCAAAAATTCCCGCCACAAGCGCCATGAATATTAATCCATAAACGACATATTGAATAAAATGACTTCCATTAGAAGCTGATTTACCGGTTAAATCAGCAGTTTGGGGCATAATCAAAAACCTAACTGCAAAAATAATACTAAACAAAACCACAAACAAAAATGCTGGATAAATTACCACTCCCTTAATCTTTTCATCTTGAGCAATTCTTAACTTTAAGAACTCCCCGACCCCTTTCATCTCATTAATCAAATCTCCATGTTTATCGGCAATTTCTAATTGGTAATAAATTGATTCACTCAAAAAGAATCTCATCGATTCTGGCAGCGAATTTCCGTCCTCCAAACTTTGCATGATCCTAGTAACTATTTTCTGATTTTTTGTTGACACCACTTTAATAAACTTCAAGCTCTGTCGGATAGAAAATCCCATCGATAAAAGGTCTCCCAAGGTTGAGAACAAGAATGACTGTTGTTTAAGGGAAACACATTTACCCGTAATAGTATTCATCTTTAACTTTTTCACTAATTATTCCTTTCCTCGAAAGCTCATCAATTCGATTCTTCCAATCATTCATATCGTCTTTTAATAGCGCATGATCACCAAATTTATCTTTAATAGTCATAAGAGTCTTAGTCTTCTTTGAAACGGTTGGTATTAATCGTTGATACACCACTAAATTCAAAGCTGATTTGATTCTTTCATAATCAAGTCCGAGCTCTAGCAATCTTTGAATTGTTCCTTCAGGAGACCTTGCATGAACTGTGCTTAGCACTAAATGTCCCGATAGAGCCGCTGAGATTGCCACTTCGGCCGTTTGATGATCACGAATCTCACCAATTATAAAAACATCAGGACGTTGTCTTAATCCCACTTTAAGTAAATCAGCGTAAGTCATTTGGGCCCGATCATTAACCTCAAGTTGTAAAAAATTTTCTTCATAAATTTCAACTGGATCTTCAATTGTCATCACGATCTGATTTTTACTAATGCTTCTAACGATTCGATAAATCGTGGTCGTCTTACCAGAACCAGTAGGACCAGCAAACAAAAGTAAACCACGTTTTTTACAGGAAGACTCGATCTTTTGAATTTGATCAGCATAAAAAAAGCCACTATCGACATGATTACTGTCATAGATAATCCTAATTACCATTGATTCATCTTGACTGAAATTACCCACCGATGACAATCGTAAACGTAATTTTTGACCTTTGATTGCATAATCCATCGATCCTAATTGGGGCCTGCGATTATCCGTAACCGACATCCCACTTTGATATTTACAATATGAAATGACTTTTTTAGCCATGTCTTTGCTCAAATCCGTAATTTGAATCGTCCGAACAGCCGTATGAACCTTGATACAATAGTCTTTTTCCTTAGGTAAAATAAAAACATCCGAAGCTTGTCGTTGAACTGCAAATTCCATAATATTGTTCAACCATTGTGTCACTTTCACTTTAATCACATCCTTCATAACTAAATACGAAAAAAAGATGCAATCTAATTAAAGATTGCATCTTTTATAAACTAATTTAATTATTTAGCTTGATTAGGTAATACGGCAGCTTCATAAACATCTTGAACATCATCGTTATCTTCTAATTCATCAATTAGACCACTGTACTGTTCAACTTTATCTGAAGGAACTTCTGTCGTATTCTGTGGAATCAACTTAACTTCGGCATCCAATTTATATCCTGCATCTTGTAATGCATCACGAACACTAGCCATGCTAGCAGGATCAGTAAGAATTTGATACTCATCATCCGTTGATTTCATATCATCAGCACCAGCATCCAACGCTGCCATCAACATACTATCCTCGTCGTCATCAGTATCTGACTTTGAAATCGTAATAAGACCCTTTCGGTCAAACATATATGAGACCGATCCGTCAGTTCCAAGGGAACCACCATGGTGAGTGAAGGCTGAACGAATAGCAGCAGCGGTTCGGTTTTTATTATCGGTTAAAGCAGAAACCATAACGGCAGTCCCACCAGGTCCATAACCTTCATATGTTACTTCTTCAAATTTAGCTCCACCAACTCCTGAAGCCTTGTCAATTGCTCGTTGAACGTTATCTTTTGGCATGTTTGCTTCACGAGCTTTTTCCATTTCTAGTCTTAATTGAGGATTTCCTTCGGGATCACTTCCACCAGCTTTTGCAGCTTGATATAAGTTACGTGAGATCTTCTGGAAAATCTTTCCACGCTTAGCATCTTGGGCGTTCTTTCGTCCTTGAATGTTATGCCACTTTGAATGTCCTGACATGATCACAACTCCTCTCTTTTAAACATATTAACTCTACAATTATATCAATTAGTGGCCCTAGTATCAAGCATAGTTCTATTTGGTCGATTCACGCTTCTTTAATCCAAAGGGTAAAAAGACCTTGTTTTCATCAATTTCTTCATTATTCATCAACTTGGTTAAGAGTCGCATGGCAACAGCTCCAACATCATAAAGCGGCTGAGTAATAGTTGACATAGTTGGTCTAGTCATCTCAGTCAGTTTAGTATCATTACTAGTGGCCAGTTCAAATTCCCCGGGAACACTGACACCGTCATCGGTCATTGAGTTCATCACCCCAGCAGCCATATCATCATCGGTAACAATTGCCGCAGTTACTTCATTCTTTTTTAGTTGCTCTCTTAAAGCATATCCACCAGAATAGCTTACATCGGTCTCAAATAATAATGCTTTCTCAAACGGAATTCCAGCATCTGAAAGCGCGTCTTTATACCCTTTTAACCTAAAATCTTTATTAATCGACCGGTTTAAGGGTCCGGAGATAAAAGCAATACGATCGTTCCCGTTACTAATCAAATGGGTAACCTCGGAATACACGGCTTGGCGATAATCAATGTTCACACTAGGAATCTTACCACTAGCATCAACTGAACCTGCCAAAACAACTGGGGCGTGTGACTTTTTAAATTCAGTCCGAAGTTCATCAGAAATTTCATTTCCCATAAATACAATTCCATCAACTTGCTTGGCTTGCAATGTATTCATTGAAGTAAGTTCACGCTGATTGTTCCCATCCGAATTAGTCAAGATAATATTGTACTTATACATCGTTGCTATATCGTCAATCCCGCGTGCAAGCGAAGCAAAATAGGTATTGGTAACGTTGGGGATAATAACTCCAACCGTCGTTGACTTTTTACTTGCTAGTCCCCTAGCAACTGCGTTAGGTCGATAGTCAAGTTTATCAATGACACTCAAAACCTTTTGTTTGGTAGCATCTTTCACATTCTGATTCCCATTTACTACCCTTGAGACAGTTGCCATTGAAACATTGGCTTCACGAGCTACATCATAAATTGTCACATTTTGTTTTTTCAAATTTGGCTTCTCCTATTATGTACTACTAGACCATTAATTATTATAAATATATCAAAGTAAAAGAACTCATTCAAGTGAAATCGGTTACATTTTGAGGCAAAAAAAACCGGACTACCGTCCGATTTGGGTAAATAAATTACTTTTCGTGATGTTCGTGAATTGGATAAATTGTTTCTGCTCGATCTTGATCACTAAAGGCATCATCAGGATCAATCACAATGTCATCAGATTCTTTTTCTTTAGCAAGATCATCTAATTCATTTCTAGGAGCAGGATGTTCATCAACGTTCGCCCTTAATGAATTAACAGCCTCTTGCAAATCAGATAACTTATCCCCCAGTGATTCATTTACTTTTTGCACTGAGTCTTTAGCATCATCCATCTTATCTGAAGCAAGATCCTTAAGGTCTTCAGCAGTGTCATTTGCGTAATAAACGTAATCTAGTGCACGATCTTTAACATCTTCAGTGGTATCAAGAAGAAAGTCTTTGATCTCACGCTTTCTCGATTCATCTAATAGTTTGTATGCTACAAATGCAGCAGTTCCGCCGATTACTGATCCTAAAAGCATTCCCTTTTTAAAATTCATAACCAATCCACCCCTTAATTTGTTCCTTCAGAATTTTTGTCGCGTTTGGAGAATAATCTACCAATCATTTTACCAGCAAAAGTCAAAGCCGAAGTCTTGGCTAACAAACCACTCTTTGATCTAACTTTTTCAGTTGCAGTTCTGGTTGCTTCATTTAAGTCTGAAACACTAACACCTAAATCAGCAGCCGCCTGAAAAACTGGGTCGACTTGATCCAACTTTGAGTTAACGTTATTTAACAATGTATTTGAAATCACCATAATCTGCTCACACTCTTTGCTAATATGATTTGCATCATTAGTAAGACTATCAACATTTTCACTTAAGTCTTTAACCGTTTTTGATAAACGGACCAAAAACAAGCATAAAAATACAACTAATACTAAAAAAGCAATTGCAGCAATTAGCGCTGCTAACTCACCAATCCCCATTTAATTATCCTCCTAATGGCTTCTTCTCCATTTAGAATAGCATTATCTAGCCCATATGACAATTTAAAAAGCTTAATTTTATTTGGGTCTCGTCTCTGTTAAAATGTTGATAATCGAAAAATTAGGAGTGGAGGACATTATGAACATATTTATCCAATTAGTGGCTAACGGAGCTAACGCTTCATCGGCCCTTAAATCAGGATCCGTTGAAAACGTAGCAAATCCATCGTTTTTAACTAAGTATTTTAGAAGTTTTGACTGGGCTAAAATATTCTCTAATCTTACTACCAAGATTATCAGCATTATCTTAGTTTCAATTTTATTCTTAATTATAATAAGAGCTGGAAGAAGATTTATTAAACACTATTTTAACAAACGTCAAAATGATATCTCGCAAAAACAGGATAAATTGCCAAAAATAACCGGAACGTCAGAACCCATTGCTGCCAGACGAAATAAAACGATGTACACCCTTACCACCAACATTTACTACTACACCGTCGTTTTCTTCTGGTTATATTCCCTATTGTCAATGATTGGAATCCCAGTTGGAACGTTACTCGCAGGAGCCGGAATCTTCAGTTTAGCAATTGGACTTGGAGCACAAGGATTCGTCAGTGATATTGTTAGTGGCTTTTTTATCCTAGCTGAACATCAAATCGACGTGGGGGAACGCGTTATTATTAACAATATTGAGGGGTACGTTAAAGCCGTTGGACTTCGCACGACTCAAATCACAAGTATCAATGGAACTTTAAATTTCATCCCTAATCGTAGCATCACCACCGTTTCCAACCTTTCCCGTGGAGAAATGATGACCATCATCAATATTCGAATTACTCCTGAAACCCCAATCCACAAGGTCGAAGATATCATTGCTAAAGTTAACGAAGAAAAGTGTCCCAATGACCCTGACATTGTTGGTAAACCAGTCATCTTCGGGACTAACTTCTTACAAGATGGCTCGCTTGCAATCTCCGTTTTCTTACACACTAAGAATGAACGTGAATTCGACGTTAACGCTGAATATCTAGGAGCATACCTGACCGCTATTAATAAGGCCGGAATTAATCTTCCACTTTCACCTTTAGTGGTGCCAGAACCACCGCAGAGCACAAACTAAAAAAGAGCCTATCACTAATCGTGATAGGCTCTTTTTTACCACCAATCTTCAATTACACTAGTTAACTTACGCAAGGCATTGCCACGAGCACTGTAGTGATTCTTTTGGGCGTCCGTTAACTCCGCCAAAGTTTTACCAACGTCAGGAAGATAAAAGAGAGGATCATAACCAAATCCATTTGTTCCTTTTGGAGTTTCTACAATCTGACCGTTAACTCTTCCCACAACCACTAGTTGTTTACCATCCGGTCTTCTCACAATCAGTGTTGTATTAAAATGGGCGAAACGATCCTTTTGACCCGCCATGTTCTTTAACAATTTAGCTTTATTAGCCTCATCATTATGATCGCCAGCATAACGCGCTGAGTGAACTCCGGGCGCTCCACCCAAAGCATTAACCACCAAACCTGAATCATCAGCTAACACCGGCAAATTTAAGTAGTCAGAGACGACCCTGGCTTTAATACTTGCATTCTCTTCAAAGGTTGAACCATTCTCATCAATCGGTGGAACATCTTCAAAATCATTAATTGACTTCACGGTTAAGCCTAATTTTGAAAGCATCTCAGAAAACTCATTGATTTTACCAGGATTTTTTGAAGCAAGAACAATTTGATTATTTTTCATCAGTATTTCTCCAATTGTTTAACAGGAATCAACTTAGCATCAATATCAGTATGCAACCAGTTTTTACCCACTTTATCAAATCTTTCAACATCGGCAGTGGTGTAAAAACGATCACTAGGAGATTTCACGTTTGCTAGTTCACCCTTTTGCTTTAATTCATTTTTAACAGCATTAACCGTTTCGTATCCAGGATTAACCAAAGTAACATCGGGGCCCATTACATCCGCAATTAAACTCGCAATAATTGGAAAATGAGTACAACCTAATACTAACGTATCAATCCCACTATCCTTAAACGGTTTCAAACCTTCAATAATCGTCTTTTTAGCGGTCAAACTTTGATAATCACCACTTTCAACAAGCGGAATAAAATCCGGACACGCCACTTCTTTCACAGTGATATTAGGATCAATGCCTTTAATTGTATCTCGATAAGAGTGACTAGCAACCGTCCCCTTGGTCGCAATCACACCAATTTTTTGATTTTTAGTTTTCTTAACTGCAGCTAAGCTTCCCGGTTCAATAACTCCAATCACGGGAATTGGAAGGATCTTTCTTAAATACGAAAGAGCTGATGCCGTGGCAGTATTACAAGCAATCACCATCATCTTAGCGCCTTGATCAACAAAAAAACTCCCGATCTCAGCTGAGTACTTGCGAACCTCATCTGCGGTTTTTTCACCGTAAGGAAGTCGTGCTTCGTCTCCAAGATAAATCATGTTTTCATGTGGTAATTTTGAAAGTGCCACTTTTGCAACTGTCATTCCACCAATTCCAGAATCCATATAAGCTACTGGTGATGATTTCATATTATCCCTCCTATTAACTTCAAATCTAATTATGGCGTTTTTTTAAATTTAGTTCAAGTTGCCTTTCTCCTTTATTTCACGGTGTTCTATGATAAAATGTTATTTGTAAAGTATCTTTTTGGAAGAGGACTCTGATATGAATAAATACGAAAAGTTTCGCAAAGAACATTCTGATTCACCCTTTTGGGGAATCGAACTTTTAAGAGATAGTCTTTTACCAGATTTGTTGGATCAAGATATTCACGACATCTTATACTGGGCTGGCAAGGATCTTGCCACTAAGTTCCCACTAGCATCAAATGATGATCTTCAAGTATTCTTTAAACAAAGTCAGTTTGGTAATCTAGAACTTAAAAAGGAAAGTCTCAAAAAAATCAACTGGAAATTAGCTGGACCAGAAGTCGAAACCAGATTAAAGCTGAACAAGGATCCCGATTTTATGCTTGAAGCTGGATTTTTAGCACAAACGAAACAGCAGATCGATCAAATCGCAACCGAATGCGAAGCAACCATTAAATTAAACAGTGTGAACTTTATAGTTGTTTCTGATCCCAATGCTCCGGTCAACAATCCTAGTGATTTTAAACCAATTATCATCGCAAAATAAAAAAGAGCCATTTGGCTCTTTTTTTATGCTGTATATGCAGACAACAATTTCTTTAACTGATCCTTTGAATGAAAGCCGACAATTTGGTCGATAACCTTGCCATCCTTAAGCACCATCAAAGTTGGAATACTCATAATTCCAAATTCACGTGAAGTATTTGGATTATCATCAACATTCATTTTAAAGAATTTAACCTTATCTGCTACCTCAGGATCCTCAGACAAGTCTTCAACTACTGGTGATTGCATCTTACATGGGCCACACCATGGTGCCCAAAAATCAACAACTGAAATCCCATCGGCAGTGTCTTCTTTAAAGTTTGCATCATTAGTTTCATTAACCATAACATTTGCCTCCTTAACTTCTTACTATGAGTAAGTATAAACACGTATTGATTCAAATGCAACTAAGTTGCATACAATCTACTTAAACTTGACGACAGTTGAGCCGTCCCCACCAGCATTTGCTGGTGAAAAGCCAAATTCCTTAACGCGGCGATTGCGTTTTAGATAATTTATGACTCCCTTACGTAGAGCCCCTGTTCCCTTCCCATGAATAATGGTAACGGACGGATAACCAGCCAAAAGAGCGGAATCAATGTAACGATCTAGTTGTTGCATGGCTGATTCATATCTTTCACCACGTAAATCAAGGGTTGGTGAAATCCCACTTGAACGCGTTCGCCGCACACTAGGCGTGTGCTTTTTCGGCTTTGAAGTCTCTTTTTGAACCTTTTCAAGGTCAGACTCGGAAACTTTCATCTTTAAAATTCCAAGTTGCACTTCCCAATTATCTCTACCAATCTTATTAAGCAGAACACCCCTTTGCCCATAAGACTTAACCAGTACGTCATCACCCTCTTTAAAGTTATGCTTTGCTTTTTCTCGTTTCAAAACACGATTATGTTTAAGTTCTGGATGCTGTTCAAGAGAATTGATCTTTCCCTTAGCATCAATTAATTCATTTTCTTTGACTGATTGTTTACTTTGACGTTGAAGGTGATGAAGATGATTAATAATTTCGTTAGCTTCTCGTCTTGTTTTTGAAACAATTTGATTGGCCTGACGCTTGGCATCATTAACCATCGTATCTTTATTATTATTAAACTTAGTGAGTTGCTCTTCTAACCTAGCGTGCAATTGTTCATTATCTGCCAGCTCCACCTTGAGTTTACGGGCACGTTCATCGGCAGCTTTGGTCTGTTTTGTTAGTTGCTTAATCATTTTATTGATATCTTGACTATTAGAATCCATTAGTGAACTAGCTTCAGAAATGATCGACTCATCCAATCCCAGTCGCTTAGCAATGTTTAAAGCATTACTTTGCCCTGGAACTCCCATCAATAGTCGATATGTTGGCTCAAGGGTCTTCTCATCAAATTCCATTGAGGCGTTGATCGTTTCGGGCCGATTGTAGCCATACACTTTCAGTTCTGGATAATGAGTGGTGGCCAACACTTCACTACCTGATTCACTGATTTTATCTAGAATCGACATAGCTAATGCCGCTCCTTCTTTAGGATCCGTTCCAGCACCTAGTTCATCAATTAAAATTAAGCTTCTCTTAGTAATGTGTTTTAAAATGTCAATCAAATTATCCATATGAGACGAGAAGGTACTAAGATTAGCCTCAATCGACTGTTCATCCCCAATGTCAGCAAACACATTATCAAAAACACCAATTTGACTACCTTCATTTGCCATTACAAAAATTCCAGATTGGGCCATTAACTGATTTATCCCAAGCGTTTTGATGGTAATCGTCTTACCACCCGTGTTCGGACCAGTAATAATAATTTGTCGAAAATCAGATCCAATTGAAATATCATTTCCAACAACTTTTTGCTGGTCAATTAACGGATGCCTGACATTTTTTAAATTAACATGATTATCCCTTGAAACACTTGGCTTAGTTGCATTCATCTGATCTGCAAACTTGGCTTTAGCATTGATCAAGTCAAAATGGCCTAATTTAGAAGCATTTTCCATGAGTTCCTCTTGATAAGGTCTAATCACGTCGGATAATTCACCCAAAATTTTATGAATCTCTTTGCGCTCATCTAGTTGTGATCTTCTCAGATCGTTATTAGATGAGACTACACTTTGAGGTTCAATGTACAAAGTCAATCCACTTGTACTTTGATCATGAACGATTCCACCAAATTTTTGTTTGTCTTCTGCCTTAACTGGAATAACATAACGACCATCTCGAACCGTGATGATTGGCTCACTCAAATATTTCGATTGTTTGCCATGGATAAACTTATTCATGGTAGTTTTGATATTAGCTTCTAAGCGCGCGATTTCTCTTCTAATGGAACGCAACTGATTAGATGCCGAATCTAACACTCGTCCATCTTCGTCAATTGACGTCTCAAGTCGTTTTGAAACTTCCGGAAGATCATTAAAGTTCTTGGCTTCATCGTACAAAACGTTCAAATCAATTTTATCATCCGCTAAATTATCAAAGAAAGTTTTAACCCGCACACTTGCAAGTAAAACCGCACTAACTTGAGCCAACTCAGTACCGTTTAAATCGGCATTAACCGCTAATCGTTTCACGTATGGAGTAATGTCATTTAACCTAGGAACTGGGATCATTTTGTTTAGGCGATAAATATGTGAGCCGTCATCTGACTCATCCAATGAGTGAGAGACTACATCATAATCACTACTTGGCCTTAATTGTTTTAATTCTCTTGATCCATTTTCAGTGGTTAGAAATTGACCCAGCAACTGCTTCACTCTGTTATATTCTAATGTATCAAGTACTTTTTCGTTCATTTTTTCATCCCATTTTACCGATTTATCATTTGATTAAATAAGTGTGGAGAATCCATCGTGATCATCTGTGAGACGGTTGAATTTTGATATTCAGTATTTACCCAATTATTGTTAGTCAATAATAATCCATCAAGTATTAACATTATCACTAACAAACTAATGATTACGCCAACAACCGCACCCAAGAGTGAATTCAGTTGTCTTAACACTGGCAAAGAAACAATTCGATTCAATAGATGTGAAACCCATCTTAAAATAACCGCCACTACTACAAAAGTTACCAAAAATGATAGTCCCCGCCAGAAGCCAGTATTGCTGTAAGCATGGGTCGCTAAAATCATATTAGAGACGGTTCTTAAAAAATCAGCAACCGGAATCACATAAACAAACGCAATTATTGCAGCAATCAAATAACTAATAAAGCTGAATAACTCATTTACCAGGCCACGATGATAACCATGGACAATCGAAAAGATTAGTATAATTATGATGATAATTGTAAATAACATTAGTCTTCGTCATCCTCCGCTTTATTGTTAATCTTATCAAGTTCTAATTGTTTTTTTAATTGATCAGAAATTGCATTAAACGCAATTAAAATGGCAGCATCTTCATCACTTACACCCTTGGAGATGTTTTTTAACTGTGCCAACTGATTGTTTAAGATGCGCGCAGTTGTCTCCATGTGTTCATCTGAAGCATCCCCAATAAAAGTATATTCCTTCCCACCAATTTTAGTTTTAAATCTATTTTTACCAGCCAAAGTAAAACCTCCCGCAATGCTTCCATTTTATCATGAAAATCCTTTAAATTAATTAAAAAAAGGATGCTGGATTTCCAGCATCACTTAATTATTTAATTATTTTTGATCTTGTCCTGATTGCAGGAATGTATCAAGCATTTCTTGAACCATTTCCCACTCATTGTCATCTTCAATTGGTTCTAATTCTCCACCACTTGGATTAGCAGGATCATCATCCTTTGGCAATGCATAAGCCTCAATATCTACTTCATCGTTATCATCATCTGTTGCTGGATAAATAAAAATATAGGAACGATTGTAATCATCAGATGAGAAGGTAAATAAAATATTATACAAACTTTCTTTTCCATCTTCATCGACAAGCGTAACTTGTTCTTGTTGGTTGTTCTCGTTTTCTTTACTCATATTAGTTCCTCTTTTCTAATTAGAAATTACATAACTTACCCTTACGATCAAGGTAACTCTGTAAAATCAATTCAGCCGCAACCTTATCAATAACTTTTTTTCGTTTTGCTCTTGAAACATCAGCTTGTTCAATCAGCATTCGTTCAGCTTCAACAGTGGTGAGTCGTTCATCTTCAAAATCAACTGGCAGATTAAAATTTTTCTTTATCAAATCCCCATAATTTTTCGAAGCTTCTACTCTTGGACCAGAAGTATTATTCATATTCTTAGGTAGTCCAATGACAACGCCGTTGACATCATATTTCTGGATTAATTCCTTCATTCGTTTTAACCCAAACTCTTTTTCATCTTCGTTGATTTTAACGATTTCGATTCCCTGAGATGTCCACCCTAAAGCATCGCTCATGGCTACACCAACGGTTCTCGATCCAACATCTAATCCCATTAACCTCACTAATCTGACGTCCCATCCATTGATGGTGTTCTACCCTTCAAATATGAATGTAAAAGCACATCAATTATTTCTTCTCGATCGTAATGACACATTAGCGTCCGCGCATTATTCAATTTTGGAAGATATGCTGGATCGCCAGATGTTAAATAACCAACTAATTGAACATAAGGATCATAACCCTTTTCAATTAAGGCTTGGTAAACAGTCGCCAGCGTCTTATGAATATCTAGATTCGACTTGTCTTTAAATAATGAAATGTTTTCTTGTTTGTGCTCCATCATAGATCCCTCCCCTACAAAAAAGATAATACACGACTAATTTTCAAATAACAACTATTACTTATGTTCCTTAATCCAGGTCTTGGCAGCTTTTAAAGCATCATCAATACCAGCTGGATTTTTACCACCAGCTTGGGCCATGTTAGGACGACCCCCTCCACCACCGCTGATATTTTTAGAAATTGATTTAATTAAATCACCAGCTTTAATTCCAGCCTTCACTTGATCCTCACTAACTGCAACTAATAAATTAGCTTTGTCATCAGTACCAGTCCCAAGAACAAGAACGTCTGAAGCGTTTTTATCTCTCCAGGTATCAGCTAATTCTCTTAGTTGACTCATATTAGCATTTTTTAAGTGTCCTGCAATCAAAGTGACTCCATTAACGTCCTGAACATCATCAAAAATGTCTACGGCTTCCTGGTTAGCTAGCTTAGTTTCAAGTGATTCTTGTCGACTTTCCAAATCCTTAATTTGACCTTGTAATTGTTTAATACGGCCGGGAATTTCATCGGTTGTTGGTGACTTAACTGTCTTTCCAATTTCCTTTAACATTCGTTCCTCATCATTTAAAAGATTAAAAGCATCTTTAGAGGTAACAGCTTCAATTCTTCTGACTCCAGATCCAACTCCGGTCTCAGAGACAATCTTAAATAATCCCAACTGACTGGTATTTTTAACATGATCGCCACCACAAAACTCAATTGAAAAATCATCAATCTTTACTACTCGAACTTCATCGCCATACTTTGCGTCAAAAAGTGCAATAGCGCCCATTTCTTTTCCGGTTTTTTGGTCGGTCACAACGGTTTGAACGGGAATGGCAGCAAAAATCTTTTGATTAACCATGTTCTCAACTTTTTGCAGTTCAGCGTCAGTGACTTGACCAAAATGGGTAAAGTCAAAACGAAGATAATCAGGACGAACTAGTGAGCCAGCTTGTTGCGTATGACCACCAAGAACATTTCTTAGTGACTGATCTAATAGATGAGTTGCCGTATGGTTATTCTCAACCCGATCATGGAAATCGCGGTCAACAACTAACTTGTACTTCTCACCTTTCTTCATATCACCGGTAATTTTAACAGTATGAAGATTTTGACCATTTGGAGCTTTTTGGACATCCTCAACTTCAGCCACTTCGTCACCATTTTGGTTATAAATCTTACCACTATCGGCTACTTGACCACCCATTTCAGCATAGAATGGTGTTTTATCGAAAATTAATTCAGCTTCTTTTTGGTCCGGCGTGATCTGATTTGTCAGCTTTTCATCAAAAATAATATCATTAAGTTTAGCAGCATCAACGGTTAGTCGATCGTATCCCACGTATTCACTAGGAGTTTTAATATCAAGTAACAAATCTCGTTGAACTTTCATCGATTTCTTCGACCCACGAGCGTTTCTAGCCCGGTCTTGTTGCTTTTGCATTTCAACATCAAAACCAGTTTCATCCACTTTAACCCCTTCATTACCAGCATATTCCTCGGTAAGTTCAAGGGGAAAACCATAAGTATCGTAGAGTTTAAAGGCATCTTTACCAGAAATTTCTTTTTTAGAATTGGTCTTAGTCTCAGAAATAAGGTTATTAAGCAGTTGCAAGCCATCGCTTAGCGTGGTGTTAAAACGCTCTTCCTCATTTTTAACAATCTTTTGAATATAATCACTCTGCTCAAGAACATCTGGATAGTAAGATTGCATAATTTGACCAACAACAGGAACTAGTTTATACAAAAAGGCATCATTAATACCTAATTCGTGTCCATTAACAGTTGCCCGTCTAATCAGGCGTCTAATGACATAACCTCGTCCTTCATTTGAGGGAAGGGCCCCATCACCAATGGCAAAGGTAATTGCCCGAATGTGATCAGCAATGACCTTAAAGGGGATGTCATCTTTCCGATTACCATCATACTTCTTACCATCACTTAATTCCTCAGTTTTCTTGATAATTGGCATAAATAAATCGGTTTCAAAGTTAGTTGGTGCATCTTGGAAAATTGATACAACCCGTTCAAGTCCCATTCCAGTATCAATGTTTTTTCTTGGAAGTGGCTCATAGGTTCCTTCAGGCGTGTGATTAAACTGAGAAAACACAATATTCCAAACTTCCAAATATCGCTCGTTTTCACCGCCAGGATAATTTTCGGGATCATCAGGTGCCAAGTTATCGTACTTTTCACCCCGATCATAAAAAATTTCCGAATCAGGACCTGAGGGACCTTGACCAATGTCCCAAAAATTGTCCTTTGCTTCAACAATATGATCAGGCGCAATCCCGACCTTTTCCCATAATTCCTTTGTTTCTTTGTCATCAGGATAAACGGTGACGTATAAATTATTTGGATCCCATCCAAACCACTTCGGACTAGTCAATAACTCGTATGCCCACGGAATGACTTCTTTTTTAAAATAATCACCAACCGAAAAATTACCAAGCATCTCAAACAGAGTTTGGTGTCTTGCCGTTTTACCAACGTTCTCAATATCATTAGTTCTAATACTCTTCTGTGAACTAGTTAATCGTGGATTACTTGGAACTTCTGAACCATCAAAATACTTTTTCATGGTGGCAACCCCAGAATTAATCCAAAGTAAAGTGGGATCATCCTTTGGGACTAGTGAGGCACTTGGTTCCACGGTATGACCCTTCTCTTTGAAAAAATCAAGAAACATTTGACGAACTTGACTACTGCTGAGCTTTTTCATGATATCCTCCATAATAATAAAAAATAAAAAACACCCTTGCTAGCAAAGACGCCGGGACGCGGTACCACTTTACTTGCAACGATGTTGTCATTACCTCTTTAGTCCCTATAACGTGGGAAACGATCTACTGTTTGGTAGCATCAAAATAACTAAGTACGGTCTGTTTTCATTTTTCAAACCTTCCTGTAGTACTTCACTAATTTGACATATCCAACTAACATAAATTATATCCAGAAAATAAACTACTGTCAATTAGACTCTTACTGATAACGCTGCGAGCTACGCTTTTTTTGCTTCTTGCGGGCTCGAATTTGATTTCTGATCTCAATTTTACGATCTTCATCACTTTTTTGCTTAATAGCACGGCGAATCTTCTTTTTGTATCCAGGTTTAACGTTTTTCTTCTTTTTCTTAATCAAACCAATCATAGTAGGATCCAATTTATTTTGGGGCTCACGACGTTTAGCTCGCCGTCTTCTATCATAAGTATCAACTACTTCTCCATGTTTAATTTCTTTAGGAGTAAATTTAATCCCCATTTTCTCCAATTCAGAGATCTTTTGTTCTTCACCTGGTGCATATAGAGTGATGGCAGTCCCTTTCATCCCATTTCGACCGGTTCTTCCAACTCGGTGAATAAAATATTCTAGATCAGTTGGAATATCATCATTAATAACATGAGAAACTCCTGAAATATCAATTCCACGGGCCGCTAGATCAGACGCCACCACAAATTGATAATCAAGGTTTTGAATCTGCTTCATAACCCGCTTTCTAACTCGTGGTTGCATTCCTCCATGAATTTCAGCAACTTTTAACCCGCGTTGCTTCAGATGATCATAGATCTCATCTACCCGCTCACGCGTATTCGCAAAAATAAGAACCAAATATGGCTCACCCATTGTGATCAGCTGATAAATTAAATCATTTTTATCTTTTCCTTTAGTCGAAATCAACCAGTTAGAAACATCCTGATTGATAACCGTTTTGGTGGGAATATCATCCATGACCGGATTCTTCATGTACTTTTTTAGAAATGGCCTTAACTTCGGTGGAACAGTAGCAGAAAATACCATCATTTGTAAATCCTCGGCCATTTTAGAAGCAATCTTGTCAATTGTATCTAAAAAACCCAAGTCTAGAGTCATATCGGCTTCATCAATTACTAGTTGTCGAGCACGATGGATTTCAAGATCACCATTTTTAACAAGATCCCAGATTCGACCTGGAGTACCAATCACTACCTGTGGTTGTTCATGCTCAAGCTTTGAAACTTGGCGTTCCTTATCAGTTCCTCCGACATAATTTCCAATGTGAATGGTTTTATCAGAGAATTTAGCAATTTGTTTTGCATTGTCATAAATTTGATATGCTAATTCCCTACTGGGAGTTGTAATGACAACCTGAACATCTTCTTTATTAAGATCTAAACCATCAAAAATGGGCAAAAGAAAGGCATGAGTTTTTCCACTACCAGTAGCAGACTTACCAATCACACTTTTTCCATGTTTAATGGTTGGAATTACTTTAGTTTGAATTGGAGTAGGATTATGAAATCCCAGGTCCTGAATGGCATCACTAATGAAGGGTTGAAAATGATAATCTTTAAATGAAGCTCCCATTAATTGTTCTCCTTTTTGTACTGTTTCACAATTTCTCCTAGCTGCTTAACAACTTGTTTAATCTCATCCTCATCAGCAGCTTTAGCTCCACTTGCAAGCGCATGACCACCACCGTTGTGTTCTTTAGCCAATTCGTTAATGGATGGTCCTTTAGAACGCAATCGAATGCGATAATTTCCTTCTTTTTGTTGGACAAAAATCGCCCAAGAAACCACAGTGCCAATATTACCGGGCAACGGAACCACTGATGACGTACTATCATCACCTAAGTTGAGGTCCTTAATTACTTCATTAGTCAAAACTACATATGCAGCCCCATTGTCGTCAATTTTCAAATTATTGTATACATAAGCAGCCAAACGAGCTTGGGCAGTATCAATTTCATCTTCAATTTGGGCCACGTCTGTAATCGAAAAATCGTACTGGTCTAATTTGCCTGCCACCTCAAACGTATGCGATGAAGTCGATGAATACTTAAACCTACCGGTATCTCCGATGATTCCAGCATACAATAAACGAGCTGCATCATCTGTCATCTTTAAATCATCATTAGCAGCAAATAAATCATAAATTAATTCGGAAGTACTTGATGCTTCTGGTTCAACCCACATCAAATCCCCAAATTGATCGTCATTTGGATGATGATCAATTTTAATTAAATATTTTCCCTTTGTATAACGATCATCATCAATTCGCGGCTGGTTAGCAGTATCAACCACAATCACTAAAGCATTCTTGTAATCATCGTCACTTGCTTTCGTAACTTTTCCTAACCAATCAAAGCCTGGATACTGTTTTCCAACGGTCAAAACCTTTTTATTCGGATAAGATGCCTTAATAATGCTAGCCAACCCAATTTGAGAACCAACCGCATCTGGATCAGGACTCTGATGTCTGTGAATAATAATCGTCGGATATTCCTTGATTTTTTCGTTAATTTGCTGCTTTGTATTCATTAAAATAGCCTCTAATAATCTTAATTATTTAACAGTTAAGTATAACCCACAAACACTATAATTCAAAGTGAGGATCTGAATACAAGGGAAGCTTAACGTTTTGAAACCCTAAGTCTGAGAGACTAGTAAGTGTTATTCCCAACAATCTAACACCATTAGTGGCATCAGGAAGCAAATCAAAAAGCTCCATTGCCAAATCATAAAAAAGACTGGCATCGTTTTCCATAAAATCATTCCACGAAACTCTTTTGGTTAACGTAGTAAAGTCACTGTACCTGACCTTTAAGACTAAAACTTTTCCATGTTTCTCATGCTGATTTAATGACTGCTCCACCATCTCAGAAATCTTATGGAGTTGTGATTCCACTTCCTGTCGGCTTTTTAACTCAGGACCATAAGTTCTTTCTTTTCCAATTGATTTGCGCTCTCTTTGATACTCAACCGGTCGATCATCGGATCCGCGAACTCGACGATACAAAAAATAACCAAACTTACCAAAATTCTTGATAAGATCCATCTCTGATTGTTGGTATAAATCATAACCATTTTGGATGTTTAATCGTTGCATTTTTTGAAGCGTCTTTTTTCCAACACCCCGATAACGTTCAATGGGAAGTTTCATCAAAAATTCGTGACTATCTTCCACATCGATCACAGAAACTCCAGCAGGTTTCCGGTAATCAGAAGCCTCCTTGGCCAAAAACTTATTGTAAGAAATCCCGGTGGAAGAAGTTAGATGAGTCTTTTCCCATATTTCACTTTGAATCAAATGAGCAATCAGTACCGGATTATCAATTCCCTTTTTGTTATCTGAGATGTCAAGGTAAGCCTCATCAAGCGCAACGGTTTCAATTCGGTCGGTATATTCATGAAAAATCGCATGAATTTGATGCGAGACGCTTCGATACAATTCAAATTCGGGTGCCTTAAAAATTCCCTTAGGACAAAGTTCAAGTGCTTTACTAGCAGGCATTGCTGAATGAACGCCAAACTTTCTCGCTGGGTAATTAGCAGTGGTCACTACTCCACGACCACCAGTCGTCCTTGGATCTTTAGAAATAATGAGTGGTTGATCAACAAATTCAGGATGCTCACGTTGCTCAATTGAGGCAAAAAAAGCATCCATATCAACATGTAAAATCCGACGTGAATGATTGATTTGAATTGATTCTTCCAAAAGTTCACCTTCTGTCCCAAACGTACGTTCTTGTTCATCCAATAAAAAAGATCGGACTCATCCGACCCTCTTATTAAGCGTTGTCATCATTTGAATTATTACTTACATCGGATGCTTTTTCTGATTCGTCTTTTTTGGAAGTATCCTTCTTTTTTGAATCATCTGAAGCACTATCTTCTCCTGGACGACTTGCACTTGCAATCGCGTTGAGGTCAAATACTAAATAAAGACCATCACAGTCTAAAGTAACCGTTCGCTTTTCATTATTAATTTGATCAACAATTCCATGAAGTCTGCCAATGGTAACCACATGATCACCCTTACGCAAGTTTTTCAAAGTGTTTTGATGCTTTTGTTGTTGCTTCTTTTGTGGTCTGATCATCATAAAATACATTAAAACGAACAAAAGAATTAATACAATAATTCCAGCATATTGTGATATGTTCTGCATGTTTTCACCTCATTCTTTATTTAACAATAGCTTACCAAATTGTCGATAAAATTTCCAATTAATTTAATTAGCTTCAGGATATTTTCGGCCCAAGTGTTTATAACCAGCTCTTGTTACCATCCGTCCTCGAGCAGTCCGCTTGAGATATCCAATCTGTAACAAATATGGTTCATACATCTCAGAAATTGTTTCTGATTCTTCGCCAATATTGGCGGCTAAGGTATTTAATCCAACTGGACCACCATCGTAAAAGTCGATCATCGTTGAAAGCAAATTGAGATCAGTTCGATCTAATCCGTTCTTATCAACGCCTAAAGCATTAAGTGCGGTATCAACGCTATTAACATCAATCTCATCATGATTGGCCACCTGTGCAAAATCTCTCACCCGTTTTAACAATCGATTAGCAACTCGAGGAGTTCCTCTGGAGCGCAGCGCAATTTCGTGAGCACCATCTTCTTTAATCTTACTATGAAAGATTTTAGCTGAACGTTTCACAATCTTTTCTAAATCACGATCGTTATAGTAATTCATCCGTTCAACAATACCAAACCGATCTCTAAATGGTGAATCAAGCAACCCAGCCCTTGTGGTAGCTCCGATCAGCGTAAACGGTGGTAATTCAAAGTGAACGGGATGCTTGGTTGAATCGTCATTTCCAATGATAATATCAACATAGTAGTCTTCCATCGCGGAATATAACATCTCTTCAACTTCTTTAGGTAGACGATGAATTTCATCAATAAAAAGAATATCACCGGGTTTTAATTCGTTTAAAAGAGCCACCAAGTCACCTTTTTTTTCAATGGCGGGACCAGTGGTTGTCTTCATATCAACGCCCATCTCATTTGCAATCACGTTTGCTAGTGTCGTCTTCCCAAGACCAGGTGGTCCATACAATAAGACATGATCAAGTGATTCTTCTCGCTGCCTAGCAGCTTGAATGTAAATCTTAAGTTTCTTTTTTAAGTCATCTTGACCGATATACTGATCAAAACTTTGGGGGCGAAGTGACATTTCAAAAGAATCATCGTTTTCATCATCACTTGATCCAGAAACTATTCGATCATCTGCCATTAACTTCCTCCTAATCTACTTAGTCAATAGTTTGAGACCTGAACTAATATATTGATCAGTTGTATAGTCTGCTTCTATTTTCTGTAGTTTTGTTTTAACTTTATCAACCTCACGTTGCTTAAAGCCAAGAGCTTGTAATGCACTCAATGCATCGTCTAACTGCTTATTTCCAGTGTCTTCAACGTCATTTACCGAAACACTACCAACAAATACGTCATTAGATGTAATCTTATCCTTTAGGTCCAACACAATTTGTTGGGCAGTCTTTTTCCCAATTCCGGGAAATTTAGTTAAATACTTAATGTTTCCAGCATTAATGGCACTAATTAAACCATTACTGTCATTACCAGCCATAATTGCCAAGGCACTTTTTGATCCAATTCCAGAAACATTCAGTAATTGTTCAAAAAGTTGTTTATCCGCTAACGAAATAAATCCATATAATGCAATCCCATTGTCTGAAACCGACTGGTGGATATAAACTCGCACCTGTTGGTCAGTACTATAGTGATAGGGATTAGCTACATAAACTAAGTAACCAACTCCATCAACGTCTAAAACAATGTACTTGGGGGTCACATCCGTAATCATCCCATACAAGTATTCATACATACAATCAACTCATTTCCTATTGGATTAAAAATTCACATCTCTACTTTGATGCGGGTCCTGAATTCGCTTAAACATGGTCTCCAGATCTGAATTAGAAAAATGAACTAAAACAGGGCGGCCATGGGGACAATTAAAAGGATTCTCACACTGTGGTAATTTATCTAACAAGGCCTGAGCCTGGCGCTTATCCAGATGATGATTAGCTTTAATTGCTCGTTTACAACTCATCATGATGGCAGCTTTTTCTCTAAACTGTGCAATTGAAAGCTGTTGGTTACTCAAAACCCAGTCAATCATTTCTTTAATGGTATCTTCTTCCTGACCAGCTTTAAACCAAACCGGATGCTGCCTAATGACAAAACTATTTTTCCCAAATGACTCTAAATGGATTCCATTCTGCTCTAAAAGATCCAAATGATTTGAAATAATTAAAGCATCACTGGAAGTGTAATCAAGAACAATTGGAACCAATAATTTCTGCTCGTCTTCACTCACATTGCCAACTTGTCTTCGATAGTATTCATAATTAATCCGTTCTTGAGCAGCGTGCTGATCAACAACATACATCCCATCTGAACTTTCAGCAATTAGGTACGTACCATGAACTTGACCAACATACCGTAATTGTGGAAAATCATGAGACGAATTTAGACTTTGCTGATTATCACCAAACGGTAAGTCGACCACTTCATTTTCGTACTTTGCTTTAAATTTACGAGCGGAATTCGAATCTAAATCATTTTTTCGATAAATCATAATCGGCTGATGATGAGCTGGATAAGCATTGTGATTAGCCACTGACTTCATCGAGTCTGACTTACTAACCTGTGGAATCGAACTTTTTTGTGTATTTTGATCTTCATAGAGTTGATTTAAATTAAGTGAAATTTCCGTAGAGTTATGACGTGCAACCCCATTTTTTAAAGTCTGGTTATTCATAGCATCCGGAATCAGATTTTGTTTTGCTAAAGCATCATAAATTGTTTGTGAGACGAATGAACTTAATTCCTTCTTTTTGGAGATTCTGATTTCCTCTTTTGAAGGATGTACATTAACATCAACTAAAGTTGGATCCATCTCGATACTTAAAACGACAATCGGATATCTTCCAACCATCAGTTTTGATCCGTACCCATCAATAATCGCGTGATCAATGCCAAAGTCACGAATAAATCGCCCATTAACGATCACAGATGTATATTTACGGCTTGCTCTAGTTAATTCTGGCAAGCTGACGTACCCACTTAATTTAAAGTCCGGATTTTCAGCACTAATCGGAATCATTTGCTTCATACTTCGATTGCCATAGATTCCAGCAATGACTTGTTGCATGTTGTTTCGACCCGAAGTCCGTAGGAGTTCGCGACCATTATGAGTCAAAGAAAAAGCAATTTCAGGATGGCTAAGAGCCAATCGATTGACAATATCAGATATCTTAGATAGTTCCGTAGATGGTGCCTTTAAATATTTTAGCCGGTTAGGGGTATTAAAGAACAGATCAGAAACGACGACCGATGTTCCTCTTCGTGCCTGTGATGGCTCCACCTTTACAACCTTGCCACCATGAATTTTAATTTCAGACCCCTGTTCTCTACCATCCGAAGTCCTCATTTCCACATCAGAGACAGAGGCAATACTAGGCAACGCTTCGCCACGAAATCCTAATGATTTAACTCGAAACAAATCACGTTTATTATTAATTTTACTCGTAGCAAAACGTCGAAACGCCAACTCAACTTGATCAGGAGCAATTCCAGATCCATTATCAATCACCTTAATCTTTTTAAGGCCATAATCAACCACTTCAATGTCAATCTTACTACTACTGGCATCAATTGAATTTTCAACTAATTCTTTTACTACCGATGCTGGCCTCTCAACAACTTCTCCAGCTGAAATTTGATCGGAAAGGATTGTCGGTAATTGATGAATTTCGGACACAATATCACCGCCTTAATTTTCTAACTTAGTCTTCCATTTATACACCAAATTCATGATCTGAATCGGAGTCTTACTCATAAGATCTGTATTCTCAATGTCCTCAATAATCTTACTTTTGTTTTTATCTAATGACTTATCATTTTTGGGGTCATCCACTTTAAACAATGCCATTTGTTCTGAATCATTTAAATCAATTGAATTAGAAGGCGTAGTAGATGCTGGTTTATCTTTATGAACGGAACCTTGATCCTGAGTAACATGATTATCACTACTTTTTTGTTGCTCATCATCTTCTAACTTTAAAAGAACCGTGCTAGCGCGCTTCAACAACTGATCAGGAAGGCCAGCTAACTTAGCAACATTAATCCCATAGGAACGATCGGCTGGTCCATTCATAATTTTATGAAGAAAAACCAGGTTGCCATCTTTTTCGACTGCCCCAACGTGAACGTTCTTTAAATGTTTTAACTCTTGATCTAATTCGGTTAATTCATGGTAATGAGTCGAAAATAGTGTTTTAGCACCAATATTATCATGAATATACTCAATGATAGATTGTGCAAGTGCCATGCCATCATATGTGGAAGTTCCTCGTCCAATTTCGTCAAACAAAATCAATGAATTAGCGGAGGCATGTTTCAAG
Organism: Fructilactobacillus sp. X2R1C1; assembly: GCF_059901435.1. NCBI lineage: Bacteria > Bacillati > Bacillota > Bacilli > Lactobacillales > Lactobacillaceae > Fructilactobacillus > Fructilactobacillus sp. X2R1C1. The sequence goes on along the minus strand of NZ_JBWXUV010000005.1, from coordinate 53,640 downwards.
GCTTCATTGGCTTCCCTCATCTCCACCATAAACGTACTTTTACCCGAAATAAGGTCATCGGCAGCACCAATCCGAGTGAAAATTTGATCGAATATGGGCATCTCGGCTGCATCAGCTGGAACAAAACACCCCATTTGTGCCAGGATTACAATTAGAGCTAGCTGTCTCATGTATGTGCTTTTACCGGACATGTTCGGACCAGTAATTAATAATTCAGAAATATCTGGATTCATTATCACATCATTTGGAACATAACTTTGAGCCCCCATCACACGCTCCACAACGGGATGACGTCCTGCTTTAATGTTCAAATCATGACCATTATTAAACTTGGGCTTTACAAATTGATACTTCTCAGAAATAGTCGCAAAGCTCTGCAAAACGTCTAAACGTGAAATCCCACTCGCTAACTTCTGAATTCGCGGAATCTGCTTTTTAATCTTATCTCTGACCTGTGCAAAAATTTCATATTCTAAACTTTTAGATTTCTCTTCTGCTTCTAAAATAATCGATTCTTTTTCTTTTAGTTCTGGTGTTGAAAAACGTTCCGCATTGGTAAGTGTCTGAAGACGTTCATACCTACTATCATCAAGTTTACCAAGATTACCTTTCGATACCTCAATATAGTAGCCAAATACTCGATTATAACCAATCTTGAGGTTATGGATCCCAGTTTCCTGACGCTCTTTAGCTTCCATATCAGCTAACCATTTTTTACCATTTTTCATGGCATCCCGATACCGATCAAGTTGTTTATTATAACCATTTCTAATGACTCCACCATCCGTGACAGAAATTGGGGGTTCTGAAACGATGGCGTCTTTTATTAATTCATACACATCATTAACATCATCGAGTTTTTGATAAATTTCATCAAACTCTGGAGTATCTAGGTCATTTAAAACATGCTTAATTTTGGGAATTTGTTCAAGTGAAGTCTCCAGCTGAATCAAGTCTCTACCGTTTACTCCGCCAAATGAAATTCGTCCAGAAAGTCGCTCTAAATCATAAACTTTAATCAAATTGTCGGAAAGCTCACTCCGCTCATAATAATTATCTAAGAGCGTCCCAACTAGATTCTGGCGTTGCTCAATCTCTTTCCGATTAATTAGCGGCCGTTCTAACCATTGCTTGAGTTTTCTGCCACCCATTGCCGTTTTAGTATCGTCAACGATCCATAGCAACGTGCCACTCTTTTTGCCAGTTCTAATGTTTTTAGTTAGTTCAAGGTTGTATTGCGAATTATGATCAATTTTCAAAAAAGAACTTGGCTCATATCTAACTGCTGGTTGAATATGAGATAAACTACGCTTTTGTGTGTCCGAAATATAAGTTAATAACATTTTAAGGGAGTCAATTAGCGTTGGATCATCAATATTAGTAATGACATTTGACCCCACCTCAGAAGTTTGATTCTCTTTTGAAATAAGAACACCGATTCCCTTTAGTTGATGAATCAAATTATCATCGATCGAGTCGTTAACTACAATCTCTTTTGAATTAAGATTAATCACTTCGTTTAAGACAGCTTCATCGCTTGCTAACAAGCTAACCTTTAACTCACCTGTAGAAAGATCAATGTAAGAAAATCCAAAAGAATGCTCATCTTTATTATAAGTAACCGCGGTTAAGTAGTTGTTGACCTTGGCATTTTCGGCATTGGCATCAGTTTGAGTTCCAGGCGTAATTAGCTGAATAACATCCCGATCTACCATTCCCTTAGCAGTCCGAGGGTCTTCCATCTGTTCACAAATTGCTACCTTGTATCCCTTATCTACTAAGGTATCAATGTAATTTTGAACGGATTGATGAGGAACGCCACACATCGGAATGGGATTATCTGACTTCCTACTTCGTTTGGTTAAAGTTAACTCCAACAATTGCGCACCTTTAATAGCATCCTCGTTAAACAATTCATAAAAATCGCCAATTCGATAAAACAAAAAAGCATCAGGATATTGATCCTTAACTTTTTGATATTGTTGCATCATTGGCGTAGTTTGTTTTGATTTTGCCATTAACATCGCTCCTCTTTAAAATTCTTGATATGGGTGATCCTTGTTGATTAAAATATTCTTAATTTTTTTAGCTTTGCCAGACTTGTTATCGACATCAATGTAGCAACCTGACAACACTGCTGCGCCAGTCTCTTGAACCTCAAACCGATTAGGACGTGCCGTCATAAACTTATTAATAACGGGTTCAAACTTCATCCCAATCACTCCATCATCTGGTCCAGTCATCCCTGCATCAGTTAAAAAGGCCGTCCCACTTGGTAAGATTTGCCCATCACTAGTCTGCACGTGGGTATGGGTACCCACTAATGCGGAGATTTTCCCATCCAAATGAAGCGCCATGGCCTTCTTTTCACTAGTAGTTTCGGCATGAAAATCCACAAAGACGATATTAAACCCATTGGTATGTAGCTTATCAAGAAGCGCATCCACTTTACTAAATGGATCATCAATTTCATCCATAAACACGCGACCTTGAAGATTAATCACAGCTACCTTACTACCATTAACGTTCATTTCTATGTAGCCCTTTCCTGGGACATCTTTTCCAGGATAGTTAAGGGGACGAATTAAATTTTGGGTTTGATTAATAAAATCAAAAATTTCTGGATTATTCCAGGCATGATTCCCCAAAGTAATCACGTCTGCTCCGGCATGCATAATTTTTAAATAAAGATCATGATTAATCCCACGTCCCACCTTTGTTGCATTTTCGCCATTCACAATGGTTACCTGTGGTTTTAAGTCATGTTTTAGCAAGGGTAGATATTTTTCTACCGTCGCCACCCCAATATTGCCAACCGTGTCACCTAAAAATAAAAATCGCATATCCGCTCTCCATCTTCTACTGTAATACCCTTATTTTACACTGATAAATCAAAATAAAAAAGACCAGGATAATCTCTGATCTTTTACTTGGCATATTCAACTGAGCGGACTTCCCGAATCACATCTACCTTGACATGACCAGGATGATTCATTTCCTTTTCAATCTTATCTTTAATATCTCTGGCAAGTACAATTGCTTCTGTGTCAGAAATCTTTTCGGGTTTGGCAATCACTCTAATTTCGCGACCCGCCTGAACTGCATAACTCTTGGAAACCTCGTCAAAACTATTACTAATTTTTTCAAGTTTATCTAAACGATGAACGAAGCTTTCAAGTGAATCACTCTTTGCACCAGGTCGTGCCATTGAAATCTTATCGGCAACATCAACTAATTCTGAAATCATATAATGTGGCTCACTTTTTTGACCACCTAATTGAATTGTATCAATTACTTCTGGGCTCTCACCATATTTCTTTGCAATATCAATCCCAGCATCAACATATGAAACATCAGTTCCACTATTTGACGACAGACCAATCTCACGCAACAATCCCGCTCTTTTCGCTAATGTAACATCTTCACCTAACTCAGCAGCAAACACTCCCGCCAATTTTGCTACTTGAATGGAGCGTGATAAAACATTTTGTCCATATGAAATTTTATATTTCAATTGACCAATTAATTTAATCAAATCAGGGTTCATTGAATGAATCCCTAAATCAAAGACAACGTTTTCCCCAGTCTCTTGAATTTGAGCATCGAGTTCTTTTTTACTCTTCTCAACCATTTCTTCAATACGTGCTGGATGAATCCTTCCGTCTTTAATCAACTTTTCAAGTGCCATTTTGGCGACTTCACGTCGAACTGGATTAAAACCACTTAAAACCACCGCATTGGGAGTATCATCAATAATTAGATCAATTCCAGTCAATGATTCAAAGGTTCTAATGTTTCGACCCTCACGTCCAATGATTCTACCTTTCATATCATCATTGGGTAAAGTTACTACAGACACAGTAGTCTCTGAGACAATATCAGCAGAACTCTGTTGAAGTGCTTCAACAATCAAGTTTTTAGCATCCTTAGCAGAAGCTTCTTTAGCAGCATCGTAACTCTCTTTAATCATTTGAGCACGGGTATCAGCCAATTCTTGCTTAGTCTCATCAATTACCATCGTACGAGCTTCCTCTTTAGTTAAATTAGAAACTCTGGCAACTTCCTGTTGCCGTTTTTCAATAAGTGAATCTGCTTTTTGTTGTTTCTTTGTCAGTTCTTGCTTTTCTTTTTCAAGTTTTTCTTCTTGCCGTTCCAAAGAATTATCACGTTTCTCAAACGCACTATCCTTTCGATCAAGCGTTTCTTCACGTTTCAACAAACGATCTTCTTGTTTTTGAACTTCAAGACGACGCTTTTTCAACTCTTTTTCTACTTGAAGTCGATAAGCATTCCCCTTCTCTTTTGCCTCTAAACTAGCTTCTTTAAGCGAGTTTTCAGCTTGCTTTTCAGCATCAGAAAGGATATCTTTTGCACTTTCATGAGCAGCATCTAACTTCTTCTCAGATACCTGCTTATAGGTGAACTGACCAATCAAAAAACCAACAACGACAGCGATAACAGCGGAAACAACTGTAACTATCATTTACATATGCCTCCGTATCACTAATAAAAAATTTATTTAAATAACTAGCATAAACGTTATTCACTTCTTAATTCTAAAGTTTAGAAAAATTAGTGTCAACTAGTATGTACAAAATAGGAGAACCAATATCCTCCTATTTTCACTTTAAATTATCATAAATCATTTTAAGACCGCATTTTGTAGCGTAATCACGAATTTCATTTCGATCCTTGCCAAAATTAAATTCACGGGTCTTAACCTCACCATCAGGTAATGAAATTCCTACCCAGAAATTCCCAGCAGGATGTCCTTCCAATTCATCAGGTCCAGCAACTCCAGTAAAAGAAACCGAAACGTCAGTATTGAGAATTGCTTTCGAATTTTTAGCCATCCAAACAGCCGTCTCAGATGAAACCACTCCATGCTTATCAATCACTTCGCTTGGAATGTGCAAGACATCCTCTTTCACTTTAACCGAATAAGTCACAAATCCACCTGGGAAAACCTCAGAGACACCTGAGACATCACCAAGCCGACTCTGAAACATCCCAGCAGTAAGTGATTCTGCCGCAGTGATCGACAATGCTTTCTTTTTAAGGATATTAACAGCTACTTTAGCCAATGAGTTATCATCACCAAAACCATAGAAATATTTCCCTACAATTGAGTTTACTTTAAAGATCATTTCATCAATTAAATGATCGACATCTGATTTTTTCTTTCCACTCGCAGTAATTCTTAGGGTAACTTCATTTCGCTTGGCGTACGTTGCTAAAGTTGGATTCGTTTGATGAGAAATCAAGGGCTTTAATTGATCCTCAAGTTCTGTTTCACCAATTCCAAAGAAACGCATTACTTTGGAAGCAATAACGGGATTACCACTAGCTAATTTAGTCAAAATTGGAAGTGCATATTTAGTAAACATGTGTTGCATCTCAACTGGTGGTCCAGGTAAAACCAAGTAATCACAGTTCTTAGTCGTAAAAAACATGCCAACGGCAAAGCCATTATCGTTTGGTAATACAGTCGCACCGTGGATATATTCAGCTTGAATATCAGCATTTTGAGGCTTTTCCATTGGATAATTTTTATGAAAATGATTAATTTTTTCCAGTGCTTTTTGATTAGTATCTAACCCAAGACCCAAATGCTTAGCTAGCACAATCTTAGTAATGTCATCTTCGGTAGGACCTAACCCACCTGTTAAAACCACTAAGTTGCTTCGACTTTCAGCAAGCTTTATAACAGCTTCTAACCGTTTGTAATTATCTCCAACGGTGTCTTGAAAGTAAACATCAATTCCTAAATTTGCCAGATGACGCGCAATAAAGGGCGCACTGGTGTCAGTAATTTCACCAAGGAGAATTTCCGTCCCAACTGATATTATTTCAGCATTCATCAAACCACTCCTAACTGTATTAATTAAAATGAATCAGAAAAAACTTTTCGGTTCTTGTAAAAGTACTCAATACCAGAGTAAATGGTAAAGAATAAGCAGATGTATAAACAGATTTGGCCCATCGGAAGATTAATGTTATTAAATAATGCATTATTTAATAACAGAATAATAATCGCAATCATCTGGAAAAAGGTTTTAATCTTGCCTGGCCACGCAGCCGCAACAACTTCACCATCATTTTCAACAACAATTAAACGTAAACCAGTCACGGCTAATTCACGACAAACAATGATAGCCGCAATCCAACTAGCAACACTGCCAAGACCAACTAAGACAATGAAGGCACACATTACCAACATCTTATCCGCTAACGGGTCAGCGAATTTCCCAAAATTAGTCACTAGGTGTTGTCTTCTCGCAATTTGACCATCCAAAAAGTCCGTTAACGCTGCCACAATGAATACCACGGTAGCTAAAACCTGTGTAACTGGAATCATGGTTCCCACGATCATCACGCTGCCAAGATCCATTGGCACAACCAGTAAAATTAAAAATATTGGTATTAAAATTATTCTAAATAAAGTTAATTTATTTGGTAAGTTCAAAAGTTTATCCTCCTGAGGTTAAACGCTAAAATAACGACCTGCTATCTTTAACAGATCGTTATTTAGGTTTGGGTTAAAGTTTATTTGTAATTTTAAAAGTGACATTTCTAACTTGAGCATTCCCATTGTTAGCGGGCTTCTCTAAATTAGCTTTTTGACCGTTAATCGTGATGTCAGTAGCGGGGGCATTGCCGAGGTTAACGTTAAATTCTTTCGTGTTAGCAGGAATGGTGACATCATGAGTCTGGTTGGGATTTAAAGTTCCCTGCCAAACCTGTGATCCATTAACCGAAACAGCTGACCAAGACTTAGCATTTCCCTTTAAAGTGACCTTTGTTTCTTTTTCATTGGTTTTAACATTGTACTCGTTCTCATTAGCACCCTTAGCAATCTGGGTTCCTTGATTATTCTGATTCTTTGTTTTGGCCTCTTTGGCCTTATCCTGAGCGGCCTTCTTCGAACGCGAGCTGGCCATCGAACTTGAACTATCCGAAGATACGGAAACAGACGTTGTACTTGAAGTAGTATCTGAATTGTGATGAGCTAACTTTCCGGCTCCAACCCAGATGACGCCAATGATAATAATCACAATGACCACAATTCCAACAATCGGAATTAGTTTCTTCACACCAGATCCTGAAGGGCCTGATTCTGGACTCGTTGAGTGATGTCTAACAGAACGTTGTTTGGGCATCTCAGACTGAACTGGTTGAGGATTTTCCTTAATGTTATTTTGACCCTCACCGTTATCGTCCTCAGAAGAGCCAAACTTTTCTCCACCAGGAAGCTCGGAGTCATATTTTTGAATAAACTCGCTTCCGTTTAAACCAACTGCATCTGCAAACTGTTTAACAAAAGCACGAACGTAAAAATCACCAGGCAGTGCCTTAAAGTCATCTTGTTCAATTGCTTCTAAATAACGTTTTTGAATTTTAGTTTTCTTTTGAACGTCATCAATTGAAATTCCTGAGTCAACTCTAGCCTTACGCAATAATTGACCAATGTTTACACTTTTTTGATTTTTTTCTTCTTTATCCATATGTAAAACCCCATCGTTTTAGATTTCATTGTCAGTATATCACAACGCGTTACCTTAAAAAAAGATATACATTAGGAAATAACCTTCAAAGTTGTTTTATTAAAGTCAAAGAACTTACTAGCAAAATCAATTACCTCATGAACGGAAAGTTGGTTTAAGATTTGAACTTCATCAAAAAGATTGATATATCCATTTAGTGGATCTCCCATTTGATTCGCAATAGCCGAGTTGGAATTCATAAGTGAAATATACTGTCCAATTTCTTCTCGTTTAATTAGGTTAAAAATCTTAGACAATTTTGCGTCGTCATTTAATCCATTCTTAATTTCACGTTCAACGGCTTTTCGAAACTCTTCTGGACGATTTGAATCCTCTACAAAGATCACAAATTGATAACCATCTTCTAGATCAAAGTCATAACCAAACGAATCATTTATGATCTCCTTGGAATAGAGTTTTTGATATGGCTCAGCATCTTCAGAAAAAATCATCGACAAAAACAATCCCAGTGATAATTCGTTTTTAGTGAATTGGACCCCACTACTAATCCCGTCAGGTCCTCTAAATCCAACCGCAACTTTCCCTGTTGTCAAATTCATAGTAGTATGCTCATCTGATATAATCGAGCTTTTCTTAATGGCATCGTTCGTTTGCCGCTTCAAGGTTAAAATCTCAGATTGACTAATTGAGGGAATGGTTCTTTCAAGTCTTTCAATTCTTTCAATCGCATCACTCTCGTTGACATTTCCAACGAGCATTAAATCCATATTGTTTGGAACATAATACTGGTTATACATTGCATACAAGTCTTCTGTCGTAATTTTGGCAATTGAATCAATTGTGCCCGCAATATCATGATCAAGTGGAGAGTTATGATACATATTTCCGATCGTATCAAAATAAATTCTAGAACCGGGATCATCTTGATACATCATAATTTCCTGTCCAATGATGCCCTGCTCTTTTTGAACTTTTTTTTCGTCAAAATACGGATGCTGAACCAAATCAACTAAAACATCTAAATTATCACCAACATGATTAGTTGTATTGAAAAGATAACTGGTTTGATCAAAACTCGTAAACGCATTTGAATCCGATCCAAATTTTCCAAACTGATCACTTGAATCATAATTTTGTTTATCAAACATTTTATGTTCCAAAAAATGAGCAATTCCGAGCGGCATCTTTCGGGATCGTTTATTTTCCAAAATCAAATTATTAATTGCACCAAAATGAACGTTTAAAATGCCGTAGGTTGAATGAAAGCCTGGCTTAGAGTCAATAAATACTTTCATTCCGTTATCTAATTGATAGCGGTAAACCGTTTCATTTAGCTTGTCATACTTAATTTCAACCATTATTAATTCCTTCCAATAAAAATTTAGCCCGCAATTTAAACTTCGAAGCTACTTGACTTACATCGTCACTGGTAACCCCTCTAGCTCTATTAATCCATTGACTGGAGCTCAAATCGATCCCATATAGTTCATTAATAAAATCACCATTAAGCGTTCGGCGTTGGCTATCAAATTTAGAATAATATCCATCAATCAATGCTGATTTAATGTCTAAAAATCGCTGATCCGAATACTCTTGTTTCTGAATTAAACTAACTTGCTCATCAATTAACTGGCTAACTTGATCCACGTCCCCCGCGTTAATGCCACTTTCAATTAACACATACCCCAAAGTAGAATTATAATTACTCGAAATGTAATATGCTAAGCTATGTTTTTCACGAATATTGTGAAACATTAATGATTGTTGGGCTCCCCCAAGCAAAGCATTAAAAACAATTGCTGCGTAATAGTCATCATCATTTACGAAAATAGGAAAATCAAAAGCTAAATCAAACTTGGATTGTTCTCCATTAATTTTTTCAACCTGAGTCCTGATCGGTAAGGGGCTAAAATTGCGATTCATTGGCTCATTAAATTCCCTTCTGGGTAAAAACGGTAGATGCGTCTCAATCATCTGAGTTTGTTTCTCCGAAAGATCGCCTAAAATCGAAATATAAATCTCGTCGTTTTTAAGAAGGTTTTCCCACTCTTTCACAACGGCTGCATTTTCTAAGTTTTTAATTTGTTCCTGATTTCCAATGATTGAATTGGCATAATTGGGGTGGTCGGAAAAGTAAAGCTCTCGAGCTCTCTTCGCTGCATAATAACGATGGTCATCATTAAGAGAATCTAAATATTGAATTAAATTTTTTCGTTGAATTTCAAATTGTTCATTGACGTAATGTTCACCATCAAGGTTGGGATGAAAAATAACTTCTGAAAGAAAAGTCAACGCATCGTCAAAAACGTCAGAATTATCCAACGTAAATTCATCATTAACAAAGCTCATAACCACTCTCAACACACTACGATTGCCAACTTTAAACACATTTGTTCCAAAGCTGGCACCAAATAGTTCGGAAAGTCTTCTAGCCAACTTTAATTTTGAATCGTACTTGTGACTATAATTTTCCATCATTTCCGAGACCATGGTTCTAGCAGAATAATCTGCATAGTTTAACGGGGCAACAAAGTCAATTGTAATCGCTGTTGTTTTGAATTTATTACTCTCATGAACATTTAAATGAACCCCATCTGTGATTGTTTTTTTCAAACTAATTCCTCCAAAATAAAAAGTTCCCATAGAAAGAATTCTAAGAGAACTTTATCAATTAGTATAACTAATTCTTTGTAAATACGTGTTTGAATTTAGACCAAAAACCTTTTTTTTGTGGCTTAATTTTCATCAATGGAACGGTTTCTCCAAGCAAGCGTCGTGCGATGTTACGATAAGCCGTTGATGCAGGATCATCAGTGTCTAAAACCACTGGTTCACCGTGATTTGAAGTAGTAATCACCTTATCATCATCAACTACAACTCCAAGTAAACTAATTCCCAGGTGATGGGTAATTTCATCAACATCCATCACATCGCCATTGTCCATCATACTTGGACGAACCCGGTTAATGACTAACCTTGGAGCTTCTTTTAAAGGATGCTTCCCTAATAGCCCTACAATTCGATCTGCATCTCGAACTGCAGAAATTTCCGGTGTGGTAACCACAATGGCACTATCTGCCCCAGCAACAGAATTGAGAAACCCTTGTTCAATTCCTGCCGGACAATCAATCAACACGAAATCAAATTGTGGCTTTAATTCATCAACAATATCTTTAACTTGGTCCTCTTTTAAGGCCGATTTATCTGTATTCTGAGCGGCTGGTAATAAGTATAAATTATCGTCAAAGCGTTTATCCTTTACCAATGCTTTTTGCAGTGGAACCCGTCCATTTGCAACGTCAACGATGTCATACATAATTCGATTATCTAGTCCAAGAACGACGTCAAGGTTTCTAAGGCCGATATCCAAATCCATCAAACAGACGCGCTTCCCCATTAAGGCTAAAGCAGTCCCGATGTTAGCTGAGGTAGTTGTCTTACCAACTCCACCCTTTCCAGAGGTAATAACGATTGCTTTTCCCATTATTCGGTTCCTCCTATTCGATTATAAAACTTCGGACTAATGTCTTTAATCTGATCTAAATTGCCATACTCGATAGTATGTAAGTCATTAATGTAAATAACAGTACGGCTGTTTTCAGAAATTCTATTCTTATTATCGCTGACGATATCAAACTGTTCTCCGATCCGAACCTGCTGGGCATCGTTTAAGTTGCCAATTACAATGGCCTCTTCATCGTTCGGAAATCCAGCGTGCACAATTCCTCTCACATATCCTAAATTATAAACGTTACCGCCCGCAAGTAATTTACCTCCCTCATGAATGGCACCAAAAAAAAGGACGTCGCCCTTGGCTGTAATCTCTTCACCATTTCTGATGGTTCTCCCAATAACGGAAACCTTATTTAAGTCCCGGATTCGGTATGCTTCTGATGTAGTAACTACATCAGCCATAAATCGCCTGATACTCATCCTTGGATATTTAGAAACAATCTCCCTTAACGTTTGCTTTTGCGCTCCAGTGAGAATCCGATTCCCGGTAAAAACATCAAAAGAAAATTGTTTAGCATTCCCTAATTCTTTTCCACTACTAAGTTGTTCCATCAAGTTCTTGAATTCATTAATGTCACTATCAAAACTACTGGTATCAGAAATATTAATTTCATAACCATTTTGAGTACCCTTTAAAACTACATTTTCCATACAGTCAATGCTCCTAGTTTAACTAAAATAATTGAAAAGTGCCCTGATTGGGAGATACAGAATTACAAATAAGATCAGGTTCAACACTAACGTTGGCCCTAAAGTATAAATCAATAACTGTACACCACTAAGAGAGGCAATATGTGCAATTCGGTCACCTAAGTAGCTCAAAATAAATACCACCAAAACATCCCCAACATAAAGTAGAGATGAAGTGACCATGTTTTCACGCACAAATTTTAAAACCATTCGATTAATATAAACCACCAGCGGAAATGCAAACGTAAAGATCCCAATAATTCCAACGTAATAAATATCATAAACGATTCCAATTCCTAAGGCCCACCAGCCCATGTGTAATTTCTCATGGCGCGCAAAAAGAGTGGCCATTACCAACCACAATAAGGTTAAGTAAGGTACCATTGAAAATTTGCCAAAAAGTACTGGTGAAAAAAGTTTAGAAATCGTTCCTTCCAGTAGAAATGAAATGACCAACCCAATTGGATATAAGAATTTTAACCGGGAAGGACGTCTCATTGGACTTCCTCTTCTAATCCTTCTTGCCAATTACGGTCACCGCCTCAATATCATCCATGTTTGCAGCTGGTTTAATGTTGACTTTTTCAGAAATACCATCACTATTTTGTTTAGTTCCAGCAACTTTTCCGACATAAAGTCCCTTAGGAGTCACGCCACCAAGACCATTAGTCATAACTTTCGTCCCAGTCTTGATCTTGTCTTGATTAGTAACACTTCCCATTACCAACTCATTAGTATCACGATTATAACCGTCAATTAATCCATTAACGACTTTCTTTTCTCCTTGAACCTGAACCGCAAAACGACTAGCAGTATCACTTTTGTCGGTGATTAGTTCGACTTTACTGTTGGTCTTATTAACTTCAGCAACCCGACCAACTAATCCAGAATTAACAATTACAGACATGTTCTTTTGAACTCCTGCAGCCGATCCCTTATTAATGATCAGTTGATTTTGCCATGAGGATGGCGTCCTAGTAATTACGCTAGCATTAATCGCCTTGTAGTCCGTGGGAGTCCCCTTGATATTTAACTGTTGTCTTAATTTTTCATTTTCATTTTCCAGTGCTTGATTTTTAACTTGAGTTTGAGCTAATTGTTCAACCTGACCCTTTAAATGATTATTTTCCTGATAAGTATTTAACAAATTATCAGTGGCACCAAACAATGAGCCAACGCCATTGGCAGGAATACTAACAATTCGATCGCCAAATCCAACAACATCATTTCCAACTTGTTGAATCAATGGAGGAGTAGCACGATTTTTTCGCACTGCCACTGACCCACTAATCAAACCTAAGCCAATAATTAAGCAAACGACAATGATTACTAGCTTTCGACTTGAAAAAAACTTGTGCATAATAATCCTCCGTACGTGCTTAAAATAAATAAGCGGGAATTCATCCCCGCTTATCCAATTTATTTTCTATTCATTGCCTCAATACTTTTAAGCGATTCACCGGTTCCAATTGCTACACAATCCATCGGATCTTTGGCAATTGTCACAGGAACTTGAGTGGCATCTGATACTACTTCTGGGAGATTTTTGAGTAGAGCACCGCCACCGGTAAGAACAATTCCATGATCAATCACATCAGCAGAAATTTCAGGAGATGTCTCTTCTAGAGTTTCTTTAATCGTAGTGATAATCTCAAGAATGTCTTCGTGCATTGCAGAAGCCACATCCTCCGCAGTTACTTCAACTGACTTAGGAAGGCCGGTCAATAAGTCTCTTCCACGAACGGTTTCATCATTCATGTCCTTTGCGGCACCAATTGATGCAGAACCAATGGTGCATTTCAAATGTTCTGCAGTTGGTTCACCAATTAGCACATTATAATTTTTTCTGATAAAGGTAACGATCACTTCGTTCAACTTATCACCAGCCATTCTCACCGAACGTGATGATACGATCCCACCAAGAGAAATAGTAGCGACGTCGGTAGTTCCACCACCAATGTCAACAACCATGCTTCCAGTTGGATCCATAACTGGTAGACCGGCACCAATTGCAGCAGCAAATGGTTCTTCGATTACATAAGCATCCTTTGCTCCAGCAACTCGAGTAGCATCAATTACGGCACGCTTTTCTACAGCAGTGATACCACTTGGAACACAAACCATTACATAAGGCTTACCACCGTGGCTTCCCAATGCTTTATCGATATAATATTTCATCATGGTCACAGTAGTATCATAATCAGCAATTACACCGTCTTTCATTGGACGAATAGCTTCAATGCTGGCAGGCGTTCTACCAATCATAGATTCGGCTTGTTGACCAACAGCAACAATCTCGCCAGTTTTTGTATTTTTAGCAACCACAGAGGGTTCTCGTAAAACGATTCCTTTTCCATCAACATAAACAATGGTATTAGCGGTTCCTAAATCGATTCCGATGTTTTTTGTACCTAATCCGAACAATTTATTCATCCCTTCAATTTTAAGTTTTAATTTTTAAGTAATTACTTTGATAAGACTAGTATATCATACTGCATTTATATCAGTCAGAAATATAAGGCCAAAATTAGTTACTTAAGTTTTTCTTCATTTTCTTTAATATATTTTCTAACTTCCGAGATAAATAACAGCGATCCAGTAACCAAAATTAACTGATTATCATTTTTACTGTCACGGACCTTTTTTACCGATTTGTTCAGTGCTTTATGCCAATCGCTAACTAATGAAACATTGGGAAAGTTATTGATATCAAGTTTAGAAAAGTCAGCACTTGCTCGCTTTTCTCCCGCAGAAAACCGTGTCAAAATAACGTCACTATTAGACAAAGACTTAACAATTTTTAGCATTTCTGGATACTGTTTGTCAGCGAAAACCCCCATCACAATTGTAAGATGAGAATTTCTCCACTTACTACTTCTAAAACGAAGCGACGACAAAAGGCTCTGAATTGCTGGGACATTATGTGCCCCATCAATCATAATCGTGGGATCATTATTAATTACTTCCATCCTTCCAATCCATTTTGTTGAACTAATTCCCGCTTTGACCGAAGAAATCATGGATGGTTCTGTCATGTTTAAATAATTAAACGCATAAACCAAGAAAGCTTCAATCGCAATTGCAGCATCTTCCATTTCAAAGCTTCCAATTTGTTTCATTGAAATGTTATCAATGTTCAAATAATTATTTGAAAAATTAAAATGATTTGGATTAACCTGCGCGAATTGATAATCACGCTTTAATTCCCAAATCGGACTATCTAATTTTATAGCTGCTCGTTCAATCACCTTTCTCGGACCTTCTTTGATCCCTCCAATCACACATGGACGGTTTTGGCGAATAATTCCAGCCTTATTATCCGCAATTTTTTCTTCCGAATCACCAAGCAGTGCCATGTGATCCATCCCAATGGTAGTAATAATTGACATTTTCGAATTAACCACGTTGGTGGAATCGGACCTTCCTCCAATTCCGGCCTCTACAATCACAATGTCAACCGGATGCTTACGGAAATAGATGAACATCATAGCGCAAATGATTTCAAACTCAGAGGGACCTAAATCAGGATCATTTTTATCAATTTCATCGACAACCGGTTTAATTTCACGCACTAACTCTAAAATTTCATCATCTGAAATTGGTTGATTATTCACACTGATCCGCTCGTTGAACTTAATCATAAATGGTGAAGTAAAGGTTCCAACTGAGAGTCCAGAAGCCATTAACATGTTACTCAAATAGGCAACACACGATCCTTTTCCATTAGTCCCTGCCACATGAATGCAGTTTAACGTTTTTTCTGGACAGCCTAATTTCTTCATAAAGTGATCCATCCGCTTTGTAGGTGGTTCTTTTTTAATTCGTGGTCTACCATGGATATACTTTAATGCTGCACTGTAACTATCAATCACCATTGCCACTCCTCTAAAAAGAAAGCTCAGCCGTTTAGCTGAGCCTCGTCTTTTATTTATTTAAAGCATCGATTACATCTTTAAGTCGGATTTTAACGGCTTTAAGTTTAGCCTCATTGTCGGTTTGTTTTTCTTTTTGCTCATTGACAACTGTCTCTGGAGCATTGTCTACAAACTTTTTATTAGCTAGCTTTTTCTGTGCTCGTTTGACTTCCGATTCAAATTTTTGGACTTCTTTTTGTAGCCGTTCTTTTTCATCATTTAGGTCAACCAGTTCATCCAGTGGGATGCTGATCTCAGCATCAGTAATTACCGATGTCATAGCCAATTTAGGAATATTAATGTCAGAACCAATCTCTAACTTATCAGGGTGACCAAATCGTTCAATGTAGTCACTGTTATCTTCTAGTACCTTTTTCAAATCGGAATTCTTAGTTTTAACCAAAATGTCAACTGGACTAGATAGTGGTGCATTAACCTCCGAACGGATATTTCTGACCGCTTTAATAACGTCAATCAGACGATTCATATTTGATTCTGCTTTTTTATCATCAAATTCATCATGAGTTACTGGATACTCAGCTACCACCAATGATTCACCAACGTGCGGCATTGAAAGCCAAATCTTTTCAGTAACAAATGGCATAACTGGTTGGAGTAATCGCAAAATTTGATCCAAAACGTACGCTAGGATATTTCGCGTGTTTTGTTTGGCTTTTTCATCTGAGCCAGTCAAAATTTCCTTACTCATTTCAATGTACCAATCACAAAAATCATTCCAAATAAAATCATAAAGTGAACGATTGGCTTCACCAAAGTTAAACTTGTCATATTCTTCGGTAACGTGCTTAACAACAGAGTTTAATTTCGAAAGAATCCATCGATCGGATAAATTCCATTCTGATTGAGCTGGTAACTCTGGTTTAGACATGTCACCTAAATTCATGATGACATAACGACTGGCATTCCAAATCTTATTGACAAAATTCCAGGCTGATTCGACCTTACTATAACTAAACTTCATGTCCTGTCCAGGCGTTGTTCCAGTTGATAGACACCATCTCAAGGCATCGGCTCCGTACTGATCAATAACATCCATTGGATCAATCCCGTTACCTAAAGACTTACTCATCTTAACCCCATGTTCATCACGGATTAAACCATGTAACAGCACGTTTTTAAATGGACGCTTACCGGTAAAATGTAAACTTTGAAAAATCATTCTTGAGATCCAGAAGAACACCAGATCATAACCAGTTACAAGCGTGTTGGTAGGAAAATAGCGTTGATAATCTTTTGAGTCAGTATCAGGCCAACCAAGGGTTGTAAATGGCCATAAAGCTGATGAAAACCAGGTATCCAACACGTCTGGATCTTGCGTCCAGTTTTTGGGATCCTTAGGAGCGTTTTCGCCAACGTAAATCTTGCCAGTCTCATTATTGTACCAGGCAGGAATCCGATGTCCCCACCATAGTTGCCTTGAAATAACCCAATCATGAACGTTTTCCATCCATTGCATAAAGGTATGCTCAAATCGTTCTGGAATGAAACTAACCGCATCATTGGTCTTTTGATTCTCCATTGCCTTTTTGGCCAATGGTTTCATTTTTACAAACCATTGAGTCGAAAGACGAGCTTCAACCTGAACTCCGGTTCTTTCAGAATGACCAACCGAGTGAACAATGGGATCAACTTTAATCATCAAGCCTTGATCCTCAAGGTCCTTGACCATTGCCTTTCGAGCATCAAAACGATCCATGCTTTCATACTTCCCAGCATTTTCGTTCATCGTAGCGTCTTCATTCATGGTATTAATCCGTTTTAAATCATGTCTGTTCCCAACTTTAAAATCATTAGGATCGTGGGCTGGGGTAATCTTAACCATTCCAGTCCCAAATTCAGGATCAACGTACTGATCGGCAATAATCGGAATCGTCCGATTTACGAGTGGAACAACGACCTCTTTACCTACTAAATCTTTATAACGATCATCACTTGGGTTCACTGCGATAGCAGTATCACCCATCATAGTCTCAGGACGAGTTGTAGCGATTTCAATGTAATTCTTTCCATTAAATTTAGTATCATCAGCAAACGGATACTTAACGTGATAGAAAGCGCCTTTATCATCTTTGTGAATAACTTCAATATCAGATAAAGCAGTCCGAGCCTTTGGATCCCAATTAATAATGTATTCACCACGGTAAATTAACCCTTGATTATACAAGTCAACAAATACTTTCCTGACGGCTTTTGACAAACCATCATCCAACGTAAAGCGTTCACGACTGTAATCAAGTGATAACCCCAGTTTGGCCCACTGTTTATGGATCGTATCAGCAAAGTCGTCTTTCCATTCCCAAACTTTATTGACAAATTTTTCACGACCTAAATCGTACCGCGAGATCCCCTTCTCGTTAAGCATTGCTTCAACCTTTGCCTGAGTTGCAATCCCCGCATGATCCATGCCAGGAATCCAAACGGTATCATAACCTTGCATCCGTTTCTGTCTAATCAACATGTCTTGAAGAGTGGTATTCCAGGCGTGACCCAAGTGAAGTTTACCGGTCACATTTGGCGGAGGTAAAACAATTGAATATGGTTTTGCCTTTTTATCACCATTTGGCTTGAAAACATCCTCATCAAGCCATTTCTTATACATCCCAGCTTCAACTGAGTTGGGATCGTATTTCGTTGACATATCTACTTCTTTTGCCATTTTTTCACCTCATTTAAAATAAAAAGCATCCGTCCAGAATAGGACGAATGCTCGCGGTACCACCTAAATTGAATTATTGCTAATTCCAACTTAACTAGATAACGGCTAGTACCGATTACATCTTAATTCATTCAACATAACTGCTCACAAGCAACCATGATCGTTTGAACGCATGGACTTTCCAGCACATGTCCACTCTCTGTGCGTCATAACAACCAACCTCTTGATCAAAGCATTTAACATAATAAATATTACTCAATTTACAATCTTTAGTCAATCACATTAAAGTAATTCTGAAAAAACATCTTCATTAGCGTTCAAATAATCATCATTTGGGTGAATCTTACTGATCGTAATACCCTCAATGGCTTCTTTCATTAAACCATCCACGTCAATGTTTTTTTCAAACTTTCTGGCTTTCTCCACGTCCGGCTTTGTTTTCGGTGCTGGTGGAGTAAAGATCGTACAGCAGTCCTCATAAGGAAGAATTGATAAATCATAGGTGTCAATTCGTTCAGCAATCTTAATAATCTCAGTCTTATCCAAAGAAAGCAACGGACGTAGAACTGGCAAATTAGTCACATCATTAATGGCGCGCATACTTTCTAACGTCTGTGAAGCAACTTGTCCTAACGACTCACCGGTAAATACTCCATCACAATGACGTGCAATGGTAATTGCTGCGGCAATTCTCAACATCATCCGGCGCTGAACCGTCATCAAGTAACCCTCTGGAACTTTTTCTTTAATCTCTTCTTGAATCTTAGCAAATGGGACCTGGATAAAATCAACGGTTCCACCCAATCCCGAAAGCTTAGCCGTCAAATCCTTAGCTTTTGCTAGCGCTTGCTCACTAGTGTATGGAGGACTGTAGAAATGAATCATATCTAACTTTACCCCACGCTTCATGGCCATGTAAGCCGCAACGGGTGAATCAATGCCTCCTGAAAGCATCATGGTACCACGTCCTCCAGTTCCAACTGGTAGTCCTAATGCTCCCTGAATCGTCTCACTTGATAAATAGATGCCAGACATTCTGACATCAATCTGTAAGTTGATGTCAGGTCTTTTCATTTGAGCTTTAATTCCATCTAAATGATCTAAGACATACCCGCCAACCTCATCATTCACTTGATAAGTGTTTAGTGGATAATCTTTATTTTGACGGTTAGTTGAGATCTTAAATGTTTGACCACTCTGGAATTGATTCGAAATCATTGCGAGTGCCTTTTTCTGAATGTCTTCAATTGGGGTATTTTTTTCCAACTTAACAACTGGTGAAAAAGTCTCAATTCCAAAGACTTTTTTTAGGGCCGCCATCACTGGGGCTGCATCTTGACCATGCAAACTGACATGTAACCGATCCCGCTGGGCGTCAACGGTAACTCCATCAAACTGTTTTAAAACTTGCCTAACGTTATGTCCCAACTGCCCAATAAAGACCTTGCGATTTTTTCCCTTTGTGGACAATTCGCCGTAACGAACCATAATCTCACTATACTTCACACTCTCACTCCTTTACTATTCTTTAATGATTATCTAACTTAACTTTTTGAATTCTTCGTACAACTCATCAAATACTTGATTAAACTGATCAGCCTCATCTAAAGTATTTTTGTCTCCTAAGGAGATTCGAACGGCACTGCGAGCGATGCTTGGGTCTACTCCCATAGCATCTAAAGTTCCTGCCGTTTCCTCTTTTTTGGATGAACAAGCACTCGTAGTAGAAATGTAAATCCCATGTTCTTCAAAGGCATGCACGATCGTTTCACCTTTCACTCCCTCAATTGCAAAGCAAAGAATGTGTGGAGCAAAGTGGTCTGATAAACCGGAGAAAGGATGAACCTTGTTGAACTTAGTAATATGAGCATAAATTCGTTCTCTGATCTTTTGTTCACGTGCAATGCTTTCAGATTCATGATCCGAAATGATTCTGAGTGCCTTAGCCATCCCTGCTATCGCAGGCAAATTCTCAGTCCCGCTCCGTTGTCCTCGTTCTTGGCCACCACCATCCATTAATGGGGCAATCTTACGACCATTTTTCCCATAGATCAAACCAATTCCTCTGGGAGCATGAAATTTATGCCCAGAAAATGTGACAAAATCAACTCGATCATTGAAAACCAAATCGTGTAGGCCTTTGCCAACAGCCTGGACGGCGTCAACATGAAAATGAATTTTGGGATATTGTTTTAAGACATCACTAATTTCATTGATGGGTTCAATGGCGCCCATCTCATTATTAACCGCCATGATTGACACCAAGATAGTATCTGGTCTAATAGCGGATTCTAAATCTTTTGCTGAAACTCGTCCCTCTTTATCAACTGGTAAATAAGTAACGTCAAATCCCAAATCTTCTAAAGCGTGCATTGAATTTTTCACCGCTGCATGTTCAACAGAAGAAGTGATGATATGCTTACCAAATTGATGTTTCTCTTTGGCGGTCCCCTTTATAACCCAATTGTCACCTTCAGTTCCTCCACTAGTAAAGTAGATTTCGTTAGGTTCTACTCCTAAAATTCTCGCAATTTGATTTCTTGATTGATTCAATAAATTAAACGATTGTTGACCAAAGTTATGAAGACTGGAAGGATTTCCCCAGATCTTTTCACTTACCTGATTATAGGTATCCAAAACCTGACTATCTACTTTAGTCGTCGCACTATTATCAAAGTAAATCATTTGGTACCCTCTCTTTCTAATTCGTCCAAATTACAACAAGATTTATTATACCAGCATTGAAACATAATAAAAACAAGCTGAATTGTTCCAACTCTAATTCAGCTTGTTCGTGCTTACTTTTGATTTTGTGAATCTTGCTTATTTTTGTAATAAGTATTTTCAATTCGCTTGTAGGATCCAGGATTGGCTTTATCAATCGCAGTGGCAATGGTTTCTAAGCTTTCAGGATACTTATATTCATCGTCAAACAGATGCTTAGCTTTTACCAGTGCTCTGTTAATCTCTGGATCAGAATTTCGATAACGATTGGCATATTGCATCACTTGCTCAGCAAGCGATGAGCTATCAATCAAATCATCAGTCTTCTCTTCAAGAGTATCCCGATCTGATTTAATCACGCTTAACTGTTTTTGAACATCATCCATACTAATCTTGACCTTATCCATCGTCCGATTAAGATCCTTAATCTCGTCAGCCACGATGCCAAAGTAGTCAATGTAATCCTGTGATATACCCGGTAAATTCAGCTCATCAATCTTACGCTGAATCCCATGAAGTTCCAAATCAAGATCATCTAAGACCTGATGGGCCTTCTGCTCTTCATCCTTAAAGTCAGCAACCGAATCATTAATGGCCCGTTGTTTCTTTTCAATCTCCGTTAATTGACTATCGCTACTAGTAACGTTGTCAAGGATGTGAGTATAAATGGCTTTCTTGTTGTCAATTGCCTCACGATCTTTTTTATAGGTAGCTTCAATCTCATCAATTTGTTTTCCTAAAGCATTGGCCTTATCAATCTCACCATGTTCTAGTGAGTAATTATGACTGAGTCGATCTAATTCATCGATTAAAACCTGATTTTGTTTTTTGGCGTGTTGGATATATTCTCCGGTGATCTTAAATCCTTTATCAACTTTTTTCTTAGCAATTAATTGCTTTTCCATTAAATCGTAAAGACGATCAATCTTGGTCTCAATCTCACTATCAGAATCCTTGGCCAATTTTAAATCAAGGTGAGCAATATTTTCAAGGTTATCGGAAACGGCTGTTCTTAATTCCTCTAAAGAGACGTCAAATTCATCATCATCAAATTCATACCCACTTGCATTCATTTTAGAATGAGTTGAGCTAATCTCATCAATTTGATTTTTAAATTCTACATTATTAGTAGCATATAAATGAGGAATTTGTTGCACATCAGCTTCTAACTGATTAGTTGACTTATTTAAATCACCAAGAATTTTATCAGCCTTTTCGTGATCACCATTTTTTGATAGATTAGAAAAATCATCAAAGGTCCCTTCAATCGTCGACAACTGATTTTCAAGCGCATCAATTGCGGGCCCAAAGGAAGCATTCTTAGTAAGCAATTCTTTTCGAAGTTCTTTATAACGACCT
Organism: Fructilactobacillus sp. X2R1C1; assembly: GCF_059901435.1. Lineage (NCBI taxonomy): Bacteria > Bacillati > Bacillota > Bacilli > Lactobacillales > Lactobacillaceae > Fructilactobacillus > Fructilactobacillus sp. X2R1C1. The sequence continues at coordinate 31,258 of NZ_JBWXUV010000005.1, read as the reverse complement.
TCTAAATCAGTAATGGCCTTCTTATGTTCAGAATTCAGCTGATTCATTTTAGCTAAAAACTGACGAATTACCCTTACATCATCTTCTGAAGTTTTAATTTGTTGTTCCGCATCTGAGCAAACTTCCCGTGTCTTAACAAAGTTAATTCCCTTTGCGTCACTTTTTACCGCTTCAACGTTATTTTTGACGGAAGGAAGTAGGTTATTAGTAACGTTATCAAAATCAGCTTGAGCACTATTAACGCTACTTAATGAATCACCGGTGAGGCCGATATCTTTCACCTTATTAATCTCATCTTGCAGATTCAAATCATTTAGGCGCTTAACGCGTTTTTCAATTGTTTCAGCAATTTTTAATAAATGGTGCTGATACATGACCACGGCACAATAAATTACAGCTACTACAACTAAAATTCCAATAATGACGTTAACCATTAAATACCCGTCCTTCAACAAATTAATTATGTATAAACTTTTCCTCGTTATTAAAGTAATTATATCATAAATGAGAAAAATTTATGATAGCATTCTGAGTTTTTAAGATCATCGACTGCAACGTTGCATTGACTTTTAGGTGCTAATTTCATATAATTGGGCTTGTGTAAAATAATGCAGCAGTATGCGGTAAGCTCGTCAACATGTCCTTGCTACTTGTAGTTTAATTAGTAACCCACTGGCTGCTGAGGCGAAAGTTCAGAGGGATATGCACGAATACTAAGCGTACATCGTTATTTTACTCCAAATATTTTATTGGAGGATTCATTTATGTCAAGATATACAGGTCCAAGTTGGAGAATTTCTCGTCGTCTTGGAGTTTCTTTATCAGGTACTGGTAAGGAATTACAACGTCGTCCATATGCTCCAGGTGTTCACGGCCAAGGTCGTCGTCAAAAACTTTCAGAATATGGTGTTCAATTACGTGAAAAGCAAAAATTACGTTACATGTATGGTTTAACTGAACGTCAATTTTACTCATTGTTTAACCGCTCTGGTAAAATCCGTGAGGGTAAGCATGGTGATAACTTTGAAATTATGCTTGAAAGCCGTTTAGATAATATGGTTTACCGTTTAGGCTTAGCTACCACTAGACGACAAGCTAGACAATTAGTTAACCACGGTCATATTACCGTTGATGGCAAGCGGGTTGATATCCCTTCTTACGAAGTAAAGCCCGGTCAAGTGATCGGTGTTCGTGAAAAGGATAAGGACATGGGCATCATCAAAGAAGCTGTCGAATCAGTTGTGAGCCGCCCTGCTTATGTATCATTTGATGCTGATAAGCTTGAGGGTTCATTGACTAGATATCCACAACCAGATGAATTAAATGCAGACATCGATACTTCATTAGTTGTTGAATACTACAACCGTTAAAATATTGTGTCTGTTAAAGAAAAGGCGATCTCGATTGAGACCGCCTTTTTGTATCTCCAATTTCTTTAATGTTAAAATGTAGTAAATACTCAATAAGGAGCAAATATTATGACAGATGACAAAGGATCAGTTCAAAATCGACTTGATCAAGCAATGAGTGGAAACTCCCCTCAAATTAACCCAGATGAGCAACGAAAATACTTGGGAACTTTTCGAGAACGGGTCGACTTCGCCATTACGGTTTCTGAAGATAAAAACCAGGATGCAATCGATCAGTTAAGTAAAGAAATGAAACAACATCCCACTTATCAACTCTTCATTAACGGCAATATAGCTGAAGAACAGCAACAACCGTACATGAAGTTGGCTAGCCAAAATAACACTAAGTTCACTTTAAAAAATAACAGCGCTTACGGTACGAGGCCCGATCAATATGCGGTAGTCTTAGTTGCCCCTGATGCAATTAATAAAGACCATATTGATTTTGATCCTAGTAAGGTTAACGCCAAACATGACGACGATCAACCTAAAAAACACCAATCATGGTTTTCACGGTTATTTAAGTAGAAAGAAGCTATAGAATGCAAAAGCCCCTCGCCTACAGAATGAGGCCCACTAAAATTGAAGATATTGTTGGCCAACAGGATTTGGTTGGCAAGGGCAAGATTATTGATCGCATGGTAAAAGCTAAAATGCTTTCGTCAATGATTTTATATGGACCGCCCGGCACCGGAAAAACCAGCATTGCAAGTGCAATTGCGGGTTCGACTAAATATGCTTTTCGGATGTTAAATGCAGCAACTGATACCAAAAAGGACCTCCAGGCGGTAGCTGAAGAAGCTAAAATGAGTGGAACGGTAGTGTTATTACTAGATGAAATCCATCGGTTAGATAAGACCAAGCAGGATTTTTTGTTACCACTACTAGAAAGTGGGCAAATTATCTTAATTGGGGCAACGACAGAAAATCCTTACATCAATATCAGTCCGGCCATTCGTTCTAGAACAGAAATTTTTCAAGTTCATCCATTAACCAGTGATGACATAACCAAAGCCGTTAAGCGGGCACTAGCGGACAAGCAAAATGGCTTAGGTAATCTAAAGATCAAACTTGACCATAACGCCATGAGCTTTTTAGTTCACAGCACCAATGGCGATTTAAGAAGCGCTTTAAACGCTCTAGAATTATCTGCCAAGTCCACCACACCTGACCAAGATGGCGTCATTCACATTACTCTGGCTGATATTGAAGCTTGTTTACAAAAGAAAGCATTGAGTCAAGATAAAAATGGCGACGCTCACTACAACGTGATGTCAGCACTTCAAAAATCAATTCGTGGCTCCGATGTTAACGCAGCCCTACACTATGCCTCGAGGTTAATTGAATCAGGGGATTTAAACTCCCTAACCAGAAGATTAATGGTAATTGCGTATGAAGACATTGGGTTAGCTAATCCGGCTGCTGCTTCCAGAACAGTATCGGCAGTGCAAGCTGCTGATAAACTCGGTCTCCCTGAAGGACGGATTCCGCTATCTGATGCCATCATTGATCTTTGTCTTTCACCAAAATCAAATTCAGGAATTACAGCGATTGATAAGGCTTTATCTGACGTAAAAACTGGCAATTACGGAGACATTCCTGATCACTTAAAAGATGCCCATTTCAAGGGTGCCAAAAAACTAGGACACGTCGGTTATAAATACCCACATAATTATCCCAATGATTGGGTTAAACAGCAGTATCTTCCTGACAAAATTAAGAATGCCAAGTACTACCAACCAAAGCTGAACGGTAAATACGAAAGAGCTCTAGCTGATCAATATGAAAAAATCAACGAGGCTGAAAGGCATGTCGGAAAGGAATAATTGTCGATGCTCATCAAAGTTTTAATGTTATTTTTCTCCGTAATTTTAATTATTAACGGAATTTATTTTTTAACCCATGCTCATAAAAGTTTCCTACTGTTTCATCCCGAAAAGTTTACCTCATTAAGCATCATCTTACTCATTAGTGGTGTCATTCTAATTGTGGTAGCAATTTTTGGAATTATTTCAATATTCTTCAATAACACTGTTTTTACTCTGCTAGTCTTATGTGCGGGGTGTTTGTGTGCTGTGATTCCAGAACTATTCATCATTCAATACATGGATAAATAGCCTTTATATCTGACTTTTCAATTAAAAAATACTAGAATTAAGTTAAATAAAACATCGAGGTGGTTTTTATGCTACAAGAATACAATAATATTTTAGTTCCCGTTGATGGTTCATACGAATCCGAGTTGGCTTTTAAAAAGGCCGTTGCCGTTGCCAAACGTAATGATGCTCATTTACACATTGTCCACGTTGTAGACACACGAGCATTTCAAAATATCTCTAGTTTTGATACATCAGTAGTTGAAGAAGTAACTCAAAACGCTAAAAAAACACTCGAACAGTACGCCAGAGAGGCTAAGGATGATGGCGTTAACAAAGTCGATTATTCAATCGAATATGGCGCACCGAAAACAATCATCTCAAAGGAAATTCCCGACAAACTCGATATTGATTTAATCATGATCGGTGCAACCGGGTTAAATGGTGTTGAACGGTTACTAATTGGTTCAGTAACTGAATATGTCACTAGGATGGCGGTCTGTGATGTATTAGTTGTAAGAACAAATCTAAATAATCAAAAAGTTGATCCTAAAAAAGGAAAACAAAAAGTTTCTAAGTAAAACAAAAAATCATTCGATGATTATTTCGAATGATTTTTTGTTTTGGCAATTTTTAATAATTTATCAATCCGCCCGCTATCTCTTACTCCTTTCAAAAGATTGATTTTAATTTGGGTGCTTTCTGCCTTTTCAAACAGTTTTTCTCGTTTATAACTCAAATATTTCAAATTATAAAATGATTTCAAACAATAGAAGGAATACTTGCGTTTTAGGTAAGATATCATAACATTGGATTCAGAAATGACTAGTTGATTATCGTTAGCTACAAATGCGAAAGTGACAATGGCAAGTCCTAACTTAATGACAACATATCGATCAATTGTATTCATTTCTCTTCGATGTAGCAATTGCCCCATCCTCACCAAAGCATCATCCAAATACTTACGAGCCAATTTTTGACATCCCAATCTCCGATATGAGATTGCAATGCCCAAATAACTCCATGCAGTACAAATAAAATTTGTTTTGACGGAACACGAGTCAATCATAGTATGAAAGCATAGGATTATTTCATCTAAAGAAAAACCACAAAATAGTTCCGCAAAACCACGTTCACAATAATATCTTCCTTTGATTTCTCTTGAATCAATATTCTCAACTTTAATTGTTTCAATAATCGTATTAGCTTTCTTGAAATGATAATGAAGTAGAATGCATTCAACTTTCTTCAGTATTTTTTTAGCATAGCAATACTTTTCATCAGAACAAACTTCGTCTAAGTTCAATCCCAATCGGGACACAATTTCTGGAATAATCACCCATTGATTAAAACACCCATCATTTTCAAGCGCACTGATGGTTGACTGAGTACATAGTCCTTTGGCAAGCTCCGACTGCGTCATATGAATATCAATTCGGCGTTTTTTAATTCTCGCTCCAATCTTTTTCAATAGCGCTTTTGAGGGCATTATGACTTCCAATTGCACGTCATCTCCCTTGACGATTCAAAATTTCATCGTGTCTAAAACAATTAACGTTATGATCATTAATGATCCCCGAAGCTTGTAAAAACGAATAGAGTGTTGTGGGCCCAACTCTTTTAAAATGATACATTTGAAAAACCTGATTAAATTTTTTAATCATTGGTCTCATTTCCGAAATATCGATTTGATCATCAATAATTAAATGATCAACGGGAGTATAATTCACCTGCTGCCATAATTGGTCAAAAAAATGAATCCCCTTTCCTTCTAACTCAAAAACAATCTTGGCATTGGTTAAAATGGCATCAAGTTTCGATCGATTTCTAATTCCACGTTTGTCACTCATTGCAGTGTCTTTGATGGTTTCTGCGTGAGTAGACAAATAGTTAAAATCAAAATTATGATAAATGCTATCCAGTCCATCTAACTTCTTCAAAATTAAATTCCACTGAAGTCCTGCCTGCATTATTTCTAGTGACAGTTCTCTAAATAATGCTTTTTCGTCATAATCTGGAACACCCCACACCGTATCATGGTAATTCATTAATCGTGGACTCTTAGTTGCCCAGTTACATCTTTCCATTATTATCACCTCTTATAAGTATATACGAAGAACAATCTTCAAATAAAAAAAGATTATGACTATGTCATAATCTTTTTTTATTATTTATCCTTATATACTTTTTTCTGATCGCCCTTTTGAAGCGGCTTAAAGTCATGCAAAATTTTGGATTGACGGTCAAATTCAGCATAAGCTAGTTCAATCAATTTATCGATTAATTCGGTATAACTAATTCCAGAAGCTTCCCAAAGTTGCGGATACAAAGAAATATTTGTAAAGCCCGGTAATGTGTTAACTTCACTCAAATATGGCTTAAAATCTTTTGAAACAAGAAAATCAATTCGTGCCATTCCCTTTAATCCAAGGGCCTTATAAGCGTCTAATGCCATGTTCGTGATTTGATCATCGACACCATCTGGCAATTCAACTGGAATGGTAAATTGGACCTGACTGGCATCCACGAACTTGTTGTCATAGGTATAGAATTTGTCATCTGCTGGAACTTTAATTGCCCCTAGTTTTGATGCTTTGGGATTTTCATTTCCTAAAATAGAAATTTCGACTTCTTCTGGTCCCTCAATTGCTTCCTCAATCAAAATTTTGTTGTCATAACGAAAAGCATCTTCTAGTCCGCTATCCAATTCCTCTTGATTATGCACCTGATGAATACCGATGGAAGAACCTTGATTGGCTGGTTTGATAAACATTAATGAACCGAGCTTTTTAGATAATTTAGCATAATTCCAATCTTTACGATTATCTGGAGTCAATAAGACGTATTTGGTATTGTTAATGCCTGCTTCATCTAGGATTTTCTTAGTAATATCCTTATCATAAGACATTGCAGAAGCTAAGATTCCACTTCCAACGTAGGGCTTATTCATTAGACGTAATAGCCCTTGAATGGTTCCATCTTCCCCTAAGTTTCCGTGAATAATGGGAAAGAAAACGTCAATATCTTTAGCGCTATCGAAATTAATAATGGGAGCTAGCGGATTATTCATATCGAGATTTAAAATCTCATCTTTTTCCACATCCGTTTCATCTTCACCATCAAATACACGATGTGAAGCATCATCGCTCAAGACGATTCCATCCTTAGTAATTAGGAATAAGCTGACTTCATACTTATCCTTGTCCATCGCATCATAAATATTATGCGCGGATCTTTTTGAGACGTCGTGTTCTGATGAATTACCACCAAATAATAACGCGACGTGCTTCTTATTTTTAGTCATATTCGCACCTCTGTCGTTCATAATAGAACCTTAATTATAACACAAAAATTAACCGGTAAATAATCCCAAATAAAAAAGCATGAATGAACATGCTTTCATGCTTTATGAGAAATTCTTATCTGTACTAAACATTGAACTCTTGTTATGGTATTGCATTGACATTATCAACCCAATCCCTATCATGTTACCAATTAAGGCAGAACCTCCCTGGCTCACAAATGGGAGCGGAATTCCAGTCATTGGCAGCAACCCAATGCTCATTCCAATGTTTTCAAAAACATGGAATAAAATCATCATAATAACTCCACTAGAAATATAGGCATAGAAAACATTTTTAGTCTCAAAAGTAACCTTGATCATTTCATAAATCAATAAGAAATAAAGAAGAATCAATAATACCCCACCAATGAATCCAAAGTTCTCTCCCATCACGGAAAAGATCATATCAGACTCACGAACAGGAACGTAAACTTTTGAAACATTGAATCCCGTTCCAGTAAGACCTCCTGATCCAACTGCTTTCATACTTTGCCATAGTTGAAATCCTTGGTTACTCGTATCTGACTCAGGATGCAACCAAGTATCAATTCGAGCGAATTGATAAGACTTAAAGCCAAAATGACCAAGTAACATTCGACCCTCTTTAGTAATGGCAAGTGTCAGTGCAATGGCACCAAGACCACCTGTAACACCAAAGATTGGCGCCAGTATTTTCCACGTAACCCCGGATACAATCATCATCCCGGCCAGGATGGCAATGAACACAATGGTAGTTCCAAAGTCATTTTGCAACTTTAGTAAAATCACAATTGGAATCGTCCATAGAATCATTTTACCAAGTAACGCCCAATCACTTCGAGTTTCATGAATTGGATGTTCATTATTGTGAGAAGCAATGACTTTAGCCAACATCAAAATATACGCAGGTTTCATGATTTCAGATGGTTGAAATGTCAGTGGCCCTAACTGAAACCAACTTTTAGCACCAGTTTGTGCCGCATAGGAACGACTATACAAGAACAAAACAGCAACTAAAAGAAAGATCCCAAACCAATACGCATAAGGTGCTAATTTCCATAACTGTTCGGAATCAAATTGCATAATCACAACGATGGCAATTGCACCAATTGCGTACCACACTAATTGCGAAACAACCGCCTTTACGACACTTGTTTGACTTGTATCATGACTGGCAGCTACAAAGATCGACCCTATGCCCACCAAAGCAAGCATCAGTACACAAAAGATGATTCCCCAATCGATTCGATTCTCGTCTGTACTTTCCGACCTATTAAACACGATTAGAACTCCTTTTTTCATAAATCATACTTATCTTTGGTGCAAATTATACTCTCTTATTACCTCAGCAACAGCATCTTCTTCGCTGTTTTCATGGAAAGTTTTGTCACCAACCACACAAATTGACTTCCCGTTCTTTTCTTCAATGGTGCCCACGGTATGACCGCCAATTTGCACCAATTTCAACGCGTTTTCTTCTGGATCATCAATAATATTAACACCGATTCGTTTTTCCTTTCGATTCACGCTTAAAAACCTCCTAGAATAAAAAATAGTTGATAAAATCAACTATTTTAGCTTCATCGAGCGACGATAATCTTCCTCAGCTTTTTTATTTCTTCCCAATGAAAACTTCTTGGGAACTGGATCGTATCCACCCTTAACCAGTGGATTACACCTCAAAATTCGTGTAAACCCCATCAGTGTCCCTTTCAATGCTCCAAAGCGATTGATCGCTTCGAGCGTATAATGCGAACAGGTTGGTGAGTACCGACAACTAGGCGGAAACAATGGTGAAATAAAGCGCTGGTAAAACTTAATTAAAGATATAAATACTCGTTTCAATTTTTTCTCTCAATTATTTTCTACTGAAAAATCCACGACTCTTTTTATTGCTACTCATGTGCTCAAGCATTTCACCAGCACCCTTTGCAACGTTATCTAAAGGATCTTCAGAAATATAAACCGGAACCGTTAATGCATTTGAAATTACAGTATCAATGTCTTTAAGAAGTGCACCACCACCGGTTAACATTACTCCTCGATCAATAATATCAGCTGAAATTTCTGGTGGAATTGTCTCTAAGACTGCCTTTGCACCTGACACAATGGAGTTAATTGAACCACTAATAGCTCTCGCAACTTCCTGACTAGTAATGGTTACCGATTTAGGCATCCCACTAACTGAGTCACGACCTCTAACCTCCATCTCTTTAACATCTTGGGTGGAAACGTCTGCCGTTCCAATCTGCATTTTAATTCGTTCAGCGGTGTGTTCACCGATAATAAGGTTATGTTCTTGTTTCAAGAAGTTAACGATATCAACGTTCATCACATCTCCAGCAATTTTAAGTGATTTACTGGCTACGATATCACCGAGTGAAAGAACCGCAATGTCTGAGGTTCCACCACCCATATCGATTACCATGCTACCATGAGGCTGGTAGATATCCATACCAGCACCTACGGCAGCTACTTTAGGCTCTTCTTCAATGAAAACTTCGCCACCAGCTGCGCGTTCCGCTGCTTGGATAATTGCTTTTCGTTCAATGTTAGTGATGTTTGTAGGAGCACAGATCATCGTCTGTGGTTTAGAAACAACGCCCTTAACGCTTAATTTACTGATAAAATACGAAAGCATTTCTTGAGTAATATCAAAATCAGAAATAACTCCGTCTTTTAAAGGTCTAATGGCTTTAATGTTTCCAGGAGTTCTACCTACCATTTGGTAAGCTTCAGAACCGACCGCCAATACCTTATTTGTTTTAGTATCAACGGCAACTACAGATGGTTCATTAAGAACAATACCCTTCCCCGTAACGTATATAAGAACGTTAGCAGTTCCTAAGTCAATCCCAATATCTTGTGCCATAAAAATACTTCCTTCCGTAACATCGTTTAACTAAATTATAGCATATCCAGAATAGCAAAAGAGAATTATCACATACGAAATTATCTAAATTTTTCTAACGATCAAGTTAGTCATTAGCAATTGCGTCGCTTTCTTTAATTGGGATTCGCTCAACTTCTGCGCCAAGTTTTTGCAGTTTCTTGTGAAATTCGTAGTAGCCACGATCAAGATACTTCAGATTAGTAACTTCCGTATAACCATCAGCAACTAGACCAGCTAAAATCAAGGCAGCTGCAGCTCTAAGATCAGTCGCAGCAACTTTAGCACCCTCAAAATGGGTTGGTCCATACATGGTGACCGTTTCGCCATTAATGTCGAACTTAGCACCCATTCTGCGTAATTCTTCCATGTGCATAAACCGATTTTCAAAAACAGTTTCCGTTAGCTTGCTGACACCATCGGCCCTTAACTGAAGTACTGTCATTTGAGGCTGCATGTCAGTAGGAAAGCCTGGATATGGGGCAGTCTTAACGTTAACTGGTTTTAATTTTGCGGGTCCAATGACACGAACACCATCGCGTTCTTGTTCAACTTTAACCCCCATCTGTTTCATTTTGGAAATTAATGGTAAGTTATGTTCGGTAATCCCGTTTTCAATTAAAAGATTTCCTTCAGTAAGCGCTGCGGCAACCATAAAAGTCCCAGCTTCAATTCGATCTTGAACCACTTCATGACTAGCACCATGAACACTTGATACTCCGGTAATTGTAATCGTATCAGTGCCTGCTCCAGAAACTTTTGCTCCCATTTTGTTCAATACTTTTTGTAAGTCAACAATCTCAGGTTCACGGGCAACGTTTTGAATCTTGGTAGTTCCCTTTGCAAGGGTAGCGGCCATCATTACATTTTGAGTAGCACCAACACTTGGAAAATCGAAATAAATATCGGTTCCAGTAAGTCCGTTAGGAGCAGATGCTTCTACGTAACCATCATGTTGTTCAATGTGAGCACCTAAGGCTTCAAAGCCACGCAAATGTAAGTCAATGGGACGACTTCCAATTGCACATCCTCCTGGTAAAGCAACTTTTGCTTGACCTAAGCGAGCTAAAAGTGGACCCATCACAACAATTGAGGCTCTCATTTTTGAAACATATTCGTACGGAGCTTCTGGTGAAATTTGCCCAGAAGCATCCACTGTAATTTTATTTTTACTTTTATCAAAATCAACTCGAATGCCCAAATGTTTTAAAACTTCATTCATAGTAAACACATCGGACAACATGGGACAGTTGGTTAAAACAGTCTCGCCATCACTTGCAAGAATAGTAGCAGCTAGAATCGGTAAAACGGCATTTTTTGCACCCTCAATGTGAACTCGACCATTAAGTTTGTTTCCGCCATGCACAACAATTTTTTCCATGGTACTCTCTCCTATTACGTATTATTTAAATAGTACTGTTAAATTTTTTAAGTTATCAATGAATGACATAAAGAACGAACTGCATATAAAACCAATTACGATCGAAAGGAGGACAATCAAGACCTTCCCCTGTCGTTCTTGAATTGGTAAAAACCGTTCAAAGTGAATTCCTTGTATAGACCAAAAAGCTAATGCAATAAAGAATAGCTGACTAATTATTGTTATTAAAGATTCAACTCCAAATGGATTCATTACGCGATACTCCTAATATTCATTCTTACTATATACTATCATAAAATCATTCAATTGTCGTAAATCGGAGGTCCATGTAAAAAATTGTAACAAAAAAGAGGAACTAAAAAATTCCTCTTTTTTAATTAATGTTGTGCAACATTAATTCTATTAACAGCTCTTTGTAAAGCAACTTGTGCACGTTTCAATGCATCCGTATCGTTCTTAGATTGAGCATCTTTAATCTTCTGTTCTGCACGCTCTCGGGCATGAGTAGCTCTCGATACATCAATGTCACCTTTACGTTCAGCACTATCAGCAACGATGGTTAAAGTATTATTGGAAAATTCGGCAAATCCACCATTGACCGCAACGGTATCCATGTCATTTCCATTAAACTTAAACCTCGTTTCACCAATTTTTAAAGAAGCAATCACTGGAACATGGTTAGCTAAAATTCCAAGGTCACCCATCATTGTTTCAATGATAGCCATGGTGACTTGATCATTGGAATAAACCTCGCCATCAGGAGTAACGATACTAACGGTTAATACTGACGATTTATTATCAGCCAATTAGATCAGCCTCCTATTTGCTTTGACTTGCTTTTTGTTCTTTCAGTTTGTTGTAGTTTGCAACGACATCATCAATTCCACCACAGTTTCTGAAACAGTCTTCAGGAATATCATCGTACTTACCTTCGAGAATTCCCTTGAAGCCGGCGATAGTATCCTTAACGGATACATACTTACCTGGAAGACCCGTAAACTGTTCGGCAACGGTGAAACTTTGTGATAAGAAGAATTGAATACGACGAGCACGACCAACAATCGTCTTTTCTTCGTCGGATAATTCATCCATTCCTAGAATTGAAATGATATCTTGTAATTCACGATATCGCTGAAGAACGTGTTGAACTTGACTTGCAACGTCAAAGTGTTCTTGTCCAACGATTTCTGGAGAAAGGGCAGATGATGTTGATGCCAATGGATCAACGGCAGGATAAATACCTTGTTGCGTTAATGAACGCTCAAGGTTAGTGGTAGCATCCAAATGGGCAAACGTTGTTGCAGGAGCAGGATCGGTATAATCATCGGCTGGAACGTAAACAGCTTGAATTGAAGTGATCGCACCCTTTTTAGTTGATGTGATTCGTTCTTGAAGTTGTCCCATTTCAGTAGCTAGAGTAGGCTGATAACCTACGGCTGATGGAATACGTCCTAACAGAGCTGAAACTTCCGTACCAGCTTGGGTAAATCTAAAGATGTTATCAATGAATAAAAGAACATCATCACCTTCAGCATCTCTAAAGTACTCAGCAAGTGTAAGACCCGTCAATGCCACACGCATACGAGCACCAGGTGGCTCATTCATCTGACCATACACCATGGCAGTATGCTTTAACACACCCGATCCTTTCATTTCAAAGTACATATCATTACCTTCACGGGTTCTTTCACCAACACCAGTGAAAACGGAAATACCGTTATGACCCTGAGCAATGTTATGAATTAATTCTTGAATCAAAACGGTCTTACCAACACCGGCACCACCGAATAATCCAACTTTACCTCCACGAATATATGGAGCTAATAAATCAATAACTTTAATTCCAGTTTCAAGAACTTCAGTCGATGGGTTTAACTCATCGTACTTAGGTGGTTGTCTGTGAATGGCCCATCTCGTTTGATCAGGACCAAATTCTGGTCCACCATCAATTGGCTGACCTAAAACATTAAATACTCGACCTAGAGTATCATTACCTACTGGCACTTCAATTGGAGCACCAGTATTTTCAACATCCATCCCACGACGTAAACCATCGGTTCCGTCCATAGCGATGGTACGTACCACTCCGTCACCTAACTCAAGAGCAACTTCAACAACTAATTGCTTGTTGTCACCCTTTTTAACGTTCAAAGCAGTATTAATTTCTGGTAAATCACCGTCTAGGGGAAATTTAACATCAACAACTGGCCCGATAACTTGTTGTACTTTACCAGTAGTATTCATTATGCTTTAATTCCTCCCATCTATTAATGGTTCAATGCTTCTTGACCACCAGTAATTTCTGTAATTTCAGTAGTGATAGCTGCCTGTCGTGCCCGGTTATACTTGAGTTCAAGTGATGAAATCAAATCATCGGCATTATCAGTGGCTGATTTCATTGCAGTTGAACTGGAAGCATGTTCAGCTGTCTTGGCATCCAAGATTGCTCCATACATTAAACTTTCAGCATATTGAGGAATTACAACACCAAGCACAGCCTTAGCGGATGGCTCAATATCATAATCTTCAATCAAGTTTTTAACTTTGACATCAGATCCAGCTTGACCACTATTCTTATCATCCATAGATGATTGAATTGACTCTTTATCCATGGGAAGAAGCTTTTCAGCCCTAAAATCAGAGGAAATTCGGTTAACGAAGTGATTATAACAAATGTACAAATCAGTATAAATTCCATCATTATACATGGAGGTAATGGTCTTAACGATCCCTTGAACTTCGGTATAAGTAGGAACATCTGAAACGGTGCGATTTTCGTATGCAACGTTTGCTCCACGCTTCTTATAGAAGTCTGCACCATTACCACCAATTGCTAAAATCATATAATCATCAGTATTTGGAGTGTGCTTTTCAATAAACTCATTGGCACCTCTGATTACATTACTATTGTAGCTTCCAACCATTCCACGATCAGATGAAATTACAATATAGGCGGTCTTTTTCTTAGCATTTTTTGAATCTTGACTTGAAGGTTTATTATCCTCTAACAAATCGGACTGAGCCAGATGAGCGATTACAGACTTAACCTTAGATACATACTGATTATAGTTCTCTGTATGTGCCTGAATTCTGTTCAACTTAACCGTTGAAACCATCTGCATCGCCTCGGTAATCTGACGTGTACTCTTGGTCGATGCGATTCTGTGCTTTACATCATTCATCGATTCAGCCATTAGTTGTTATCCTCCCTTCAAGTTAATTACTATTAACTATACTGTCACCTTTAGCTGAAGGCTTAAAGGTGCTTGCAAACTCTTGGATTGCACTGTTTAGCTTCTTTTCATCTGGAAGATCACCAGTTTTCTTAATGCTTTCAAGTAGGTCAGGATAATTTGTATCAAAGAATTTGAAGATCTCATCCTGGAATCTTAAAACATCATCAACGGCAATTTTATCTAGGTAGCCATGAGTTAAGCAATACAAGATCAAAACTTGTTTTTCAACTGGTAGTGGTGAATGAAGTGGTTGCTTTAAGACTTCCACCGTTCTAGATCCACGATCCAGCTTAGCTTTAGTAGCTTCATCAAGATCAGAACCGAATTGAGCAAACGATTCAAGTTCATGATATGAAGCAAGATCCAAACGTAATGTACCAGCAACCTTTTTCATTGCCTTAATTTGGGCATCTCCACCAACACGAGAAACTGAAGTACCAGCATCAACGGCTGGACGGTCTCCAGAATAGAACATGTCAGAGTTTAAGAAGATCTGACCATCAGTAATTGAAATTACGTTGGTTGGAATATAAGCGGAAACATCCCCTGCTTGCGTCTCAACAATTGGAAGAGCGGTCATCGAACCGCCACCCATCTTGTCACTCAACTTAGCAGCACGTTCAAGTAAACGTGAGTGGGTGTAGAAAATATCACCAGGATAAGCTTCACGACCAGGTGGACGTCTCAAAATTAAGGAAAGTTCACGATAAGCATTAGCTTGTTTCGTTAAGTCATCGAAAACAATCAAAACATCTTTACCCTTGTCCATGAAATACTCACCCATGGTTGCACCAGCATATGGTGCAATGTAAAGCAAGGGAGCAGGTTCAGATGGACCAGCTGACATGACGATTGTGTAATCCATCGCACCGTACTTTTGGAGGGTGTTTACTTGTTGTCTAACAGTTGAATCTTTTTGTCCAATTGAAACGTAGATACAAATCATATCTTGATCTTTTTGGTTCAAGATTGTATCAATCGCAATTGAAGTCTTACCAGTCTTTCGATCACCAATGATCAACTCACGTTGACCTCTACCAATTGGAACCAAAGCATCAATTGATTTGATACCAGTTTGTAGTGGTTGTTTAACACTTTGACGTTGCATGATTCCAGGTGCTTTTTTCTCAATTGGAGCAGTTTGATCGGTCTTGACCTCACCTTTACCATCAATTGGTTGGCCTAATGAGTTCACAACTCGTCCAACCATATTGTCTCCAACAGGAACTTCCATGATTCTTCCGGTTCTTTTAACACTGTCACCTTCACGAATACCTGTAAAGTCACCTAAAACAACGATACCAACTTCGTTGCTTTCGAGGTTTTGCACCATTCCATAAACACCATTTTGGAACTCCAGTAATTCACCGGATAAAGCATTATCTAGACCATATGCACGAGCAACACCGTCACCAACATAGGTAACGACACCAGTCTCGTCGACGTTAAGTTCGTCTTTGTAGCCATCTAATTGTTTTTTAATTAGGGCACTAATTTCTTCAGCCTTAATGCTCATAAAAGTTTCACCTCTTCAATATAGATATCTTATCGACTAAGAGAGCAAATTACGTACTTCTTTAATTTTAGTACGAACACTTCCGTCGTAAACAACGTTATCTGACGACAAAATCGCACCGCCAATAATACTACTGTCTACTTTCGCAGATAAGTCAACTGTTTTAGCACCAACCCTTTTGGCAAATGTCTTGGTTAACTTGTCTTTCTCTTCGTCATTCATTGGAACTGCTGTAACTACGCTAGCACGCACGATTCCTTGCTTCTTATCATATAATTTGCCAAATTCATCAATAATCGCGACCATATCATTAATACGCCCATAGTCATAGACCATCTTTACAAAATTCTTGACGTACTGAGAAGTTGCGCCATCAATCAAAGAATTAATGATCGAATCTTTTTGCTTAAGATCAAGCACTGGCCCTGCTAATGCGATAGATAAACCAGGGTCACTTTGAAAAATGTCTTTAATCGCCATTAAATCAGCATTCCCAGTTTCTAACTCATCATGTTCTTCTAGTACTTGAAAGAGCGCATTAGAATATCTTTTGGCAAGCGTAACCTTATCTAGACTCATTTGGATTACCTAGCCCTTCAATATAAGAATCGATTAATGCTTTTTGATCATCAGCATTTAAGTTCTTTTTAATGATTTTGGAAGCAATCTCAATAGATAAATCTGCCACATCATCTTTAGTACTTGCTAAAGCGTCTTCACGTTCTTGTTCGATATCTTTATGAGCTTTATCCTTTAAGGTTTTAGCATCATCTTGAGCATCGGAAATAATTGTGTCGCGACGTTTTTGACCAGCTTGTTCAGCATCACTAACGATTTTAGTTGCTTCGTCATGCGAGTTTTGTAATGCATCGGCACGTTCTTTGGCTAACTTAGCAGCATCGTTACGTGATTGTTCAGCAGAATCAATATCGTTGGCAATTTTAGTTGCACGATCTTGCATCATCTTTGTGACGGGTTTCCATGCGAAAATCTTAACAATCCACATCAAGAGTAAGAACAAGATGGCATAAAACAGCATATCACCAACATTGAATCCAGCCGCAATAACTAAATGTGTATACATCTATTGACACCTCCTTTTTCTAAACTAAGAAAATGTTTTCTCTATTTGTTCATAACCAAGAAGGCAACAACAAAGGCCAAGATGGGCATAACTTCAACTAAGGCAACACCAATGAACATATTAGTTCTAAGTGTTCCTGATAATTCTGGTTGGCGTGCCATACCTTCAAGCATCTTGGAAATAATTAAACCGTCACCAATTCCGGCACCAATAGCGGCACCACACATTGCGATTCCAGCAGCAATAGCTCCCATAATATAATCCTCCTATTTTCTTATTCCTCAATTGATAATTTTTGAGAAACATATACAGATGATAATGTTACAAATACATAGGCTTGAATACAGCCAATAAACACTGAGAATCCTTGCCATGCTAACTCAAGTGGGGCAGCGACTGGAATCAGCCACAATCCATTTGAAAATGCTAAATTAGCAATTATCCCGGCCAACAATTCACCAGCAAAGATATTCCCATAAACACGAATTCCAAGTGTTAAGAAGTTCGTAAGCTCCTCAAGTAGGTTGATTGGTAGGAACAAGAAGACAGGTTGTAAGAATCCCTTAAAGTGTCCCTTATAACCTAGTTTCTCAACACCACAATACATAGCAAATGTCAGAGACATTAATGAGAACGTCAAAGCGACGATTGGATCGGCCGTAGGACTCTTGACGTAGACAATATTACCTACCTGAATATGCAAGAACAAACCAAGTAAGTTAGCTATTAAGATGAAATAGAATAGCGTAAATGCCCATAGTCCATAATTCTTAGGCGCATCATTACCAATCGTTGACTTTATAATTCCATTTGTAAAATCAATCATGTACTCCAATAAATTCTGTTTCCCCTTTGGTTTCAACTGCAGGTTTCTCGAGCAGACGAATATAAAAGCGAACAAAACAACAGCCACAATCACACCAGAAATCATATTGCTGACGTTGAAAGTAAGACCTAAAAATTGAAAAGTACGAGTTGGCTCCACAGATATCACCTCTTTTCGCAACTATTATCACTCGCAATAAAAAACGTGCCATAAAAAGTAGTTGAATAATTGCGATTCTATATTCAAACAAGTCAAAAGCTCACTTATTCAAATCTGATGAAATAATACCACCATTTCAGGCAAATTTCAAAGCTATAAAGCACCAAAAATTCTAATTTTATAGTCTTTATAACAATTACTTCACAACCGAAATTGACAAAACTTAAACCCGGCCTTTACGTAAAGCAATCTAACAAAAAAGTGGGAGTACATTAACTCTCACTTAAAATTATTATTTTTATTTTGTTCCAAACAAACGGTCACCAGCATCTCCCAACCCAGGAACGATGTAACCATGATCAAGATGATCGTCAAGTGCAGCGGCATAAATGTCAACTTCTGGTTCAGCTTTTTGAACCGCTTTAACTCCTTCAGGAGCAGCAACTAGACAAACAAACTTAATGTTTTTGGGATTAGCGCCGTGCTTCTTTAATGCATCAAGCGCCATAATTGCCGATCCACCCGTAGCAAGCATTGGATCAACAACGAAGATCTGCCTCTCACCAATATCACTTGGCAACTTTAAAAAGTATTCGTGGGGCTGAAAGGTTTTTTCATCACGATACATCCCGATATGACCAACTTTGGCTGTCGGAATTAGATCAAGTACCCCATCTACCATTCCAATTCCAGCCCTCAGAATTGGCACAACAGCAACTTTTTTACCAGCTAATTTCTTAGCGTGCGCAGTTCCTTCAGGTGTCTCAACTTCAACGTCTTTAAGTGGCATATCACGAGCAACTTCAAAAACCATCAAACTAGCAATTTCATTAACGACTTCTCTAAACTCACGTGTCCCACAATTCTTATCTCTAATAATGCTTAATTTATGTTGGATCAACGGATGATCCATTACGTGAAACTCGCCCATAACGCACTCTCCTCTTCGTATTATATTTATACCTATTATAACACAAGGAATACCAAAAAATTTCTAGCTCCTTATCGTGTAATTGGGTTTTCTTTACACAATTTGGATACGTCACTCTTGATTTGAGCCAAAACATCGGGTTGATCGTAATTGTCAATGGCTTTAATAATTAAATCAGCAACTTTCTTTGAATCATTCTCATCAAACCCTCTTGAAGTGATCGCGGGAGTCCCAATTCGTAGTCCACTAGTTAAAGTTGGTTTCAACTTTTCATTTGGAATTGCTTCCTTGTTAGTGGTAATCATTAATGAATCCAACATGTCTTGAGCTTGTTTACCATTTAAACCGGTATCGGTCAGATCAACGGTCATTAAATGATTATCAGTTCCACCAGAAACTACTCGTAAATGTTCGGAATTATTGAACTCGTCAGCCATGGCATTCGCATTTTTAAGAATTTGCTTGGAATAAGTAACAAAATCGGGTTGTAAATCTTCATGAAAGGCAACCGCTTTAGCAGCAATTACTTGTTCTAAAGGACCACCTTGGGTACCAGGAAAAACGGCTGATTTAATCTTTTTGGCGTACTTATTTTGGCTTAAAATCATTCCACCACGAGGACCACGCAAGGTTTTATGAGTCGTAGTTGTCACTACATCGGCAATTCCTACTGGACTAGGATGTAATCCGGTTGCAACCAGACCAGCAATGTGAGCCATATCTACCATTAAGTAGGCTCCCACACTATCAGCAATCTCTCTAAATTTCTGCCAATCAATGATTCGACTATAGGCAGATGCACCAGCTACGATAATTTGCGGTTTTACTTCCTCTGCAATTGTTTGAATATGATCGTAATCAAGTTGCTCAGTCTCTGGATTAACGCCATAAGTGAACGACTGATAAATCTTACCAGAAAAGTTGACCTTAGCACCATGTGACAAGTGTCCACCGGCATTTAGGTCCATTCCAAGGATCTTATCTCCCGGCTTTAAGAAAGCGGCATATGAAGCCTGATTAGCTTGAGAGCCGGAATGAGGTTGCACGTTTACATACTCAGCACCAAATAACTTTTTTGCTCGTTCAATGGCCAGCGTCTCCACTTTATCAACATACTCACAGCCACCGTAATAACGATGACCAGGATAGCCTTCCGCATATTTATTGGTTAAAACGGAGCCCTGGGCGGCTCGGACACCCTTTGAGGCAATGTTCTCGGATGCAATCAACTCAATTGTGTCCTCTTGACGCTTTTTTTCACCGTGAATGGCATCCCAAAGTTCAGGATCCATCTTTTCATACTCTTTGTCTGACATGATATCTACCTCATTTCACTATTTGAATTAAGTATACTATTCAAAGTGCTTTTGTCCTGCGGATTTGTTTAAGCGGTTCATGTAAGCCTCCCCTAATTCAGTTGGGGTAAATCCCTGTGTCAAAATATTGTCAACGCCATCTTCTAAATCAAATTGACGAAGTCCGGCAAATAGTAAATGACTGGCCGTATTAATATCACTTCCAAGACTGTAAATTTCTGCATTGTTTGGCCAGTCAACTGCATCAATTACATCGTCAGTTGCCATAACTCCCACAGTCCCATCTTGTTTTTTAATCCAATCAGCCGCTCGCTTCCAGTCATCTTTATGGTCAACAATTTGAACCTGAGCATCTGGGGCATAATGACGGTACTTCATTCCAGGAGCCTTTGGAACCTGATCCGCACTAACATGATGAACGGCATCGTCAACTGGGCCTACGACTTTTTCAATCTGGTCAACGGTAACTGCACCAGGACGCAAGATTGCTGGCTTCCCAGTTGACATATCAATAACTGTCGATTCAACCCCAAAGTCAGTAGCACCGTCGTCTAAAATCCCCGCAATTTTACCATTTAAATCATGATAAACGTGCTTTGCAAGGGTAGGACTGGGTTTGCCAGACGTATTTGCTGATGGACCTACTAATGGAACACCAGCAGCCTTAATCAAATTTAGAGTTGACTGTTTATCAGGATTTCGAAAAGCAGCGGTATCAAGTCCACCAGTAACTTCTTTAGCAAGTGCACCCCTTTTTAACTTTAAGATGATTGTCAATGGACCTGGCCAAAACGTTTTCATTAATCTTTTTACTTCTTCGTCTAACGGTTGAGCATACTTCTCAACCGTCTCAACATCAGCAACGTGAACGATTAATGGGTTATCACTTGGACGTCCCTTAGCTTTATAAACCTTTTTAACCGCTGAGACATTAGTAGCATCGGCCCCTAGTCCGTAAACTGTTTCGGTGGGAAAAGAAACGAGGTTCCCCTTCTTAAGTTCTTCTGCGGCCGCATCAATCTGATCCGGCGTAAATATCTTTGTATCCATTTTAAAAATTCTCCTTTATTTCATTTTAATCATTCGATCACGCATTGCCATGTCCTTTCGGAGACGAACCGACCGCCTTTTATTATCATTCATCAAAATCTTTTGAACCGGATCTCCCTGTCTAAAGCCAATTTCTAAATAAAGAGAGCCATCCCTCTCTAAATGAGCATCAACATCACGCGAAATTCTCTGATAGATTGAAAGCCCATCATTATCAGCAAATAAAGCCTGACGTGGTTCATATTTTAAGACACTTTCATCCATATACTTAATCTCATTTTGACCCACATATGGTGGATTAGAGACAATCAGGTCAAATTTTTGTTCACTAAAAGCGCCAAATAGGTCACTCTGAACAAAATTAATTTCGGTGTGATTTGACGTTGCATTTTTTTGAGCAATTTTTAATGCATTAAGTGAAATATCAGAACCAGTTATTTTCCAACTTGAGCGTTGCTTTTTTAATGAAACCGCAATGGCACCACTACCAGTTCCAACATCCAATACGTTAATAGGATGATCATCGTAATCATTTAAGATCCACTCCACTAATTCTTCCGTTTCAGGTCTTGGAATCAAAACACTGGGATTAACTTGAAAAGTGTATCCATAAAAATTGGCAGTTCCAATTACATATTGCAGTGGCTCATGATTTAGAACCCGTTCTATCATTTCAATAAACTTAGCTTCCTGATCATCAGACAAATTAAACCGATAATTCATCAGCAAATCCGTCAAATTCCATCCCATCAAAGACCTCATCACCTGGCGTCCTTGATCAGGATCCAAATTTTCTTGCTCCAGACGCAAAGAAGCCCATTTAAGGGCTTCAAAAACAGTTGCATTATTTCTAAGCTTCTGAGTCATTCAATTTCTCCAACTTTTTAGCTTGATCAGAAACAATTAATGCATCAATGATGTCATCTAAGTCACCATCCATGATTTTGTCTAACTTGTTCAAGGTTAATCCAATTCGATGGTCAGTAACTCGATTTTGAGGATAGTTATAAGTCCGGATTCGTTCAGAACGGTCACCCGTTCCAATGGCATCTTTCCGTTTCTCATCGTACTCATTCTGTTCTTTTTGTTTGTAGTAGTCATAAACACGAGCTTTTAAAACCCGCATTGCCTTAGCACGGTTCTGTTGTTGAGAACGTTCATCTTGCATTGCAACCACAATCCCAGTTGGAAGGTGGGTCATTCGGACGGCTGATGAAGTTTTGTTAATATGTTGACCACCAGCACCAGAGGAGCGATAGACATCCGTTCGAATATCGCCTGGATCAATGTCAATGTCCACATCTTCTTCCTCAGGCATTACACCAACGGTAGCTGTTGAAGTGTGAACTCGTCCAGCCGATTCTGTCGAAGGAATTCGTTGTACTCGGTGAGCACCATTTTCGTACTTTAACTTGGAATAGACTTTATCACCAGTGATCATTAAAACAATCTCTTTAAAACCACCAACTTCAGTATCAGTTTCATCGATCACTTCAATCTTCCATCCCTGACGTTCGGCATACTTGGTGTACATGTTATATAAGTCAGCCGCAAACAAACTGGCTTCATCTCCACCAGCTGCTCCACGAATTTCCATGATAATATTTTTCTCGTCATTAGGATCCTTTGGAATCAACAACAACTTCATTTGATCTTCAAGTTGCGTTTTCTGATCCTTTAAATCACTAATCTCGGATTTGACCATGTCTTCCATTTCGCTATCAAGTTTTTCTCTTAACATGGTCTCATCATCATCTAATTGTTTACTAATCTTTTTATACTTATTGTAAGTTTCAACCGTTTCTCTGAGACTGCCCTCTTCTTTTGAGAGTTTCATGAATTTTTGGGTGTCAGCAATCACTTCTGGATCACTGATTAGTTCGTTTAATTCATCATATCTGTCAGAAACGGATTGTAATTTATCAAAAATTTTATCCATATCGGCTTCAGCCATTCTTATTACTCCTTATTCTTTTGTGCTTCAATCGGAGGATTGAAATAATGATAACGACAAACAGGATAATATGACTCGTTACCACCCATAAAGATCTGCTCGCCCTCGTAAACGGGCTTTCCATCATGGACTCTTAAGTTCATAATTGCTTTCTTTTCACAAAACCAACAAATCGTTTTCATTTCTTCAATCTTATCCGCATACAATAGTAAATACTTCGATCCCTCAAACAATTTATTTTGAAAATCATTTTTAAGTCCAAATGCCATGACCGGAATATGTAATTGATCAACCACTTCGGTTAATTCGAAGATGTGATGCTTATTTAAAAACTGGGCTTCATCAACTAACACACAACTAATGGGTTCATCGCGTTTTTCAATTTCATCTTTTACCATTTTAAATGCGTTTGAATCGGAATTAATTGAAAGGGCTTTACGAGTCAACCCAATCCGAGAAGCGATGGTTCCCTTCTTTTCCCTGGTATCAAGGCCACTTGTCATCAAAATAACTGATTTACCCTGTTCCTCATAGTTATGAGCGACTTTGATAATTTCGATTGATTTTCCGCTATTCATGGCTCCGTAACGAAAGAATAATTGTGCCAAGTTATCACCTTTTCTCTATTTTCACTAACTTTTTCATTATATCGAATTTACCACTTTTTCGCATCCAAATTCAAAATTTGTTCTACCATTTGAATAATTGCTTTTTCTTAAATTAGTTACTATTCTTACTTATAAGCGTAGTTTTATGATAGAATTATTTTAATTGTGCAAAACTAATCATTTCTAAGGGAGAACTCATTATGTCATTTCAGAGTAGAATTGCCACCATGGCTGGTAAGTCATCTTACTGGTTCCTGCATAATTTTTTGCACCGTGGTAGCTCATTACCAGGAAAAATAACCACTGCAATTGATCCCAATATTTTAAAGACGCTGGGTAAAAATTACGATGTGATTATTGTGTCAGGAACGAACGGTAAAACTTTGACTACCGCACTGATCGTTCAAGTCTTAAAGGAAGAATATGATCAAATTCTGACTAATCCAACTGGATCTAACATGACTCAGGGAATTGTCTCAACCTTTTTACAAGCAAAGCATCCCAAATATGGTGAAAATCCAATTGCAGTCTTAGAAGTTGACGAAGCCAACGTAAAACCGATTGTTCAGGCTATCAAACCAAAGATGTTTGTTTTGACCAATATTTTCCGTGACCAACTGGATCGTTATGGTGAGATTTACACTACCTACCAAAAAATCTTAAATGGGATCTTACTAGCTCCAAATGCCCTAGTGGTTGCAAACGGTGATTCCGCCATTTTTAACTCTAAAAAAATGCCAAATCAACAAGTGTTCTATGGCTTTCAAGATCAACCAGCTGATAAAGATATCAAGGCAGCTCCCAACACGGATGGGGTCCTTTGTCCCGTTTGTTCGCACATTATGCACTACCATTACATCACTTACGGAAATTTAGGTGACTACTTCTGTCCTAACTGTGGTTTCCATCGTCCAGAACTAGATTACAAAGTCACTAAAGTGGTGGACGAAACCCCAACTAGTTCAACCTTTGACATTGATGGAAACCAGTATTCAATTGATGTTGGTGGAACATACAATATTTACAACGCCCTCGCTGCTTACGCGGCCGGTCGGCAAATGGGAGTTCGTCCTGATCAAATTAAACACGCTTTTGAAACCAACAAGCGACTCTTTGGAAGACAGGAAGAAATCAAAGTTGGTGACAAGGAAGTAACCATTGTGCTAGTTAAAAATCCAGTTGGACTTAACCAAGTCATTGATATGATTTCTCATGAAAAAGAACCATTTTCGTTTGTCTTTCTTGAAAATGCTAACTATGCTGACGGCATTGACACGAGTTGGATCTGGGATGGCGACTTTGAACGTCTGCCAAAGATGAACATTAAAAAATTCATTTCCGGTGGTGAACGATACAAAGACATTACCTTCCGCCTTAAGGTTGCTGGGGTTCATGACGACAATCACATCATTGAACCAAACATTGAAAAAGTCTTAGAACAAATTAAACAGCTCCCCACTAAAAAGGTTTACGTTCTGGCCACTTACACGGCTATGCTTCAATTCAGACACTTACTAGCACAAAAGGGATTCATTAAAGGAGGAATGGACTAATGACAAAAACCATTCGAGTGGCTCACTTATACGGTGACTTAATGAATACTTACGGTGATATTGGGAACATTTTGTCGTTACGATATTACGCTAAACAGATTGGCGTTGAGGTCACCTCAAACGTTGTTAGTTTAGAAGAAGGGTTCAACGCTGACGATTATGATTTCATGGTTTTCGGTGGTGGACAAGACTTTGAACAAACCATTGTTTCAAAAGACATTCAAACCAAGAAAGATGAAATTAAACGTTTCATTGAACAAGGTAAACCAGTCATCGCAATCTGTGGTGGCTTCCAGTTACTTGGAAACTACTACGTTGCAGCTAATGGCGAAAAGCTTCCTGGCATTGGTGCTCTTGATCACTACACGGATGCAATGAAAGACAATCGTTTCATTGGAAACATTGAAATTCAAAACGAACAAACCAAGGAAAAATACCATGGTTTTGAAAACCACGCTGGAGTGACCTACTTAGGACCAAGTGAACGAGCACTGGGAAAAGTCATTAAGGGACATGGGAACAACGGAAAAGATGGAACTGAGGGTGCCATTTACAAAAATACCGTCTGTACCTACTTTCATGGCCCTATTTTAGCCCGAAACGGTAACTTGGCTAAGCGTATGATGTTTAATGCCCTTGAAAAGAAGTATCCCGATACTGATTTTTCGGGTGATACGAAAAAAGTAAAAGTTGAATCATTCTAAAATTAAAGCACTACCGATTAATTGGTAGTGCTTCTTTTTTTACATAAAATGAATAAACGGTCGACCGCCTGCTAGAAGCAATCCAAGAATCGCCACCACTATAATTGCAATCACGGTCATCCACAAAAACCATCCTGAAAGTTTCTGTTGTGATTTAAAGGCAAACGCCATCTCAATCAGACCAATCAATAGTAACGCGCAAACAACCTTGATAATCGTCAAGACTGGATCACGTCCCCATGCAAATGGGATCAGAAAAATTCCTGAAATAATTAAAATCACATAACAGAGTCTGGCAATCATCGTCATGACTTTAAAATGCCAGTTCGAAAAAAGAGCAATACAAACCACAATAAAAAGAACCAACCACGTTAATAAATGAATCCAAATTAGCATAATAACACTTCCCCATTTAGATTAACTCCATTATACACAATCCATAAGGACTTTTAGTCATAATTCGTTAACACCGTTCTTTGGTTATGGCATAATTACTGAAAAGAGGGAGTGGTGGATGACATGAAAAATAATCAGTTCGCACAAATACCAGTTAACCTTAACACCGCTAAACGGGAGTTAGCCCAAGTTGGCTTTAATCCAACCGAAATCGAAAATTCTAAAACCGTTTCAGAAGCATTTTTGAAATTACTTAGTAAAACGCTTATTAACGTAAACAATAAAAGTGGTCAAATGGAGCAATTGAATAATCGACTAGCGATTCCAGATAAACGACTTGGCGATTATTTGCAAAATAATGGTGAAGTCAACCAACGGGTTTTCTACCTAGTTGCCCTCCAACTGCTTGAATTTCAAGCAGACGTCGACTTTCAGGTTGATGAACCACTAAAAGCGATGAAAAAAATTCATTTGAAGTACTTTAATAAACCTGGTCAGTGGGACATAGACAACTTACTTCAAGCTTGGTACCTTCTACTAACCACCCATAACAAGACTGGTCAAACCTACCTTGATCACTTAGCAAACCAGGGATTCTTTAAGGGATTTCCAAAAGATAAGCCCCTCTTCTTTAATGGCAAAGCGCAGGCTATTTTTGAACCAGAAGACCTCATTTATGAGACAGTCTACGTTGAAACCGACACTGATTCTGATAAGGACGGAAAAGCTGATCTAATCAAAGCTGAGATCACCCGTCCCAAAACTAGTTTCAAGCTAGGAACTCTTTATACGGCTAGTCCGTACGACCAAGGGACAAACGATGCGTTTGGAGACCAAATCACTCATGATGTAAACAAACCAATTATTCGAAAAGAACCAGATGATACCATTTATTCTGACATTATGTATGAAGAACAACCCCAAAAGTTTAGTACTAGAACGCCAAAAGGTTTTTCCGATGAAGCCATTGAGGGACACGTTGCAAAGCCGGGTTATACCTTAAATGACTACTTCTTAATGCGGGGATATGCAGTGGTTTATTCAGCTGGTATTGGAACCAAAGATTCTGACGGAATTCAGACGTGCGGTTCTCCCGAACAAACCGATTCAACAGTTGCAGTAATTGAATGGCTTAATCATAAACGGCGAGCATTCACCAACCGAACGGACAATATCGAGATCAAAGCTGACTGGTCCAATGGTAACGTAGCAATGACCGGACGATCCTACCTAGGAACCCTTGCCAATGCTGCAGCAACCACTGGAGTGGATGGCCTTAAAACCATTATTTCAGAAGCTGCCATCTCTTCTTGGTACGATTATTATCGTGAAAATGGTCTGGTAATGGCTCCCGGCGGATTTCAGGGAGAAGACGCTGACGTTTTAGCGGCTGAGACATTCAGTAGAAGTCTCAATCCTGGTGATAATTTCCAGATCCGGCCCTTCTTTGATCGCTACTTATCAATTATGCAAAAACAGATGGACCGTACTACCGGAAATTACAACGAATTTTGGGACGAAAGAAACTATCGAAACAACGTTAAAAACATTAAAGCTGATGTCTTAATCGTGCAAGGCCTGAACGATTGGAACGTTAAACCAGTCAACGCAGCCAAACTATGGCAGGGAATCAAGTCTCTTCCAATTAATCAAAAGATTATCCTTCACCAAGGTCAACACATTTACATCAACGCCTTTCGTTCGTTTGATTTCAACGATATCGTCAACATGTGGATTTCACATGAGTTATATGGGATTGAGAATAACGTAATGAACCAAATCCCCAATGTGATTGTGCAAGACAACGTCAAGCCGGAAACGTGGAACAAAAAGAATAACTGGCTTGATAATCATAGTAAAAAATACTATTTAAATGATGAAAAACTAAGCAAAACTTCAAACAAAAGCCAACTTAAATACCAAGATCAGTTGGATTCGTCGCAATTTAAGGCATACTGTTCTCATCCAACACGGTGGGAAAAAGATTTACTTGATTCAAACAGTTCATTAAAGGGACACCGTTTGATCTTTAAGACTTTACCTCTTAGTGAAGAGCAAATCATTTCGGGATTTAGTACTCTTCATCTACGCATCGCCACGTCTAAGAACGTCGGACTCTTGTCAGCCCAATTGGTCGATTACGGGGACGCTAAAAGATTGAATGTTACCCCTACTATTCTTGAGCCCAAGGGAATTCTACTAGGACACAGATGGTACACGGATGATCTACGGGAATTCACCTTAAATAAGCATTCAACACCAAACAAAATGATCTCGTTTGGACATATGAACCTTCAGAATCGCCATTCCGCTTATCAAAACGATCAATTGATCCCAAACCAATTTTATGATGTTGACTTAACTTTACAACCAACCTTCTATCACCTTCCAGCTGGCAGAAAGCTTGGACTAGTACTATACGGAACTGACTTTCAGATGACTCAGCGCGGGAATCAAGAGATTGAGTACACGATTGATTTGGAAAACAGTTATCTTAAAGTTCCTTATAAATAAGAAAAACACGTTTGTCTTAAATTAAAGCAAACGTGTTTTTAATCTAATTAAATAATTCATCAAGATAGGTGTTAATTAAGTCATTTCGATCTTCCATGAAATGATCACTTAAGTGAGGGTGAACCCGATTAGACAAAAAGACAAAGCCACTCTTTTGGTCCCGATTGAGTACGATTACCACCCCTGTGTAACCGGACTGCCAAATGTACGGATGACCTTCGTAATCAGCTAAAGCCCATCCAAATGACCGGGTGCCATCTTCCATTGGCGTCTGATCGGTATACAATTCATCAAACGTCTCATTATTAAAGATGCTACTACGACTATTAACCTGAAGCATCCACTGGGCAAAACGAGACAAGTCATTTAAAGTACTAAACATCCCAGCTGAACCACAATCATCGCCCAAGATTTGCGCCTTCGGGTCATGAACTTCACCCTGCAAATTAGTACGGGTTTCTTCATTGTATGTGGTTGGGACAGAACGTTGCGCTTCAGGATGAAAAGTCGTGTCATTTAAACCAAGTGGTTTTAGAACCATTTGTGTGATCAGTGGTTGAATGGGAATTCCCATTACCAACCCAGCAATCCATCCTAAGAAAATATAGTTAACGTCTTCGTATTTCATTTGCTTGTTAAAATCATCACCTACATGAAGGCCTAAGAGTGCCTCACGAAGCTGATTGATATTCATCTGATTTCGATTGGGAATGTACCCTTCAATTCCAGAAGTATGGGTCAACAAATGACGAATTGTAACCTCCGGATACTTCCATTCTGGTAAATAGTCAGAAACAGAATCATCTAGGTGAATCCGTCCATCTTGAAGTAATCGCATGATAACTGGCAGGGTCCCGACCACTTTGGTCAAAGAAGCAATGTCGTAAACGTCGTTTGGTCCAACGGCTTCTTTCGTTGGCTCCACTTGCTTTAATCCCATCTCATCGCTTTCAACGTTCATCCCAGTGATAAACGAAAATGCCGCACCTGGGATACTCTGGTTTTCAATCATTTGTTTAATCTTAGCTTTTGTCTTTGAAAAATTCATTTTTATTCTCCTAATAACCTCAATTATACCAATTTCTCTAAAAATTAAGAGAGTAAATTACTTCCAGATTAAATTTACTTAGGCTCATTAACCTTCCATGTCTGATCAACGTCAAATTTCTCAATTTCAGTGCGGTTAGGATCAAGAGTAGCACGAGTCATCGTCGGACAACTTGGTGTTTGTAAATACAAGGTCCTGTTTTTAACGTCATAACCAACCCAATACTGAGTAAAATCGCACTGTTGCGGCAAATCAGGATTTCGACTGATACCCTTTGGAACGATGAATGGCTTAAAGCAATTGTATAAAGTGCTTATTCCTTCAGCATCTGAAAATTCATCAATGTTTTTAGAGATAAAAGTTGCGCGAATAAACCGCGATGGTGAAGAATAATCTCCTGGAATCCCAAACATTCCATATCCAGTACCACCTTCGATTGGATTAACCGGTAATTTTCCACCAATCTTAGTCGGCTTCTGATTATAAGCATTTAACGAAACATAATTTCTGAGGTTAGTAGTATGAAATGAATATCGTGGACTATTGGTCATCACCCCAATACTATCGTATATTTTAAATCCACCATTGTCCGTTGCTTCAAGCACAATGGAATTCCCGTTTTCATCAGAAAAGGTGTAATGAAGATGGAGCTTACCAGCTTTTCCATGAAAAACATAAGCTTTATCAATCAATCCTGTGGTCTTAGCGAGTCTTCTGATGTCATCAAGCGTCGCACACTGAGTTAAAACATATGTCCCAAATTCCTCACCAAAAACTGGTGTTAGATTACGAGCTTTTAAATCTGTTTCACTTCCATGAGTGGTTTCCAGAAGAACCTGAAGATCTCCGGTGATTCCCTTTTCATTGATACCATCAAACAGAAGACTTCCTTCGTCAGGGCCAATCCCCATAACTGCATACTTGCTACGCCAGTTTTTTAATTCTGACTGAATTATCTGATTTGCGGGAATATTTACGATTTTAGTTGAGACAGCCGCTTTTTCGTTATGAGAATCAAAAAGTGGAACCATAAAGTCCATCGTACGGCCCCAAAACGGATGACCATCCGTAGATTTAATAATAATTGAAGTACACATATCCAAATCCTCCTCATATTTATTTATAAAAAATTTTATTTATAAAAAATGCCCTCAAACATAATTATGTTTGAGGGCATTATCATATTTGAATTACCCGTATGGGCATAAATACCATATTTATTCACTGTTTATAACTATTCAAACGCTAATTATCTAAATAAAAGT
>NZ_JBWXUV010000053.1:0-337 GCF_059901435.1 Fructilactobacillus sp. X2R1C1 | reverse complement strand
CCAGATAGTTTACCACCATAATTCCAATAACTAATTTTATTAGTAGTCGTATTTTGGAAATAAGGTGTTTCTTTCTCTAATATTTGTTTAGCAATTGGCTCTGTCAAAGTGCTTGTTTGCTTAACATCATTTTCAGCCTGATTATTGTTACTATTTGCTGGAGTTGCTCCTGTTTCTGCTTGAGAAGAATTAGGAGTTATTTGTGCTGAATTATGTTGATTGGAAGTTCGATTTGAAATTATTGATGAAGGATTCCGTCTAAACTCATTTTGTATTCTATTTATTAAAGCACCAGCATAATGGTTAAACAGAAAGAACCCAATCAATACAATCACAA
>NZ_JBWXUV010000052.1:0-341 GCF_059901435.1 Fructilactobacillus sp. X2R1C1 | reverse complement strand
AATAATGGGGTATTTTTTTATGGGTAAGTATTCAAATATTTTTAAAGTTCAAATAGTTAATGAGTATCAGCTAGGCAATATTTCAATAAAAGCATTATCACGGAAATACCAACTTGACTTTTCTCTAATTCGACACTGGATTGAATTAGCCAATCAGCAAGGAATGTCAGCACTTAGAACCCGCCGGGTTCATAAAAAGTATTCAACTAAGTTTAAATTAGGTGTGATAAACTACTATAAAACTCATGAAATGGGAATTATTAAGGTGGCAGCGCACTTTAATTTAAATTCAACTCAGGTTTGGAAATGGACCAAAGATTTTGAAAAAGATGGTGTAACAG
>NZ_JBWXUV010000051.1:0-341 GCF_059901435.1 Fructilactobacillus sp. X2R1C1 | reverse complement strand
CACTTTACTTTGTTAGTATTGGCAGCATTTTTCACAGTGACAAAACCATACGTAAAGTGATCGGAGTTTGGATCAACCCAAGGAACACCATAAGACTTGTAGTCTGGATCACTAACAGTGATCTTAAATGGTTCAGCAGCAAGATCAGTAGTGGCATTCTTTAGCTGATTCTGGGGATCATTGGTGGCTAAGGCTGCCGCAGTTTGCTTCATGGCTGCTGCTTGATCATCAGTCTTTTGGTTGGCAGCTACCACAGCGTCTTGCTTATTTGCTGTGTTATCACTTGTAGCTGCCTCCTGGTCAGACTTTTGATCAGCTGATGGGTCCTTTAAGGCATCGGC
>NZ_JBWXUV010000050.1:0-347 GCF_059901435.1 Fructilactobacillus sp. X2R1C1 | reverse complement strand
TATTAAGCCTTTAATTGAACTACAGAATTTCACTAATTTGAAGGGGTCCAATATTGCTATTGTTATAGATAGAAGTGATGTAGACAAAGTAGATTTAAATGAAAAAAATAAAATTTATATGCGTAAACAAGTTCATGAAATGTTGTCAGTTGATCAGAAACAAGGGTATGACAATAGTGGAGCTGAAATTATTGATATTCCAGATGAATTTTATGGCAATGAAATTAAGGAGTTGATCGACTAATGTCCTTTAAGAATATAGATTTTCAAAATTCTGCTGTTATGAATTTGTTAAATGCTTATGTAAGTGACAATAAAAACATTATATTACAAGCGCCAACTGGATC
>NZ_JBWXUV010000049.1:0-351 GCF_059901435.1 Fructilactobacillus sp. X2R1C1 | reverse complement strand
GGATATGTCACTACAATTCATGTACAAATGTCAGCTACTCAAGGACAAAAGGTTGGAGCTGCGAAAAGTGGCAATATAGTTAGAAATGGTGAGTATATATTAGTCTATTCAAAATCAGGTAAAAAAAATATAATAAAACATCCTATACTAGATAGTGTTAATTATGATTCACATTATAATAAAATATTAGAAAAAATAGATGAGAACACTTTTTCTCAACATCCATTAGCAGAGGTTCTTGAAAGTAATAAAAGTATTTATAATCAACTTCAATCATTTGGATTAGTTAAAACAGGTAAAAAATTAAGTAATTCTAAAATACGTCAATATTATAATAATTCTCCTTTAACT
>NZ_JBWXUV010000048.1:0-355 GCF_059901435.1 Fructilactobacillus sp. X2R1C1 | reverse complement strand
AAATAAGGTTGGTCTGGATGATCGAATTGTAACCGAACGAAAACGCGGATATAGGTTAATTTCTGATGAACAAGATTAAATATTGGATTCAATTATTCTTACAACAAACTCCAATCGTATTAGTTTACTTGATCACGCTTAGTTTCATGTTAGTGCTATGTTTGCTTTACAAGTTTCCAATGGAAGTTTGTAAAGATTTGATCAGGTTTACGTGGATACCCGTCGTTTTTATTATTTTGTATCAAAACATTAAGACTAATTACAAAAATTCTAAAACCAAAAAGGATTTTTCTAGTAGAAAAATTAACGCGTTCTGCAAATCTGTTGCTTTTCTTAGTTTGACACAGATGAATTT
>NZ_JBWXUV010000047.1:0-356 GCF_059901435.1 Fructilactobacillus sp. X2R1C1 | reverse complement strand
AAGTACTCATCGAACCACTCGCACTAGTAGATAGGCTATCGCTCGTTGATTGAGAACCACTTACCGAGGCACTGGCACTGGTACTTTCGGAATGATTTGTGCTCATCGAAGTACTAGTTGAACCACTCGCACTTGTTGATAAGCTGTCGCTGATGGATTGAGAACCGCTCATTGAAGCACTCGCACTGGTGCTTTCGGAATGATTTGTACTCATTGAAGTACTCATCGAACCACTGGCACTCGTTGATAGGCTATCGCTCGTCGATTGACTACCACTTACTGAGGCACTAGCACTGGTACTTTCCGAGTGATTGGTGCTCATCGAAGTACTAGTTGAACCACTGGCACTCGTTGAT
>NZ_JBWXUV010000046.1:0-364 GCF_059901435.1 Fructilactobacillus sp. X2R1C1 | reverse complement strand
ATGGTTATCTATTTCCCCACTGTGCATAAAGGGAAGATCAGAAAATAGATCATTAACAGACATTGAACTTTCTTGAAAATTAGATAAAATACTAAAAAAGTTATTCACAATAGATTTATCTTTTGCCCCAAAAATTATAACTCTTTCTCTCCTCTGAGAAACACCATAATTTATCATATTAATTACTTTAAATTGGATAAAATATCCAATTTTATTAAAATCATTTATCATTTCATCTAATATTTTTTTGTTATTGATATCTTTAAAAGAAAGCAAACCTTTAACATTTTCAAAAACGAAAAAATTAGGATCGTATTTTTTTAAAAATTCAACATAGTATTTATATAAATATATCCTTCTATCC
>NZ_JBWXUV010000045.1:0-368 GCF_059901435.1 Fructilactobacillus sp. X2R1C1 | reverse complement strand
CAGTGGTAGCCTTTGTTTTAATCGGAATTTCCTTTTTGGCAATGCAATCTGAGTCTTTGTCAATCGTTACTGGGGCTTTAAACGGTGAGGACGAAGGTGCTTACTTAGGACTCTTTAATATTAGTATCTGTATGCCACAGATCATCGCATCGTTGGCCAGTTTTGTGATTTTACCATTAATTGGTAAATCAATGCCGGGGATGATTTTGGTAGCTGGAATTATGATGCTGATTGGAGTATTAGCCGTTAGTGCTATTCACGTGAAACCAATTGTAACTTCAAAATAAGATTTAATTTAGGAGTTTGTTATGAAAAACTATCAATGGTGGAAAATGCAAAAGAAATCCGTCAGAATTATAATGATATCG
>NZ_JBWXUV010000004.1:0-136462 GCF_059901435.1 Fructilactobacillus sp. X2R1C1 | reverse complement strand
TTATTCCGGCATAGCTCAGTTGGTAGAGCACCTGACTGTTAATCAGGTTGTCGACGGTTCGAGCCCGCCTGCCGGAGCTATGTCTGAGTGCTAACAACAATTGCCGTTAGCACTTTTAATTTATCGTCATTTTGCCGGCTTAGCTCAGCTGGTAGAGCATCGGTATCGTAAACCGAGGGTCACAGGTTCAAGTCCTGCAGCCGGCATAAATCTTTTATTCATTCTTAATGATGATTAAACCTTTGGCATAGCAATAATGGGTGAATAGAATCTAATGGTGTGCTTGAAGATGCACATACATACATGAAGACACAAGAATTTATTTCTTGTGTCTTTTTTTATATTGCAAGTTTTATGTTAAACTTGGATCAGTGTTACATTTCATAACATAGGTTGTTGACGCTTATATCAATAACGAATAGAATGGTGTCATATCAAGGAGATATGCGTATGAGTGAAAAAGTACTGAGGAAATCTTTAGCGGTTCTGCCAATGGGAACGGTTATGAAGCTTACTTCCTTATCATCCAGACAAATAAGGTATTACGATGATCATGGTCTTGTTCATTCTAAACGAACATCAGGAAACCGACGTTTGTATTCATTAGATAATGTGGACCAAATTCTTGAGATTCACAACTATCTTATTGAAGGAATGACAATTGCTCAGGTTAAAAGAGTATTTGAGAAACAACGGCGTCGAAAACTTTTACATAGTGGTGATAAATCACTTAGTGATGAAGATGTCCGCGAATACTTGAAAGACGATATTTTAAAAGCTGGACGCTTGTATGATGATTCTGATTTAAAGCAACAGGGTAAGTATTTAAAATAAGGAGACTACTTATGGTACATGATTATACAAAAGACGACATTCGCCAAATGGTGAAAGATGAAGACGTCCGATTTATTCGACTAATGTTTACTGACTTGATGGGCAGCATCAAAAACGTTGAGGTACCCGTTAACCAACTAAACAAGGTTTTAGATGGTAAGATTATGTTTGATGGATCTTCAATTGATGGTTTCGTACGCATTGAGGAAAGTGATATGTACCTGATCCCTGATCTTTCAACGTGGATGGTCTTCCCATGGGGTGACGAACACGGTAAGGTTGCTCGTCTGACATGTAGTGTTCATACATCAGATGGCGAGGTGTTCGTTGGTGATCCAAGAAATAATTTAATGCGTGTTCTGGATGAAATGAAAGAAATGGGCTTTTCTAACTTTAACATTGGCCCAGAACCTGAATTCTTCTTGTTCAAAATGGACGATAAGGGTAATCCAACCACTGAATTGAATGATCACGGAAGTTACTTTGATTTGGCACCAATGGATTTGGCAGCCAATATTCGTCGTGATATGGTTCTTGAATTAGAAAATATGGGCTTTCGAGTTGAGGCTTCTCACCATGAAGTAGCATCTGGACAACATGAAATTGATTTTCAGTACGACAACGCCGTGGTTACGGCAGATCATATTCAAACCTTTAAGTTAGTTGTAAAAACAGTTGCTAGAAAGTACGGATTATACGCCACTTTCATGCCAAAGCCACTGAATGGTATCAATGGATCTGGGATGCACATCAACATGTCATTGTTTGATAAAGATGGTGACAACGTCTTTTATGATAAAGATGGTGACCTGGAATTATCACAAACGGCATACTACTTCTTAGGTGGACTTTTGAAGCACGCTAAAGCATTAACTGCTGTATGTAACCCAATCGTTAACTCCTACAAGCGACTAGTTCCTGGCTTTGAGGCACCTGTCTATGTGGCATGGTCGGCATCTAACCGTTCACCATTAGTTAGAGTTCCAGCTAGTCGTGGTCTTAGCACTCGCCTTGAACTTCGAAGTGTTGATCCTTCAGCTAACCCATACTTAGCAATTGCATCAATTCTTGAAGCTGGTTTAGATGGTATTAAAAACAAAATCGAACCAGGTGAACCAATTGACCGTAATATTTATCATATGGATGGCAAGGAACGAAAATTAGATCATATTGAAAACTTACCTTCCACTCTTCATAATGCGCTTAAAGCATATGAAGCTGATCCACTTATGAAGAAAGCCATGGGACCTCACATGTATCAAAATTACTTGGATGCAAAGAACATGGAATGGAATGCTTACAGACAAAACGTTTCTCAATGGGAACGCGACAGATACCTAGATATGCTATAAAAAAACACCAACAGAGCGTTGGTGTGATTAAGGAATTACTTTTTAAGCAGTTTAACAATTTCAGCTAGATATTGATCAGTAAGGCTCGGTTCTTGAGCCTTCTTTTCTTGCTTTTTTTGATTTTTATTAGTTAATTTGTTGATAAATTTGACCAATAAAAAGACGATGAAAGCAATCAGCAGGAAATTGATGACTGAGTTTAGAAATAAGCCATATTTTATCTTTGCTTTTCCAACGGTGATGGCAAGTGATGAAAGATCGATTTTTCCTAAGAACAGTCCAATAAACGGGTTAAAAATGTTATTAACCAATGAAGTCACGATCGAAGTGAAGGCAGACCCGATGATAATTCCGACGGCCATGTCAACCACATTCCCTCGTGATATAAATTCTTTAAATTCCTTGAACAATGTATTATCCACTTCCTTTTCCTTGATAATCACTATTCTAACAAACTTTTTGTCGAGATATGATTGTAAATGAAAATCAAGAATGGTATTATTTCTGATAATTGTTAAAAGATTGACAGGAGGAGATTTTATGAACGGACAAGGCGAGAAGAGTCTCGACCATGCGTTCTTTGGGCAACCAAAAGGGTTGCAAACACTGTTCTTCACTGAAATGTGGGAACGATTCAGTTACTACGGGATGCGTGCAATTCTTTTATACTACATGTATTTCTCAGTCGCCAAGGGTGGATTAGGATTTTCTCCAACCACTGCAGCTTCAGTTATGGCAATTTACGGTTCACTAGTATTTCTAACGTCGGTGTTAGGTGGTTATCTAAGTGATCGAGTTTGGGGTAGTCGAAAGACCGTTCTGTATGGTGGAATTTTAATTATGTTTGGGCACGTGGTACTGTCGTTACCATTTGGTGCCGGAGCGCTATTTATTTCCATTGTCTTAATCACCGTTGGTACTGGACTATTGAAGCCAAATGTTTCAGAAATGGTTGGTGCCTTATATGGTGAAAATGATCCAAGACGTGATACTGGATTTACCATTTTTGTTTTTGGGATTAACTTAGGGTCGTTCATCGCACCGATCTTAGTTGGGACCGTCGGAATGGACTTTAATTTCCATGCTGGTTTCTCACTTGCCGCTATCGGAATGTTCTTTGCTTTAATTTACTACTACTTCAGTGGTAAAAAGACTTTGAGCATCGATGGCCTCTATCCAAGTGATCCCTTAGAACCAGATGATTTGAATCGTTTAGTTCTTGAAATTATTGGTGGCTTAGCTGTATTTGCCGTTATTATCGCGGGGATGTGGTACTTTAAAGTTTTGAGTATTGATAACTTTGTTTTGTTATTGAGTATTATCGCAATTTTAACCCCAATTATTTACTTCGTTGTTATTTTGAGAAGTAAGAAGGTTACTAAGACAGAACATTCACGGGTTCTTGCCTATATTCCATTATTTATCGCTGCTGCGGTATTCTGGGCCATTGAGGAACAGGGCTCCGTTGTTTTGGCTTTGTTTGCTGAAAATCAAACTAACAATAACCTTGGATTTTTGCACATTAATGCTACTTGGTATCAGTCACTTAACCCGTTGTTCATTATGCTGTACACACCACTGTTCGCATTCTTATGGACATATCTGGCTAAAAGAAAAGAAGAGCCCAGCTCCCCAGTTAAGTTTACGTGGGGAATGTTTTTCGCTGGATTTTCGTACTTATTTATGATGATTCCAATTTTCCTATTTGGTTCATCAGCTAAAGTTAGTCCACTATGGCTAATTGGTAGTTGGGCCATTGTTGAAATTGCCGAAATGTTGATTTCACCAATTGGGCTTTCCGTTACCACCAAACTTGCTCCGAAAGCATTTGAATCACAGATGATGAGTATGTGGTTCTTAGCGGATGCTGCTGGTCAGGCGGTTAACTCACAAATCGTTAAGTTCTACACTCCGGGACACGAAATCGCGTACTTTGGAATCGTTGGACTTGTAGCCATCTTGTTTGGAATTATCTTATTATTGATGATCAAACCGGTTAAAAAACTGATGGATGGAGTAAATTAAAATCACTATAATGAAAGGCGCTGTAAAGTTAGCGCCTTTTATTTTTTGAAAAAAAGTATTGACTAACATCATGATCCCGTGTAATATAATAAACGTTGATTCGTTACTACGAATTACTCATTTATTATGGAGGGGTAGCGAAGTCTGGCTAAACGCGGCGGACTGTAAATCCGCTCCTTCGGGTTCGGTGGTTCGAATCCACTCCCCTCCATTGATTCTTGGGC
Organism: Fructilactobacillus sp. X2R1C1; assembly: GCF_059901435.1. Classification (NCBI taxonomy): domain Bacteria; kingdom Bacillati; phylum Bacillota; class Bacilli; order Lactobacillales; family Lactobacillaceae; genus Fructilactobacillus; species Fructilactobacillus sp. X2R1C1. The sequence continues at coordinate 132,027 of NZ_JBWXUV010000004.1, read as the reverse complement.
TATAGCCAAGTGGTAAGGCAACAGGTTTTGATCCTGTGATGCGCTGGTTCGAACCCAGCTAGCCCAATACTAATTATTGGTGTAAAATCGACTAACAAATGTTAGTCGATTTTTTTATGCCAAGGTAGGAGTAATTATGACAGTACCTGTTTATATTAAAATTCATGATGATATTAAGAGTAAGATCGAAGACGGAAGCTGGAAAGTGGGAACCCGGATTCCATCTGAAAGAAAACTATCCGAACAGTACGGAGTAAGTCGGATGACGTTCAGGCAAGCTGTTCAAGCGCTCGTTGAGGATGGAATATTAAAACGGATTGCCGGCTCAGGAACGTACGTTACTAACCAAAAGGTTCAAGAAAAGATGTCCGGAGTAACCAGCTTTACTAACATTATGCTGGCTCAAGGAAAAAAGCCATCCACCAAAACCTTGTCATATAAGATTGTTGAGCCCACCTTTAAGGAAGCCTCTGTCTTGGGGCTGAGTCAGGATGATCGGGTTTTGCGGATGAATCGGATTCGCTATGGGGACGACATTCCAATTTGCTATGAAGTGGCAGCTGTTAATGCATCGATGGTCGAAGGGTTAAGTGAAGAAGACGTTTCTAGCTCCCTGTATCGTTCTTTAGAGGACAAGAAGGGACTTCGTCCAAGAAGCGCGAAGCAATTTATTTCGGCGATTTTAGCGACTGATCGGATTGCTGATTTACTGGATATTGAGGTTAAGGCACCCATTCTTAAGCTAAAACAGATATCTTATCTTCAAAATCAGCAACCATTTGAGTTTGTTCAGGCTCAGTACGCTGCTGAGCGATTTGAGTTTTACCTAAATAAATAAAAAAGAGCCCTACTAACGAGGGCTCATAAAGTTGGATGAGATCACTTCTCATCCTTTTTTTGTTTTCGAACTAATTTTAAAAATTCAGGAATGGCTAGCATTCGTTTAAAACGGGTGGGTTCTTTAAAAAGGCGATAAAGCCATTCGATGTGATGATTAATCCAGAATTCAGGAGCTCTCTTGACGTGGCCGGCTAAGACGTCAAAGCTTCCTCCAACCCCAATCCACAAGCCGTTATTTTTATTGCGATATTTTGCGATAAATTCTTCTTGGCTAGGGAAACCAGTCGCAACAAAAATCATGTCAATGTCGTTGTTTTCGATGTTGTTAATGATGGGAGAGTCGTTTTTAAAATAGCCGTCCTGCATCCCAACAATCTTTAAATGCGGATAGTTGACGGTTAAGACCTTTCGTAAATCAAATACGACATCGGGCTTGGCTCCCAGAAAATAGGCTGACTTGTTATTTTGGTTTCCCCAAGCTAACAGTGCTTTAAAAATGTCATAGCCGGTAATTCGTTCTGGCATCGGGTCATTTAACATTTTGGCGCCCCTGATAATGCCAATCCCATCTGGCACGACGTAAGTGGCGCTTTTTAAAACTTTTTGGTAGTGAGGATAACGATCAGCATAAACTACGATTTCTGGATTGGCGGTTACCACAAACGTGTTTTGGTGGTCGTCTATTTGGGATTCAATCACCTGCATAAATTCGGTGAAAGTCGCGTTAATAAAGGGAATAGAAGCGATGTTGGTGGTCGGAAATTTGTGCGTCATTTGTTAGCCTTCTTTTTGGTTATTATGTGATATAATGTGCAACGAGTAACAACAATAGTTTAGCCTGAAATGGCTAGAGGAGATTAAAGATGTCAACATTACAAAGTCCTAATAATTTAACTTTACACACTGACTATTATGAAATCAATATGATGGCAACTTATTTTGAAAAACATATGCAAAATCGTCATGCTGTATTTGAAGTTTTTTTTAGAGACATGCCCTTTGGAAATGGATATGCCGTCTTTGCAGGATTAAAACACATTATTGAATATATCAACAACCTTAACTTCACTGATGAGGACATTAAGTATTTAAAGTCAATTAGCGATTATTCTGATGAATTTTTAGATTATCTTCGTAACTTTAAGTTTACTGGGACAATTCGTTCTGCTGTTGAGGGTGATTTAGTTTATAACAACGAGCCCATTGTTCAAGTTGAAGGAACGATTGCGGAATGTCAATTAGTTGAGACCGCTATTTTGAACATGGTGAACTATCAGACTTTAATCGCTACTAAAGCGGCCCGAATTCGAATGGTGGCTGGAAATAATCCTTTAATGGAGTTTGGTAGTCGTCGAGCCCAAGAAGTTGATGCAGCACTGTGGGGAACCAGAGCGGCATACATTGGTGGGTTTAACGCGACTTCCAATGTGTTAGCCGGTAAGGAATTTGGCATTCCTGTCAGCGGAACGATGGCGCACTCTTTGATTGAATCATTTGGGAATGACTATGATGCATTTATGGCATACGCCCAAACTCATAAGAACTGTACTTTTCTGTTAGACACCTTTGATACCATTAAAAGTGGGGTCCCAAATGCAATTCGAGTTGCAAAAGAAATGGGCGACAAGATTAACTTTCAAGGTGTCAGAATTGATTCCGGTGATATGGCGTACTTATCAAAAAGAGTTAGGGAAATGCTGGATGAAGCTGGCTTTAAGGATGTTCAAATTGTGGCTTCCAACGACCTTGATGAATACACCATTAGTAGTTTGAAGATGCAAAATGCCAAAATCGACTCTTGGGGAGTTGGGACCAAGCTAATTACGGCTTTTGACCAACCCGCACTTGGTGCGGTTTACAAGCTGGTCTCAGTTGAAGATGAACAAGGTCACATGGTCGATACCATTAAACTTTCCAATAATGCTGAGAAGGTTTCCACTCCAGGTAAGAAGCAAGTTTGGCGGATTACTGAAAAAGACGACGGTAAGTCTGAGGGAGATTACATCACACTTGATGGTGAAGATCCACGTGAACAGTCTTCCGTGTACATGTTCCATCCGCATTTCACGTACATTAACAAGACTATTACCAACTTTAATGCTCAACCGCTCTTACAAGATATCTTTAAAGATGGAAAGCAGGTATATCAAATGCCGACGTTAGAGGCTACTAAGCAGCATGCGACTGACTCTTTGAAGGCACTCTGGCCAGAGTACAAGCGTCAGTTAAATCCACAAGATTACCCAGTTGATCTTTCTAAGAAATTATGGGACCACAAGATGAGTTTGATTAATGAAATTCATAATGGGGTTGAGCAAAAATTAGAGTAGGTGATAGTAATGGATGAGAAACAAAAACGACTGCAAAAACAGATTATTAGTGCTTTAAGGGTTCAGCCAAAGATCGATCCTGAAACAGAAATTAGACGTAGTGTTGATTTTATTAAGGATTACGTTAAAAAGAATTCGTTCATTAAATCAGTAGTACTGGGAATTTCTGGTGGTCAAGATTCCACTTTGACGGGAAAATTGGCATCGATGGCAATGAATGAATTAAGGGAAGAAACGGGTGATACTGAATATCAGTTTATTGCGGTTCGCCTTCCTTATGGTGAACAAGCTGATGAATCGGATGCTATGGAAGCTATTGATTTTATGGATGCTGATCGGGTTGAACGCGTCAATATCAAAGGTTCAGTCGATTCGATGGTAAAAGCAGTTGAAGCTAACGGTGATGCTGTCTCTGATTTTAATAAGGGCAACGTTAAAGCTCGGACGCGGATGATCGCACAGTTCACCATTGCTGGTGCCAATCAAGGGATTGTACTTGGCACTGATCATGCCGCCGAGGCGGTGACTGGTTTTTACACTAAATTTGGTGACGGTGCCTCTGATATTGTTCCAATTTGGCGACTGGATAAACGACAAGGTCGTGCGCTTCTTGAGTACCTTGACGCACCTAAAAACCTTTACGAGAAAACCCCAACGGCGGATCTTGAAGATGATCGTCCAGCTCTTCCAGATGAAAAAGCACTTGGGGTTAGTTATAAAAATATTGATGACTTTTTGGAAGGCCAGGACATTAGTTCTAGTGCAGCTAATGTGATTGAAAATTGGTATTTGAAAACTCAACATAAGCGACACCTTCCCATTAATGTTTATGATACGTTTTGGAAATAAATTTGATTACAATAACTCCGTTAATTATTTAATGGAGTTTTTATTTGAAAGATTATGGTGAAAAAATGGAAAAAACTTTAATTGATCAAACTGCAAAAGCGTTACCACACATTTCGAAACGACAAATTCAACAAACCTTAGAAATGCTTGAGGATGGTAATACCGTTCCGTTTATTGCACGATACCGCAAAGAGAGAACCGGTAATTTGGATGAGGTTTCCATTCGGGAACTTGAGGATACTTACCAGCGTCTAGCAAAGCTGAGCCACCGAAAGGAAGAAGTGGTAAAAAAGATTGACGAAGAAGGCCAATTAACCAAGCAGTTAAAACAAGACATCTTAAATGCTGACAGTATTCAGATTGTGGAAGACTTGTATTTGCCATATAAGCAAAAACGAAAAACAAAGGCGATGGTTGCAAGGGAACAGGGATTAGAGCCACTTGCAACTGCAATTTTAAAGTTTCAAAATGAGCCATTAAAACAACTGGCAAAGTCCTTTATAGATGATGATCACGACGTTAGTTCCGTTAATGACGCTTTAGATGGAGCCCGTGAAATCATTACGGATGCCATTGGAAACAACGCTAAGTTTCGGGAATGGATTCGAAACTATACCTTAAAAAACGCTATGCTGGCGGCAAAGGTTAAACCTAAAGGAAAGGTCAATGACGAAGGTGGCGTTTATGGTGATTACTACGATTTTAGTGAGCGAGCCAAAACGGTTCCGAGTTATCGGGTTTTAGCAATCAATCGTGGTGAAAAAGCAAAGGTATTGACCGTGAAACTAGATGTTGATGTTAATGCCATTATGCATTACATTGATTTTCATGTGGTTAGTAATCATAATGGTCCCGCAGTTGACTTTGTTAAAGACGCTTCAAAAGATGCTTATAAGCGCTTCATCGGTCCGGCCATCGAACGTGAAATTCGTTCCACTATGACCGAAGCCGCAGAAAATCATGCCATTGAAGTGTTTGGAAGAAATCTGTATCACCTGTTAATGCAGGCGCCAATCAAGGGTAAGGTGGTTCTTGGTTTTGACCCAGCGTACCGAACGGGATGCAAACTAGCGGTCATTGATGCAAACGGTAAATTCTTGGCAAAGGAAATTATTAAAGCCACTAAACCAGCAACGGAATCACAACAAGCGCGTGCTAAAGAACAGTTGATTGACCTGATTAAGAAGTATCACGTTCAAATGATTGCAATTGGTAACGGAACCGCGTCACGCGAATCGGAACAATTTGTCGCTGATGCAATTAAATCCATTGATTATCCGGTTCATTACGTAATTGTTAGTGAAGCTGGGGCATCGGTATATTCTGCTAGTAACAATGCGCGAAAAGAGTTTCCTAACCTTCACGTTGAGGAACGTTCAGCCATTAGTATTGGAAGACGACTACAGGATCCACTTTCTGAGTTGATTAAGATTGACCCCAAAGCGGTTGGGGTTGGTCAGTACCAGCATGATGTCTCTGAAAGTAACCTTGATGCCCAGTTGGATCGGGTGATTGAGACCGCCGTTAACCAAGTCGGGGTCAACTTGAACACCGCTAGTCCAAATCTACTTGAACACATCTCGGGATTAACTAAATCCACTTCACAAAATATTGTTGAATATCGAGATGAAAACGGTGCTTTTTCTAACCGTAATCAATTAAAAAAAGTTAAACGATTAGGACCAAAGGCTTTTGAACAATCAGTTGGATTTTTACGTATCATTAATGGCAAGAATCCATTGGACAATACTGATATTCACCCAGAAAGTTATCGGCAAGCTAAACAAATCTTGTCAGCATTGAGACTTACAATTGATAATTTTAGTTCTGATGAAGGTCGAAAAAAACTTGAAAAAGCAAATGAAGTTGATTTATCACAATCACTATCAATTGATCAGCAGTTGGTCAAAGATATTTTAGCTAGTTTGAAAAATCCCGGACGTGACCAACGTGATACGATGGCGAAGCCGTTGCTTAAATCGGATGTCATGAAGATTGAAAATTTGAAATCGGGAATGAAATTACAGGGAACCGTTCGCAATGTTACGGATTTTGGTGCGTTTGTCGACATTGGGGTAAAACAGGATGGTCTCGTTCATATTTCCAAAATGAGTGATCGGTTTATATCGGATCCAGCAAAGCTTGTTTCTGTTGGTGACATTGTCGATGTGTGGGTGTTAAGTGTTGATTTAGATCGAAAACGAATTAAACTTTCCATGATTGGTCCAGAATAGGAGCGAACTTATTTGTATGACGATGAATTACAGAAACTGGTCGAACAAATTTCATTGGAGTCATTTGGGAAACCATTTAAGCACCGCGCATATTTTAATGGTCGATTGAAAACCACGGGTGGTCGGTACCACCTTAAAGATCATGATATTGATATTAATCAAACGATGGCGAAGGGGATCTCTAGAGAAGAACTTGTGGGAATCATTAAACACGAACTCGTTCATTATCATCTTCATTTAGCAGGGTATTCCGCTAATCATCGTTCAAAAGAATTTAAGCAGTTATTAAGAGCTGTGGGTGGTAGTCGTTATGCTCCAATTTTAAAAGCACAATCAGCTTATTATTACCTTTATGAGTGTACTAAGTGTGGCCAATTATATCGGCGAAAGCGACGGGTTAATATCTCACGTTTTGTATGTAGTAAGTGTCGTGGTAAGCTAAAACTAGTTAAGAAGGAGTGAAGTATCATGGAAAAAATTATTGTGAGGGTCCCAGCAACTTCTGGTAATGTTGGTAATGGCTATAATTCGGTTGGGCTCGCTCTTCACATGTATTACACGGTGATCGTTGAAGAAGAAACTGAGAAGTGGCGGGTCAATCATGCGTTTGGCGATTCAGTTCCTCACGATGACAAAAATTTGGTGGTTCAAACGATTTTAAAGGTTAACCCTAAAATCATGCCCCATCAACTAACGGTAATGTCAGATGTTCCACTGGAAAAGGGGCTTGGGTCTAGTACCACGGCGATTGCTGCGGGAATTAAAATTGCTAACAAGCTTGAAAATATGAACTTATCAGTTAATGACCAAATTAACATTGGTAGTCGAATGGAAGGACATCCTGACAACATTGCCTCAGCCATTCTGGGAGATATAACAATTTCTCACTATGAGGATGGAAAGACTGACGTTGTCAAAGCTCATATGCCCGATGAAATGCAAGCCTTGGTTTTCATTCGAAATGAGAAAATTACCCAACAGAGGGGAATGGAACGTTTCCCAAAGGAAATTACGTTTGGTCAAGAGGTACAGACTAGTAGCGCTTCGAACGTTTTTGTCGCTGCATTAATGCAAAATGATTGGAATAAAGCGGCCCGAATGATTGAAGCTGATAGTCTGGTTCGCACTGGACAGGGGAATGATTTTAAAGACTTCAAAGTAATTAAACAGACTGCTCATGAACTAGGAATCTACGGAACTTACATTAGTGGAGTGGGTTCATCGATTATCACGCTAGGAGATTATGACCAACTCACCAAGTTACAACAGAAGATTGAAAGTAACGATCAATTGGATGGAGTATGTAAGTTAGTTGACCTTGATAGGGATGGTGCCACGATTCGTGGTGAAGAATAATTAAAAAATTCATTGCGCTATCTCGTTAAATTTGCTATGATGTTTATTGTAGCAATGCGGCCATGGCGGAATTGGCAGACGCGCAAGATTAAGGATCTTGTCGGGATTTATCCCGGTGGAAGTTCGAGTCTTCTTGGCCGCATCATTTAATTCAAGAACACCATATCATTTTAAGATATGGTGTTCTTTTTAATTCTAAGTCTCTTTTGTTGACATTAAGTTGTGCACGATTAATCTAAGAAGTGAACGATTAATTAACAAGGATGGTGTGATAATTATGTCAGATAAATTAACAACCGAAGCTGGTCAACCGTGGGCTAACAACGAACATTCTCAAACAGCTGGTGTTCGTGGTCCTGTTTTGATGCAGGATTATCAATTACTAGAAAAGTTAGCTCATTTTAATCGTGAGAGGATTCCAGAGCGAGTCGTTCATGCTAAAGGTGCTGGTGCCAAGGGCGTTTTTAAACTTACACATGACATGAGTAAGTACACTAAAGCTGATTTATTCAATGGTGTGGGCAAAGAAACCCCAATGACCATTAGAATCTCGCAGGTTGCGGGTGAAGCTGGTTATCCTGACACCGTTCGTGATGTTCGTGGATTTGCGTTGAAATTCTACACGCAAGAAGGCAATTACGACATTGTTGGTAATAATACTCCGGTGTTCTTTGTTAACGATCCACTTAAGTTTCCTGACTTTATTCATTCCCAGAAGCGTGATCCTAAGACTCATTTACGTTCACAAGAGATGCAGTGGGATTTCTGGTCTCATTCACCAGAATCAGTTCACCAGGTCACCTACCTGATGGGTGATCGTGGTAATCCGGCTAGTTATCGAACAATGAATGGTTATGGAAGTCACACGTATAAGTGGGTTAATAAAGAAGGGACTCCATTTTGGGTTAAGTATCACTTCATTAGTCAACAAGGGGTTAAGAACATGACTAATGAACAAGCTTCAAAAGCAGCAACTGAAGATACCGATTATTTAATTCATGATTTATACGATGCAATTGAACAAAAGAACTATCCAACATGGAAAGTTTACGTTCAGATTATCCCTTATCAAGCAGGAATTGATTACAAACCAGATATTTTTGATGTAACCAAGGTGGTTTCTCATAAGGATTACCCACTACAAGAAGTTGGGGAATTTACCTTAAACCAAAATCCAACTAACTATTTTGACGATGTGGAAGAATTAGCCTTCTCACCCGCTAACCTAGTTCCTGGGATTGAAGCAAGTCCTGATAAGTTACTTCAAGGACGGTTGTTTGCGTATAAGGACGCGGAAAGATATCGTCTAGGAGCTAATTATGAACAATTAAAGGTCAACCGTCCCTTAGACAAGGTTGAAAATTACGAACGTGATGGTCAAATGGCACAAGGACAAGACGGATCGGTCAACTATGAACCCAATGGTAAGGGCGGACCAGTTGAAGATCTGAGTGCTTCAATCAGTCCCGATAAAGTGGAAGGTGAAACCGGAGCTTTTAAACCATATGACACTGACTACTATAGTGCAGCCGGAAAGTTGTATCATGTAATGAAACCAGAGGAACGTGATCGCCTAATTAATACGATCAAAGGAACACTTGGTTCCGTTGATAACCATGAGATTAAGGTCTTAGAAACCAGACAATTTTATAAGGCTGACCCAGAGTATGGGACTCGAGTAGCAAAGGCTCTTGGTCTTGATTTAAATGAAATTAGATAAAAGATCCCATAAATAAAAATAGACTTGCAAGATAGGTTATTAGCCCTATTCTTACAAGTCTATTTTAATATGCTGGTGCCGTTGAGTTTGGATCGGTGGTACTCCCTGATGAATCATTGGTAGCAGTATTGTTGTTGAATGGATCACCATTACTAGGGGAATTGGTTTCTTGTTGTTTAGGAGTTAAACCCTTAGCTTGCGGTAAATTCAAGGTGGTTCGAATATGGTTTGAGACGTTCATCAATTCGTCTGGTTGGGCGACTTGATAACTGACTCCGTTAATCATTGCTTCATTCCCCTGAAGGGTCTCAGACTTGATGTGATGAGTGGCTGGACCATACTTAGATTTAATGGCAATCATGTCATCAAAGGATAAATCGGTTTTGAGGTTTCCATTTAATGATTCAAGAATTTGTTGGTACCTGGGAATGGAAGAAATTCCCATTCCTTTCATCACTAATTTTTCTAAGACTTGCCGTTGTCGCTGTTGGCGACCGTAGTCACCTTTCGGGTCATCATCCCTCATTCGAGAATAATCAAGGGCTTGATCACCATCTAGATGGGTCATTTTGCCCTTAACTACATTGGCATTCCCATACTTAAACGTCAATGGTGGCTTTACTTCAACACCCCCAACGGAATCAACCATCTGTTTTAAGCCACCCATGTTAACGATCGCAAAGTAGTCGATGGGAACGTTTAAGAGATGCTGGACAGTTGAAATGGCAGTCTTTGGACCACCGATGGTGTAAGCAGCGTTGATTTTTTCGTATGGCTGTGAGTCACCGTCGACCACGACCTTGGTATCGCGGGGGATACTGGTTAAGTAAGTGGTCTGCTTTTGCGGGTTAACGGTAGCAACGATAATGGTGTCGGTGCGGCCAACGTCGTGTCTACCAAGGGCGCCCGTGTCGGTTCCCATTAGTAAGATTGAAAACGGCTTTCGTTTCTTTAGAAGATTTGAGACGTTTCTTGATTTTCCAATTCCATCGTCTTGAAACGTTCCTCCAAATGAATGACGAGCCTGGGTGTAAGCACGGAAACCAAAAGCAAGGGCAATGATGACAATCAATAAGATGATACCCATAAAAGTCCAGGCAACTGGATGGTGCGGTTCGTTATCATAGTCGACGGCTGGCTCTGATTTTGGTTCGGAAAAATGTGGATTACCAGCTCTCCGGCTATATTCGCGATTGTCGTCATTATTATTATCGTAGTTTGACATTATTATTCCCCGCTTATTTATTAATACTGCCCCAAATTATATAGCAGTTATGGCAGCTAACGCTAGTTATTTCTCAACTTTTTAGTAGATTTTAATATAACCGTATTATTCTTATTGGGGCAATTTCTGGTGGTGTAAAATCGTGTGGTACAATAACTTAAGTAAAACTTACAAGAATAGGATGATCAAATGGGTATTTTTTTTAAGAGTATATCAGGGATATTAATTGTACTGATCATGATCGTACTCGGTTTTGTTTTAGCTAAACGGCACTGGTTTAATGATGATTCAACTAACTTAATTGTTAAACTGGTTATTGACGTAGCCTTGCCGTGTTACATGATCTATACGATTGGTCGCGATTTTACGACCGACACGTTACTTTCAACGTTGCCAGACTTAAGATTTCCGGTCGTTAGTATGTTAATCATGTTTGGGATTTCGGTGGCAATTGCGCGGGTAATTCGAATTAAAAAGTATCATCGGGGAGTGTTTGAATCGATGTTTTTAAATTCAAACACTGTCTTTGTCGGATTGCCGGTTAATATGGCTCTGTTTGGGGCCAAAAGTTTACCGTACGTGTTAGTTTACTACATGGCTAATACGACCTTTTTTTGGACCATTGGTGTTTACTTAATCCAACGTGATGGGGACGCTAATTCCAAGTTTGACTGGAAAAAGACCGTGAGTAAAATTTTGTCACCACCATTGCTGGGATTTATCTTTGGGGTGATTTTAGTTTTACTGCGAATTAAAATTCCCAACTTTTTAATGAGTGATTTCCAATATATTGGTGGGTTAACCATCCCACTTTCAATGATGTTCATTGGAATTTCGATGGCAAATATCAACTTTAACAAATTTGACTTTAGTTCTTCTAATTGGGGAATTTTACTGGGTCGATTCGTTATTTCACCAATTTTAATGGCACTGTTGGTTATTCCAACTGGGATGCCAGTTTTGATGAAACAAGTCTTCATTATGCAGGCTGCCATGCCGGTTATGACTAACGCACCGGTGGTAGCCAGAAAGTATGGTGCGGATGCAGATTATGCTTCACTGATGGTCGCTGAAACCACGATCATCAGTTTAATTGTTTTGCCCATTTTAATGGTGATTGTGCAACAAATCCGTTAAGACGAGTCAATTGAAAAATAGACAAGTAAAGAATGGGAGTAGTAGCTTAAAGTGAAAAAATCAGTGATTTATGTGTTAATTTCGACGTTAATGTTTAGTTCGATGGAGATTGCCCTAAAGGTGGCAGGAAGTGAGTTTAATCCAATTCAGTTGAATTTACTTCGTTTCTTCATTGGTGGGATTGTCTTGTTACCCTTTGCGTGGTATGAATTACATAAACGACGACGCAAAATCAACTTAAAGGATTGGAAGACGTTTGCGTTTACCGGTTTTGCGTGCGTGGTAATTAGTATGACCCTGTACCAGTTAGCGATTGTGTACGATAAGCCAGCTATTGTGGCCGTCCTGTTTAGTTGTAATCCGGTCTTTGCCGTAATCTTTGCGTACTTCATTTTGCATGAACGAATTGGACGGGCCAACTTAATCTCATTAATCATTTCGGTCATTGGCTTAATTGTGATTGTTAATCCATTTAACTTAACTAATCCAGTTGGAATTATTTTGTCACTCTTATCGGCTGTTACTTTTGGCTTTTACAGTATTTTGTCGCAGTATTGCTCGGTCAAAAGAGAATTAGATGGAGTTACCATCACTTGTTTCACTTTTATTGCTGGTTCTTTGGAGTTATTTGTTTTATCATTGATTACCAATATCCCGTTTGTTTCAAGTGGGATGAAATCGGTGGGATGGTTGAGTCAATTTGCATCCATTCCGATCTTAAGGGACGTTAATTTACAAAATTTCTGGATTTTATTCTTTATCGGAGTCTGTGTAACCGGCGGCGGTTTTGCGTTTTATTTTTTAGCGATGCAAGAATCAGGGGTCTCGATTGCGTCCCTAGTATTCTTTATTAAGCCAGGTTTGGCTCCAGTCTTAGCAATGATTTTTGTGGGAGAAAAGATTAATCTGCCTACCATTATAGGAATTGTGATTATCCTGATTGGTTCGGTGGTTACGTTTGTAGGTGAGCGTTATAAAGAGACCGATTCAACCATGTTAGACGATCAGACGATTGAAGAAGGTAAATAAATTTAGTTTATTGAGGCGGTTGTATGAGTAAGTTAGTAATTATGAGACATGGCGAAAGTGTCGCAAATCACACTAATACCTTTACTGGATGGAGTGATGTTCCACTGACTAAGAAGGGCGTAGAAGAGGCAATTAAGGCCGGCAAACGCTTAGGTCAGACCGGGATTCAGTTCGGTGATGTTCATACATCAGTCTTAAAACGGGCGATTGTCACCGCTGACATTGTTTTGGACGTGATCAATCAGGATTTTATTCCTGAACATAAGACGTGGCGCTTAAATGAGCGACACTATGGTGCTCTTAGGGGTCAAAATAAAGAGGAAGTTAGAAAGCGGGTCGGAGACGAACAGTTTATGAAGTGGCGCAGGAGTTTTTACGCTGTTCCCCCTAAATTAGATCAGGTGTCCCCGATTCGAAAATATCGGCGCTTAGGTGTAATTGAGCCACCAGCTGAAAGCCTTAAAATGGCTTATGACCGGATGATTCCGTACTGGCAGGATTCGATTGCCCCCAAATTGCTGGATGGTAAAAATCAACTGATAGTTGCTCACGGAAGCACACTGCGAGCTTTAATTAAATATTTAGAAAATATCAGTGATAAAGGAATTGATGGCGTGGAAGTTAAAAACGGGAAGCCGATCATTTATACCTTTGACCCAGATTTAGATATTTTAGATAAGACCTACCTTAAATAACAAAAGGACGAAAACTCAATCAAAGTTTTCGTCCTTTTGTTATTTAGATTTTGATGATAGTTGCGTAGTTATTTTTGGGTCGGTTAAATCATTAGCGAGCTTCAATTGTTTCCGGTCCGTCGGGATGTTCTACGATAATGGTATTTACGATGTTCAAGAACAGCCCATGTTCCACAATTCCTGTCATACTATCAAGTTTTTTGCCCAGTTGAACTGGAGTCGTGATTTCAGGTAAGCCTAAGTCAATAATGTAGTCACCAGAATCGGTTGTTAATTTTCCTCCATTCGTGCTTTGACGAAATTTCGGATGAAGTCCCATCCGATTAAGCCGACGATAGAGTTGGCCACTGCCATAAGGGATTACTTCAAGCGGAAGTGGAAAATTGAGTTTTTTAACCATCTTACTTTCGTCAACAATCCACATGTTGCGATCAGAATTAATGGCAACGATTTTTTCCATCAGGTGAGCGGCTCCACCGCCTTTAATTCCCTGAAAATTTTTGTCAATTTGATCGGCCCCATCAATGGTTAAATCAATGTGATCGACTTCGTCAACATCCTTAGTAGTGATGCCTAAGCTTTCCGCGTGACGCTTAGTTTTACTGGAGGTTGGCACACCGATAATATTTAGATGTTCATTTTTGATGCGCTCTCCCAGTGCGTCTACCATGTACTTGATGGTGGTACCAGACCCAAGACCTAAGACCATCCCATCCTTAACGTGCTTAACAGCTTCTTTTCCAACGTGTTTCTTTAATTCTCGCTGATCTGCTGAATTCATTTGATTGTTCCCCTTCAAATTAAGTCGTTACTTTTAGTAACTTGACCACTATTATTAATTTTCAATGGTCTTTATGATTTTGTCAAGCAATGTCAAAATTTAAGAAATACTGGTAAAATAATAGTAGGAATTTTTGAGAATAAAGAGGTATTAGAAGATGCAAAGAGGCTTTGAGATTGTTTCAAAATATCAGAATGACGGCTTGACTTTGCCAAAACGAGCAACTGAAAAGGCTGCCGGATATGACTTTGCCAGTGCCGTTGACATGGTTATTCCGTCAATCTGGAAAACTGGTTTAATTCGGTCATTTGGTATCATTAAGGCTAGAAGAAAGTTAGATCAACAAGACATCATGGATTCAGAGAATGCTTTAAAGCCCTTTTTGGTTCCAACGGGAATTAAGGCTTACATGCAGCCAAATGAAGTATTGATTATCGCGAATCGCTCAAGTAATCCTTTGAAACGAAACTTAGTAATTCCGAATGGGATCGGTGTTATTGACGCTGATTATTACAATAATGAAAGTAATGAGGGTGAAATTTTTGTCCAGATTCTAAACTTTGGAATCGTCGACCGTAAGATTAAAAAAGGTGATCGAATTGGACAAGGAATCTTTATGCCTTATTTACTTGCGGATCAAGATGAGGGACCAAAGCTGACTCGAAATGGGGGATTTGGTTCTTCTGGCAAATAGTTAGGAAATGATTTAATGGCTAAAGCAAAAACGCAATATGTTTGTTCCAACTGTGGATATATATCACCACGATATCTAGGTCGTTGTCCTAACTGTGGTGAATGGAACACGATGGTTGAACAAACGGTCCAAAAAAATGATACCAAAAAGGCGAACGTGAGTCGGGTTTCACTGAGCGGGACTAAGTCGCAACCCCAGCTAATTAGACAAGTTAGCGCTGAAAGTGCTCCGAGGATTCAGGTTGATTCAAATGAATTGAATCGGGTGCTTGGCGGAGGTGTGGTTCCAGGTTCACTGGTCCTAATCGGTGGTGATCCGGGGATTGGTAAGTCAACGTTACTTCTCCAAGTCTCCGGTCAATTAGCAGCCTCAGGACAAAAGGTACTGTATGTCTCAGGAGAAGAGAGTGCCGATCAAATTAAGATGAGAGCGGATCGCCTCAATGTTTCTGAAAAAGGAAACTTATACCTTTATCCAGAAACGGATATGACTTCAATCAGGAAGGCAATTGAAGAAGTGAAGCCGGACACCGTTATCATTGACTCCGTTCAAACCATGCAAGAAGATGAGATCCCGTCTGCGATTGGTTCCGTTACGCAGGTTCGAGGTGTTACCTCGGATTTAATGAACATCGCAAAAACCAACGGTATCACCATTTTCTTGGTGGGACACGTTACTAAGGGTGGTACTCTTGCCGGCCCGAAGACTTTAGAGCATATGGTTGACACCGTTCTTTATTTTGAGGGAGACAAGCATCATTCTTATCGGTTACTACGCGCCGTTAAAAACCGATTTGGATCTACGAATGAGCTCGGAATTTTTCAAATGGATGAAGATGGGCTAAAAGAAGTCAAGAATCCATCTGAGATTTTTTTAGAGGAGCGTTTGAAGAACGCTACCGGATCAGCAATTGTGGTAGCAATGGAAGGAACTCGTCCGATTCTGGTTGAACTTCAAGCCTTAATTGTTCCCTCGGTTTTTGGGAATGCGCAAAGAACTGCGTCTGGACTGGATCGAAATCGTGTTTCACTGATTATGGCGGTTCTTGAGAAACGGGCTGGATTGATGTTACAAAACCAGGATGCTTATTTAAAAGCTGCTGGTGGGGTCAAACTTAATGAACCAGCCATTGATTTGGCAATGGCAATTAGCATTGCGTCAAGTTATGAGAATATTGGAACCGATCCAAAAGAGTGTTACATTGGTGAACTTGGTTTGACTGGTGAGATTAGAAGGGTCAATCGAATTGAGCAACGCGTTATTGAGGCCCAGAAACTAGGCTTTAAGCGCGTATTGGTTCCTAAATATAATCTAAAGGGATGGACTCCACCTAAAAATATTCAGGTCATAGGAGTTTCAACCATTACCGAAGCTCTCAAAACAGCATTAAAAAAGTAAAATATTTTCATTTCAATTGGTCTAGTTCATAATGAACTGAAGGGTTAATTATGATGTTAATATTGAACAATTATTAGGAGGTTGGACATGTTAAAAGTTTATAATTCACTTACAAATGAAAAAGAAAAGTTTGAACCAATCACACCCGGTGTGGTTAACATGTATGTCTGTGGTCCAACTGTTTATAACTATATTCACATTGGCAATGCGCGAAGTGTAGTGGCATTTGATACCATTCGTCGTTATCTTGAATATTGTGGTTATAAGGTGAATTATGTGTCTAATTTTACCGATGTTGATGATAAAATGATTAACGAAGCCAAAAAAGAGGGAACCACGGTTTCCAAATTAGCCGATAAATACATTGAGGCTTTTATGGAAGATACGAAAGCGTTAAACGTGCAACCTGCAACCGTGAATCCGCGTGCCACGGATAATATTAAGGACATTATTACCTTTGTTTCTGACTTAATTAAAAAGGGATATGCTTATAACGTTGACGGGACGGTTTACTATCGGGCTCGTAAGTTTAAATCTTATGGTTTACTAGGACACGAAAACATCGATGACCTTGAGAGTGGTGCAAGTGAGCACGTTTCAAGTGAAGAATTAGCCCAAAAAGAAGACCCGATTGATTTTGCACTTTGGAAAAAAGCTAAACCAGACGAAGTTTCCTGGGATTCTCCGTGGGGAAAAGGCCGTCCCGGTTGGCACATTGAGTGCTCGGTAATGTCAACTAAGTACCTTGGTAACACCTTTGACATTCACGGTGGCGGGATTGATTTAGAGTTCCCTCATCATGAAAATGAACGGGCACAGAGCGAGGCCAAAACGGGACAAAAGTTTGTTAATTACTGGCTTCACAATGGTTTTGTGACCGTTGGTGATGAGGACGAGAAGATGAGCAAATCTAAAGGGAACTTTGTTACGGTTCATGATTTGCTTAAGAAAGATAATCCTCAAGCCCTGCGTTTTCTCATTTCGACCACTCAGTATCGCCGTCCAATTCGTTTTAGCCAGCAGGGAGTTGATGAAGCTGCCACCAATCTGCAAAAAATACAGACGGCTTACGATAATTTGAACTATCGGTTAAAAGACGCTGATCCTTATAACGATCCGAAATTAGATCAAGAGATTCGTCAAATTCAGGCTGATTTTCAAGATGCCATGGATGATGACTTTAACGTTCAAAATGGGATTGCCAAGGTCTATGAGTTGGCTAAGCTTGGAAACGTTTATGCGGAACGACCAGTGGTTTTTAAGGATTCGATTAAGTTGCTGATGAAACGGTTAGAACAGTTGTCCGCTATCTTTGGGATTAAACTACAAAGTAGTGAGTTAGATGACGACAAAGTTAAGAAATTAATTAAGCAAAGAAACGATGCGCGAGCTAACAAGCAGTTTGCTAGAAGTGATGAAATTCGGGATGAATTAAAAAATAAGGGTATTATTTTAGAAGACACACCACAGGGGACCCGATTCAGAAGGGAAAATTAGTTTAATGAGTGAAGCGGACGATAATATTCAATATCGACAGTTAAATGGTATTGTACTAGCTTATTTAGGTGATGCGGTTTATGAGGTATACGTGAGACGGCATTTGATTGACGAGGGCATCGCTAGGCCAAATCAATTGCAGCATTTTGCTACTAAATATGTGTCAGCCAAGGCTCAGGCTGGATTGATCGCTTTGATGAGTCAGGATGCAATCTTAAGTGATGAAGAAGAGTACTTTTTTAAACGGGGACGTAACGCCAAGAGCTATACTCACGCCAAGAATACGAGTGTTGTTACCTATCGGATTTCCACTGGCTTTGAAGCCCTCTTTGGTTTCCTTTCCCTTAGTGGCCAAGATAAAAGACTCGATGAACTGGCGCAGTGGTGCATTGATCAAGTTGATTCTGGGAGGGTTGAGTATGAGAGATAATGAAGATTTTATTATTGGGAGACACCCGGCAGTCTCAGCACTGCGCAATGAAAATCAAGAAATTAACAAGGTGTTTTTACAAAATGGAGTCAGTCAAGAAGATGACACCATTAAGGCGGTTATTCGTTTGGCCAAGGGTCGTCATTTAGTAATTTCTAAGGTGCCAAAGCAAAAGTTAGACTTGATGTCAGACCACCAGAATCATCAGGGAGTCATGTTATCAATTGCATCCTTTAATTATGCATCGATTGATGATTTATTTAAAAATGCTGAAGCAAAGGGTGAACCACCATACTTCATTGTTCTGGATAACATTGCCGATCCTCATAATTTGGGGTCAATTATTAGAACCGCAGATGCTGCTGGCGTTCATGGGGTGATCATTCCCAAGCGTCGGGCTGTTGGATTAACATCAACGGTAGCGAAAACTTCTGCGGGGGCAATTGAACGTGTTCCGGTCGCTAGAGTAACTAACTTGGTTAACACCGTTAAAGAATTAAAAGAACGTGGGTTGTGGGTCTTTGGTACTGATATGAAAGGAACTGATTATCGGCGCTGGGATGCTAAAAGTCCGAGTGCTCTTATCGTTGGCAGTGAAGGCAAGGGGATTTCGCCTTTACTTAAAAAACAGGTTGATGAAACACTTACCATTCCAATGGTGGGGGATATTCAGAGCTTGAATGCGTCGGTTGCTGCCGGATTAGTTATGTATCAAGGTTTTAACTCGCGCCATCCTTTATAATGAAATGACTGAACTAAAGAACAATGCCAGCACATTGTTCTTTTTTATTGGGCCGTTTAATATCGTAAATTCGATATTAAAAATTGGTTAGCAGATAATATCACATATCGAACGTTTGTTCGCTTGTTTGAGCTCAACTCGTTTCGATACGATACTAAGTGTTAATTAATTGATTAAGAGGAGGGCCAATTGATGAATAAAGAAGAGAAACGGGCTAAAGAATTAGAAATGGTTGAGGATGCAAAAAAGAACGACGTCGGTTTCATCAAATTGTTTAAAAAATATGCGCCAATTTATCTAAAGTTGTGGAACGATTTCTACTTATCAGGTATGGAACTCTCAGATTGGAAACAGGAAGCGGCCATTGTGCTTAGTCGAACAATTATTAGGTATGATGCCAGTCGTAAGGTTACCTTTGGCAGTTACTATAAAGTTAACTTAAAAAACCGCTTATATGATATTTTAAGAAAAAAGCGAGCTCAAAAGCGCGTGCCCGATTCTAAAAAAGCTTCTCTTAGTGCGTATTTTCAATTTTATTCTGATACCATTGCCGATATTCATGCTGCCAGTCCAGAACGAGTTCTTTCAATGTATGAGAATTTACAAGGCTTAATGAAAAGGAGTTCGGTAGTTGAGAGAATGGTGATTATTCGTTCGCTTGAGAATTATTCGTTTGAAAAAATGGCCCAGGTTTCTGATATGAATGTTGTGAAGTTGAAAAATGCGATCGCACGTTGTCGGCAGAAGTACTATAGATTTAATAAAATTGACTAACGTTGAAATTGATGATACGATTAGTTAGTTATTAAGGAGGTGCAGCTTATGGCACAGAAAAAGGTAGCATTAGCTTGTTCTGTATGTGGTTCAAGAAACTACACCATTTCCAGCAATCCGAATCGCGTCAAACGATTGGAAGTAAAAAAATTTTGTAAGCATTGTGGAAAATATACGTTGCACCGAGAAACTCGTTAAGAGGGGAATTTTACATGAAACGATTATGGAACTTTTTTAAGAGTGTTATTGCAGAGATGAAGGTAGTTGTTTGGCCGAACGCTAAGCAAACGAGAACCGATACTTCAATCGTTATCTGGACTACCATCTTTTTTGCAATCTTTCTTGGTGTGATTGATTGGGCAATTCAAACCATTTTGAAGTTACTAGCCTAAACTAGATTAGTGTGATAATTTCTGTTATAGTTAACTTGATGATAAGAACTTCGTTTACGCGAGGTTTTTTTATTTTGCTTTAAGTTAAAGGAGATAATCATTGTGGTAGAGACTGCAGAAAAGCAATGGTATGTATTACATACGTACTCTGGCTATGAAAACAAAGTTAAAATGAATCTTGAATCTAGAAAAGAATCCATGGGAATGGAAGACTATATTTTTGACATCGTTGTTCCAGAAACTGAAGAACACGAAGTTAAAAACGGTAAAGAAAAAGTGGTTATGAACAAGACCTTCCCAGGATATGTGCTGGTTCAAATGGTAATGACCGATAGAGCTTGGTACGTCGTTAGAAATACTCCCGGAGTGACCGGATTTATTGGTTCTCACGGTCAAGGTTCAAAACCGAACCCGTTGTTGCCCGAAGAGGTTGAAAATGTTATGTCAACGATTGGGGTAAAGAAGCGAGTTAAGCCATTGGATAGCCGCGTTGGTGATACGGTCACCATCGTTGAAGGGGCCTTTAAGGGACTTTCTGGTAAGATCACTGAGATTGACAACACTAAGGGTAAACTCAAGGTTAATATTGACATGTTTGGTAGAGAGACTAGTACTGAACTGGAATTTGACCAAGTTAAGCCCCTAGAAGCCGATTCTGAGTAAAATATTCATTGTCACGTTTCAATAAACGTGGTATATTTAACTAGTATGCGTATTGCATAAATTAACGTGGGAGAAGAAATTTTGATCTTCATTTACCACACACGGACTTAAGGAGGTATGTCTCGTGGCTAAAAAAGTAGCTAATGTAGTTAAACTACAAATACCTGCGGGTAAAGCAACACCCGCTCCTCCAGTTGGACCTGCTTTAGGTCAAGCTGGAATTAATATTATGGGATTCACTAAGGAATTTAATGCACGTACTGCTGATCAAGCAGGAATGCTGATTCCAGTTGTGATTACTGTTTACGAAGATCGTTCATTTGACTTTGTAACCAAGACCCCTCCAGCTGCTGTCCTATTAAAGAAAGCCGCTGGTGTTGAACACGGTTCCGGTGAACCTAACACTAACAAGGTCGCAAAAGTTACCAAAGACCAAGTTAAGCAAATTGCCGAAACTAAAATGCAAGATCTAAACGCAGCTGATGTAGAAGCAGCTATGCGCATGGTTGAAGGTACGGCACGTAGTATGGGATTCACTGTTGAAGGTTAATTTCACTATGCCCGGACAGCACAATGTCGAAAGATAATGTGCTAGTGGGAGGAAATTCCGTTATAACCACAATTGCAAGGAGGAAGACACAATGGCTCGTAAGAGAGGTAAGAAGTACGAAGATGCTTCAAAGCAAATTGACAAGAGTAAAAAATACGCTGCTCAAGATGCTGTAGAATTAGTTCAAAAATTAGATTCAGTAAACTTTGATGATACTATCAGAGTTGTTTATAAATTAAACGTTGATACTAAACAAGCTGATCAACAATTACGTGGTGCCGTGGTTTTACCTAATGGTACTGGTAAAGATCAAACAGTTGTAGTATTTGCCAAGGGTGAAAAGGCTCAAGATGCTAAGAACGCAGGTGCCGATTTTGTCGGTGATGACGACTTAGCTCAAAAAATTCAAGACGGATGGCTCGACTTTGATGTCGCAATTGCTACTCCTGACATGATGGCTCAAGTTGGTCGTTTAGGTCGTGTTCTTGGACCTAAGGGATTAATGCCAAACCCTAAGACTGGAACTGTTACCATGGATGTTTCAAAAGCGGTTTCTGATGCTAAGGCCGGTAAGGTTACTTACAGAACTGATCGTGATGGAAATGTCGCAGTTTCAATCGGTAAAGATTCATTTGACGCAGACAAGTTGGCCGAAAACCTTAACACCATCAACGATGTGATTGTTAAGAATCGTCCAGCATCTGTTCGTGGAACTTACATTAGTAACATTTCAGTTTCATCAACAATGGGACCTGGTGTCTCAGTTGATCCTGAATCATTTTAGTTACTGACTAATTAAATAATCCCTAATTGACTAATTTTTATCATTATGATAGATTATTAGTTGAATATGATTCGCCTAAGACTCAGGTGGTTTTTGACCTTAATGATGCCTGCCGAGGAGTAATACACTCTTTCTCTATGTTTTGGCGAACATAGGGATTTTTTATTAAGTCCCAAAATACATTGGGAGGTGAAATAATATGCCAAAAAAAGAAGTTATTGATACTAAAGCCAAAAAGGTTGATGAAGTTGCTGACCAATTTCAAAAAGCTGTATCAGCAATTGTTGTTGATTACCGAGGCTTAAGTGTTGCTCAAGATACTGATTTACGTAAACAATTGCGTGATAATGATGTCTCAATGAGTGTTATTAAAAATAAAATTTTAGAGCGTGCTGCTGATAAAGCAGACGTTAAGGATTTGAAAGATACTTTTGTTGGACCTACTGCTATTGCATTTTCTGATGAAGACCCAGTTGCTCCAGCCAAGATTTTGAAGAACTTCGCTGATGATAATCCTGAACTTGAAATCAAGGGTGGAATTATCGAAGGGAAGATCGCTTCACTTGATGAAATCAATGAATTTGCTGCTCTACCAAGCCGTGAAGAATTGCTTTCAACTCTTGCTAACATCTTGAAAGATCCTATCCGTAAGGTTGCTTATGCTGTTAATGCCGTTATTGATAAAGATGACAATGGTGACGATAGTGATGCAGCTTAATAAAAATAGATTAAATGTCCTAATAGGAGGAAATTAAAATGGCTTTTGATAAAGATAATATTATTGCTCAATTAAAAGAAGCTTCAATCACTGATTTAAACGACTTGGTTAAGTCAATCGAAGATGAATTTGATGTTTCTGCTGCTGCTCCAGTTGCAGCTGCAGGTGCTGCTGGTGGTGAAGGTGCTGCTAAGGATTCATACGACGTTGAACTTACTGAAGCAGGTCAAGAAAAGATTAAGGTTATCAAGGCAGTTAGAGATATCACTGGTCTTGGTTTGAAAGACGCTAAGGACTTAGTTGATGGCGCTCCTAAAGCTATTAAAGAAGGCGCTTCAGAATCAGATGCTAACGACATCAAGGACAAGCTTGAAGCCGTTGGTGCTACTGTAACTCTTAAGTAGTCGATGACTAAAAAGAACGTGCAAAAGCACGTTTTTTTTTTGCCTTAATATTGTTTAAATAAAGTTGTTTTATGTCATAAAAATTGAGAGAATGAAGTTAGCCGATTTTTTGGGGGTTAACAATTGAAAAAAGCATTTAATAAAGTTATGGATTTCTATAACAAATATTCTGCTTGGATTAAGGGGATTTTTGTCACCCTGGTCCTTGTGTTTGTTGTTTACGAGGCGACCCACGTGCTTTCTGAGATTAATGGAAAGGAAATGCGAGCGAGCCTTGCGTCACAGTCACCAACAACGTTAATTATTTTAACGATTTTAGGATTTGTGGCTGTGTTACCAATGTTAATATATGATTTTACCATTACGGAGTTTCTGCCTGGCAAGTTTAAACCGTCCTACATCGTCAAGAGCGGGTGGATCGTTAACACATTTACTAATATTGCTGGGTTTGGTGGCTTTCTTGGTGCTAGTTTGAGAGCGATGTTTTACAGTAAAAATGCTAGTAAGAAACAGGTATTATATGCCATTTCTAAGATTGCCTTGTTCTTACTGGCAGGACTTTCCACCTATTGTTTGGTTTCGTTAGTTTTGATCTTTGGATTTGGCATTGGATCTCAGTATGCAAAGGATTGGATTTGGTTAGTAGGTGGAGGAGTTTATTTTCCAGTGATTTTCCTATTTACTAGATTCAGTAATTCTGAGTTCTTTAGTGATTTAACCCTAAAACGTGAGTTTCAACTGATCCTCGGTTCCTGCCTCGAATGGGGGAGCTGTGCCATGTTGTTTTTAATTATTGGATACTTCATGAAGATTAATGTTAATCTTTGGGACGTTTTTCCCATTTTTATTATTGCCAACGTAATTGGGGTTGTCTCAATGCTGCCAGGTGGTCTTGGGTCATTTGATACGATGATGATTGGTAGCCTGAGTTTACTTGGGGTGTCACCGACAATTGCTGCCGTATGGGTGCTATTGTACCGAATTTTCTACTATTTTCTCCCGTTTTTCGTGGGGGCCTTTCTCTTTTTCCACGAAATGGGAGCACGAATTAACAATTTTCTGGATGATATTCCGAAAACGATTGTTCATAGGTCGGCCCAGCTGGTCATTACGATTTTTATGTACTTTTCGGGAATCATGATGATTTTGTATGCGACTATTCCTAATTTGGCTCTTGTTAATCCACTCTATTTATCACTGGCGCCATACACGCTGTTCTTTTTAGGACAGTTGTCGAACGTGATTATTGGGATTTTACTAATTGGATTAGCACGTGGGGTAGGATCAAGAGTCCACAAAGCTTTCTGGCCGACCGTTATCATTTTGTTGTTTGCCATTGCTAACACCCTGTGGAAAGAGGACTTTCCACTAAAATTAACGTTACTACTAGGATTTATCATTATTTGTTTGTGGTTATCAAGAAAGGGCATGTACCGGCAAAAACTCACGTACTCGTGGGGAAATGCAATTTTTGACGGCATCATTTTTATTGGAACTTTCTTAATGTATTCCATCATCGGAATCTACATGAGTAATCATAACTTGTCTAGTAGACACGCTCCCATCAAAATGATGAATGTGTATCTTTTGCCATCTGAACAGGTCTGGTTAACCGGATTTGTGGGCATTATCATTGCATTTATTATCCTGTTTATGTTGTACAAGTACTTAACGTACGCTCGCATCCCATGGTTGAATCAACCCTTTGATGAAGTTAGAATTCGCAATGTTATTCGCAAATTTGGTGGAAACGAAGTTAGTCACTTAGTCTTCTTGCGTGATAAAAAGGTTTACTTCTATGCTGAAGATAGTGAAGACGAAGTCATTTTCATGTATAAACAGAAGGCAAATAAGTTAATTGTGATGGGTGAACCAATTGGAAATCAGGATAAATTAGATCCAGCGATTGACCAGTTCATGAGTGATGCTGACAAAGCTGATTTCTCACTGGTATTTTACGAAGTTGGAGAATCACTAACAATGTTACTTCACGAAAAAGGCTTTGACTTTATTAAGGCTGGAGAGGAAGGTCACGTTGATTTAACGGATTTTTCGCTTACCGGTAAGCGACATCGAGGTGAACGGGCGTTAATGCACAAGTTCGATCGGGAAGGCTATCGTTTTGAGGTTTTAGATCCACCATTTTCTAAAGAACAGATGGGTGAATTTAAACGAATTTCTGATGAGTGGCTCAATGGACGTGATGAAAAGGGCTTCTCTCTGGGCTTCTTTGATCCATATTACTTAAACCAGGCTCCAATTGCGGTCATTCGCGATAAAAATGATGCGATTGTAGCTTTTGCTAACATCATGCCAACGGGTGATCGAGTGATGACTTCGGTTGACTTAATGCGGTCGGGAAATGATGCTCCGTCTGGAATTATGGATGGAATCTTCATTCATCTCTTCAGGTATTCAAAGGATGAGGGTTACAAGTGGTTTAACTTAGGAATGGCACCCCTAGCTAATGTGGGTGAATCAAAATTTAGTTTTATTAACGAAAAAATTGCTCACTTAATTTATCAGTATGGTGATGCGTTCTATAGCTTTCAAGGATTGCGGTCTTATAAGCAGAAATACGTCGATAACTGGGTGTCTAAGTACTTCGTATACCGTAAGGATAATTCATTGGTATTCACGATGCTACAGCTCTTATCGGTGGTTAGTGAACGTCCCACGATTGAAAATGTTGAAGAAAATATGCCATAAAAAAGAGGTTTCAGAATTAATTCTGAAACCTCTTTTTAGTTGAACAATTATTTTGGGTTCTTTTTATTACCAATATCGTAGTCGGAATCGCTCATTGCTTCAACGTTACCAAGTCGATAACCGTTACCGACTTGGGAGAAGAAGTCATGATTGACCGTAGCAGTGGAGATTCCGTTCATAACGATTGGGTTAACGTCTGCTTCAGTATCAGGGAACATTGGATCTTGTCCTAGATTCATGAGGGCCTTATTGGCGTTATATCTAATGAAAGTTAAAACATCTTCAGACCATCCCACTTGGTCGTAAAGCAAATGGGTATACTTTTCCTCGTTTTGATAAAGGTCGTACAAGAAGTTATACATCCAATCCTTTAAATCATTTTGTTCATTTTCACCTAATTGGTTGAACTGAACTTGGAATTTATAGCCAATGTATGTTCCGTGGACCGATTCGTCACGAATAATTAATTTAATGATTTCAGCAACGTTTGGAAGCTCGTTATGACCGAGGTACCAGATGGGAGTATAGAATCCAGAGTAAAAAAGAAAAGTTTCAAGGAACACGCTAGAAATTTTCTTTTTTAATGGATGACCATCGTCATGGTATAACGAATAGATCTTTTTCGTTTTGTTTTGGAGGAATTCTTCTGTATCACTCCAATGAAAGATTTCATCAATTTCATCAGGGGTGTTTAAAGTTGAAAAAATGGATGAATAGCTTTTGGCGTGAACGGATTCCATAAATTGAATGTTATTTAAAACCGCAATTTCATGTTGGGTAATAGCATCATTTCTAAGGGCGGCCATTCCGTCTTGAGACTGTAAGGTATCCAGTAAAGTTAAGCCACCAAAAACGTGACCAACAATCCATTTATGATCATCGTCAAGCGAACGCCAATCCTTTAAATCATTTGACAAAGGAATTCTGGTATCAAGCCAGAACTGTTCGGTTAGTTTTTCCCAGGTGGCTTTATCAATCTCGTCGCCAATGGAATTCCAATTAATGGCCTTGTAGTTTCCCTGTAACTTTCCGGTTAAAACTTTATTAATGTCCATAAATTCCCTCCTAAAGATTAAATTACACAGCTTTCACACTCGTTAGCACCAACTTCAGTGTTGTCGTCGGTAAATGTCCGAACATAATAGAGCGATTTAATTCCCTTTTTGTAGGCGTAATTACGAAGGATCGTTAAATCTCTGGTGGACATTTTATTACTTCGACCGTCTTTCCATTCGTATAGCCCTTCAGGAATGGTTGAGCGCATGAAGAGAGTCAAACTCATTCCCTGATCGACGTGTTTTTGAGCGGCGGCGTAAACGTCAATCACATTTCGCATGTCCGTGTCGTAAGCTGACTCGTAGTAAGGAATGGTGTCATTAGAAAGGTAGGGGGCCGGATAGTAAATTGTCCCGATTTTGGACTCTTGTCTGGCTTCAATTTTTTGAACAATCGGATGCAGACTAGCGGTAGCATCACCGATGTAAGCAGTGGAACCGTTTGGAGCAACTGCCATTCGGTTTTGATGGTACAAACCATATTCCATGATTGACTTCTTTAAATCTTCCCAATCTTTTTCAGTTGGAATAAAGACGCCATCAAACAATGATTTGACTTTTTTGGAAGTTGGCTCCCAACTTTTATTTACGTATTGATTAAAATAAGAACCGTCAGCGTACTTACTCTTGTCGAAGTTATGAAAGACCTTACCGCGATCCTTGGCCATTTGATTTGAGGCCTTTAAGGTCCAGTAATTTAATAACATGAAATAGGTGCTGGTAAATTCAATGGATTCTTTTGAACCATAATACATATGATTTTTAGCAAAATAAGAGTGAAGACCCATAGCTCCTAAACCAATTGAGTGACTTAATTCATTGCCACGTCTGACTGATGGAACAACGTTAATTGATGAATGATCGGTCACAAAAGTTAGAGCTTTGACCATGGCTTCGACTGATTTACCGAAATCAGGAGAAGCCATCAAATTGACAACGTTCGTTGACCCTAAATTACAAGAAACATCGGTTCCAAGCTGTTCGTAATTTTGTTCATCATCAACAATTGATGGGGTTTGGACTTGCATAATTTCAGTACATAAGTTACTCATGACGATTTTGCCATCAACTGGATTGTCGCGATTGGCGGTGTCGATATTGATAATGTATGGGTAGCCGGACTCTTGTTGTAACTTACCAATTTCTGTTTCTAGTTCACGGGCCCTGATCTTCTTTTTGCGAATATTCTTGTTGTTGACCATGTTGTCGTATTCTTTAGTGATATCGACGTAAGAAAAGGGAACGCCATACTCACGTTCAACGTCGTACGGACTAAATAAGTACATATCTTCATTGTTTTTAGCTAGTTCATAGAATTTATCTGGGACAACTACACCCAGGGAAAGAGTGTTAACCCGAATTTTTTCGTCGGCATTTTCCTTTTTAACCCCTAAGAACTCGATGATGTCGGGATGGAAGACACTTAAATAAACAACCCCAGCACCGTTTCTTTGGCCTAATTGATTAGAATAGGTAAAACTATCCTCTAGTAACTTCATTACTGGAAGAACGCCGCTAGCTGCTCCTTGAATGTGTTTAATGGGGTCGCCGGCCGCTCTAAGGTTAGAAAGGTTGATCCCAACTCCACCACCAATTTTGGATAATTGAAGGGCCGAATTAATGGTACGACCGATGGTATTCATGTTATCGGTGGTTTGAAGTAGAAAACACGAAATCAACTCACCCCTGCGTTTCTTTCCAGCATTTAAAAAAGTTGGAGTGGCTGGTTGAAAGCGTTGATGAATTAATTCATCAGCAAGATCCATGGCAAGCTTTTGATCGCCATCAGCAAGAAACAAGGCGTTCATTGCGGTTCTGTCTATGTAGCTTTCTAAGTACATGGAATTGTCATCAGTTTTCATGGCGTATTGAGCATAAAACTTGTATGCAGCCATAAATGATTTGAAGTGAAAATCTTGTTTTTCCAAATACTTGTATAATTTTTCAATGAATGAAAAAGGATATTTATTTACAAAATCCTCTTCAATGTAATTATGCTTAATTAGATAATCAAAACGATCTTTTAAAGAATCAAACTTAACGGTATTTGGATTAACGTTTTCTTTGAAAAAGGCTTTTAAAGCCTCCTGATCTTTTTCCAATTGGATTCTGCCATCGACAGGGATATTAATTTCATTATTTAGTTCGTAATACGTAACATCGTGCAAATCTTTTAAAGACATATTGGATTGCTCTCCCTTAATCGTGTCATACGAAATATCTGAAACGTTGGTTTTGTACTATACTATAAATATGAAAAATTTAACCAACTAGTTTCTTTAATTGGTCAGGTTGAAACCCACTAAATGCTTCAAGTGCTTGACTCTCAACAACTGGAACAGCTTGAAAGCCTTCACCCTTTAGGTAATCGACGTATTCCGGATTTTCGGATGTGTTTTTTTCAACGAAGTCAACGTTGTGTTCGCTAAGGAAACGTTTTGTCATCTTGCATTGGATACAATTGTTCTTGGTAAATACAGTGATTTTTTTCATTTTGTTTCATCTCCTTGATATCTTTCACTTGATGAGTTTACTCTCAAAAAGTGAAATTTTCAACAGAAAAAAACACCATATATAGTGAAATTGATAAGAATTAGACGCTATATATAGTGTTTATGGTTTAAATATTATTTTTTTAGGATGTGATTAATTTTGAACGACTTTTATTATACCGCAAATCCTGATGTTAAACATGAGGAAAAACATTGGAACTTTTCTTTACTTAAAACCACGCTAAGTTTTGTGACAGACAACGGTGTGTTTTCTAAAAATACCGTGGATTATGGTTCGCGGGTTTTGATTAATAATGTCGATGTTAATGAAATGCCTCAGGGAGCAATCTTAGACATGGGATGTGGTTACGGCCCGATTGGTCTGTTTTTGGCCAAGACAAATCCAGAACGGCATTTTACTATGGTAGACGTCAATAATTTAGCGTTAAAACTGGCTAAACAGAATGCGGATCTCAATCAGATTGATAACGTAGATATCTTTGCTTCTGATGGGTACCATAATATTTCCCAAAAGTATGCGGGCATTATAACTAACCCGCCCGTTCGTGCCGGGAAAAAAGTTGTCGATGAAATGATTACGGGTTCTTATGACCACCTGGTTAATGATGGAACGTTGACGGTGGTTTTACAAAAGAAGCAGGGAGCACCCTCGGCTAAAAAATTAATGAATAAGGTTTTTGGTAACGTACAAATCGTTAAACGTGATAAGGGATATTACATTTTAAAGAGTAGAAAGGAAGTCATAAATGAATGAAAATGATGCGTATTTTATGGACCAAGCTTTAAATGAAGCTAACCATGCTTACGTCATTGGTGAAGTACCGATTGGAGCATTAATCGTTAAGGACGGTCAAATTGTTGGGAAGGGACATAATCTGCGTGAACACACGGAGATTGGAACCGAGCATGCTGAAATCGTTGCGATTGAAGAAGCGTGTATCAATTTAAAGAGTTGGCGTTTAAATGATTGTGAGATGTACGTGACGGTTGAGCCTTGTTTAATGTGTGCTGGTGCGATTATTAATACCAGGATTAAAAGATTAGTATATGGAGCAAAAAATGAAAAAGCTGGAGCCGTTGAAAGTCTTTACCACACCCTAAATGATTCAAGACAAAACCATCAGGTTAAAGTGACAAGTGGATTGAAAGCCAGCCAATCTGGTAATATGATGAAGAAATTCTTTAAAGATAAACGCAAATAACGTGAATATTCCTAGACATTTGTGGATTTTTCGGTTATGATAATTAATGCCGTAAGGCCCTGAAGCAAGGGCAGACTTACGAACCGTGTCAGGTCCGGAAGGAAGCAGCACTAAGTATCTTTTGCCTTGTGCTTCTCGTTTTTAGAAATTAAACTCCTAGTCGTTTGACTGGGAGATTTTTTTTGGACAAAATGTTGTTTAAAGTTATTAGCATTTCGTCAATTTTCAAGATATAATAATTAATGGTATCAATTTTCAGTGAAAGGAAGCATTTCATGAGTTATCAAGCACTATATCGGACCTGGCGTCCACAAAGATTTGATGAAATTGTTGGGCAGCCAGTCATTACTAAGACTTTAAAAAACGCATTGATAACTAACCAAATTAGTCATGCGTATTTATTTACGGGTCCGCGTGGAACGGGAAAGACTTCCGCCGCTAAAATTTTGGCCAAGGCAGTTAACTGTCCTAATTTAAAGGATGGAGAACCCTGTAATGAGTGTGAAACGTGCTTAGCAATTAATAAAGGTGCGTTTAATGATGTCATTGAAATTGATGCTGCTTCTAATAATGGGGTCGAAGAGATCAGAAATATTCGCGATAAGGCGAAGTATTCCCCAACGGAAGGTAAATATAAAGTTTATATCATTGATGAAGTGCATATGTTGTCGACGGGGGCCTTTAATGCCTTGCTTAAAACACTAGAAGAGCCGCCGGAGCACGTCATTTTCATATTGGCTACCACTGAACCCCAAAAGATTCCGGCCACCATCATTTCGCGAACACAACGTTTTGATTTTAAGCGAATCAAGGCTAGTGATATCCTGCAACGAATGGAATACATCCTTTCAAAAAAGGGCATTGAGTACGATGACAAGGCGCTAAGGGTAATCGCTAAAAGTGCTGAGGGTGGGATGCGTGATGCACTTAGTATCCTTGACCAAGCTCTTTCCTACAGTAGTGATAAGGTGACATATGAAAGTGCCTTGTCAGTCACTGGCAGTGTCACCAGGGATCGAATTCAGTCGTACTTTGAGGCCGTTTTTAATTCAGACGTTTCGACGGGTTTAAAAATGGTTCAAGAAATTCTTGATGACGGCAAAGACGCTAATCAGTTTATTGAGGACTTAATTGATTATTGTCAGAATATTTTGTTATATCATCAGGATCCAGAAATGGTCCAAAAGAGCGAACTTGGACTTTTAGGCGACAATTTTAAAACGATTGCTGATAAGGTGGATAGTAATCTAATATATCATTACGTTGAAATTATGAGTGACGTTCAGAATCAGATGCGTTATTCGTCTCATCCCGATGTTTATTTGGATATTTTAACGGTTAAACTGGCAAATCAAAAAGAAAGTGACCCAGATAACGAATCAAAAAGTGATGATAATAAGGATACGAAAGTTTTAAAAAAGCAACTGTCTGAGCTGCAAAATCAAGTTAGTGAGTTAAAGTCGGAACTGGGAAATGATTCGCCTTTAAAACAGTTAACTGATGATGATAAGCAACCTAAATCAACTAAATCTAAACCAATCGCTGATTCCCCTCATTATGATTCCACCAAACAGGTCCGAGTTAATTTGACGAAAGTTTACGATATCCTAGAAAAGGCCACTAGAAAAGATCTGACTACCTATCAGGATATCTGGCAGGAATTACTTCAGTCGTTGTCGGTCACGCAACGAGCCGTGATGCATGTCTCAAACCCCGTTGCTGCGAGTGATAAGGGAGTTGTTGTTGCCTTTGATTATGGCTTTTTGTATCAGAAGGCTGGAACCGATGGTGATTTGATGGATGCACTTCAAAATGGCCTTGATCGTATTTTAGGATTTGTTCCAACGGTTGTGTTTGTACCAAATGATGAATGGCCACAACTTAGAAGTAACTATCTTAAAAATCACCGGTCTCATAATGAAAAGACTAAGTCAACCCCCAAGTCAGAAAAAGCGGCTTCTAATACGAATAAAGCTTACGAAAAACAAGAACAAACTGAGACGACCAAAGATAACAATGATTCGGTTAATACTGCCAAGCAGATGTTTGGTGATGATATAATTGATGTTAAAGATGATTAATTAAAAGGAGAATAATTATGAACGGAATGAACATGGGAAAGATGATGCAAAAAGCTCGTAAGATGCAACAACAAATGCAAAATGAACAAGAAGAAATTGAGAAGAGTGAATTCACTGGAAAAGCTCCAGAAGATATGGTGACCGTTACCTTTACTGGTGATCGCAAGATGAAAGACATGAACGTCAAACCAGAGGCCATTGATCCAGATGATCCAGACATGCTCTCAGATCTAGTGATCAGTGCGGTTAACGATGCACTTTCACAGATTGAAAAGACCACTCAAGATAAGATGGGAAAGTATACCAAGGGAATGAATATTCCAGGTATGTAGAAGAAGGGATTTAAATGCAATACCCAGAACCAATTGCTAAGCTAATCGATAGTTACATGCATTTGCCAGGAATTGGCAGAAAGACCGCCACTAGATTGGCATTTTATACGGTTGATATGAATAAAACCGATGTAAAAAACTTTGCGGATGCCTTAACTTCAACTAAGAATGATTTGCGTTTTTGTTCAATTTGCGGCAATATCACCGAGACCGATCCCTGTGAGATCTGTACCGATGAAAGTCGTGATCAAAGTAAGATTATGGTAGTGGAACAGTCTAAAGATGTGATGACGATGGAAAAAATGAAGGATTATAATGGTCTTTATCACGTTTTACACGGAGTGCTTTCCCCAATTGAGGGGAAGGGTCCTGAAGACATCAATATCAGCTCTTTAATCAAACGACTGCAAAAAAACGAAGAAGTTAAAGAAGTCATCATTGCTACTAATGCCACTCCCGAGGGAGAAGCAACGGCAATGTATTTGGCAAAGTTAATTAAGCCAGCAGGCATTAAAGTTACCAGATTGTCTCATGGACTGTCAGTCGGAAGTGATATTGAATATGCAGATGAGATGACCCTTTCAAAGGCAGTTTCTGGACGCACCGAAATGTGAGGGATGAACGATGTTTTCGTTATTTAGATATAGTTCTATGAAGCAAAATTATGATGACCAATTGCTTGATACCATCAATTTTTTAAAAAATGATTGGGATCAGGCTGTGCAAACTGAACAAGCTGTTTCCGAAACGGACAGTCACTTATTTGCACAAACGATGCTTACAAAGCAAAAATACATGTTTATGTATCGGCAAGCACGAAAACGAAACATTAAAAATGATCGGATTCAACCGTCAGTATATGAAAACTAAACGTAAGCCAGCTAGATTCTAGCTGGCTTTTTAAATAGACAATAAATATAACTTAAAGTACAATGAAAATAGCAAAAATGCTGGGACTGAATCTAATATGACTGGACAATTTATTACATTTGAAGGCACCGATGGTGCTGGAAAAACCACCGTTTTAAATCAGGTGGTTGATAAAATTAAACCAATGCTTAAAGACCAATTGCTAACTACTCGTGAGCCAGGGGGAAACCAAGTCTCCGAGCAAATTCGTCAGATAATTTTGAATAAAAACGAGTCAGATATGGATGACCGTTGTGAGGCGCTTTTGTTTGCGGCGGCCAGAAGAGAGCATTTAGTTAAGACCATTTTGCCAGCTTTAAAGGCCGGTCAATTAGTTTTGTGCGACCGCTATCTTGACAGTTCAATTGCGTATCAAGGAGCGGGACGAGAACTTGGTGAAAACGCCGTTTTATCAATGAATCAGTTTGCTACTGAGGGTTTAATGCCTGATACCACCATTTATTTTGACGTCCCAGTCGACGTTGGATTAGACCGCATTGCTGAACATCGGAGTGGGGAAGTTAATCGTTTGGATCTTCAAGAACACGATTTTTACGTTCGGGTTCATGAAGCTTATGATGAAATTGCCAAACAGAACCCCAAGCGGGTTATTAAGGTTGATGCTACTAAGCCAATTGAACAAGTAGTAGATCAGGTCATTTCCGTGTTGTATAAGAGAGCAGCTAGATATTTTAATGAAAGTAAATAGGAGGATCAGTTATGAAGTTAATTATTGCAATTATCCAAGATAAGGATGCAGCCAAATTACAATCTGAATTCATCAAACATAAGATCCAGGCAACCCAATTATCCACTAAGGGTGGATTCTTGAAGGCTAAAAACGTCACTTATTTGATTGGAGCTAAAGATGATAAGGTCGACGAGATTTTGGATATCATTAAAACAACCTGTGAAACTAGAAAACAATACATGACGCCACCGGTTAGTTTAGCTGGAAGCATTAGTGAGACGTCTTATCCGGTTGAAGTTCAGGTTGGAGGAGCAACGGTTATGATTTTGCCAATGGAATCATTAAATCGCTTCTAGTTAGTTAATATAATGGTAGAAGAAACTTTAGCTCAGACCATAATTAAACAGGCTACCCAAAAACAAGCTACTTTAACACAACACTTTATGGGCGTTATTTCGGCTCAAGATCTCAGTCACTCGTATCTTTTTTCGGGTTCGGATGGTTTGGGAAAATTAGCGGTTGCAAAGACGATTGCAATGCGTTTGTTTTGTAATAACGTTCAAAATGGCATGCCATGTGGCATCTGTAATGAGTGTGTCCGGATCGCAGAAGACGAACATCCTGATGTGGTGATGATCAAACCCGATGGCAGAAGTATCAAAGTTGATTCAATTCGACATTTAAAACATGAATTTTCTAAAAGTGCGGTTGAAGGAAACAAGAAGGTTTTCATTATTGACGGGGCCGATACGATGACTACTAGTGCTGCTAATAGTCTTTTGAAGTTTATTGAAGAGCCAGATGGGCAAGTTAATTCCTTTTTACTTACCAATGACTATCGAAAGATATTACCAACCATCATATCTAGAACGCAGTTAGTAGAATTTCCAAAAATTAACGAAGATAACTTGATTAAGTACGTAACTGATAGAGGGTTATCGAAAACGTCTAGTAATCTTATTTTAGAATTAACTGAGGACTTATCTTCAATTGATAAAATGCTTGAAGACGGTTGGTTTAACAAGGTTAAAGAGATAGTTGAGCACTGGTTTAATGAATTAGTTAATGATGATTATCGCGCTTTTACGAGCGTTCAAATTAGCTTTATACCTAATATAACGGGTCAGTTTGAACAACAGATGACTTTAAAAATGATTTATCAAATTTTTAAGGATGTCTTTGATGTCAAGTTTAGGGAATTAAAGCCTGATAGTTTAGGGTTTGGTGATCAGTATTCCCTTTTGAAACAGATGGCTAACCAGTTATCAGATGATCAATTAATTGAAATCATCACAACGGTCTTGAACAGTGCCAAAAAACAAGATCTAAACGTTAGCTTCCAAAATATTTTGGAGGTTATTACCCTGAAATGTTTAGCAGTCATTGAAGGAGGAGCAAAAGTCGATTGAAAGAATCAGATGTTAACGAAGAATTTAATAATTTGGAATCACAATCGGAATTAATGAGTGAAAAAATTGGTGATCTTCGGGATGAAATTGATAAAGTCATCGAGGAAAATTCAGAACTGAAGATTGAAAATGAACATCTTCGAGAGTTAATTTCGGGAAAAGATGGGAAAAACAAAAAGAAACAGCAACTTTCGATGTCTAAGAAGAATTTGGAAAAGTTGTATAACGAAGGATTTCATGTTTGCACACAGTTTTATGGAAAACGGCGTAACAGTAATAGTAGTTGTATGTTTTGTACCGATATCATTTACGGAGAAAGGTAATTCCATTGGATTTATCAGTTCAAAAAAGTTTTGCAGATCATAATAAGGGCAGTTTATATCTGGTTCCTACACCAATTGGTAATCTTGATGATATGACGATTAGAGCCATCAATATTTTAAAAGATGTTGATTTGATTGCCGCTGAAGATACGAGGAATACCCAGAAACTTTTAAATCATTTTGATATTACGACCAAACAAATTAGTTTTCATGAGCATAATACTGAACAACGAGCACCTGAAT
The DNA here is from genome assembly GCF_059901435.1 of Fructilactobacillus sp. X2R1C1. Taxonomy (NCBI): domain Bacteria; kingdom Bacillati; phylum Bacillota; class Bacilli; order Lactobacillales; family Lactobacillaceae; genus Fructilactobacillus; species Fructilactobacillus sp. X2R1C1. The sequence continues at coordinate 95,318 of NZ_JBWXUV010000004.1, read as the reverse complement.
TAGTTGAAAAATTAATCAATGGGATTTCAATTGCACAAGTCAGTGATGCAGGAATGCCTTCAATTAGTGATCCTGGACGTGAATTAGTAAAGCAGTGCATTGAACATGATATTTCCGTGATAAGCATTCCGGGACCAAACGCTGGCCTTACTAGTTTAATTGCTTCAGGACTTAAACCTCAACCGTTTTTGTTTTATGGATTTTTAAAACGGAAACCCAAAGAGCAGGTTGATGAACTAAAGATTTTAGCACAAGAATATCCGACCTTGATTTTTTATGAAGCGCCTCATCGACTTAAAAAGACGCTCTTAAACATGCAAAAGGTTTTTGGCAATCGGCAGGCAGTGCTTGCAAGAGAGCTCACTAAAAAGTTTGAAGAATACGTTCGTGGTGGTCTTGACGATTTAGTGGAATGGTCCAAACAAAATGAGATTAGAGGAGAGTTTGTCATTCTAGTTTCTGGGAATCCAGCCGGGTTTAAACTTCATGAAGAGAAGCAAAATGGAGCTCAATTGTCGGTTTACGAGCAGGTTGATCAATTAATTAGTAACGGTGAAAAGCCAAATGGCGCGATTAAGCAAGTCGCTAAGCAAAATGGGTTAGTCCGTCAGGATGTTTATAATCAATACCACCACATAGAATAAGATAAGAGGAATTAAGATGACTGGAGATATTTTTTCTGAAGACCATGTAGTTGAGTACTATGAAACCAATTTACTGGGTAACATTACTCTTTCAATGTTAATTGACGTGATCATTATGATTTCACAGGACCAAGCAAAAGCACTCGGTGTAAGTACCAGACATGTGATTGAACATGGCGTAACTTGGGTTGTTGTTCAAACCGACATGGATATTACGCGTCTTCCTAAGGTTCATGAAAAAATTCAGGTTCAAACGAGGGGAACTTCATACACTAAGTACTTTGCGTACCGTGAATTCTGGGTTAGAGACGTTGACGGCAATGAATTAGTTCATGTTGGCAGTTTGTGGGTCATGATGGACATTAAATCTAGGAAAATGGTTCGATTAGAGGAAGATATGATTACTCCTTATCACTGTGATCGAGTAAGAAGAATTCAACGGTTAAGAAAGATTCCTCAAATTCATGATGAACAAAATCTTATGAAGACTGAGTATCACGTTCGTTTTACTGACATTGATTGGAATTCTCATGTCAATAATGCCAAATACATTGGATGGATGGTTGATGATTTATCCTATGATTTTTTGGCAACTCACGTTCCAAAGCAAGTAAGTATTAAGTATGAAGATGAAGTTACATATGGTGATCCGGTCGTAAGTCGAAGCAAACTCATTAAGACCGGTGATCAAATTCAATCGATCCACGATATTTCGGTCAACGATGATATTAAATCGATTGCCGAAATTAAATGGAAGAAGCTGAATAAAGAAGGAAGTAAATAATATGCACGTTTTAGCAGTTGATACCTCTAATCAACCATTAACTGTGGCAGTTTTAAAAGACGAACAGGTGCTAGCAACAACCACGATGACAACGCATAGAAAACATGCTGAATACTTAATGCCGGTGGTTGAAGAGTTGGTTAAGTATGCCAATTTAACTCCACAAGATCTGGATCGGGTCGTCGTAAGTAATGGTCCTGGTTCATACACTGGGATTAGAATTGCCACCACGGTTGGAAAAGTTTTGGCCGATACATTGAATATTGATTTGGTTGGCATTTCAAGTCTCATGGCGCTTGTTTTAAACGTGCAAAAACACGACCAGTTGGTAGTGCCATTATTTGATGGTAGAAACGATAATTTGTTTACTGGTCTGTACCGGACTTCCGATCGTGGTCCCGATTCGGTAATTAAAGATCAACACGTTAATTTTGATAAGTGGATGACTGAACTGGACAAGTTTGATGAGCCCATCGTATTCGTTGGAAGTGATGTTGCTCATTTTTCCGAGCGCTTAAAACAACATTTTGGGAAAAATTTCAAATATATGACTGGAATTGATAACCTGCCACAGGCAGCTAAAATTGGTATCTATGGGGAAAAGCAAGAACCAATTGCTGATGTTAACAATTTTAATCCCAATTATCTTCGTTTAACCAAAGCACAAGCAGACTGGCAAAAGTTAAACCCGGGGAGGGAAAACGAGTCTTATGTTGAAGAAAATTGAGGCATGGTTAAAAAAGAACGTTAAAAAAAAGGAAGAAGCCAAGATTCAGCGTGGACTTCAGATTAAAAATCACATTGTTGATGTGAATGGAGTCGATTACTATTTTGGCAAGGGTTCTATTACTGACATCCCTGACATTGTGAATGTTGAAGAAGAGGTTTACGACAAAAAGGCAGCTTGGGATCGAGAACGTTTCCTAAATGATCTAAAAAAGCACAAAAACAGTTTATACTTGGTAATTAGGAAAGCCGACGAATTGATTGCTTTTGTCGGTTGTTCGATTTCTCGTGATAGTAAGAATTGTCACGTTGAAAATATTGCGGTGTTACCCAAATTCCAAAATCGCGGATTGGGATATTTTTTGCTTACCATGGTTATCAGAAGAGCACGACTGATGAGACTTAAAAGTGTTTCAATCGAAATTCGATTGGGAAATATTAAAGCTCAAGATTTGAATCGGGATCTTGGGTTTGTTCAGGTTGGAATTGATCCAGATTACTATAATGATGGTGAAGATGCTGTGGTAATGAAACTGGATTTATCCAAGCAAAAAGTGGCACCAAATAATTTTGGAAGATAGTTAGAGACGGGTGAGGATTAATGCAAGATAATAGTGTGATCTTGGCGTTTGAGAGTAGTTGTGATGAAACAAGTGTTGCTGTTATCAAGGATGGTAAAGAAATTTTATCAAACGTCGTTGCAACTCAGATTAAAAGTCATCAGCGATTTGGTGGTGTGGTACCAGAAGTGGCTAGTCGTCATCATATTGAAGAGATTACCATTTGTATAAATGATGCTTTGAAACGTGCAAACGTCACATACGATGATTTAACGGCGGTAGCTGTGACCTATGGCCCAGGATTGGTTGGGGCACTTTTGATTGGAGTCACCGCTGCCAAAGTGGTAGCTTGGGCTCATCATCTACCCCTCATTCCAATTAATCACATTGCAGGACATATTTATGCTACTAACTTTATTAAGCCAATTGAGTTTCCGGCAATGGCACTTGTGGTATCTGGTGGTCATACGGAGCTTGTTTTTATGCCTGCAGAAGGTAGGTTTGAAATCATCGGTGAGACTAGAGACGATGCCGCAGGTGAAGCGTTTGACAAAATTGGGAGAGTTTTAGGAATTAATTATCCAGCTGGTCCAACTGTTGACAAAATGGCTCAAAAGGGAAGGGATACTTTTAATTTTCCACGCGCGATGGAATCAGATGGTAATTATGATTTTAGTTTTAGTGGACTTAAAAGTGCTTTTATCAATACCGTTCACCATGCCGATCAGATTGGAAAGACTCTAAATAAGAACGATTTAGCTGCTAGTTTTGAAGCTGCCGTAGTGGACGTTTTGGCAAAAAAATCACAAAGTGCGCTTGAAAATTATCCTGTAAAAGAGTTTATTTTAGCTGGCGGAGTTGCCGCGAATAAGGGCATTAGAAATCGACTAGATGCGATTGCCAGTAAGGAAAATGTGGAATTTGTCAAGGCTCCGCTTAAGTTGTGTGGAGATAATGCAGCTATGATAGGAGCTGCTGCAGCGGCAATGCAGCACCATCAGGAAAAAGGAAAAGCTTCACTAAATGCTGATCCAGGATTAGAATTTGAGTGGGCTCAAAATGAAAAATAAATCGTTAACAACAAATTATTAAATTAATTTATCCTGCCCTGTGGGGCTTTTCAGCTGATTTCATTTTTATATTATTTCACAAACAATTTCTTTATGTTAGAATTAATTTTGTGACTTATTAATCTCGACAATAATAATAGGAGATTTGAAAATGGCTGAGACAAAAATTCCACGTGCAACCGCGAAACGATTGCCGCTTTACTATCGTTATTTAAATATTTTACATGACGGTGGAAAGAAACGAATATCATCAAATGAATTGGCCGACGCAATTCAAGTGGATTCTGCTACAATTCGTCGTGACTTTTCATATTTTGGTGCCCTTGGTAAGCGAGGTTATGGATATGACGTAGACAGTTTACTAGAATTTTTCAAGAAGATCTTGAACCAAGATCAATTAACCAATGTAGCATTGATTGGTGTTGGTAACTTGGGTCATGCCCTTTTGAATTTTAACTTCCACATGGATAGTAATATTAGAATTTCCGCTGCTTTTGACGTTAATCCTAAAAATGTTAATACCATTCAAGGTGGGGTTCCAATTTACCCAATGGATCAATTGGTAAAACAGCTTAAAGATCAACAAATCAGTGTTGTGATTCTCACAGTTCCTGGTAAAGTTGCTCAACAAGTTGCTGATCAAGTTGCCAAAGCGGGTGTAAAAGGAATTTTAAACTTCACATCAGTCCGATTATCGGTTCCAAAGGAAATTAGAGTTCATAATGTTGATTTGACTAATGAACTGCAAACATTGATCTATTTTATTGATCATTATGATAAAGATTAAGCATCCAATTTTGGATGCTTTTTTATTTTTATCGGGCAAAGTTCTTGCATTAGTTGTGAAAAAATAATATATTAAGAATGTAAGTTAGCACTTGATAAGTGCAAGTGCTAAAATTTAATAAAGATATTTATTGGAGGGATTAACGTGTTAGAACCATTAGGAGATCGCGTAATTGTCGAAGTGCAAGAACCAGAAGAAAAAAACGTCGGTGGAATTGTTTTAGCAAATAACGCTAAAGAAAAACCACAGATGGGTAAAGTTGTCGCTGTAGGCGAGGGTCGAGTTCTTGATAACGGACAAAAAGTTGCCCCTTCTGTTAAAGAAGACGACATGGTCATGTTTGATAAGTATGCAGGGACAAAGGTTGAATATGATGGTACTCCATACCTTGTAATGCACGAAAAAGATTTACTTGCAATCGTTAAATAATAAAAATAAATTAATTAATATGAGGTGATAATAATGGCTAAAGAAATTAAGTTTTCTGAAAATGCTAGAAATTCGATGTTAAATGGTGTTGACAAGTTAGCTGACACTGTAAAAACAACTATGGGTCCAAAGGGACGTAACGTTGTTCTAGAAGAAAAAGCTGGAGATCCAACAATCACAAATGATGGTGTTACCATTGCTAAAGCAATTGATCTTCCAGATCACTTTGAAAATATGGGTGCTAAGTTAGTATCTGAAGTTGCTTCTAAAACGAATGACGTTGCCGGTGATGGTACTACTACCGCTACTGTTCTTGCCCAAGCAATTGTTAAAGAGGGTATGAAGAACGTTACTGCCGGTGCTAATCCCGTTGGAGTTCGTCAAGGAATTGAAAAAGCTACTAGAACAGCCGTTGATAGTCTTCACAAGATGAGTCACCAAGTAACTAGCAAGGAAGATATCGCTCAAATTGCTTCAATCTCATCAGCTAACGAAAAGGTTGGTAATTTGATTGCCGATGCAATGGAAAAAGTTGGTAATGATGGTGTTATTACGATTGAAGAATCACGTGGTGTTGACACTAGTTTAGACGTTGTTGAGGGTATGGAATTTGATCGTGGATACATGTCACAATACATGGTTACCGACCAAGAAAAAATGGAAGCTAACCTAGATAATCCCTACATTTTAATTACTGACAAGAAAATCACTAATATCCAAGACATTTTGCCATTACTTCAATCAGTCGTACAACAAGGTCGTTCACTCTTGATCATTGCTGATGATATTGGTGGAGAAGCTCTTCCAACCTTAGTTTTGAACAAGATGCGTGGAACCTTTAATGTTGTAGCTGTTAAGGCTCCTGGCTTTGGTGATCGTCGTAAAGAACAACTCCAAGACATTGCTACTTTGACTGGTGGTACTGTAATTACTTCTGATCTTGGATTAGATCTAAAAGACACTACCATTGATCAGTTAGGTCAAGCTAATAAGGTTAACGTTACTAAAGACAGCACAACTATCGTTGAAGGTAAGGGTAGCAAAGAAGCTATCGACAAACGAATTGATGAAATCAAACAACAAATTGATGCCACTGATTCTGACTTTGACCGTGATAAGTTGAAGGAACGTTTAGCTAAGTTGGCTGGTGGAGTTGCTGTTATCAAAGTTGGTGCAGCCACTGAAACTGAACTTAAAGAACGTAAGTACCGAATTGAAGATGCTTTGAATGCTACTAGAGCCGCTGTTGAAGAGGGATTTGTTCCCGGCGGTGGTACAGCCTTTATCAACATCTTGAATGACGTTGATAAAATCCCTGCTGAAGGTGATGAAGCAACTGGAGTTAACATTGTTGTTAAAGCCCTAGAAGCACCAGTAAGACAAATTGCTGAAAATGCTGGGATTGACGGTTCAGTTATTGTTGATCATTTGAAAGACGAAAAACCAGGCATTGGTTACAATGCATTGACTGGCAAGTACGAAGATATGATCAAAGCTGGTGTCGTTGACCCAACTAAGGTAAGCCGTTCAGCACTTCAAAACGCTGCATCTGTTTCAGCTCTTCTATTAACTACTGAAGCCGTTGTTGCCGAACAACCAAAAAATGATAATGATCAACCAGCTGCTCCACAACAACCTGGAATGGGTGGAATGATGTAATTTAAGTTTTAATAAAAAAGAGTCCGAATGGACTCTTTTTTATTTCCAATTATGATGAATTATCTAGTTTAATGTAGTACAATTGCATTTGACTTTAAAATTACGGTTTTACTAGGTTAAATATGACATATTAAAGGAGTATGGATTAAATGTGGCGGTATTTAAAAAGATTAATTATTGGACGTCCGCTTAAGACAACGGAAGGCTCTGGTCAATCTCTCACTAAGTTCAAAGGTTTAGCATTGCTGTCATCTGATGCCTTATCATCAGTTGCTTATGGTACTGAACAGATTACTGCCGTTTTGATTACCTTATCGACCGCGGCATTAATGTATCAAATGTGGGTCGCACTGCTAGTGTTGGTTCTGTTAGCCGCAATCACATTATCTTATCGACAGATTATTTATGCTTATCCATCTGGTGGAGGTGCCTACGTTGTTGCCCGAACCAATTGGGGTGACACTGCTGGTTTAGTTGCCGGTGGGTCCCTATTAGTTGATTATATGTTAACGGTTGCCGTTTCAACGACTTCTGGGACTGAAGCGATTACTTCTGCCATCCCTGCGCTATATAATTATCAGGTTCCGATTGCAATCTTAATTGTAATATTTATCATGATTTTGAATCTTCGTGGAATGCATGATTCAGCTTCATTCCTGGTTATTCCAGTGTACCTATTTATTGTGATGATTATCATTTTAATCATTGTTGGTGCTTATAATATTTTAACTAATAAAATTACTTATCATGCGTATGCTCCACTGAATACCTCAGTTAAGGGAATGACCTTGGTATTATTCTTTAAGGCATTCTCATCTGGTTCAGCATCGTTAACTGGAGTTGAAGCCATTAGTAATGCGGTTCCAAACTTTAAACAACCAAAACGAAAGAACGCTGCCAATACATTAGGTATCATGGCCATTATTTTAGGAATCTTCTTTGCTGGGATTACCTTTCTAAGTTACTACATGGGAGTTATTCCTAACGCTAAGGATACCGTCTTATCACAGATTGGTACCAATGTCTTTGGTCACGGAATCATGTACTACTTACTTCAGCTTGCAACTGCCTTGATTTTAGCTGTTGCTGCTAACACTGGTTTCTCTGCCTTTCCAATTTTGGCCTACAACATGGCTAAAGATAAATATTTGCCACATGCCTACCTGGATAAGGGTGACCGACTAGGTTATTCAAATGGAATTATTTCGTTAGCTTTAGGTGCGATTGTTTTAATTGTCCTCTTTAAAGGTAAAACTAATCTCTTAATTCCACTCTATGCTGTTGGTGTGTTTGTTCCATTTACGTTGTCTCAATCTGGAATGATTGTTCACTGGTTCAGAAATAAAGATGGCTTGTGGCCGGTGAAGGCTGTCATTAATTTTATTGGAGCGTTCATCTCAGTGATGTTAGTCTTCTTCCTGTTTGCACTTCATTTTGCAAACGTTTGGCCATATCTCATTATCATGCCGTTGCTCCTTTTGATGTTTTACAAAATTCATCTTCACTATCAGCGAATTGCTGAGCAGCTGCGTATTTCAACTGATCCTAATTATGAGAATCATACCTATGCTGGTTCAACGGTAATCGTGTTAGTGGGAAATGTTACCCAAGTTACTAGACAAGCAATTAACTATGCGAGATCGATTGGTGACAATGTCATTGCCATGCACGTTTCGTTTGCCGATAATCCGCAAAAAGAAGAGAAAATTTCAACGAAGTTTAAGGAAGAGTATCCAGACATTCGATTTGTCGATATTCATACTTCGTATCGTTCGGTTGTCGATCCAGTGCTTCGTTTCTGTGATGTTATTGCAAAACAGGATGAGGATCGCAATTATACTACGACGGTTTTGGTTCCTCAGTTTGTACCAAAACACTACTGGCAACAAGTCCTTCATAATCAGACTGCTGTTCGATTAAGAAGTGCCTTGAATTCACGTCAGGACATCATTGTATCGACGTATAACTATCATTTAAGTGAATAATAGAACAAAAAGCTAGGCTATGTTAAACATAGCCTAGCTTTTTTGATTTGGATTTAAAGGTGCACAATATGAGCAAATAGTGGGACGATGATATCAACGACCACCGAAATAATGACCACCGCAATCGCAGCCATGGAGCCCTGAACTTCACCAAGTTCAAGGGCTTTAGCTGATCCAAGGGTGTGTCCTGCCGTTCCAAGCCCCAATCCAATTCCGATGGGGTTCTTCAATCTGAATATTTTAATGATCCAGTCGCCAAGTGCGTAAATAATAACAGCGTTTAAAATACATGCCATAGCGGTAATTGCTGGCACACCGTTAATGCCTTGGGCGATTGGCATTGCAACTGCGGTAGTGGCAGCTTGCGGAAGCATGGAAGCAATTTCCGACTTGTTTAATCCAATTAACTTGGAGACAAAGTACATGATGATTACCGAAATGGTTAAACCGATTATTAGTGATAACAAAATTTCAAACCAGTACTTTTTCACGATGTCGTTTCGCTTGAAGAGTGGGACTGCGAAAGCAATCGTGGTAGGGAAGAGGAACCAAAAAATAATATCACCACCTGGCTTATACAGATGAGTGTAAATCCAGGTAATGTTAATCCCCGTTGCTTTGCTCATTAACCAGAGAACAAAGATCCCGAGCACCATCCCAACAAATAATGGTTGAAAAAGAAAAAAACCGTTAAATTTTTTAAATAGAAATGATCCAATCAGATAGACCACCAATGATAAAGCAATTCCAAACATTGGATTGCCTAAAAATTTTAATAGTTCCGTTTGCATATTTGGTTACTCCTTATCAATGTCTTGTTTTTTGCCAAAAATTTTATTGCGGGCCCATATCAAAAAAGTAGCAACTAAAGCCACCGACACCAACATGACGACTGTCGAAATAATGATCATAATCACTAGTTTGACGCCAGAATGTTTCATAATGTCGAGGGAGGCCGCTAATTGAATTCCAGAAGGGACGAAAAGGAATCCTAGGATTCCAATAAAAAATGATCCGACCTTTTCGACCTGTTCTGGTTTAATGACTTTAAAGGTCAATAACAAATATAATATCACCAACCCAATTACTGGGGTTGGAACTGGAAAGTTGGCTGGAAAGAGTGCTGAGATTAGACTTGAGACGAATAAAATGACCCCAAAGATACCGAGTTGAGTTAACAATGGAGCATCTTTTTGAGATTTTTCTTCTTTATTTTGCATGTTTGACTCCTTTCAAAAGTATGTGATTGATTTAGCTATTTCTATATTTAATATAATATATGAAATGAACTAAAAAACAAACCAAAATTTTAATTGTTATCATTAGATTTAATTATCATTAAATTAAATAAAGGGAAGCTTGTGTTTGTTATTTTCCGTTTGTATAATTGAATATAAACTTAATCGTGGAAGGCCATACTTAATTGAAATTTGAAATATTCGTCTATTTGTTTGCAACGATGATAATGTCGGCGGTTTTAACCCCTTTTATCAGAATTTTAGCATTCAAAATTGGCGCCATTGATAAACCGAATAAAAGACGTGTAAATAAAATTCCAATGCCAACGTTGGGTGGTCTGGCAATTTTTATTGCTTATACCATTACGACTTGCGTTTTTTTGCGAAACCAAATTCCATCTAGTAAGTTGTGGGGAATTCTGGGCGGAGAAATTATTATCATTATGACGGGGGTCATTGATGATATTTTTGAATTGAAGCCACGACAAAAGGTGATTGGGATCTCACTAGCAGCACTATGGGTGTACATTTTTGCGGGCATTCAGATGAGCTCCATTACGCTCCCATTCTTTGATGATGTTAGTCTGGGATGGTTAAGTCTACCAATTACCTGGATATGGATTCTCGGGATTACGAACTCAATTAATTTAATCGATGGACTGGATGGACTAGCGACGGGGATTGCCATTATTGCTCTGACTACGATGGGAATCATCGGCTTATTCTTTTTAAACGTCGGTAACGTTTACGTGTCAATCATGATTTTTACTTTTGCCGCTTCCTGTTTGGGCTTTTTACCGTATAATTTTTTCCCAGCTCGAATCTACCTAGGGGATACGGGATCCTTATTAATTGGCTTTATGATCTCGGTCTTTTCTTTACAAGGTCTTAAAAACGCCACCTTCATATCGGTCATTATTCCCGTTGTGATTTTGGGAGTCCCAATCTCGGACACCGCTTATGCAATTTTACGGCGGATTTTGAACAAACAGCCCATCTCTCACGCTGATAAGCACCATTTACATCATCGGTTGATGCAGATTGGTTTGACCCACCGACAAACGGTTTTGGTGATTTACGGAATTGCGTTAATTTTCGCTTTCATCTCTTTACTCTATCCATTGTCCAGTTTCTGGGGATCAGTGTTGTTGACGGTTGCCACTTTGATTGGGATTGAGCTTTTTGTGGAAGCCATTGGATTAGTCGGAAAGAACCGGCAACCCTTGCTTAATTTGATTAAACGCGTTGTGACTGGAACAACCAGTAAGGCTAATCACGAAAACGAAATCACTAAAACCAAGGCAAAGCATAAAACCAAATCAAACAAAAAAGAGTAGTTCATTGAAGGTGAACTACTCTTTTTAGACTAAACTGGACTCTCAAAATAAGCTTCCTTACCAATCTTGAATTGAACGTCTCCTGCAAGCAAATTGTTGATTTTTGTTTTGAAGTCATCAATCACATGATTTGAAATGGCGGTGCTTACCCGAACACTGGTGTCATATTCAACGTTAGTAATTGGTAGATTATTTTGTTTAAGAAAATATTGGAGTTTATCATTTAACTTATAGGATACTGAAATAGTAAGTGCAGTTTTAAGCGTCATTTTACTAATTCCAACCCTTTCAATCACATCCGATGCCGAGTTACTATATGCTCGAATTAGGCCACCAGCACCTAGTTTGATGCCACCAAAGTACCTTGTTACTACGATTACTGTGTCGTGAAGCTCCATGTTTTTAATGGCATCCAGGATTGGAATCCCGGCAGTCCCACTGGGTTCGCCGTTGTCACTTTCTCGCTGGACATCATCATTTGGGCCAATGACATAGGCAAAACAATTGTGGTTAGCCTTTTTATTTTGGTTTTTGATACTGGCGATGAATGCTTGAGCACTCGCTTCGTCCGTGACACGAGATACAGAAGCAATAAACTTTGATTTTTTGATAATAATTTCATTTTGACCAGCTTGTTTAATGGTTAAAAAAGAATTTTGCATTAAATTATTCCTGTTCTTCGTATTTAAAAATGGAGGCGGATAGTTAATGATCAAAGATCAAAAAGAACTAATGGGAAGACTTACGCCAAGCACTTTGATTGATCCGATGCTTTTAAGTGATCCACTTCTTAATTTTGAATTAGCGGTAACGGTTAATCAAACTACTATTCATTGTAACCGATGTGGATTCAATTGTGAAAAATCAAAATGTGAACTTCCCAATCATATTTTTTACTGCCCCAATTGCATCGAAATGGGGCGAATTGATTCTTCGATGAAACTGGTTAGTGTCCTAGAAACAAATCGTGTTGTGGTTCCAAGTAATGTTTTGACTTGGGATGGGACGCTAACTGTAAATCAAAAAGACTGTGCGTTAAGGATGATTGAATCAGTAAAACATCACCGTGATCATCTACTGTGGGCGGTTACTGGAGCGGGTAAGACCGAGATGCTTTTTCCGGTATTAACATGGGCGATTGAACGTAAATTTCGAATTGCCATTGCTTCTCCCAGAGTTGACGTGTGTTCGGAACTTTATCCGCGTCTTAAAGCGGCTTTTTCTAACCTTGATATGGTTTTATTACATGGTAAAAGTAAGGATGATTACCGATATTGTCAACTAACTGTCTGTACGACCCACCAACTCATGCGTTTCTTTCATGCTTTTGATTTATTGATTATTGATGAAGTTGATGCGTTTCCATTCGTTAACAACGTTAACCTGGAGTTTGCCGTAAAGCATGCCTTAAAGACTACGGGACAAAGAATCATGTTAAGTGCCACTCCAAGTAAACGACTGAGAACCCAAATCACGCGTGGAAATGGAGATATGAGTTATTTGCCGATCAGGTTTCATGGTCATTTATTGCCCGTGATTAAAGTTCACTTGTCAAGAAAATGGCGGATGCAATTATCAAAGGGAAGGTTACCCCATCAATTAATTAAAATGTGTCAGCGTAACGTTGCAATTAGAAGAAGATTTTTATTGTTTGTTCCTAAGATTAAAGATTTACCGGTGGTTGATCGGATTTTAAGCAAACAAATCCGTGGTCCAAAGGTATGGGAATGTGTTTATTCTGCTGACAAGAAACGAATGGAAAAGGTTCAAGCCATGCGTGACCAGCAAGTGTTATTTTTGGTTACTACGACCATCTTAGAACGAGGAGTGACTTTTCCGGATATTGATGTAATGGTACTGGGAGCCGACGATGAGGTCTTTTCTACGTCGTCATTAGTTCAGATGGCAGGAAGAGTGGGTCGAAAAAGGACCAGACCGACCGGTAACGTTGATTTTTTTGTGGGCAGTTTTTCAAGACGAATTACTAGCGCCCAAAATGAGATTAGGGCTATGAATCGCAGAGGGATGAAATTAAAAAATAATGAATAAATGTTTATGGTGTAATCAAATTATTAGAAGTGATATGAGGATTTCCTTTATTTTAAGTTTTCGTTCCTTTGTCCCGCCAATTATGTGTGATGAATGTCAAAAAATTTTTTGTCCCATTGATTTAAAAACGGCGTGTCCAGATTGTGGCAAGCAGCAAGTGAAATTAGAGTTGTGTGATGATTGTAAAATTTGGGAAGATCAATCTGGTCCCAAATTAATTAATCATGCGTTGTTTCCATATGATGAAGTGAGTGATTATATGGCTCGGTACAAGTTTCAGGGTGATTATCGGTTAAGGCGACTATTTCAGAGTCAGTTTCAGTCTTTTATATTTGACCATAACGACGGCGGTATGATTGTTCCCATCCCGATTAGTAAGAAAACGTTTGAGGTGCGAAAGTTTAATCAGGTTGAGGGGTGGTTAGCTGGTGTGAAATATCAAAAGGTCTTAGGAGCGGTGTCAAAAAAGGGCTTACCCCAGTCCAAAAAAGATAAATTTGATAGGATGCATTTAAAACAACCATTTTACGTTGAGCCGGAGTGGTCGACTAACAACCTACGTGGGAGAAAGGTTTGTTTGATTGATGATGTGTATACGACTGGAACCACCCTGCACTTAGCAGCTAAACTGTTATATTCGTATGGGGTTAAGAAAGTCTCAAGTATTACCCTTGCACGTTAGTATTGATTGTTATTTAATCGATTAGAATTTATAATAGTTATAAGAGATTCGTTTGAAGACAATGATACTAAGCATAGGAGAGATTAAAATGCTTGAAACTAAATTAAGAGGTGATGATGTTGAAATCACCAGTGATCTCCGTGATTACATTAATCATCACGTCAAAACAATTGATAAACGTTTTGATGTAAACGTGAAAGGGACTGCTCATGTTGATCTTATGAACTATTCTAACGAACGAATCAAAGCTGAAATCACTATTATCCTACCGAACTTCTTACTGCGAGGTGAGGGCAACTCTGATGACATTCACAAAAGCATTGATATCGCGATTCACGATATCCAGCAACAGATCGATAAATATGGCTCAAAGGTAAATGAAGAATTAACTGAGCATAAGTTATCCCACGTTTTTAATGATCCCGATAAACGATTAGCTGAATCTAAGATCGTTAGGAAAAAGCGGATTCCTTTACAGAAGATGACTTCGGAAGATGCCATTATTCAGATGAATTTGATTGGGCATGATTTTTTTGTCTATGTTGATGTCACCGATGGCACCACTGATATTGTTTATCGAAGACATGATGGGGACTATGGGTTAATTAAAACCGATCGTTAGAAAAAACAGAAATATCATATTTCTGTTTTTTTGTGATGAATTTTTAATTGATTTGATAAAATGTTAGAATAAGAAAATAGACTGAGAATTCGAGAAACAAAAACGGTTTAGACACTAGAGGAGAAATCAATCAATGGCAACAAACCTTTTAAAGAAATGGGTTGAAAGCGACAAAAGCGAACTGAAACGATTAGGAAAGCTCGCCGATAAGGTCAGCTCATACTCAGAACAATATCGAAAATTAAGTGATAAGGAATTACAAGCTAAAACTCCAGAATTTCAAAAGCGTTATCAAAATGGTGAAAGCTTAGATGACATGTTACCTGAGGCTTTTGCGGTTGCCCGTGAAGGTGCCAGACGAGTGCTCGGACTAAATCCATTTCGAGTCCAGATTATGGGTGGAATTGTCCTTCATGAGGGTAATATTGCTGAGATGAAGACTGGTGAAGGGAAAACGTTAACGGCTACAATGCCCGTCTACCTGAATGCTTTATCAGGGAAAGGTGTTCATGTCGTTACGGTTAATGAATACCTATCACAACGTGATGCCACTCAAATGGGACAGTTATACAATTGGCTAGGCTTAACGGTCGGGGTGAACTCGGCTGATAAGAATCCGGAAGAAAAACGAGCTGCCTATGATAGCGACATCACTTATTCAACTAATAGCGAGATTGGATTTGATTATTTAAGGGATAACATGGTGGTTTATAAAGAAGATCGGGTTCAACGCCCACTTAATTTTGCCATCGTAGACGAAGTTGATTCGATCTTAATCGATGAAGCCAGGACCCCATTGATCATTTCTGGTGAAGCTCGTGGGTCAAACAAGCTTTACATGCAGGCAGATAAATTTGCCAAGACACTAAATCCTAAAACGGATTTTAAAGTTGATTTAGAGACTAAAACGGTCTCTTTGAAGGATGTTGGAATTGAAAAAGCTGAAAAGTACTTCAATTTAAATAACCTTTACGATACGGAAAACACTGCTTTAACCCACCATTTGGATCAGGCTTTACGTGCCAATTACGTGATGGAAAAGGATAAAGACTATGTTGTCTCAAAAGACGAGGTTTTAATCGTTGATTCCTTTACCGGAAGAATCATGGAAGGTCGTCGTTTTTCAGATGGGCTTCACCAAGCACTTGAGGCTAAAGAGGGTGTTACCATCCAAGAAGAAAGCAAGACGATGGCTAACATCACCTATCAAAACCTATTTAGACAGTACAGTAAATTAGCTGGAATGACTGGTACCGCTAAGACAGAACAGGATGAGTTTCGAGAAATTTACAACATGGATGTCATTGCGGTTCCAACCAATAAACCGGTTGTTAGAATTGATGAGCCAGATGTTTTGTATCCAAGTTTGGAATCAAAATTTGACGCTGTTATTGCCAAAATTAAAGATTTACACAAACGGGGACAACCAATCCTGATTGGTACGGTTGCGGTTGAAACTTCTGAATATCTTTCAGAGCGACTTGATGAAGAAAAAATTCCTCACGTAGTTTTGAATGCAAAAAATCATGCCAAAGAAGCTGACATTGTTGCTAACGCCGGTCAAAAAGGAGCTGTTACCATTGCAACCAACATGGCCGGTCGTGGAACTGATATTAAGCTTGGACCTGGAGTGGTCAAATTAGGTGGATTAGCGGTTATCGGGACCGAACGACACGAGTCACGAAGAATTGATAATCAATTACGTGGACGTTCTGGAAGACAAGGTGATCCTGGTTATTCCCAATTCTATCTTTCACTTGAAGATGATTTGATGCGTCGTTTCGGATCAGATAAGGTTAAAAGCATTCTCGATTCGATGAAAGTTGAGGGCGATGATGCGGTTATCCGGAGTCACATGATCACGAAGCAGGTCGAATCGGCTCAAAAACGAGTTGAAGGTAATAACTATGATTCACGTAAAAACGTGTTAAAGTACGATGATGTGATGCGTCAACAACGTGATGTAATCTATGGCGAGCGTAGTAAGGTGATTGACGAAAATAAGTCACTTAAGTGGGTTATTATGCCAATGATCAAACGAACGGTTAATCGAATTGTCAACTTGCACACTCAGGGAGATCAAAAGAAATGGGATCTCCAAACCATCCTTGATTTTGCGATTAATTCATTAGTTAGTCCCGATCAAATTAGCATTGATGACTTGAAGGGAAAATCAAGTGATGAAATTAAGGCATACTTGATGGGACTCGTTGATACTGAGTATGATAAGAAAGAAAAAGAGCTCCAGGATCCAGAACAGATGCTTGAATTTGAAAAAGTGGTTGTGCTTAGGGTGGTTGATTCACACTGGACTGACCACATCGATTCAATGGACCAATTACGAGAGTCAATCGGTCTTCGTGGTTATGGTCAATTAAACCCGTTAGTTGAGTATCAACGTGAAGGATTTAGAATGTTTGAAGAAATGGTCTCTGATATTGACTACGATGTCACTAGGTTGTTTATGAAAGCTGAGATCAGACAAAATATGGAAAGATAGTTTAAGAACGGAGGACTTTTGGTCTCCGTTTTTTCATCTTCAGGAGTATGAAATGGAATTAAGTGAAGCACGTGGACAGGTCGAAAAGATTAAAAAAGCCGTAGCTGGCTTTAGGGGGTCACTTTGACCTGGATCAACTAAGTGAAAATATTTCGGTTAATGAGGCTAAAATGGCTGAACCGGGATTTTGGGATGACCAAAGAAAAGCCCAGAAATTAATTGATGAGAACAATCGATTAAAATTAAAATATGATAATTTTAATTCACTGGCTAAAAAGGTGGAAGATTTAAAGGTTAACCTCGAACTCCTTGAAGAAGTTAGTGATGATGATTTAAAGAAAGAGTTCGATGACGAATTAGCCAAGACCCAAAAGGAACTTAGTAGTTATCAGCTGAGTTTACTTTTGAATGGGAAATACGATGAAAATAATGCAATTGTTGAGATCCATCCTGGAGCTGGTGGAACTGAATCACAAGACTGGGGGTCCATGTTATTTCGGATGTATCAACGATGGGCCGAACAAAACGGCTTTTCGGTTTCAGTCGAAGACTATCAACCAGGTGACGTTGCTGGGATCAACAGTGTGACATTTTTAGTATCTGGAACCAACGCCTATGGTTACCTGAAATCAGAAAAAGGCGTTCACCGGTTAGTGCGGATCTCACCCTTCGATTCAGCAGGGCGGCGTCATACGTCGTTTGCCTCCGTTGATGTTATGCCAGAGCTTGATGAAACCGTGAACGTTGACATTAACCCAGAAGATCTCCGGATTGATGTTTTTCGATCAAGCGGTGCTGGTGGACAGCATATTAACAAAACCTCTTCAGCGGTTCGAATTACCCACTTACCAACTGGAATTGTCACCTCAAGTCAGGCCCAACGTTCACAATTACAGAATAGAGTTACAGCGATGAATATGTTAAAATCAAAGTTGTACGAACGTGAACAAGAGAAAAAAGAAGAAGAGAAAGCCAAGATTGAGGGTAAGCAGCTTGATATTGGTTGGGGTTCACAAATTCGTTCTTATGTTTTTCATCCCTATACAATGGTTAAGGATCATCGGACCAATTATGAGACTGGTAATGGTCAAGCAGTGATGGATGGTGATTTGAATCCATTCATTAACGCGTATTTGCAGTGGAATTTAAAACAGAAGAACCCAAAATAACGAAAAAGGAAGTTCATTATGTCAGTTGCGACTAATATTTTGTTTTTTGTCTTTATGCCAGCTTTTTGGTTTGCACTTATTCGCGTTTTCTTCGTTTACAATCGAAGAGTAAATCGAGAACGACGCTTATTTGAAAGTGCTGTTAACCCTAAATTTCACGAAGGATGGGTCTTTTTTAAATCATTAATTGTGCTGGGAATTGTTGGATCAATTTTAACTGCTTTGGTTGGGATTGAAGTGTCCTTAAATTGGATTTTATTATATGAATTATTGATCGCCATTAGTTTACTGATCCCAGGAATCTTAGTGCCGACATTGATCTTATTTGGATCAGTTTTTGTTGGGGTCTTCTTCAATGATTATTCAATCCCGATGATTAAGGGTGGCGACTTTATTGGTGCCGTGAATATGAACGCATCAAGATCGGCCAATTACTTAGCCTTAATCACAATCATGCTGGTTCTAATGTTTATCTTTTTGAAGATGAATGGTAGGACAATTAACTCTCCTCAGGTTTCAAAGAATCGGCGCGGAAACCGAGTGGCATCTTATGGATACAATGAGTTAGCTGTGATTCCGCTGGTACTGATGATTCCTGGTAAATTAATCGAAACGATCGTACCAATGTGGCCAGTTTTTAATATTTTTGGTGCACATGTAACCTTCTTGGTTGTTCCGTTTTTGATTGGTTTTCGCTTCAAGTTTGTTAACCATTTGCCAAATGAATTAATGCCACGGATTTCAAACGCGATTGGAGAACTCGCATTGTTAGCCATTTTACTAACGGCGGGTGCTTACTTTATGAGAAATAGTTACTACGTTATCATCGCGATTGCTTTATTGGCAGTGGTTTATGTAATCATCATGTATCACTTCCATCGCGTTGACCGAAAGACTGGGAATCAGATTAGTCAAGCGGTTGATGGAATCCGAATCATTGGGATTAAACCCCGCACTCCAGCCGATAAGATGGGACTTAAAACGGGTGACTTAATTGTTGAAGTTAACAATGTTCCGGTAAATTCGGAAAGTCAATTGTATTCTGCTTTACAAGATGATCCGACCTTTGTTCACATGAAGGTTAAAAATCGTAAGAATCAATTAGAGATTAAAGAAACGGCAATTTACGATGGTTCACCGCATGAGATTGGAATTGAAATGTTTCAAAATAATTAGTTAGAAGCACCCAGTTAATGGGCGCTTCTTTTATTTTGCATAAAATTAAGAACCGCCTAAATTAGGTCTGATTGTGTTAGAATTAAGTAAATTAATTTTATTTGGAGGTAGGTCCAATGGCTCAGAGTGTAACGGTAGCTGATTTAGTAAAGAACACTCATCTTAGTGTCTTTTGGGGTCGTGAATATTTAGACCGTCCCATTACCACTAGTGACATTTCACGTCCGGGACTGGAATTGACTGGATATTTTAACTACTACCCAGCCAAGCGAATTCAGATCTTTGGGATAACTGAAACCTCATTTGCAAAGGGAATGAGTGATGAAAAATTAAAAGAAGTAATGACCAAAATGTGTCAACCAGAAACGCCTGCATTTGTTATTTCTACTCAACTAGAACCACCTGAGCAGTTAGTGGCAGCCGCCAAAAAGGCTCACATTCCAATCTTAGGTTCAAAGTTAACCACCTCTAGAATTCTAAGTAATATGACGACGTATCTTGAAGCTAAGTTAGCCGAAAGAAAGTCCATTCATGGTGTTTTGGTTGAAGTTTATGGACTTGGTGTTTTAATTACCGGTGATTCTGGAATTGGTAAGAGTGAAACGGCGCTAGAACTTGTTAAGCGTGGTCATCGTTTAATTGCTGATGATCGAGTTGAGGTTTATCAACAAGATGAGCAAACCTTGATTGGTCAAGCTCCCAAGATTCTTAATCACTTACTAGAAATTCGTGGGATTGGAATTATTGATGTAATGAACCTGTTTGGTGCCGGTGCCGTTCGTTCTCAATCAAAAGTGGACTTAATCGTTCATTTGGACCAGTGGAACAAGGATACTAAGTATGATCGGCTTGGGACCGACCGTGAAACAACTCGAATCTTTGACGTTGATTTGAAGAAATTGACGATTCCGGTAAAACCCGGTCGAAACTTAGCCATTATCATTGAAACCGCTGCGATGAACTTTAGGGCTCGTTCAATGGGATACGATGCGACTAAGGTCTTTGATAACAATTTAAATGAATTAATCAAAGAAAATGCTTCTAAAAACAACCAGGAGCAAAAACACGAAGAACAAGCAGTTGAACAAAATAAGAAAGATATTAGCCAAGATGCTAATAAGGATCCTGAATAGGAGTGGAAGTTGTGTTTAGCATATTGGCATTAAATCCGGTTGCAATTCATCTCGGACCAATTGCGGTCCACTGGTATGGTATTTTTATCGCTGCCGCTGTCTTGATTGCCGTTTACCTTTCAATGAAAGAAGCTAAGCGACAACACTTAAATGAAGATGTCTTATATGATTTGATTTTGTGGGCGATTCCAATTGCGATTGTTTCGGCTCGAATCTATTATGTGGTTTTTCAATGGGGTTATTATCGCCATCATCTAGATGAGATTATTCAAATTTGGGATGGTGGAATTGCCATTTATGGAGCTTTAGTCGGGGCTGGATTATTTATTTGGTGGTTTTGTTTTAAACATCATTTGTCAGTCTGGCAGATTTTAGATATTGCCGCTCCAACCGTCATTATGGCTCAAGGAATTGGTCGTTGGGGTAATTTCATGAATCAGGAAGCATTTGGAGCGGTAACATCACTTCAATTTTTACAGCATTTACATTTACCTGACGTTATCATCAATCAAATGTTTATTAGCGGGGCGTACCGCCAACCAACGTTTTTATATGAGTCACTTTGGGATTTAGCAGGATTTGCTGTCTTGATGATTATGAGACATGCCCCGCAGTTCTTTAAGCGTGGGGAAGTTTTTTTAAGTTACGTGATGTGGTATTCGTTTGGACGTTTTTTCACCGAGGGCATGCGGACCGATAGTTTAATGTTATTCGGGGTAATCCGGGTATCACAGTTGCTTTCCATTTTATTATTCGTAGTAGCACTATTTGTTTTAATTTATCGTAGACGAAACGACCAGTTAGTCTGGTACTACGGTAGTTAAGTGATTTGTAGGAGATAATTTAAATAATGACAGAAAAAATCGCAGTACTCGGTGCAGGATCATGGGGCAGCATGCTCGCCGATATTTTAGTTGAAAATGGGCATGAAGTTAAAATTTGGTCGAAAAGCAAGGAACAGGTGGATGAGTTAAATAATCAGCACACTAATTCCCATTACATCAAGAACTTTACCTTTCCAAAAGAGATGAAAGCTTATGCTGACATGGAAGAGGCACTTAAAGGAGCCGATGATGTTTTATTCATTGTTCCATCACAGGCAACTCGTTCGGTTGCAAATCAAGCTAACAAAATTTTGGGCAAGTTAGAAATGAAACCATATATCATCCATGGAAGTAAGGGCATTGAAAAGGGTACCTATGATCGAATGTCTCAGGTATTGCAAGAAGAAATTGATCCTCAAAATCGTAAGTCGATTTCAGCCCTTTCTGGACCTAGTCAAGCTGAAGATGTTGCTAGACGTGATATTACCTTAGTTACGGTTGCGAGCGATGATATGCCATCTGCTGAGCATTTTCAAAAATTATTCATGAATGATTATTTCAGAATTTATACTAATAACGACATTATTGGAGTTGAACTTGGTGGGGCTTTAAAAAATATTATTGCATTAGGAGCTGGAGCCTTGGTAGGTTTGGGTTACGGTGATAATGCAAAAGCAGCCCTCATGACCCGTGGTATTGCGGAAATATCACGTTTAGGTGTATCATTTGGTGCGGACCCATTAACTTTTAGCGGATTGTCTGGTGTAGGTGACGTGATTGTCACCGCAACTAGTTCTGATTCTCGCAATTGGCGGGCTGGTTATCAGCTCGGCAAGGGTAAGAAATTGGATGACGTTGTTAAAGACATGGGCATGGTGATCGAGGGAATCGACACCAATCAAGCTGCATTTGAATTATCAAAACAACGTGGGGTAGAAATGCCCATTACATCCGCAATTCATGCAGTAATTAATAATGAAGAAACCGTTTCTGACGCGATTTCTAATTTAATGTCTAGAGAGGGACGTTCAGAACAAGGTTAATTATAAAAGGGGTATATAAGAAGATGAAAAAAGTAACTAAAGCTGTTATTCCTGCCGCTGGTTTAGGAACAAGATTTTTACCTGAAACGAAAGCACTTCCAAAGGAAATGTTACCAATTGTTGATATTCCAACCATTCAATACATTGTTGAAGAAGCTAAGGCTTCTGGAATCAAAGACATTGTCATTGTGATTGGTAAGGGCAAGCGTGCCATTGAAGATCATTTTGATTCAAACGTAATGCTTGAAGAAAACCTTGAAAAAAAGGGTAAAGAAAAGATGCTCAAGTCAATTCAGAAGACTAATGATATGAACATTTACTTTATTAGACAATCTTATCCACGTGGACTTGGCGACGCTGTTTTAACGGCCAAAAGTTTCATTGGAAATGATCCATTTGTGGTTATGCTTGGAGACGACTTGATGGAAGATACGACTCCGCTCACCAAACAATTGATGAATAGTTACGAAAAGACGGGAGCTTCAACCCTTGCCGTTATGAAAGTCCCTCATAAAGAGACTTCTAAATACGGAGTAATTGAACCAGTTAGCGAGGTTTCAAAGGGACTTTATAATGTGAGAAACTTCGTTGAAAAGCCAGATCCTAAGGACGCTCCTAGTGATTTAGCAATTATTGGACGTTACTTGTTAACTCCACAGATCTTTGACGTTTTGGAACACACTAAGCCAGGTAAGGGGAATGAAGTTCAGCTAACCGATGCCATCAATACCTTAAATCAAACTCAAAGAGTGTTTGCTCATGAGTTTAAGGGTGATCGTTACGATACCGGCAATAAGCTTAGCTGGCTTGAGACTAACATTACCTTTGGTTTAAAACACCCTGAAATTGAGCAAGAATTACGTGAATACATTAAGAACCTTGGTCAAAAGCTGACTAAGGAAGACGAACAACAGAAAAATTAGATTAAAATGCCGACTTTTGCCGGCATTTTTTATTTTGAAGTATAATGATTAAACATTTAATTCAGTTTATGATAATATAATTTTGTACAATTGATATTAGTCAAGGAGGTTTTTGGTTATGAAAATTAAATTAGGTGGACTACCAGTATCATGGTTAATGGGTGATGATCAACCAAAGGTTGGCGATTATCTACCAAAATTTACCGTAAAAAATGCTGAAGGGAAAGATGTTACGACTGATGATTTAAAGGGTCAGACAACGTTGATTAGTGTGGTTCCTAACTTAAAGACAAAGGTATGTAGTTTAGAAACTGCTCGTTTTAACCAAGAAGCATCAAAGTTTAAGGGAATTAAATTTGTTACCATTTCAAATAACCCAATTGAATACCAAAAAAATTGGTGTGCCGCTCACGGTGTTAACAACATGGAAATTCTTTCTGATTTTAATGGTTCATTTGGAAAAGCCATGCACTTATACATCCCGGCTTTTGGTCACTTAGCTCGGGTGGTTTACTTGGTAAATGCTGAAGGCAAAATTTTGTATTGCCAAGCAGTTCCAGAAATTACTCATCAACCAAACTACGAACCAGTTCTTGACGAGTTAAAGAAAGTAACAAACAATAAATAATGATTGAGGCGATATAATGGCAAAAAAGTATGATGTAATTGTAATCGGTGCTGGTCCAGCAGGAATGACGGCAGCATTGTATGCATCACGAGCCGAACTATCTGTATTAATGCTTGATCGTGGGATCTATGGTGGACAGATGAACAACACCGCCGAAATTGAGAATTATCCCGGATTTAAATCAGTCTTAGGACCAGATCTATCTAAAAAAATGTACGATGGGAGTACTCAATTTGGTGCTGAGTATGGCTACGGAACCGTTACGGGCATTGACATTGATGGCGATAAGCGGATTGTTAAGACTGAAGACGGTGACTATGAGGCTCCTTCTGTAATTATTGGTGCTGGTTCTGAGTACAAGAAACTCGGAGTTCCCGGTGAGCAAGACTACAGTGGGAAAGGTGTTTCTTACTGTGCGGTTTGTGATGGCGCCTTCTTTAAAGGCGAAGACGTTGTTGTCGTTGGTGGCGGTGACTCTGCGATTGAGGAAGCTACTTATCTATCCAATATCGTAAAGCACGTTACGGTCATTCACAGACGTGATCAACTTCGGGCCCAGAAGATTCTGCAGAAGCGGGCCTTCGATAAGGACAATATCGATTTTGTCTGGAACAGTAACGTTACTGATATTGAAGGTGACGGTCAAAAAGTAACCGGGGTTGCGGTTAAAAACAACCAGACTGGTGAAACCACTAATATTAAAGCTTCTGGTGTGTTTATTTACGTTGGTATTTTACCAATGACAGCTGCCTTCAAAAACCTTGGCATCACAGATGAACAAGGTTGGATCGACACGGATGATGAAATGAAAACTAAGATACCTGGTGTATTTGCGGTTGGTGACGTGCGAAAGAAACACTTACGTCAAATTACGACTGCAGTCGGCGATGGCGGAACTGCAGGTCAAGGTGTTTTCAATTACGTTGAAGAGCTTAAAACTAAAGATTAAACGAAAAAAGAGCAGAGTCGATCTGCTCTTTTTGTATGGAAGCTTTGGTCTAATTGCTTTGCGAAAGTATGTTCGTATGCTAGAATTATTATAAGTAATGGGAGAAAGTTAATACTTTCTCCTTTTTTTCCGAGTTTAAGAAGAGGTGCCAATATGATTAAAAAAACGAATAATAATTTTGACCTAGTTTCGAAATTTACTCCAACTGGTGATCAGCCGGAAGCCATTAAGGAATTGACTCAAGGAATCAAAAATGGAGATCGTGATCAGGTCCTTTTGGGTGCTACTGGAACTGGTAAAACCTACACCATGGCAAATGTCATTAAGAACATTAACAAGCCAACGCTGGTTTTATCGCACAATAAAACTTTAGCTGGGCAACTTTATAGTGAGCTCAAGCAGTTGTTTCCTAATAATGCGGTCGAATATTTTGTGAGTTATTATGATTTTTATCAGCCTGAGGCCTATGTTCCTTCCAGTGATACCTATATTGAAAAGGATGCTTCGATTAATGACGAGATTGATCAACTCCGCCACGCAGCAACGAGTGCTCTACTAGAACGAAACGATGTTATCGTTGTGGCTTCAGTTTCCTCAATCTTTGGTTTAGGAAGTCCAAAAGAATATCAGGACCATACGGTTTCGTTGCACGTTGGACAACAACTAGAGCGCGATGTCTTTTTGCGTCAGTTGGTTAACATTCAATTCGATCGAAACGACATTGATTTTCAACGTGGTCGCTTTCGTGTACATGGTGATGTAGTAGAAGTCTTTCCGGCTTCTAGAAATGAACATGCCTACCGGATCGAATTTTTCGGTGACGAGATTGACCGAATTACTGAAGTTGACACGTTGACTGGTGAAGTTATCGGTGAACGAAAACAGATTACAATTTTTCCTGCCACTCACTTCTTGACTAACAAGGAAACGATGGATGTGGCTTTACCTGAAATCAAGGATGAAATGGTAAAACAGGTTGCTAACTTTGAGAAAAAGGGCAAACTACTTGAAGCTCAAAGATTGAAGCAACGGACCACCTATGACATTGAAATGATGCGTGAAATGGGATATACAACTGGGATTGAGAATTATTCTCGTTATATGGACCGCAGAAAACCTGGCGAAGCTCCATACACATTATTGGACTTTTTCCCCAAAGATTATTTGATGTTCATTGATGAATCACATCGAACGGTTCCGCAAATCGGTGGAATGTTTAACGGTGATAAGGCTAGAAAGCAGCAATTAATTGATTATGGATTTAGACTTCCCAGCGCGCTTGATAATCGACCATTAAAGTTACCTGAGTTTGAAAAACGGGTTAATCAAGTAGTTTATATGTCAGCCACTCCGGGTCCATATGAAGAGGACAAGACTAATCACGTTGTCCAACAAATTATTCGTCCAACTGGACTACTTGATCCAACCGTTGAAGTTCGTCCCACGAAAGATCAAATGGATGATTTGGTTGGTGAAATCAATAAACGAGTTCAAAATAACGAACGTACCTTCGTTACGACCTTAACCAAGAAGATGGCAGAAGATTTAACCGATTATCTAAAAGATTTGGGAATTAAAGTAAAATACTTGCACAGTGATATTAAAACCCTCGAAAGAACCCAAATTTTACGTGATTTGCGTTTGGGTAAGTTTGATGTTTTAGTTGGAATTAACCTGTTGCGTGAAGGGATTGACGTTCCCGAAACATCATTGATTGCAATCTTGGATGCTGATAAGGAAGGCTTTTTGCGTGACAAACGTTCCCTTGTACAAACAATTGGAAGAGCAGCTCGTAATTCACACGGACATGTTATTATGTACGCGGACAACGTTACCGATTCGATGAAGTACGCGATGGATGAAACTGCCCGTCGTCGTTCCATTCAGATGAAGTACAATCAGGAACACAACATTACCCCTAAGACCATTATCAAACCAATTCCTAAGGCCATTTCTGCGTATAAACAGGGCGAGAAAAACAACGATGATAATACTAATGGAAGCTTTGTTGAATCCGATTTTGACCAAATGAGTGCTAAGGATCAAAAGGAAATGATTGATAATTTAGAGGACGAAATGAGAGCTGCAGCCAAAAAACTTGATTTTGAGCAAGCTGCTAACTTAAGGGATACCGTGATGCAGCTTAAGGGTGAGAAAAAGAAAAAGTGAGGTGGTTAGATGGCAAATGACGTCATTAAAATTAAAGGCGCCCGTGAACATAATCTAAAAGACGTAAATGTTGATGTCCCCAAGAATAAAATGGTGGTAATGACCGGTTTATCTGGTTCAGGTAAGAGTTCTTTAGCTTTTGATACTCTGTATGCTGAAGGTCAACGTCGTTATGTCCAGAGTCTTTCCTCTTATGCTAGACAATTTTTGGGTCAAATGGATAAACCTGACGTTGATTCGATTGAGGGACTTAGTCCAGCCATTTCAATTGATCAGAAAACAACTTCAAAAAATCCTCGTTCAACCGTTGGAACTGTCACTGAGATTAATGATTATTTACGTTTATTGTGGGCAAGAGTTGGGACGCCAATTTGTCCAAATGATGGAACGGTCATTACTAGTCAATCCGTCGATCAAATGATTGACGAAATCATGGCCCTCCCTGAACGAACTAAATTGCAGATTATGTCACCAGTTGTCCGTGACAAAAAGGGGCAACACAAAAAAGTTTTTGAAAAGATTAAGCGGGAAGGCTTTGTAAGAGTCCGAGTAGATGGTGAAATCCATGATGCGACCGAAGATTTTGATTTAGATAAAAATAAGCGTCATAACATTGACGTGGTAGTTGACCGAATTGTCGTTAGAGACGGGATTAATTCACGATTGTCAGATTCACTTGAGACAGCTTTACGTCTAAGTGATGGATACGCCATTGCTGACTTTCTTGGTAAGCGAGAGCCGATGGTGTTTTCGGAACATTACTCTTGTCCGATTTGTGGTTTTACGGTTGGAAAACTTGAACCGCGTCTTTTCTCATTTAATGCCCCATATGGAGCATGTCCTGAGTGTGATGGATTAGGAGTTAAGTTGGAAGTCGATAACGATTTAGTGGTCCCAGATCAAGATAAGACGCTTAATGAGGGAGCAATTGAACCATGGAATCCAATTAGCTCAAAATACTATCCAGCAATGTTAGAGCAGGCTTGTAAAGCCTTTAATATTGATATGGATACTCCATACCGTAAATTACCAAAGAAACAGCGTGATCTATTGATGAATGGTTCCAAGGGGAAAACGTTCCATTTTCACTACAAGAGTGATTTTGGTGGAGTTCGTGATGTCGACGCTCCCTTTGAAGGGGTCCTTAACAACGTTAAACGTCGTTATCATGAAACCAACAGTAATTTCACTCGAGAACAAATGGAAAAGTACATGACAGAATTAACTTGTCAGACTTGTCATGGGTACCGATTAAACGAAAAGGCTTTGGCAGTTAAGATTAATGGCAAACACATTGGAGAAGTTTCTGATATGAATATTGCCGATGAACGCCAATTCTTTAGTAAACTCACTTTTGGTGAACAAGATACGGTAGTTGCTCATCCAATTATTAAGGAAATCTGTGATCGACTGGAATTTTTGGAAAACGTTGGATTGAACTATTTGACCCTTTCCAGATCGGCCCGAACGCTTTCTGGTGGTGAAGCACAGAGAATTCGACTTGCAACCCAGATTGGTTCAAATCTCTCAGGAATTTTGTATGTACTTGATGAACCATCCATTGGTCTTCATCAGCGTGATAATGATCGGTTAATTAAGTCCCTGAAAAAAATGCGTGATTTAGGTAATACATTGGTCATTGTTGAACATGATTCAGATACGATGCGTTCGGCCGATTATTTAATCGATGTTGGTCCAGGAGCAGGAGAGAAGGGTGGTAAGATTGTTGCCACCGGGACTCCAGAACAAGTGGCTCAAAATCCGAAATCATTAACTGGTCAATATCTTTCTGGAAAGAAGTTTATTCCCGTTCCCTTAAAACGACGAAAGGGGAACGGCAAAAACGTCACCTTAAAGGGTGCTTTAGAAAATAATCTCAAAGACATTACCGTTAAATTTCCACTTGGTAAGTTTGACGTGGTGACGGGAGTTTCTGGTTCCGGAAAGTCTACGTTGGTTAATGATATCTTAAAACGAGCCTTGGCCCAGAAGCTGAATCATAATTCGGAAAAACCAGGCAAGTATAAATCAATCACTGGATGGAAGAACATTGAAAAACTAGTAAGTATTGATCAAAGTCCGATTGGCCGAACCCCTCGAAGTAATCCAGCTACATACACTGGAGTCTTTGATGATATTCGGGGCTTGTTTGCCCAAACTAACGAGGCCAAACTTCGCGGGTATAAAAAGGGACGGTTTAGTTTTAACATCAAGGGTGGTCGTTGTGAGACTTGTCATGGTGATGGAATCTTGAAGATTGAGATGAACTTTCTCCCTGATGTTTACGTTCCGTGTGAAGTTTGTCATGGAAAACGGTATAATTCTGAAACGCTTGAGATTCAATACAAGGGAAAAAATATCGCTGAAGTTCTTGACATGACCGTGAATGAGTCGTTAGAGTTTTTCAAAGCCATCCCAAAGATTACGCGAAAGTTGCAG
The DNA here is from genome assembly GCF_059901435.1 of Fructilactobacillus sp. X2R1C1. Classification (NCBI taxonomy): domain Bacteria; kingdom Bacillati; phylum Bacillota; class Bacilli; order Lactobacillales; family Lactobacillaceae; genus Fructilactobacillus; species Fructilactobacillus sp. X2R1C1. The sequence goes on along the minus strand of NZ_JBWXUV010000004.1, from coordinate 65,793 downwards.
ACCATTTCTGACGTGGGACTTGGTTACGTGAAATTAGGTCAACCAGCTAATACCTTGTCAGGTGGAGAAGCACAACGAATGAAGTTAGCTTCTGAACTCCATAAGCGTTCAACTGGAAATAACTTTTATATTCTTGACGAACCCACTACGGGACTTCATACTGACGACATTAAGCGATTAATTGGGGTCCTTTCTAAACTTGTTGATAAGGGAAATACCGTTCTGATCATTGAACACAATTTAAACGTTATTAAAGAGGCTGACCACGTGATCGACTTAGGTCCAGAAGGTGGAGCAGCTGGTGGATACGTAGTTGGAACTGGAACACCCGAACAGATTGTCAAACTGAAAAATAGTTATACTGGTGAATATTTAAAACCCGTCCTAGAGCGTGACACCAAGCGAACCATTGAAGCTCAACAGCATCAGCAAAAGTAGATGTGGTAAAATATGGTTGAAACAAACAATTGGAGGTCATATTTATGATGTACGAAGATAAAAAATGGGGATTTGATTGGTTTGAATGTCTATTTGGCGTTGTCTTATTATTAGCCGCTGTTTTGATGTTCTTCCACCCAACTACAAGTGCTGCTGTTTTGGCAATCATATTCGCCGTCGTTGCATTAGTTGCCGGAGTAAAATCAATTTGGGTCTATCGAAAGTTAAGTCAAGAAATTGGCTATCGAAGTTTTACGATGTTAATTGGTGGTGCGATTGAAATCTTGTTAGCACTATTGTTCCTGTTTAACGTTCACGCTGGGACCTTTACCCTAGGGATCCTATTTGCAGTTTGGATTCTGGTTTACTCAATCTGTCAGTTGATTGTAGTTGATCACATTCGTAAGTTTAACGGTGGGGTCTTCTGGACATCACTTGTTTTTGATCTTATTACACTATTTTTAGGAATTTTCTTACTGTTAGACCCAAGTCTAGCTGCTAAGGTTTTAGCTATAATTGTGGGAATTGTCCTGTTAGTGGCAGGAATTAACATGATTATGCTGGCATTTGCTCACAAACTATAAAATTAATTAAGACACCTTAAATTAATGAGGTGTCTTTTTTGGATTAATTCTTAATTAATATCTTAATGGGGGGAAGTCTTTACTAGTTATTATTTTACAGGCATGATACTATTATATTGAATTATTAATCAATATTAGGAGGGTCATTATGAAGAATTTACTTTTAGGTTTTAGTTTGGGTGCAAACATCGTGTTAGGTTACTTAGTACTTGAAGATCGTTATGATTTAGACGATATTGCTGATCGCATCGATAACTTGAGTGACGTTGCCCAAGGTAAGGCACAGCAAATTAAGGGTGCTATCTCTGGTGACACCATGGATAAGATCAAAGGTGACCTACAAAGCAGTAAGGGGAACTTTATGAACAAAGCTCAAGATGTTAAAGATGACATCGACAGTGACCTTGATAACGAATAATTAGATGGGAAAAAAGCAATTTTCAATAATAAAGCGTCATATAATATTTAGACTTTTTATATAAATTTATACTTCTAAGGATTCATACCGATTTAAATTGGTATGAATCCTTTTTTTTAGAAATTCGTTTATCATCAAACCGTTTGAAGAGAGTTATTCACTAGCGAGAATTGTTCTAACTCTTTCGGGTAATTAAGGCTTTTTACACATTAAGAGAATAATGAATGTGAATTTAATTATAATTAATATAATGTGATTTCTTTTATAATTTTATTCACAAGCGACCATGTAACCCACTAAGAACCAATGTTGGCAAACATCACAAGAAATGATTTTATGTTTTGCTAATGATTTATTAGCAAATTAATTTTCACGGTAATTCTCACATAGTGCGAGTAAACGGGGCTTGCGGAGTATCTTGTTGCTATACTTGGCGTTGAATTTGGCTGTCATTTTCATTATGTACAATCATTAATTAACATTTAAAATTATTATTAGGAAAAAGTTAGAATTACGTTGCTATCATTGGACTCACGCAGCTAATGTTACAAAACCATTACGATTTTTCGTTTTATTTACACACAATGAGAAACAATTACCTCCATGCATTGGTTAATCGTGGAAAACACTGCCATGTATGCCTTTGTTTTACTCATGTTGTATAAAATACGATTGTGTTCAATTTAATTTCAGATTGTGCAATAATTACTTAAGGCTAAGTAGGCCGGTAAGTATAGATTAATTTGAAATTAGAAGGGCAGGTTTTTATTTATATGTTTAATCGTGATAGCAAAACACATTATAAGATGTATAAAGCTGGTAAACGATGGCTGTTCAGTGCCATTACAGTCACCATGTTTTCAGCCGGGATTTCAGGCGGAATCCTTATGTCTAATCAACATAATGTGAAAGCGGACGTTACTAATAACACTCAGATGAATTCACAAAATAGTGATTCGTCTGATAAGCAAGTTGTAGTACCGCAAAATCAGACTACCAATGATCCGGCAACTGAACAGAACGTCACCAATAGTGATGAGGCAGCAAATACACAGGCTAATTCATCACAAAACGACACAACTGATCAAAATGTTACCAAGAATGATGACGCTTCAGCTAAGCAGACCGACTCATCACAAAATAAGTCTTCTGATCAAAACATAGCCAAAAATAATGACACCACATCAGATAAGCAAGCTGACGCTGATGCCACTAAAAATGACAACACTACCAATCAAAAGGCCGATTCAGCAAAAGACCAAGCAACTGACCAAGACGCCAATAATAGTGACGATGCTTCAAGTCAGAAGAATGATGCATCACAGGACCAGTCTTCTGATAAAAAAGCTGACTCTGATGCCACTAAGCAAGACGCAACTAAGAATGATGACACGACTAATAAAGTAGCCAATGCATTAAAAGATCAATCAGCAAATCAAAATTCCGATCAGAAAGCAACTACAAGTGATAACACAGCAAATAAACAAGACGCTGCGGTAGCTGCTAACCAAAAGACTGATGATCAAGCAGCAACCATGAAGCAAACGGCGGCAGCTTTAGCCACCGATGATGGTCAAGCTAAAGTTGCAACTACCAATTTTGCCGAAAGACAACCATTCAACGTTGACATGCAAGATCCAGATTATAAGGCACTAGGAGTTCCTTGGGTCGATCCTGATGAAGAGCACTATACTTACGGATATGTAAGTGTTAATGCCCCAGAAGGCACAACCAAAGTTAAGTGGTTAGTTTGGTCAACTGATCGTAATGGTGATGGAACTGTTTATGTAAACGAAATTGATGCTGATGGTAATGTAATTGGAACTTATCTATTAAAGGATAATGGTACAACTTTGTCTTCCACTAACGTTGATGGATTGCATTACTACAAGTGGGATGATCATAATACTGGAGTTGGTTTCAATGCCGACCAACCAGATGGTTACTCACTTATTAAAGAGTGGTTCTATAACAATTCTAGTGATAGTGCTGTTCCACTTGGTCAGATGTCAATTATAACTCCAGAGGTTGTTGATCAAGTAGTTACATGGACTAACCGTGATACCGGGCAAGTAATGGTTACTAAAACTTACAAGGGAATTGCTGGTCAACATTATACGATAAGTGGATTACCACCAGAAATCCCAACCACTTATTATATTTCTACACAACCTACTAACGCGTCCGGCTCTGTTTCAAACTTTGGTGTTCCTGGTACTGTGTGGACTGAATATTATAGAGAGGGTTATCGTCTTGTTTATACTGAGACTGATGATCATGGTGGTATGAAAGTTCAACTCTTTGATAAAGATGGTAATTTAATTCAAGGTAGTGATGGTCAAGATACTTATTACATTGATGCAAATTATATGTATGATCCTGCTAACAAGCAGTATTCTTGGAGTATTGATGGATACGGTAGAATTATCCTTTTGTCAATTTATGTGCCACAATCACGGAAAATTGACTTTGGAGTTGCTCAACTGGGAAAATTAGTTCCAGTTGATTCCAATGGCAATCCGATTGACAATGGATCCCACGATGTTCCATACGAAACGCAACCAGACGATCCTACTAAAGCACAACAACCTCAATTACCCAATATTCCTGGCATGATTCCAATGGACCCCCATGATCCAAGTCAACCATTAAAACCAGGTCCAGATGGGACTTATCCATACCCAATTACGGATCCAGGTTCAGATACCAAGGTCCCTTATGGCCCCGCTACCAGTCAAGTAACTGATAATAGTGGTCAAGGTACCATTACCGTTCACTACAAGGACGCTAACGGCAACACCGTTTCACCAGATAAGACGATGACCGTGCCGTTTACGAGAACAGGGACTAGAGATAACGAGACTGGTAACATTACTTGGGGCGATTGGGAGCCAGCAGGAGATGCTCATCCAGTAATCACTTCACCAACCGTTACCAATATGACTCCTGATCAGCCAACGGTTACTGGAAATGCCACTGAAGGTAAGGATGATGTTCATACCGTGATCTACAGTGACACCATGAGTACAGTTACTGATGACAGTGGTAAAGGAACCGTGACCGTTCACTATGTTGATGCTAACGGCAAGACCATGGCAAAAGACCAGGTTGTTACCGTTCCATTTACTAGAACGGGGACTAATAATGAAAAGACTGGTTCAATTACTTGGGGTGACTGGAAGCCAGCCGATAACGCTAACCCAGTCATTAATTCTCCCAAAATTACTGGTTACACACCAAGTCAAGCTAGTGTAACGGGTGATGCTGCTGAAGGAAAAGACGATGTTCATACCGTTGTCTACACTGCCAATGAAGAACAGGCTCACGTTGAATACATTGACCAAGATAATGGCAATAAAGTTCTAGTAACTGATAACTTAAACGGGAAGTTCGGTAGTCAATCTGATTACAGTACTGCGGATCGGATTGCCGGTTACGAAGCACAAGGCTACGAGTTGGTATCCGACGGATACCCAAGTGGTTACAAATTTGGTGACAATAATCCCACCTTCCAAGTTGTCTTAAAGCACAAGACCAAGGAAGTTACGCCAGATAACCCAGGAAACCCAGGTCAACCAGTGGATCCTAACAACCCAACGGGACCGAAGTATCCTGATGGCACTAGCAAGGACAACTTGACTAAGTCCATTACGAGAACCATCCACTACGTTTACGCCGATGGCAGTAAAGCCGCAGATGACAAAGTAGAAACGGTTACGTTTAACAGAACGGCCACCTTTGATGAAGTAACTGGTGAGATAACTTACGGTGCTTGGACATCTGACAATGATGTCTTTAGTTCGGTTGATTCACCAGCCATTACCGGTTATACCCCTGATCAAGCAACTGTTGGTTCTTAAACTGCCACTGCTGATACGAAAAATTCAGACGTTAAAGTCACATACACTACTAACGATGAGCAAGCTCACGTTCAGTACATTGACCAAGATGACAACAACCGAGTTATTACAACTGACAATCTAACTGGTAAGTTTGGTTCTAAGTCTGATTACAGTACAAAGAACGAAATTGCCAGCTTAGAGGCCCAAGGTTACGAATTAGTCACTGATGGCTATCCAAATGGTTATGAATTTAATACCGACAACCCAACTTTCAAAGTTGTTTTTAAGCACAAAACCAAGACGGTTACGCCAGATAACCCGGGACAACCAGTTGATCCAAATAACCCAACTGGACCAAAGTACCCAGATGGAACTGGTGTAAATGACTTGACTAAGAACATTACGAGAACGGTGCACTACGTCTACGCTGACGGTAGTAAAGCCTCCGATGATCGTACTGAAACGGTTACTTACACTCGGACCGCAACCTTTGACCAGGTTACCGGCAAGATCATCAGTTATGGCGACTGGACTACTAAGAACGCGGTCTTCGATTCAATCGATTCGCCCGAAATTACAGGATACACTCCTGACAAGGCAACCGTTGGTGCTCTAACTACTACTGCCGACTCAACCGACTCGACTGATACGGTTACCTACACTGCTAACGATGAACAGGCTCATGTTCAGTACATTGACCAAGATGATGGTAACCGGGTTATTAAAACTGACAATTTAAACGGTAAGTTCGGTTCTAAGTCTGATTACAGTACAAAGAACGAAATTGCCAGCTTAGAGGCCCAAGGTTACGAATTAGTCACTGACGGCTATCCAAATGGGTATGAATTTAATACCGATAATCCAACTTTCAAGGTTGTCTTGAAACACAAGATGAAGACGGTTACCCCTGACAATCCAGGAAACCCAGGACAACCAGTTGATCCAAACAACCCAACTGGACCAAAGTATCCAGATGGTACTAGCAAGAATGACTTGACCAAGACCATTACGAGAACGGTGCACTACGTTTACGCTGATGGTAGTAAAGCTTCAGAAGACCGCATTGAAACGGTTACGTTCAACAGAACGGCCACCTTTGATGAAGTTACTGGTAAAGTAACTTACAGTAACTGGACTTCAACGAACGCCGTCTTCGGTTCAATTGTTTCCCCAACCATTACGGGATACACTCCAGATAAGACAAGTGTTGGTTCTGAAACTGCAACGGCTGACACACCAGATTCAAGTGTCACGGTTACCTACAACGCTAACGATGAAGTCGTTCACATTAACTACGTGGATCAGGATAAAGGCAATGCCCTTATCACTAGTGATACTGTTAATGGTAAGTTTGGTAGCAAGGCCGATTACAGTACGAAAGATGAAATTGCTAAGTTAGAAGCGCAAGGATATGAATTAGTATCCGACGGTTACCCAAGTGATGGCTTTACCTTCAACACTGATGGTCCAACCTTTACGGTTGTGCTCAAACACAAGACTAAGGAAGTTACGCCAGACAATCCAGGAACTCCAGGTCAACCAGTTGATCCAAACAACCCAACTGGACCAAAGTATCCTGACGGAACTAGTAAGACTGATCTCACTAAGAACGTTACTAGAACCATTCACTACGTTGATAAGAATGGTAACAAGTTAGCTGATGATGTGGTTCAATCAACTACCTTTACTAGAACGGCAACGTTTGATCAAGTTACTGGTCAGGTAACTTACAGTGCATGGACGACTAAGAGTGACGTCTTGAGTGGGGTTAACTCGCCAGTTATCAATGGTTACTACACCAACACTGCTTCAGTTGGACAAGCAACGGTTAACGCTGATTCCAACGACTCTGAAGTAACCGTTGTCTACTATGCCTTAGGTCACTTAGTTCCTGATGTTCCGGGCAGTAACCCAATCGTTTATCCAAATGATCCCAACAACCCAAGTGATGCCGGTAACCCACTTATCCCTGACATTCCTGGATATACTCCGGTTGATAAGAACGGGAACAAGTTGGTCCCTGGCACACCATATCCGATCGATCACAATGATTTAGGGAAAGATACCCCAATTCATTATGTGAAGAATGCTGAACCAGAAACTCCGGTAACTCCAAACAAACCAGAGAAACCTTCAGCACAACCGGAACAACCAGAACCAACTAAGCCAAGTGCACCAAAGGAAGTTCCGGCCGCACAACCGGAAGCTCCGAAGGCTAAGCAGGCCCCACAAACTCCTGCTAAAGCACCGGCTCAACCAGCTAAACCACAAGCAAAGCAAGTTCCAGCAGCTAAGCCAGCTAAAAAGTCTGAAAAGAAGACGACGTTACCACAAACTGGTCAAAGTTCTGATAGCTTCTTAAGCCTGATCGGAACCATGCTTCTGTCACTTCTCAGCTTCTTTGGCTTAGGAAAATGGTTTAAAGACCGAAAAGAAACCAAGTAAGTTTGTGATTTAAAAATATGCTAGATTAATAAGTTTAAAGGCTAACATCCATTTTGGGTGTTAGCCTTTTTATAAATCCATACTTTCAAGGATTCATACCGATATTTAATCTGTGTGAGTCTTTTTTTCTTACCTGAAATGTTTGCTTTAATGTTAAAAGAATATTTAGTCATAATAAAAAGCTCCAAATCAGTTAGTTTTTACCTAACCATTTTGGAGCTTATTAATGTCTAACAATTACAGAGCACTTCATAAATTAATAAAATGTTTTTTAATGACAAATTATTAGTCAACGTTTTCACGTCGAACCACACAGGTACCTTCAGGGACTTCGAAATCTTTTTGAATCAAAGTTAATTTTCCGGTATCGGCGTCTCGTGAGTAAAGAGTAGCATTGTCACTGTTTTGGTTAGCAACGATAAACATTGATTCATCGGCACTAAAGTTAAAGTCGCGAGGGAATTCACCTTCACTTGAAATCAATTGAATTCGTTTTAAATCACCATTTGGTTTAATCTTAAAGACCGCAATTGAATCGTTACCACGGTTTGAGACATAGACAAAGCGGTTGTCCTTTGAAACTTTGATTCCAGCAGCACCGTTGTGACTTTCCCAATCGTCAGGAATGGTTGAAACAATTTGTTGAATCGTGAATAATCCAGCCTCTTCGTTGTAGTCAATCACAGCAACTTTACTGCTTAGTTCACCAACAAGGTAACCCTTGCCAGTTCCTGGAACAAAAGTAATGTTTCGTGGTCCAAAGCCAGGGTGAGCGTTGACTTCGCTGACTAAGTTTAATTTACCTTGATCAGAAACATCATAGAGGTAGACGCGGTCAAGACCAAGGTCACACACTACCAGTCGATTATCAGGAGTTAGATTGGCATAATGAGGGTGTGGTCCGTCGGCCTGCTCAGGAAGTGGCCCAGGAATTCCATTATCTTGGGCACGATCGGTAAGCTTTAAAGTGCCATCTTCTTGGATTTTGTAAACGCTGGCGTGTCCCATGTGGTAGTTGGCGGTAAAGACAAATTGGCGTCTTTCGTCAATGGAAACAAAGGCGGCTGAAGTACCTTTTTCGATGCATTCCTGCATTTCTTTAGCTGGGATGGTTTTACCATCGAAAGTTGCTACTCCACCACGGAGTTCTGGTTCGTCCATATTACGATCAACGGCGTAGATCTTGTGGGCTTTTGACTCGGCAAGATATGTAGGACTCCCAATCTCGGCTACTAATTGAGTATTTTGTAATCTTTTTTTGTCGGTATCTAACTCGATTTGGTAGATCCCCTGGCTAGCATTAATGGTGTAAGTTCCAATTAAATATTTTTCAATCATGATCTCAATTCCCTCCTAATATATACAGTTTCATTTTGCCACAAAAGTGATCCTTTTGCAGTCGAAATGTATTTTTATTTATTCAAGTTTCAAATTTTATGGATGGCAAAAGTAGTAATCGTGACGGAAATGAAATTAGTTTAGTAAATCCTATTGACGTGTCACGTGAGCGGTGTAAACTATTGGAAATTTCACCTATCAACTACTCGTGAAATTATCAACAGGTTTGGAGGGATGAAAATGGGAAGCAAAGCAAAATTTGTTAACTCACCAAACGAACTTTTTGCTGGTTCGTTTGGCATCGAGATCGAGGAGGAACGGATTGATCTGAATCGTGACAGTCTCTCTCGCTATGCTCACAGACGTGAACTAGGTGATCGACGAGGGAAAACACACTTTCAGACTGACTTTGCTGAGTGTATGGAAGAATTAGTTACGGATAAACACACGACCACCAAAGGAGTGCTCCTACAAATGCGATCACTTCAGTCTATTCTTCATGGAACACTAGAACCAAGTGAGATTATTTGGCCGATGTCGATGCCACCCAAACTTGATGAAGATGATGTTAATTTTGTAAGAAAGACGTTTAAGCGTTTTTGGATGGATGATTATCGCAAATGGCTCGTGAGACGCTACGGAATTTTTCGTCAAATCATGTGTGGCATTCATTTTAACTATTCACCCAGTGCTCAAATTATTGAGATTTTTCAACGAAATTATTCTATTGATAGTCAGAAAGGGGCACAGTCAGAGCTGTTGTTTCAAATTGCTCAACAATTGGTAGGATATCGTTGGCTTTTAACGTACCTTTTTGGGGCCAGCCCGCTATCAGAAAATCCAGAAGATCACTTATTCGGTGCTGAAAAAAAGATTGTCCCAGTCCGTTCTTTACGTTCCAGTCAATACGGATACGAAAACTTGGATAATATCCATGTTTCTTACGCTAGTTTGAGTCAATACGTAAACAACTTGCAGCATGAGGTTAATTCCCACAAATTATTTTCCGAGAGTGAGTTTTATGGTCCGGTGCGCTTGAAGGCTAAAGATGGGATTAATTCTGTTAATGAAGAGGGATTCGACTATCTTGAACTTCGGACCCTTGATCTTGATCCATTTGACTTTTTAGAGATTAATTTAAAAACTTTAAATTTCATCCATCTTATAATAGTTGAGGGGATCGTTAATCCTCAGAAATGGACTGACGAAAGTTTAAATGAAGCAAAAGATCAAAATAATCGGGTCGCTTTACAACATCCATCTGCTCCGTTACCACCATCTTTACAGAGTAAGACTTATCGGGTCTTGGATCAGCTTGATGAATTAATTGAACATGCTCCTAATGATTTAAAACCAGAGCTAGCTCAAGCTAATGAGGCCGCTAGAAATAAAGTTGATAATCCAAACTTGACACCATCCGCAAAAATAATGAAATATGCTGAGAATCGCTCATTAATGAATTTTGGAATTCAGCGCGGTGAGCAACTAAAAAAAGAGTATGAAAATCAGAGCCTTGAGGATGCTTTTCCAGGGGTTCAACCAGATACAGTTAATCAATACATTGAGAAACAAAAGGGAGTTTAATGAGTATTCATTAACTCTCTTTTTTGAATCATCCTGAGACTATATAAATGACACACCCGGTATGTTATACTTATAAGAGTTTGGAGGCATCAAAATGGCAGATAATGAACAATTTGTGATTATTACGGGCATGAGTGGAGCAGGTAAGACACTGGCCATGCAAACATGTGAAGATTTAGGATACTTTTGCGTTGATAATATCCCACCTTCTTTAATTCCGAAGTTCATGGAATTGGTTCACACTTCTAGTGAAATTAAGAAGGTTGCTTTAGTAATTGATTTAAGGGCTCCAGCCTCATACCGCGAAATTGTTGATACCTTGGTTAATATGTCTAACGACAAAGACACTGAGGATCAGGTGATTTTTCTCGATGCCTCTGACGAAAAATTAGTGTCTCGATATAAAGAAAGCCGGAGAACCCATCCCTTAGCACGAAAAGGGCGGGTAGTTGATGGAATTGAAAAAGAACGAAAATTAATGAAAAGGGTCAAAGACTCTGCTGATCTTGTTATTAATACAAGTGATTTGACCCCACAGGAATTACGTGAGGAAATCATTCATAAGTTTAAGCTCTCTCATTCAGAGCCATTTCACGTTGAATTAATGTCATTTGGATTTAAATATGGGCTTCCAATCGATGCTGACATTATTTTGGATGTGCGTTTTTTAAAGAATCCATTTTATGAAGTCAAACTAAGAAGTAAGACTGGGAAAGATCAAGATGTTTATGACTACGTTATGAACCAAGATGAAGCTAATGAATTTTATGAAAAAGTCTTTGACCTCGTTAAATTTACGTTACCTAAATTTAAGAAAGAAGGAAAATCGACTGTCACCATGGCAATCGGTTGTACGGGCGGCCAACATCGTTCAGTTGCAATGGTTGAACGATTGGCTAAGGATATCAAGGATCAACTTGGATATCCAGTTAATGTCACTCACAGGGACATTAACCGTCACAAAGGGGTTAAATAAATGATCGATAAAGTAGGTAAAAGAATCGGACGTCCTAAAATGGTTGTAATTGGCGGAGGAACCGGTTTACCTGTAATTTTAAAAAGTTTAAAAAAGCGTGATGTTGATATTACTGCCGTTGTTACGGTGGCTGATGATGGGGGATCATCAGGAATTCTTAGAAACTATATTAATGTTTTGCCACCGGGAGATATACGCAACGTTCTAGTGGCTCTTTCAACGTTGCCTCAGATTGATCTGGATATCTTTCAGTATCGCTTTGAGTCTTCCGACAAGTTTCTCGCTGGCCATGCCATTGGCAATTTAGTAATTGCGGCGCTTTCTGAAATGAGTGGCGGCTTTTTTGATGCCATCCAAAAGTTGACCGACATTATGAAGGTCGACGGGCATGTGTATCCGGTGTGTGATGAAAGTTTAGAACTACATGCTGAGTTTGCCGACGGGACGACCATGTCTGGAGAATCTGAAATTACCAATTCTGACAAAATGATTAAAAAAGTGTGGGTTGAATCTACTGATGGCAATAAGAAGCCAGAGGCAGTTCCAAGTGTGATCAATGCGATCATGAACGCTGACCAAATTGTTTTGGGACCGGGAAGCTTGTTTACCAGTATCTTACCCAACCTGATGGTTGATAATGTTGGCAAAGCGGTTACTGAGACCGACGCGGAAGTTGTTTATATTTGTAATATCATGACTCAGAAGGGTGAAACCGATAATTTCACTGATGCTGATCATGTCCGGGTTTTAAATCGTCATTTGAAAACTAATTTTATCGATACCGTTTTGGTTAATAATAAAAAGGTTCCAGCGAGTTACATTGATCACCAACGCTGGGGCGATGAAGCTCAACCAGTTAAATCTGATTTTAAGGGACTAAAGAAACAGGGTTGTCGGGTGATTTCTTCTGATTTTCTTGAACTAAGAGACCACGGGGCTTTTCATAATGGACTACTAGTGTCCGACGAACTGATTCGTTTATTAGGGCAACCTAAAATTCGCCATTAGGGGATGATTAGATGTCATATGCTAGTGACGTCAAAAAAGAATTAACTAACCTAGAAGTCCATCGAGCTAACGCAAAAGCAGAACTGATGGCATTGATTCGAATGAATGGAACACTTAAAATATCCGAAAAACACCTGGTGTTAGATGTTCAGTCCGAAAATCCAGCAATTGCTAGACGACTGTATCAACTTTTACTTCAGTTTTATCACGTTGAAGGAGAAGTTCTGGTTCGAAAAAAGATGAAACTAAAAAAGAACAATCTATACGTGGTGCGTTTGAATCATCATGTAAGAGCAATCTTGGATGATTTGGGCATTTTGGATGGAAACAAGATTATTGAACGGGTGCCATTAGAGTTACTTAAAGATGATGGGCAGGTTCGTTCTTACTTACGTGGTGCATTCCTAGCGGGGGGATCCGTTAATAATCCAGAAACATCTCGGTATCACCTTGAAATTTATTCAACGTATGAGAATCATAACGAAATGATTGCGGAGATGATGAATCGTTATCATTTGGGCGCTAAAACTACTACGAGACGAAGCGGGTGTATTGCGTATCTGAAAGAAGCTGAAAAGATTGCGGATTTTCTGCAACTAATTGGGGCCACTAATTCTATGTTAAAATTCGAGGACATTCGAATTGTTAGAGACATGCGGAATTCCGTTAACCGACTTGTAAACTGTGAAAATGCCAATATGAACAAGGTAGCCAATGCATCAACTAGGCAAATTGAAAACATTCAGTTTATAAAGGAAACCGTGGGGCTGAAAAAGTTGCCACCAAAGCTTCGAGACGTTGCCGAGGTTCGCATGAAGCATCAAGAAGTGAGTTTAAAGGAGTTAGGTGATTTGGTTCCAGGAGGACCGATTTCTAAGTCTGGAGTCAATCATCGGTTACGTAAAATTAATGAATTTGCAACTCAATTACGTTCCGATAATGCCTAATGAAACGAACAAAAAAGCAGCAATTAGAATAATTCTAATTGCTGCTTTTGTTATAAACAGAAACTAATTATTTTTTGTCAGAACTGTTTTTCATGATACCATCAATCAAACCGTAATCGACTGCTTCGTCAGCGGTAAGATAATTGTCTCGTTCAGTATCACGGTTAACTCTTTCAAGGGGTTGACCGGAATTTTCAGCAAGTAATTCATTAATCATCTTACGAGCACGCAAAATTTCTTTTGCGGCGATTTCAATTTCAGTTTGTTGACCTTGAGCACCACCAGATGGTTGGTGAATCATGATTTGAGCATGTGGCAATGCAAAGCGCTTTCCTTTGGCACCAGATGAAGCCAAGACACTGGCCATTGATGCTGCCATCCCCATTACGATGGTTTGAACATCGGCGTGGATGAAGTTCATCGTATCGTAGATTGCCATTCCAGAAGTGATAACACCACCTGGTGAGTTGATGTACAAGTAGATATCTTTGTCAGAGTCTTGAGCATCCAAGAACAATAGTTGAGCAATAATTGCGTTAGCCATATCATCCTGGATTTCACCGGATAACATAATGATTCGGTCTTTTAGAAGACGTGAGTAAATGTCATATGCACGTTCACCTTGTGGTGAGTTTTCGATGACAGTTGGAACTAAATTCATATCCATACTCCTCCTTTGATAATTTCAAATTATATCAAGTTATAAAAGTCATTCTACATTAAAGGTCAACAAAGGTCAAAAACTTTGCTTGATGATAATTATGCGATTGATTCACGTGAGTATTTGTGTAAATCAACTTCTTTATTGTAGTTCATCTTAGTGTCTTCTGGGAAGTAAACACCATACCAAAGAATGAAAGTGTAGATGGTAAAGATTTTTTGCATGCTGGATTTACCTTCCATGTGTTCTTTCAGGATGCGGTCTAATTCGTCCACATTAAAGAACTTTTGGGCAATATCGGAATGAAATGCTGTTTTGATTTTATCATGGTATTTGGGTTCTTTGATCCATTGTGCGATTGGGGATGGGAAACCTAGTTTTTCTTTGTCGGCAACAACCTTTGGTACTTGCGAGGAAGCCGCTTTTCGAAAGGCCACTTTAGTGATTGGATTGCCGTCTTTATCAAATGAAATTCGGGTCTTAGTTGGCATCGTTTTGGCGAATTCTGCTACGTCTTTGTCAACTAGTGGAGTTCGAACTTCAAGACTGTTAGCCATGCTCATCCGGTCAGCCTTTTGCAGGATATCGAAAGGTAACCAGGTGTTAATGTCAAAGTACTGTTCCTGCGTTACTTCGTCCTTACCAGCCACTTCATCAAAAATGTGTTTGGTGTATTGACCAGTATCAAAGTTAAGTGATTTATCTTTTAAGACGCGCTCACGATCGTGTTCGTCAAACACGTAGTTAACCCGATAGTATCGTTCATACAACGGTTGTGCACCACGGATTAAGAAACGACGACCGTGAAAACGTGGGAGTGATGAGGCAATTTTACCGAGAGCGGTTCTAACAAACTTTGGTACCATCTTTTGGTACTTCTCAAAGGTGAAAGCTTCAAGGTACGTATTGTATCCGCCAAAAAATTCATCAGCACCTTCACCTGATAATGAAACAATTAGGTCTTTTCTAGCACTATGTGACAGGTAGTAAAGTTGTGGAGCAGAAGGATTAGACAGTGGTTCGTCCATGTAGTACATCATAGTAGGAAGGAAATCGAAGTAGTCCTCACCATCAATTGTGGTGGCCGTGTTCTTTTGTCCAATTTCTTTTGCAAACTTAGTTGACCATTTTAATTCACTGTACTTAGAACCGTTAAACCCAAGTGAAAATGATTGCATGGGTTTAATCTTAGCGGCTTCATTTAGCACATAGCTGGAATCGACACCACTTGATAGAAAACTACCCAAAGGAACGTCAGACGCCATGTGTGCCTTAACACTGTCATCAACTAATCCTTCGATCTTTTTAGCGTCCCCATCAATGGTTTGCGAATTATCAATGTGATCGTAGTTGTACTTGTAGTATGTGTCAGTGGTAGTTTTACCATCTTTATAGATGAAATACTGTCCTGGCATCACCTTATAAACGTTTTTAAACATTGTTTCTGATGATGGGATGAATTCGAAACTTAAGTGAACTGGTAATAATTTGGTATTCAGTTCTTTTTTAAAATTAGGGTTTGCCAAAAAGGCTTTGATTTCGGATCCCCACATGAAGTTTGTTCCATCATCATAGTAATAGAGTGGTTTGATACCAAAGTGGTCTCGAGCTCCGAAGACTTGGTGTTTCTTTGAATCGTAGATTGTAAATGCAAACATTCCGCGAAGCTTTGAAAGTAATTTTTTCGGACCCCATGCTTCGTATCCGCGAATTAAAACTTCTGAATCACAGTCAGTATCAAATTTTTGACCTACTGCAATTAATTCTTTTTGTAAATCTTTATAATTATAAATCTCACCATTAAAGGTTAAAACGTCGGTATCATTATCACCAAACATTGGTTGATGACCATTGGCTAAGTCAATGATTGATAAACGACGAAAACCCATTGAGATTTCATCATTTTGGAAGAAACCATCATCATCTGGTCCACGGTGTTTAATTCTTTTAGCCATGCTTTTGATAGTATCCTTCGGGATATTATTTTGGTTAATATAACCAGTAAATCCACACATAGTATCCTCTCCTTTTCAATTGCTTATTAAATTGATTATTTCTGCTAACCAAACTCCATTAACTATCTTAAGTTGTTCGCACACAAAAGGCTAGCTATGTATGGCTAGTCTCAATAAAATATTAATAAATTTGTCTATTTAACGGTTACATTATGGGTTACATTGCTTACGGAACAGCCCTTGTTAGCCGGAACTGTCTAATTAATTTTTAGACGAACGCTTAACCGTCATCCGCTTTAACGGAAACAAGATTCCAAGAATCAAGCCAATACTTAATGTAAATGAAAACATAATTATACCAATAATGGTTCCGACTTTCATCATTAAATCATGACTAAGCATGGCATCAAGATTGATAACACAACCAATTATAAAGATTACTACCGATAATATCGGAGATAAAATCTCGACCTTTTTCATTAAAGGTTTGTCTTGTATAATGGTTTTCCAGTTCTTCTCATAGAGAATAATGATGCACATGTCAATCACGAAGAGAGGGATTAACCAAAGGTCACGTAAATTAAAGGGCAAAATAAATAATATTATCCCAATTACGAGTAAGACCAGCTCAAAAAAGTAAGCATACTTTGAGATATAACCATACCGTTTTATACGGATCATCTTTTGTCTAAAACTTAATTTTGGTTTGTGGCTATTTTCAGGTTTGTTACCGGTCAGGCTACTGACTGGAACTTGATAAAGGGTAGCAAGGTTGCTTATCGCATTTTGATCAGGCTTACTTCTACCATTTTCCCACGCTGAAATGGTTTTTCTTGAAACGTTAATTTTATTGGCAACTTCTGCTTGAGTTAATTGATTTTGTTTTCGATACTTTTTAAGGTTTGCGTTTAATTTCATATATAAGTTCCTACAGTTCGACTTAACCTCTATTATAACGGTAATGGTCAATTGAAAGAAATTAAAAGCAGTGAGCGAGACTCTCTCACTGCTTTATGCGCATGGACGGAATCGAACCGTCATCTCAAGAACCGGAATCTTACGTGCTATCCATTACACTACACGCGCAACACAATATTAAATATAGTAGATTAGAGGAAAAAACTCAAGATAATAATGGTTTTTAATTACAAATGGGGTTTGTTTTTGCTATACTATTTCTGGTAATGAATTTCGAATTCATTGTCACAATTTTATCGCTTGTGGCTTGTCATTTGGTGTTTTTAATCACTGACATGATTTGGCAAAAGTGTTAAGATGTGAATGTATTAAAATTTGATTATTCCAAAAGGAGGAAGCATATTATGACTACAAAAATTGGTCTTAATGGTTTCGGAAGAATTGGTCGTCTAGCATTCAGACGTATCCTTGAATTGAATTCAAGTGATATCGAAGTTGTAGCAATTAATGATTTAACTACCCCTTCAATGTTAGCTTACCTACTAAAATATGACTCAGTTCATGGTCGCTTTGACGGTGACGTTTCAGCTACTGAAGATGCAATTATCGTTAATGGTACTCGTATCCCAGTTTATGCAGAACGTGACGCAAAGAACATTCCTTGGGTTAAAAATGATGGTGTTGACTTCGTACTTGAATGTACCGGTTTCTACACATCAAAAGAAAAAGCACAAGCTCACCTTGACGCTGGTGCAAAGCGTGTCTTGATTTCAGCACCTGCTGGTCAAATGACTACTGTTGTTCCTGGTGTTAACATGGATGATTTGACTTCAGAAGACAAGATCGTTTCTGCTGGTTCATGTACCACTAGTTGTTTAGCACCTATGGCTTACTGGTTGAACAAAGACTTTGGCGTTAAGTTAGGTACTATGACTACTGTCCATGCTTACACTGCTTCACAAGCACTTCAAGATGGTCCACGTAGCGCTAAGTTACAAAACAACCGTGCCGCAGCTATTAACACTGTACCTCACTCAAGTGGTGCTGCTAAAGCTATCGGTTTGGTTATTCCAGAACTTGATGGTGTCCTTAAAGGTCACGCACAACGTGTTGCCGTAGCTGATGGTTCATTAACTGAATTAGTAGCTGTCTTAGACAAGAACGTTACTGCTGAAGAAGTTAACGATGCTATGAAGAGTCATGCAAACGATGCCTTTGGTTACGCTGATGACTACATGGTTTCAACCGACGTTATCGATGACTCACACGGATCAGTATTTGATCCAGGTCAAACTGAAATCACCCAAAGTGGTGACACTCAATTAGTTAAAACTGTTGCTTGGTACGATAACGAATGGGGCTTCACTTGCAACATGGTTCGTACCTTGTTGAAATTTGCTACTCTATAATTTTAGATTGCAACTTTGAAAAGGCGGAGGAGGGAAATCTCTTCCGTCTTTTCCTTTATAAAATATAACTAACACTGGAGGCAATCACGATGGCAAAAGTAATCGTTGATGATTTAGATGTTCAAGGTAAAAAAGTTCTGATGCGTGTTGATTTTAACGTTCCAATTAAGGACGGTAAAATTGGTGATGACAACAGAATCGTTGCTGCTCTTCCAACAATCAAGTACGTAATTGATCATGGTGGTAAAGCAATCTTATTCTCTCATTTAGGCAGAATTAAAACAGAAGATGATAAACCTGGTTTATCACTTCGCCCAGTTGCAGAAAAATTAGCTGAATTGCTTGGCAAACCAGTTACATTTGTTCCTGTTACTGAAGGTCCACAGCTTGAAGAGGCAATTGACAACATGTCTGACGGCCAAGTCCTTTTGGTACAAAATACTCGTTATGAAGATGTTGTTAATGGTAAGAATGTTAAACGTGAATCTGGTAATGACCCTAAGTTAGGGGAATACTGGGCTTCACTTGGTGATGAATTCATTAATGATGCGTTTGGAACTGCTCATAGAGAACACGCTTCAAACGTTGGGATCGCTAAAGCAATGGAAAAAGCTGGTAAGCCAGTTGCTGCCGGATACTTGATGGAAAAAGAAATTAAGTTTTTAGGTAACGCTGTTGATAATCCAAAGCATCCATTTATAGCAATTCTTGGTGGTGCTAAAGTTTCCGACAAAATTGGTGTGATCGATCACTTGTTGGACAAGGCTGATAAGATTATTATCGGTGGTGGAATGACCTATACATTCTATGCCGCTAAGGGAATCCCAGTTGGTAATTCACTTGTTGAAAAAGATAAGATTGATGTTGCTAAAGATATCCTCAAAAAAGGTGGAGACAAGATCGTCTTACCTGTTGACTCAGTGGTAGCCGACAAGTTTTCAAATGATGCAAAGGCTGAAGTCGTTGATGGTGGAATTCCAGACGGCATGATGGGTCTTGACATTGGTCCTAAGAGTATTAAATTATTCGAAGACGTTTTAAAGGACGCCAAGACCGTTGTTTGGAACGGACCAATGGGTGTCTTTGAATTTCCTAAGTTTGCTAAGGGAACCTTGGCAATTGGTAAATTCTTGGGTACATTAACTGATGCTACTACCATCGTTGGTGGTGGAGATTCAACTGCTGCTGTTAAGGAATTGGGTGTAGCTGATAAGCTTACCCATATCTCAACTGGTGGGGGAGCTTCGCTTGAATATCTTGAAGGTAAGACTCTTCCAGGGATTGCATCAATTTCTGATAAAAAGTAATTTAAAAGTCACCGATTTAATCGGTGACTTTTTTGTTTGTATCAATTTTCTAGCTTATTGCTTCTCTTTCGGCTAAAATGTAGGTAAAGATGAATTATGAGAGGAGAAGTATCATGCGTATTCCCTTTATTGGTGGGAACTGGAAAATGAACTTGTCTTTAGATGAAGCAGTTCAATTTGTGATTGATATCAAAGATAAAATACCAGATCCTAAAAACGTTGAAACAGCTCTTGCAGCTTCACCGTTGTTTCTTGAATCAATGCTTAAAGCCAACGGATCGAGTCCATTGCACGTAACAGCTGAAAATTGCTTTTACAAAAATGAGGGTGCTTATACTGGGGAAGTTAGTCCTAAAGCTCTCAGTCAGATGGGAATCCCGTACGTGATCGTTGGTCATTCTGAAAGACGTCGTTACTTTAACGAGACTAATGACATCATTAATAAGAAGGTTCATGCGGTTTTAAATAACAATATGAAGCCGATATTATGTTGTGATGAAACGATGGGACGACTTGAGACTGGTGATCGAATCCACTGGGTAGTTAACCAGGTTACCGCTGGTTTAAAGGGTGTTTCCGAAAAAGACGCTTTAAAGGTCGTTATTGCCTATGAACCAAGTTGGGCAATCGGGACCGGTCATAGTGCTTCAACTACCGAAGCGGAAGAGGGATGTTACCTAATTAGACAAACTTTAGCTGACATTTACTCGGATGATATTGCTAACCAGATTCGAATCTTATATGGTGGAAGTGTGGACCCAAATAACATCATCTCGCTTATGAAACAAATTGATATTGACGGGATTTTAGCCGGTAAAAGTAGTCTTGAACCAAAGGAATTTTTGGAGCTTGCGAATTACCAAGATTTGCAAAATAATTAGTTATTATGATTGCAAGTTAAAGCCTAAACTAATAGAATTAAGTTGACCTTTAAATATAGGTAACAAATTCACTAAGGAGAGATAACATGTCAATTATTTCTGATATTTATGCTCGCGAAGTATTGGATTCACGTGGAAATCCAACTGTTGAAGCTGAAGTTTACACAGAAGACGGTGCAATGGGCCGTGGAATCGTCCCATCTGGTGCCTCAACTGGTGAACACGAAGCCGTAGAACTTCGTGACGGAGACAAAAATAGATATATGGGTAAGGGTGTTACTAAAGCTGTTAGCAACGTTAATAACATTATTGCCAAACAAATCGTTGGTTTCGATGTAACTGATCAATTAGGTATTGACCAAGCTATGATCAAACTTGATGGCACTCCAAATAAGGCTAAGTTAGGTGCTAACGCAATCTTAGCCGTTTCAATTGCTGCTGCTAGAGCTGCAGCTGACGAACTTGGCGTTCCATTATATAACTACTTAGGTGGTTTCGATGCACATGTTCTTCCAACTCCAATGATGAACGTTATCAATGGTGGTAAGCATGCTAACAACAAGGTTGATTTCCAAGAATTCATGATTATGCCAATTGGTGCAAAATCATTTAGAGAAGCTGTTCGAATGGGATCAGAAACATTCCATAACTTGAAAGCAATCTTAGCAGAACGTGGATACTCAACTGCTGTTGGTGATGAAGGTGGATTTGCACCTGATTTGAAGAATAACGAAGAGCCATTTGAAATCTTAGTTGAAGCAATCAAGCGTGCTGGATACAAGCCAGGTAAGGACATTTCAATTGCCTTTGACTGTGCCGCTTCAGAATTCTACAATGCCGACACTAAGAAGTACAACTTGGTTGGTGACGGTAAATCATACAATGCTGATGAATTCATCACTTTGCTTGACAGCATCGTTGAAAAATACCCAATCATTTCAATCGAAGACCCATTAGATGAAAACGAATGGGAAGATTGGCAAATGGCAACTAAGCGCTTAGGTAAGAAAGTTCAAATCGTTGGTGATGATTTGTTCGTTACTAACACTGAGTACCTATCAAAGGGTATTAAGATGAACGTTGCTAACTCAATCTTGATTAAGCTTAACCAAATCGGTACTTTAACTGAAACTGTTAATGCCGTTAATATGGCTAAGGAAGCTAGTTACACTGCAATTATTTCTCACCGTTCTGGTGAAACTGAAGATACCACTATTTCAGACTTAGTTGTTGCTTTAAACACTGGTCAAATCAAGACTGGTTCAATGAGTCGTGGTGAAAGAATTGCTAAGTACAATCAATTGATGAGAATTGAAGATCAATTAGGATCAGTTGCTGTGTACAAGGGAATTAACTCATTCTACAACTTGAGTCCAGAAGCAAAAGAAGCAATCATCAAAAAATAATTGATTTAAAAACACCTTCGTTATGAAGGTGTTTTTTTTACATAAATTTCGTGAGTTCGTAAACCTTCCTCGTATTTAATCACAGAAAGAGGAGGAGAAACATGAATATTACAAAACAATTTTCATTATTTTTAGCATTAATTGCAATTACAGTTGGATTATCACTGAAGATTTTCACTCCAAATGTGAGGGCAAGCGAATACACCATTACTGCTCATAAACATTGGGTAAATAAGGACGGAGAAAAGGATTCATCGTATGCCTTTGACATTGCCAGAGTGAACGTCAAAAATCGAGCTGATATCAAGGCGCCACTAATTCCTGGGTTTCATTTAGATAAAAGTATTCCGCCAATCTATGTGGGAAGCGACGTGGTCGTTTTTAACTACAACAAAGACGAAGATTTGCCGATTCCGTCACCTCACATTCCGATTAAACCAATTCCAAGTAACGATCATCCAGATACTGGTGGAACAGTTCCATCCAATGATCATAAGCACGATCGTCCAGTTGAACCGGCTGATAATCGTAAACCAATCGTACCAGCTGAACCGACCAAAAAAACCGCTCATTCTCAAGATCTGCCAGATAAACAACCTCATGAATCAGGTAGAATCGCCCCAGATAAAAAGATAGCTGGGAATCACAGTGAGCCAATGGCAAAACGTATCAGTCAGAGTAGTAAGAAGCAGAAAGATCAGCATGAACCCACGAAGAAGGTACTTGAAAATGGGATGAATCCAGTGTTGTTACGTGGTAAAAAAAGATCTGGGCGTCGTCCTGTTCAAATGCCAAATGAAAACGGAATTAGCAAGTATAATCGACGTAATTTCACTCATCACGCTCCGTATCTAGATGCGAACCACGATCCAATGGCAACGGTTCACGTGAGAAGAAGTAAACATGGGGTAAACAGAACCCATACGAATCGCCAACCTGCTAAAAGGTTACCTCAAACCGGGGAACGCACCAGCAAACTTCTTTCACTGATTGGAATGGTAATTTTGCTGTTCAGTTCGATTTTGTATATTAGGACCAATCGAACTGAGAAATAATGATGGACTGGAAATAACTCCTAGTTTATGCTAAACTAATTAAAGTATTGATAAGCCTGTTTAGCTGATGGGTAGGAGGCATTTTTTTGAATAATCTTTTGATGATATTATTATGGATCGTTAGTATTCTCATTATTGGTGCAGTTTTAATGCAACCTTCTAAAAATAATGATGCAATGTCATCACTCTCTGGTGGTGCAAACGATTCTTCCTCTGAGTCCAAGCCGAGGGGCTTTGAGGCATTTATGCAAAAAGTGACTGTGGTACTAGGAATCTTTTTCTTTGGTATCGCATTAATTCTAATGTGGATTTCATCACATTAATAAAAAACCTCCTGTTAAACAGGGGGTTTTTGCATTTAAAGCGGATTACTAGCGTTTATTAAAGAATGAGATTTATAATTGACGTATAAGTCAATTGGATTGTAGAGGAAAATATATTGCAAGATAATAAATTAAAAAATGAAATTGAGCAGGAGTTACAATCACATCCTGATCAAAGTTATAGTGTCGAAAAATTAGCTGATGATTTGAATTATCATGGATCATCAGCTTTCAAATTAATCGTTTCAGAGCTCGCTTCACTGGAACGAGACCGTGCCGTTGTGGTTACTGAAAACGGTGATTTTAAGGTTAATCCAAGTGAGTTGAAGCTAGAGGGGATTTTCCACTCTAATCCAAAGGGATTTGGCTTTGTTAGATATGACGATGAATTACCTGATGCTTTTATCGCACCTGATGAAACGATGCATGCAATGAACCTGGATAAGGTTGAGATTCAGATTACTAAGCCAGGTGAAAAAGATTCTGATCGGGGTCCACAAGCTAAAGTGGTTAGTATTTTAGAACATCATTACACTCATGTGGTTGGTGAATTTCGTAAGACTGATGATGATCATGGTTATCTTGGTCAGGTTGTTTTAAAAGACAAAAAATTAGCAGGATTCAAGTTCTACGTGGTAGATGCTGGTCTTCATCCTACTCCAGGAGAAGTGGTTACTGCTGATATTACGGAATATCCAAGTAACGAGCATCCGGATTACATGGTTGGAATTGTGAAACAAGTAATTGGAAGTGTTGATGACCCTGGAATTGATATTTTACAGGTTGTCTATGCTCATGATGTTCCTTCTCAATTTCCAGAAGATGTTCTAGAAGAAGCAGATGCTATTCCGGACCATGTTTTGCCTGAGGAAACCAAAGGACGAGAAGATATTACCGATCAGACGTTAGTTACCATTGATGGAGAATCATCCAAAGATTTGGATGATGCCGTCACGGCATGGAAATTACCAAATGGCAATTATCATTTAGGGGTTCACATCGCTGACGTTAGTCACTACGTTAAACAAGGAACACTACTTGATCGTGAGGCGTATAAACGTGGAACTTCAGTTTATTTGACCGACCGAGTTATTCCAATGCTGCCTCGCCGTCTATCAAACGGGATTTGTTCGTTAAACGAGGGACAGTTACGGTTATGTTTAAGCTGTGATATGGAAATTAATCCCCAAGGGAAAGTTGTCAAAAAGCGGATTCATCCGAGTGTTATGAAGTCGAAAGCTCGAATGACATATACAGCTGTTAATAATATTCTTGAATCACATGATAAGAAAACGAGAGAAGAATACCATGATTTAGTACCAATGTTTGAAACCATGGCTGAGTTACACCGAATTTTATATAAGCAAAGAAAGCGTCGTGGGGCGATCGACTTTGATGATGATGAAGCAGAAATCATCATGAACAAAGAAGGTAAACCCGTTGATATTAAACTTAGAACGAGAGGTTTAGCTGAACGAATGATTGAATCATTCATGTTGGCTGCAAACGAAACTGTTGCTGAAACTTACTATCGGCTTAAAGTTCCGTTCATTTATCGTGTCCATGAGACGCCAGATCCAACGCGAGTTAAGGACTTCTTTGAATTCCTAACTGCCTTTGGAATTGAAGTAAAGGCTGATCCAGATCACTTAACTCCCAAGACTTTACAGAACATTTTAAGTAAAGTACACGGACTTCCTGAAGAAACAATGGTATCAGTAATGATGCTTAGAAGTTTACAACAGGCCAAATATAGTGATAAATGTGTTGGACACTTTGGATTAGGTGCCAAATACTACACCCATTTCACTTCACCAATTCGACGTTATCCTGATTTATTTGTTCATCGTTTAGTTCATTATTATGAAGATAATGGGATTAATGATGTTACCAAACAAACTTATGCTGACCAGGTTGGAGAAGTTGCGGTTCACTGTTCAGAAACTGAGCGTCGCGGTGTTGACACCGAAAGAGACGTTGATTCGATGATGAAGGCTGAGTACATGACTCAACATATTGGTGAGGAATACGA
Source organism: Fructilactobacillus sp. X2R1C1 (assembly GCF_059901435.1). NCBI lineage: Bacteria > Bacillati > Bacillota > Bacilli > Lactobacillales > Lactobacillaceae > Fructilactobacillus > Fructilactobacillus sp. X2R1C1. Next base: position 40,266 of record NZ_JBWXUV010000004.1, on the reverse strand, counting down.
TGCCGTTGTATCTTCAGTGATGAAGTTCGGAATGTTCGTTGAACTTCCAAACACCGTTGAAGGTCTTATTCATATCAGCAAGATGAATGATGATTACTATGAGTACGTTGAAAAGTACTTGGCGCTTGTTGGTAGAAATACCAGAAGAACTTATAAGATTGGACAAACGTTACGGGTTAAATGTGTTGCGGCCGACGTTGATCAGATGACCGTTGACTTTGAGATCGTTAAACCAGAAGATGCTCCATTGAGTGAACTTCTCCCAAAACAGGAACATAAAAATGATAAGCACCATCACAGTGGCAAACATTCTGATGGAAAAAATCGTCGTCAGAGTTATAAGAATCAAGATCGTAGAAAGAACGGTAAAAAAGGTCATTCGTTTAAAATCAGAACCAAACCATCTAATAGTCGCAAAAAATAGGGGATGGGAACATGGCTAGAAAAAAGCATCAACCAACTGAAAAGAACGTAATGGCAACTAACCGAAAGGCCCGACATGATTACTTTATTTCTGATACTTATGAAGCTGGCATCTCACTAACGGGAACTGAGATTAAATCAGTTAGAGAACGCCGTATGAATCTAAAGGACGGATTCGTGCAGGTGAGAAACGGACAAGCTTATTTGATGAATGTCCACATCAGTGAGTATGCGCAAGGAAACCAGTTTAATCATGATCCATTGCGTAATCGAAAGTTGTTGTTGCATAAAAAAGAGATCAAAAAACTTGGTGAAGCGACTTTGACTAAGGGAATTACCATTGTTCCCTTAAAAGTTTATTTAAAACATGGCTACGCTAAGGTGCTGATTGGGGTTGCTAAAGGGAAGCGTGAATATGATAAACGTGAAACCATAAAGCAACGTGATACTCAACGGCAAATTGATCGCGTTATGAAACATTATTAATTAAAAGAGAGTGCTATTGCACTCTCTTTTTGCTTGCCTAAAAATTCACATTTTATGGTAGAATAAGTTGGAGGTGTTAATAGTGAAACCGTTTATTCATAACGACTGGTGGCCGATTCTGGAGCCAGAATTTGAGAAACCATATTATCAAAAGTTAAGGCGTTTTTTGGTTGAAGAGTATAATAACAAGACGATTTATCCAGAAATGCACCATATTTTTCAGGCATTTGAATGGACCCCATTTAGTAAGGTGAAAGTCGTTATTCTGGGACAAGATCCATATCATGGTCCTAATCAAGCCAATGGTCTTAGCTTTTCGGTAATGCCAGGCGTAGCTGTTCCACCATCTCTAAAGAATATTTATAAGGAATTACAAAGTGATTTGGGCATTAAACCAGTTAATCACGGTTATCTAAAGAGTTGGGCTGAACAAGGGGTATTGTTATTAAACTCCGTTTTGACCGTTCAAGATGGAGTGGCTTTTTCTCATCGTGGCAAAGGATGGGAAAGACTCACTGATTATGCTATTGAACAATTGTCAAAGCGTCCTGAACCGGTTGTCTTTATCTTATGGGGAAGGGCTGCTAGGGATAAGATTAAGTTGATTAATACTGACGCTAATATTGTGATTCAGTCGGCTCATCCAAGTCCCCTTTCTGCGAATCGAGGCTTTTTTGGCTCAAAACCGTTTTCAAAGACGAATGAAGCACTAAAAGCCATGGGTGAGACGCCGATTAACTGGAAATTACCGGAACACGTCACTGCCACTAATAAGGAGAGTTAATTATGGACCTTTTTGATAGTTTGAAAGCAAAGATTAACGATAAAAACATTAAGTTAGTATTTCCTGAAGGGGAAGATCCAAGAATTATTGAAGCAACTAGTCGGCTTAAAAAAGATAATTTGGTTGAACCAACGTTATTGGGTGATCCCCACAAAATCAAACAAGTTGCTAAAGAAAATGGAAATGATTTAGACGGAATTACCATCATTGATATCCAAAACGTTGATTCTGACACGTTCAACGAGATGGTTAGATCACTTGTTGCACGGCGTAATGGCAAAACGGAGGAAAAAACAGCTCAGCAATGGTTGAAAGATCCGAATTATTTTGGCACGATGATGGTATACATGGGAACCGTTGATGGAATGGTGTCCGGTGCAGCTCACCCAACTGGTGATACGGTTCGTCCAGCACTTCAGATTATTAAAACTAAACCAGGTGTGAAGTTGATTAGTGGTGCTTTTGTCATGCAAAAGGGTGACACACGTTACTTGTTTGCAGATTGTGCCATTAACATTGAACTTGATGATCAACAACTTGGTGAAGTTGCCGTTGAAAGTGCACATACAGCCCGGTTGTTTGATATCGATCCCAAAGTTGCCTTACTTAGTTTTTCAACCAAGGGTTCAGCTAAGGGACCAGAAGTCGATAAAGTTCAAAGTGCAACCAAGATTGCCCAAAAGTTAGATCCAGATACTCCAATTGATGGGGAACTCCAATTTGATGCTGCGGTTGTTCCCGCGGTTGCAAAGAGTAAGGCACCTGGTTCAAACGTTGCTGGTCAGGCAACCGTTTTTGTCTTTCCAGAGCTTCAGTCAGGAAACATTGGTTACAAGATTGCCCAGCGTTTAGGTAGATTTGAAGCCATTGGGCCAATTCTTCAGGGATTGAATCAACCAGTTTCTGATTTATCGAGGGGATGCAATGCTGAGGATGTTTACAAGGTAGCCATTATCACGGCTACTCAAGCACTTTAATTTGAGGCGATTGAATTGATTAAATTTAAGGTTGATAATCCCGATCAAACCGAAAAATTAGGCGAAGAACTCGCCCCGGATTTAAAAGCTGGAGACGTTATTTTACTCGATGGCGACCTTGGCGCGGGAAAAACCACCTTCACAAAAGGACTTGGAAAAGGTCTCGGAATTAAGCGAAACATCAAAAGTCCGACTTTTACCATTATTCGGGAATACAAAAATGGACGGTTGCCCCTTTATCACATGGACGTTTATCGTCTTGAAGAGGGAGGATCCGACGAATTAGGTCTGAATGAATATTTTAACGGTGATGGAGTCAGCGTCGTTGAATGGTCCAAATTTGCGGAGGATGAACTTCCCGACCAGTATTTGAGAATCAGATTTACTAGAAATGATGATCTGGGGGATAACGATCGGACAATTGAAATGACTGCTAAGGGACAGCATTTTGATTCGATTTTAAAGTCAGGAGACTTAGTGCTTGGCAAGTGATAATGAAGAAATTACGATTCGTGCTGCTACTTCAGATGATGCGGAAGCGTTAATCGAATTAATGAAACAATTAAGTCAAGAATCCAGCAACTTTACAACGGATGTTCAGATCGATCAATTGACTGCTGAGACCGAAGCGAAGGCCATTGACGCCGTGAATGCCACTGGTACTAACATCATCTTAGTGGCAGTCGATGGTACGAAATTGATTGGCGTTTTGAGCATTAGTCAGGTTGCCAATACTGCCGGGGAACTTGGTGTCGCCGTTTTAGCTGATTATCAGGACATTGGACTTGGAACCCATCTGATTCAGGAAGCCATTGACTGGGTGGGCACTTTTAGTCACCTTAATGAATTGCGATTGACGGTCTTAAAGTCCAATGTAGGGGCTTTTCGATTGTACAAAAAATTAGGATTTATCACCAGTGATCAAAACGATCATGTTATTGAAATGAAAATGAACGTAAAAAAAGGCTGAGAAAATATCTCAGTCTTTTTATATTAACTTAACGAACGGTTTAACAGCGTTTTTGCCAAACTGCTGGTATTCATAAATTAAGATGTTAGCACACGCTAAGCTGTCATCTAATGCATTATGATGGTGTTTTAATTCGATCCCTAAGTTCTCACTAACCGTGTTCAACTTATGGTTAACAAATCCAGGGTAAAACTTTTTGGAAGTCTTAACGGTATCAAGAGTCTGATAGTGTGGTTTTGATAAACCATACCTTTCCAGACTCTTTTTTAATACACTATTATCAAAATTATTGTTGTGGGCAATCACCAGCTTATTTCTATCAAAGAGGGGGCTAATTTGATCCCACACCTCTGGAAAGGTTGGTGAGTCAATTACATCTTTTTCATGAATACCATGAACATTGATATTGCGCCAGTTAAACTCACATTCGGGGTTAATTAATGAGTAAAACTCATCAACGACTTCGTTATTTCTTACTACCGTTAATGCGACCGAACAAGCGCTAGCCCGTTGGCCTGCAGCAGTTTCAAAGTCAATTGCCGCAAAATTCATTTAACAATTCTCCTCTAATCAATCTTAAGTCCATCAGTAATTAATTGGATCGGAGCATGATCTGAGCCGGTTACCTCACCAAGAATGTTTGACTCGGCAACGTCATCTTGAATTGAGTTAGAAACCAAGAAATAATCCATTCTCCAACCACGATTTTGGGCTCGCTCGTCGTAACGGTAACTCCACCAAGTATAGGCACCACTTTGGTAAGGGTGAAGTGCTCTAAAGGTATCTACAAATCCAGAAGCTAATAATCGACCAAAATCGTCACGTTCCTGTTGGGTGTATCCAGCCTTGTGGTGATCTTCTTCTGGGTCATCAATGTCAATTGGTTGATAAGCAACGCTCATATCGCCGCCGATCACGACCGGCTTTCTTTCAGCAAGTTTACTTACAAAGGTAATAAATTTTTGGTCCCAATCAAGACGGTAGTCGAGTCTTTGCAGCTCTTCGCCTGAATTGGGTACGTAGGTATTAATTAAATAAAAGTCAGGATATTCGAGTGTCAAACAACGGCCCTCGGTGTCAGTGTCGCTTCCATCAACACCATAAAACACGTTATCAGCTTTATGCTTTGTGAAAGTAGTTACGCCTGAGTAGCCGGGGCGTTCCGCTGAGTCCCAGTACTGGTAATAGTCACCTGGTACTTCTAAAGCAATATCATTTTCGTGAACTCGAGTTTCTTGAACATTAAAAAAGTCAGCATCAGTTTCATTAAAAAATTCGTAAAAATTCTTTTTAACTGCTGAACGTAAACCATTTACGTTCCATGAGATAAAATTCATTGTATCCCCTCCTTTAATGCCAGTATAGCACGATCAGAAGTGTTTAAATAATGATAACGTGCTAGAATGTAATATGGATAATTAGAAAGGAAAATGACGAATGACTGAAGACTTAACAAAAAAATTCAAGGATATTAAAATTTTAAAAGATGAACCACTTTCCAAGTATTCTTGGACTAAAACTGGTGGGAAAGCTGATTTTCTTGCATTTCCTTCATCATTTAAAGAAACCGAAGAATTATTAAATTATACAAATGAAATTAAAATGCCGCTCACTGTGCTGGGAAATGCCAGTAATCTAATCGTACGAGATGGTGGAATTCGTGGGTTAACCATGATTTTGACCCAAATGAATAACATTAGAACTGAAGACCATCGGGTAATTGCCGAGGCTGGGGCTGCTTACATTGATGCAACTAAGGCTGCTCAAAAAGCCGGTTTGACTGGATTAGAATTTGCTGCTGGGATTCCTGGCAGTGTCGGTGGCGGAGTGTTTATGAATGCCGGTGCTTATGGGGGAGAGACCCAGTATGCACTTGAATCAGCCACGGTTTTGACGCGTAAGGGTGAGATTATTGTTTTAAACAACGACCAGTTAGACTTTGGTTATCGTCATAGTAGTATTCAAGACTATGGGGACGTTGTTTTGGAAGCGACCTTTAGACTTGAACCTGGGAATAAACGTGAGATTCAAAACGAGATGGATCATTTGAACTACCTGAGAAGGTCAAAGCAACCTTTAGAATGGCCTTCATGTGGGAGTGTTTTCAAGCGTCCTAAAGGATACTTTGCTGGAAAGTTGATCCACGATGCTGGACTACAGGGATATCGCTCTGGCGGAGCTGAAGTGTCCAAAAAACACGCCGGATTTATCATTAACGTTGGTGGTGCCACCGCTACTGATTATTTGAATGTGATTAAGCACGTTCAGGAAACTGTGTATAAAGATAATGGGGTTCACCTTGAGACTGAGGTTCGAATTATTGGTGAGCCAAAATAGGAGGAAACATAGCTTATGGTAATAGTTGAAGCAGTCATCACATTAATAGTTTTAGTCCTGCTTTCTAGCATTATCTCTCACTATGTCACTAAGATTCCAGTTAGTTTGATTCAAATTTTGCTTGGTTTAGGATTAGCATTATTCTTTAAATTCAAAATTGATTTAAACACGGACTGGTTTTTATTGCTGTTCATCGCACCATTGCTATTTAATGATGGTCGTGACTTTCCAAAACGAGAACTTTGGGAATTACGTGGTCCCATTTTTGAAAATGCCATCTGGTTGGTGTTCATTACAACCATTATTGGCGGTTATTTCGTTAATTTGCTGGTACCATCAATGCCACTGGCAGCCTGTTTTGCTCTAATTGCGATTTTGTCTCCAACCGATCCAATTGCCGTTCAGTCCATCTCAAAGCGTGTTCATCTTCCAAGTAATATTTTGCATCTAGTATCAGGTGAGAGCTTGATTAACGATGCTAGTGGACTAATTGCGTTTAAATATGCGATTGCTGCAGTTGTCACCGGTTACTTTTCTTTGGAACACGCTGCGGTTGATTTTGTTTATACCGCACTAGTGGGTTTGATCATTGGAATTGTTGGAATGTCTTTAATTATTGTTCTTCGTAATTTGTTATTAAAGGTACACTTCAATGACGTGATTTTTAACGTCGTCCTGCACATCTTGACACCGTTTATTATTTATGTAATTGCTGAAGATCTTCTTCATGCTTCGGGAGTTATTGCGGTGGTTGCCGCTGGGATTATTGATCACTTACAGACTAACGTTACCAATACCAAGTCACCAGAAGTCAACTTGTTGACCAATCGTACTTGGGATGTCATTGTTTACTGTTTAAACGGGATTGTGTTTTTAATCTTAGGTATTGAATTACCGGTTGCTACTAGGGTGGTCATCAATGGATCGGAATATCGAACTTTAGCTTCGTTTGGGATTGCTTTTGCCGTTTGGGTGGCTCTTTTGGTAATTCGAGTGGTCTGGATTTTAGGATACGAATTCTTTTCGTACTACATTACTAAACGGTCCAATAAGAAGCCCAGTTTGTCGGTTGCGCTATTGGCTGGAATTTCCGGGGTTCGTGGTGCCATTACCATGGCAGGAATTCTTTCGGTTCCCGCATTTTTATCGAATGGAAAGGAGTTTCCCGACCGTTCTTTGATGCTTTTTATTGCCGCAATGGTTATCGTGATCAGTTTAGTTGCGGCTACCATTATCTTGCCAATCATTTCCCCAGATGCTAGTTCACTTCAGACCCGAGCCTCATTGATTGATAAGGATGAAGATGATGATGAGACGGAAGATGAAGAAGATGAGCAGGAGGGCTATATTTCGGAAGATGCTGCTCGGATTTACATCATAAAGAGTGCCATTGTCAGTCTTGAAAATAATAAGACCAATGATAATGAACGAGCGGTATATGATATTGTTTTGGATTATCAGGTTGAGTTACGAAAACTTTTAAGAAAGACGAGAGACGATAGTGCAGAAAGTACGTCTCTCAATGAAGAACTTAGTTTGAGACGAGTTGCTTTAAAAGGAAAACGTGACGCGGTTAAAGATTTGTATCGTGAACAACAAATCTCAAAAGATACTTACTGGATTGCAAATCGAAGGATTAATCGTGAGGAACGTCGAATGTTTGCAAATGGTTACGACGGCTATCGAAAAAATCACTGGTACTATCCGGGATGGTTTTCATCGATTCTTCATTCCATTAAAACCTGGCAGGTAAGTGAATCAGAAAGTAAAAAGACCAAGAGTGAATTACGCCTTGTTACGATTGTTGGTGATCAAGCCGCCATTGATGCTATTTCAGACTTTTTAAGTCGAAGCGACATTAATGGTCAGGACTTTGACTCACAAATTGTTCACTTTATTGTCACTTTCTATCAGAGTCAGATTGAGCGGGCCAATTCATACGACGATCCCGACGAAGATGATGAAGTGTTTGAGTATCAATTGCTAAGATTACGGTCGGTCGCACTGGAAGCAGAACGTCGCGCTGTGGAACAATTGATTAATAATAAAAAAGTTAGTCACGCGATGGGGCTTCACTTGCGTCAGGACATTAATTATAAGGAAACGCTAATGTTGAATGATAACTAAAAAATCCTCCACTTATTGATAAGTGGGGGATTTTATATTATTCCTTATTATTACTGATAATGGAATAAATCCAGTAGATCATTAACTGTAGAACGGTCATCAAAAATACGAATACGACCATGTGCATATTCCACATGTTTAAAAATGGTCGAATGTACATCCTCGGTGAAAGGATGAGGTAAATTGTGTGGACTCGCATAAACCGTCCAATGAATAGTCCGATGGAACTTGCAACCGTTAGAATCACAATTGTAACGAAGTTAGAAAAATTACCGGATAAATGAATTTTAACGTCAATGGCCTTAGCAACGTGGACTAAACTCCAGAAACCGATAAAGGCACAGCTTAATGCACTGATCATCAGGCATGTGTATAAAAACCAGACGTGCGGATCAAGTCGAAGTAACCCATTGGCTTCATCAGGATGTAGCCAAGCGAGATGAAGTAGGTCGGTCAGAATGTAGGGTGAATTGGGATAGAACAATAACCACAGAAGTGATAGGATCCAGAACACGAAACTATTTTGGTGTGGTTTGTTACCGATGTGGAAACTAAGTTCAATTGGGATGTATCCTAAAAGGGTGTTGAGCGCTAAAAAACCGAAGCGTGTATCACGTAGAAACATGAATAAAAGCACGATCCACCCGATGAAAAATATTCTAACTTGCCATCTTTTATTTTGTGACATTATAATTTGACCCCTTTTCTTCTATATATAAATTAAACCCCAAATTAGAAAAAAAAACTAGAAATTTAACCATAGAATTTAATTTTTTTAATATTTGGAATTAGTTAACTGCCTTTATTTCAGCAATAATTCAGTGATATAATAATATACAAATTGGAGGTCGTTCTATGGGGATTGATTGGAGTAGCTTATTTACATTACATAACCTAAGCAACTTAATTGATATATTGGTTGTCTGGCTCGTGATATACGAGTTAATCATGCTTCTTCGTGGCACTCGGGCAGTGCAACTTTTTCGCGGCATTATTGTAATTATTATCGCTAAAATTGCCAGTTGGTATTTAGGACTGACGATGGTATCTTGGATTCTGGATCAAATTATCAATTGGGGAGTTATTGGATGCATTATCATCTTCCAACCTGAAATTAGACGCGGACTTGAAAAATTAGGACGCGGCTCACTCTTTAGAGCAACCCAGAATCAGGATGAAAAAGCCAAAAAAATGATTAATGCTTTAGATGGAGCAATTCAATACATGTCTAAGCGTCGAATTGGAGCGTTAATCACCATTCAAATGCATACCGGGCTAGAAGAATACATTGAGACCGGGATTAAGCTTGATGCTGACATTTCAAGTCAGTTATTAATTAACATTTTTATTCCCAATACGCCTCTTCATGACGGAGCGGTCATCATTAAGGATGATAAGATTGCTGCAGCGGCTGCCTACTTACCGTTATCGCAGAGTAATTTGATCCCTAAGGAATTGGGAACTCGTCATCGTGCTGCCGTTGGAATCTCGGAAGTTTCCGATGCTTTAACGATTGTTATCTCAGAAGAAACGGGAGAAGTTTCAATCACTAGAAACAATGAGCTTCTTCGTGGGATGACTCAGGAGGATTACCTGAAATACCTGAGAAGTCAGTTGATTCCTCGTGATCGACAGGAGCAACATCCAACGATTGTGACTCGTGCGATTAGTTTCTTTCAGAAGCATTTCGGAGGTGACAAGTAGCCATGAAAAAATCTTTTCGGAGTAAATTATTCTATGCTATCTTGGCACTAGTCTTTACAATTGCACTGTTTTTCTATGTTCATGATGGCAAAAATGATATGGGTCTCACTAACAGTACCAGTAATTCGACTAAAAGCACCCAGATGGCAGCTAATAAAACCAAGACACTGTCAGTTCCATTACAGCTCAACGTAAACTCAGACAAGTATTTTGTAATTGGCTATCCAGAAAAAGTTAACGTCCAGTTGTCAGGGCCGTCGGCGTTAGTCACTACAACCGCTAATACCCAGAACTTTAAGGTGTATGCTAACCTTAGTAATTTGGGGCCCGGAGAACACATCGTTAAATTACAACAGCAGGGTCTAAATTCTGACATTAAGAGTAAGATTAAACCTGCTCGCATTAAAGTTAACATTCAACCACGTCGGACCGTTAAGTTCCCCGTAAAAGCTGTCTACGACAAGAAAAACATTGCTTCTGGTTATAAGGCCGGAAAGCCGTCGTTAGACGTCAGTTCTGCAAAAGTGACTGGACCGAGTGATCAAATTAATCGAATTGATTCAGTAGTTGCTAAAACTAACTTGAAGCCTAACACCAAGCGTGATATAAAACAGGATGCGGTGATTGAGGCTTTAGACAAAAAAGGAAAGACCATCAACGTTATTATTACCCCATCAACAAGTTCGGTTGATTTACCGGTTTCAGCAGGTGATAATAAGAGGGTACCAGTCAAGGTTAATTTAGTTAATAAGCAGGCTAGTAAGACCTATGACGTTAAGTGTGATCCATCTGATGTGTTATTGTTAGGTGATAAAGACACGATTGATGGGATTAATTCGGTTAATGCCGACGTTGATGTCGAAAACATGTCCGGTGATAATACTAAGACGGTTTCACTTGATGCGGGTAACTCCAAAGTAAGTGGCTTGGATCCGGAAACGGTTAAAGTACAGATTAACGCAAAGAATAAGTAATAAAGTGAGGACTATATATGAAATATTTTGGAACAGATGGAATTAGAGGAGTTGCGAATAAAGACTTAACCCCAGAATTGGCTTTTCGGGCTGGTCGTGCAGGTGGTTATGCTCTGACTAAGCACAGTGTTCAAGATCATCAGCCACGTGTCTTGGTATCAAGAGATACACGAATTTCTGGACAAATGTTGGAAGATGCTTTGGTAGCTGGAATGTTGTCCGTTGGAATTGAGGTGGTTCAACTCGGAGTTGTCACTACCCCCGGAGTAGCATACTTGGTTAGAGATCAAAGTGCTGATGCCGGAGTTATGATTACGGCTTCACATAATCCCGCTGAGTTCAATGGAATTAAATTCTTTGGCGGTGACGGATATAAATTGTCCGATGACATCGAGGCTGACATCGAGAAGATTCTTGAAAGTGATACTGATGACTTACCACGTCCCTCAGCAAAGGGATTAGGCACTTCAGCAGAGTACACCGAAGCATCGCAAAAGTATCTTCACTTTCTGTCCCAAACGATTCCAGATGAATTAAGTGGGATTAAGGTGTCAGTTGATGCCGCAAATGGGGCTACCAGCAACTTGGTTCCCCGCCTTTACGCTGACCTTGGCCTTGACTTTAAAACAATGGCGACCTCACCTAATGGACTAAACATTAATGATAACGTCGGTTCCACTCACCCAGAACAGTTGCAAAAAATGGTTGTTGAAAATGGTTCCCAGTTAGGGATTGCCTTTGATGGTGATGGTGATCGGTGCATTGCTGTCGATGAAAAGGGAAACATCGTTGATGGTGATAAGATTATGTACATCTGTGGTAAGTATATGGATGCTAATGGTCGATTAAAGCATGACACCATTGTTACGACAGTGATGAGTAACCTCGGAATGTACAAAGCCATGGAAGCCAACGGCTTAAATAGTGTGAAAACTAAAGTTGGGGACCGATACGTGGTTGAATCAATGAAAGCCAATGGTTACAATCTAGGTGGCGAACAGTCCGGTCACATTGTGTTTTTGGATTTTAATACCACTGGAGATGGGATGCTAACCAGTCTGCAATTAATGCATATTATGAAAGAAACCGGTAAACCGCTTTCCGAATTAGCAGACGAAGTGAAAAAATATCCTCAAAGTCTTGTTAACGTGAAGGTTTCTGACAAAAAGCACGCGATGGATCATGATAATGTTAAAAAGGCCATTGATGATGTTGAAGATGAAATGAATGGTAATGGTCGTGTCTTGGTTCGACCAAGTGGGACTGAGCCGCTGTTAAGAGTCATGGTGGAAGCTCCGACTCAAAAAGAAAGTGATAAGTATGCAAACAAAATTGCCGACGTTGTTAGAGACGATATGGGAATTGAATAAAGCAATCACGAATTAATAAAAGAGTTAACGTTTGTTAACTCTTTTATTATGCTTAAATTTTTATTAAATTTCGTTCATCAGTGCTATACCAATTCTAACTTATATTTGACAAACACTTGTGAAACCTTTATTATCAAAGATGTTAAGTATATAAATAAAATTTAAATACATCTATACCAATTTTAAAGAGAGGTCATTCCCATGTGCGGAATCGTTGGAGTTACAGGCAATAAGAATGCGACATCCATTTTAGTTAATGGATTAGAAAAATTACAATATCGAGGATATGATTCAGCCGGAATCTTTGTGGAAGGAAAAGACCACAAAGATTATTTAGTGAAAACGACTGGAAGTATCGACGATTTAAAGAAAAAAATTGGGCCAGAAGTACAGGGAACTGCCGGAATTGGACACACTCGTTGGGCTACTCACGGTGGGGTAAACATTGAGAATGCTCATCCACAATTCTCAGATGACAACCGGTTCTATCTGGTTCACAATGGTGTGATCGAAAACTATGAACAACTGAAGAAAGAATACTTATCAGACGTTAAGTTTCATAGTCAAACTGATACCGAAGTGGCGGTTCAATTGGTTGATAAGTTTGTGACTGAAGACAAAATGAGTACAAAGGATGCCTTCATTAAGATGCTTTCACTCCTTAAGAATTCTTCATATGCTTTCATTTTAATGGATAAAGAAGATCCAGATACTTTATATGCAGCCAAAAACAAAAGCCCCATGTTGATTGGATTATGTGACGGTTTCAACGTAGTATGTTCTGATTCAATTGCTATGTTAGACGTTACTGATACTTTTCTTGAGGTGGTTGATGGTGACGTTGCGATTGTAAAGCCTGATAAGGTAACCATCCTTGATGAAAACCGTAAGCCAGTAGAGCGTCATCAGTTCAAGGTAACCATTGATCCAAGTGCGTCTGATAAGGGGACTTATCCTTACTACATGCTTAAAGAGATTGATGAACAACCCAATGTCATGAGAAAATTAGTTAAAGAGTACTTTGATGCAGACGGAAACATGAACGTTGGTTGTGGCGTAATGGATACCATCCTTGATTCAGATCGAATCTATATCGTGGGTGCTGGTACCAGTTATCATGCTGGATTAGTCGGTAAAGATTTGATGGAGAAGTACACTGGAATTCCAACTGAAGTGCACGTCTCATCCGAGTTTGCTTACGAAGATCCATTGCTTTCTAAGAAACCATTCTTTATCTTTTTGACTCAAAGTGGGGAGACCGCTGACAGTCGGGAAGTTTTAGTGAACGTTAACAAGCATCATTTTCCTAGTTTAACCATTACTAATGTTGCTAATTCGACATTGTCACGCGAAGCAACTTACACGATGTTGCTTAATGCTGGTCCAGAAATTTCAGTTGCTTCAACTAAAGCATATACTGCTCAAATTGCAATCCAAGCCATTTTGGCAAAGGCCGTTGGTATGCGGGGTAATCGTCAGGTCGCAAAAGATTTTGATTTAGCACGACAATTGGGTTTGGTTGCGACTGGGATGCAGTCAATTGTTGAAGAAAAAGATAAGATTGATGAAATTGCTAAGAAATATTTCGTTGATGCTAAACAGGCCTTTTACATCGGCCGTGGGGTTGATTACACTGTTTCCCTTGAAGCAGCATTGAAGTTAAAAGAAATTTCTTATGTCCATGCGGAAGGCTTTGCTTCTGGTGAACTTAAGCACGGAACGATTGCATTGATTGAAAAGGGCACTCCAGTGATTGGTATTATCACCCAGAAGAAGACCGCTGGATTAACTCGTAGTAATCTGGAAGAAACTGCAGCTCGTGGTGCCAGTGCTTTGACGATCGTGCGACAAAGTCTAGCTCAAGATGGTGATACGTTTGTGATCCCGGACGTTGATGAGTTGTTAACACCGCTGCTTAGTGTCATTCCAGCTCAACTAATTGCTTATTACACTAGTTTGAACAAGGGATTGAACGTTGATCGTCCAAGAAACCTTGCTAAAAGTGTTACAGTTGAATAATGTTTTTAAGAGCTACCATTCTTGGTAGCTCTTTTATTATGTTGTTGAAGCATCGTTGAGTACTGAACTTTCTTTACATTTTAGTAATTTTCTCGTATTATTTTATTATCGTGTCAGTTGTAATTTTGAATTTAGGAAGTAAACCATGACTGAAAAAAATTATAAAATTAAAGTACAAGATGTCACCAAAGAGTATGACATGTTCAAGACTCAATCTGACAAGTTAAAGTCGTTTTTCTCATTATCAAGGAAAAATAAAACCCCACATTTTTGGTCTTTGATGGGAATTTCATTTACCGTTCAGCCTGGTGAAGCATTGGGAATCATTGGTGTAAATGGTTCAGGAAAGTCAACCATTTCTAACATTATTTCTGGCATTATTCCGCAAACGACCGGCCAAGTTGACGTGCGCGGAGATACTTCGATTGTTGCGATTAACGCTGGATTGAGAAAGAATTTAACTGGCCGTGAAAACATCCGAATGAAGTCATTGATGCAGGGACTTACAAACCACCAAATTGATGACATGATGGATGATATCATTGCCTTTGCTGATATTGGTGATTTTGTTGATCAACCAGTAAAAGACTATTCTAGTGGTATGAGGTCCCGACTTGGCTTTGCCATTGCCGTTCACATTAAGCCAGACATTTTGATTATTGATGAAGCCTTGTCCGTTGGTGACGATACCTTCTACCAAAAATGTGTTGATAAGATTGATGAATTTAAAGAAGAAGGTAAGACCATCATCTTTGTATCTCATTCACTAAAGCAGGTGCGTTTGTTGTGTGACCGAGTTGCTTGGATTAACTACGGGAAGCTACGGAAAATTGGTCCGATGGAAGAAGTCGTCTCCGAATATCAGAAGTTCATAAAGTGGTTTAAATCGTTAAGCAAAAAAGAGAAAAAACAGTTCCAGAAAAAAGAAAAGACCATTCAGAAGAATTTTGATATTGATAAGTATCAAAAGGAAATTACTAATGAGTATGCTGAGGATCACCCGAATGATCCTAATCCAGCACGAACCATCCATAAGCGGTTCTATAGTGAAGTTATTCAAGAAAAGATGCCGTTGACCACTAAGATTATGACGTGGGCGGTTTTCTTTGCCATGATTTTCTTTTGCTTGGTAAATGTATCTGGTCATCCAACGATGGCGGTTGTTAGACATCCAAGTTATATCATTCACCCAAGTAAGAAGATGAGGTACCAGAAGAAAAATGGTAAATCAGTAATGGTCACTAAGCATGAATACAAACAACTTGAGAAACATGCCTGGGGACAACGATAAAAATTTTGCTATTATTCAAAGTGAATAATAGCATTTTTGTTTAGGAGGAAGATTTAGATGGCAATGAAGAGTCATGAAACATTTACATTGATTGAGGAAATTACGCGATTAGATGGTTCTAAGTACCTTGAAATCAGCAACATGGTGCAGAACGGACGAGCTGAGCTTGCTGCAGAACGAAAAATGATTAAACAGGTTCGAATCCTTCAACTAAACATTCCTCACTCCGTTCATGTCATTAATTACGAGAACTATGTTAACCAGAATTATGTGATGCCAAAGGAAAACTTTGACCACTTTGAGGAGTGGAAACGAACCCCAGCAATGGATCATGAAGTCCAGATGATTTTAAAAGAGAACCATATTGGTTAAATCAATTGGCTAATCTTTTTGTGAATTAAATCATTAATATTTGTTATCACCAACCACCAAATATGGCATAATGAGTATGAATAATATTTGGAGGTGTTGATGATGACTGAAAAATTTTTAATTGGAACTTATACCCAAAAAACTAGTAAGGGCGTTTATCAAATTGAATTAAACAAAGACAAAAAACAGCTGGAAAATGCTCAGCTAATTGCGCAAATTAGCTGTCCAACCTATGTTGTTGAGTCTGATGACCATAAAATTTATGCGATTGATCGTAATCAAGATGAATCGGAAACACGTGGTGGGATTGCTGTTTTTGATAGCAGCACCATGCCAGCTAAATTAATGCAAGAAGACATTGAAGTGGGTCCCTCACCAGCCTACATTACTGTAGACGAAGGACGCCAGATGGTCTATACAGCAAATTATCATACTGGTAATGTCATTGCGTATCACATTGAAAGTGACGGGACTGTCAAAGAATCACAGCGAATCCATGACGATGGAATGACCGGTCCACTACCAGAACAACAAAGTGGTCCTCATCCACACTATGCCGATCTAACTCCTGATGATCGCTTAGTGATTTGTGACCTGGGATTGGATCGAGTTTATTTGTATGATGTTTCTGACGCGGGTGAGATTACTCCTGTTAGTGAGATTCAGTTGTCACCTGGATTTGGTCCAAGACACATTGCTTTTGCTGAATCGACGGGAAAGGCTTACTTAATTGGTGAACTAAGTAGTAAGATTGCAGTTCTTGATTATAATGAAGAAGCTGGCATCTTTACCGTCCAACAAGTTGTTAAAACTATTCCTAATGACTACAAAGATGCCAATGGTGGAGCTGCAATTCGAATAACTGACGATGAGAAGTTTGTGTATGTTTCTAATCGTGGCAATGATTCGATTGCTGTTTTTAAGGTCCTAGATGATGGTGACTTAGAGCGAATTCAAGTAATTTCAACTGAAGGGGAATTCCCGCGTGATTTTAACTTTAATTCAGATCAATCCTTCCTAATTGCTGTAAATCAAAACACTAATAACGCAACCTTGTACGAGCGAAATCATGAGAATGGTAAGTTGTCTGTCATTCAAAAGGATTTTGCGGTACCAGAGGGAACCTGTGTTGCTCCTCGAAAATAGTTAATTTAATTAAAAGTTAATGCTTTTATAGCGTTAACTTTTTTCATTCCCTTAACAAATTGATATAATTAATTTAAACAGGTGGGGTGGAGATTTTGATTAAATTAATTGTGACAGATATGAACAAAACCTTTTTAAATGAAGCTAATCGATATGATGAGATTAAGTTTTTAAAAATGTTTCAAAAAATGAAACACCAAAACGTTAATTTTGCCGTCGCTAGTGGCGGACCGAATGATAAATTACAAAGCCTGTTTATTGATTATCGGGACCAAATGGATTTTATTTCTCAAAATGGTTCAGTAATTTATCGTGGGAATGATTTAGTCCATGCCGAATCGCTGAATGATGATCAGATTAAACAGACTTTAAAGATGCTTTATGATGATTTTGGCCCTGACATTGTCGGGGTTAACGTATCTGGGCTTAAGCATACTTATGTAGATAAAAGGCTACCCGAAAAAATGTATCAGCTGATGAAACAATACTACAGTAATACGGTCCGTTTGAATGATTTGGCTAACATCACAAGTGAGAACACTGATGATCAATTAGTAAAAGTTGGTGTGACGTTTAAGCAAGGTGCAAACGTGATGCGAAAAGTTCATGAAATGCGACAGATGCTTCCAGATAATCTTGAGAGTTTAAACTCCGGCTTTAATACCGACCTAATTGGGGTAAAGGGGGTTGACAAAGCAACTGGCGTGCGCTATTTGATGAAAAAATATGATGCCAATCCTGAAGAGGTTGTCACATTTGGGGATAATGAGAATGATTTAGGAATGTTGGATTTAACCCCGAATAGTTATGCTATGAAGAATGGCATTCGGGAGGCAAAGGACGCCGCTGGTCACGTTACCGAGTTTGATAATAACGATGATGGGGTTCTAAGGACAATTGATACCATTTTAGATAATCAGTAGTTTCATTTAGTAAGGTAATGACAGTACAAATATACGTGAGGCGATTAAAAATGAATAATGAAGAATTAAATAACATTGTTGAAGGACGTTTGGATAAGTACTTTGAAAAATATCCAAGTACTCCTGATGTTGAGATGTATAAGATTGAGTTGAAACGTTCAATCGTAAAAGATGCCTTAGCTAAGATTTCAGATGAAGTTACGATTAATGATGCAATTAACCAGGCTTTTTCTGACTTTGGTGACATTGATCACGCTATTAATCATATTGTTTTTAAAAGTCATGGAATCAAGGATTAAAATGAATTAGCCGTTGTGGCTTTTTTTATTAGGACACACATGATAATATATTCATATGAAATAAATTACATATATAAGGAGAAAATCATGGATTCTAAGATTAATCCCAAAAAATTAGAAGAAGCTCATGAGTTATTTAAAATTTTGAGTAATCCGGTTCGGATTCAAATGTTAGTGTTGTTAGAAAATCACTTACTCAACGTTGGTGAGATTAGTGAGGAACTTGGACTTGAACAATCAGCTACTTCTCATCAATTGGCAATGCTTAAAAAGCATCAATTGGTAAGTAGCGAACGGAAGGGCAAGTCAAATTATTATCGCCTGGATGATCCTCATATTATGGACATTGTAAATGAAGGACTAGCTCATTCGGATCACGTGGTAAGGGGTGTCAAACATGGAAACTAAAAACGTGGTTGGATATGGAATGATAATTGAGATGGTTGCGATTGCTTGGATGATAGTAGAATTTTCGGTTGGCTTAAAGGCCGGGATCGATGCCCACTCAATTGTATTAATTGCGTTTGGTCTTGATAGTTTGATGGAGATTATTGCTGGATTTGTTTTACTATTTCGTTTGGAAATTGAGTTTAAAGGGAGTTCAAAAATTGACATTAATCGAGTGGATAAGGTTGCCACGAAGATCGTTAGCATCATTTTGCTCCTTCTGTGTGTCTATATTCTAGTTACTTCTGGATATAATTTGTTTCAGCATGAAGGTGCTGATGGCAGTCTGATGGGGATCATCATTTCTATTTTGTCTCTTATTATCATGCCAATGATCGCCTATGCTAAGTATTGGATTGGGAAAGTAATTGGTTCTAACGCTTTAATTCAGGATGCCATGTGTAGTGTTACTTGTGCTTATCTTGCTGGGACGGTGCTTATCGGAGTTTTGCTTAATTATTTTTTCCATATTTGGTGGATCGATTCAGCAGCAGCAATTCTAATTGTTTTCCTTATTGGTAAGGAGGCATTAGAATGTCTTGTGGAGAGCTAATCTTGACAAGTGCAATTATAGAACTATAATAATAATTGTATAAAGTTTAGTTGTACAAAACTAAAAGGTGAGGTGTTAAGTATGAGTGAAAACAATTATCAATTTGATGTATTGTATTTAGGAAGTGGACATGGTGCTTTTAACGGTGCTATTCCATTGGCCCTAAAGGGTAAAAAAGCTGGCATTATTGAAGTTGGCAAGATTGGTGGAACTTGTCCTAACCGTGGATGTAACGCTAAGATTGCTTTAGACTTCCCAGTTAAGATGAAAAAAGACGTTGATAACTTCCAAGGACACGGCTTAGATGGAACTACTAAGATCAATTGGGCCGATAACGTTAAGCATGAAAAAGAAGTTATCAGTCAATTACCTGGTGGAATCGAACAAGGTCTAAAGAGTGTTGGCATCGATGTGATCCATGGGTATGGAAAGATCGTTGATGCGCACACCATTGACGTTGACGGTACCAAGTACACCGCTGATAAACTTGTTGTAGCAACTGGAGCTCATTATCACAAGATTGATATTCCGGGTGCTGACTTGGCATACGATGGAACTGATTTCTTGAACTTAGAAAAACAACCAGAGCACATGACCGTTATCGGTGGTGGATACATTGCCATTGAATTTGCTACAATCGCAGCAAATGCTGGAACTAAGGTAACCATCCTATTGCACCATGACAAGGCTTTAAGAAAGTTTTATCAACCATTTGTTGAGTCATTACTTAAAGATCTTGAATCTCAAGGAGTTCAAATCATTCGAAACGTTGATCCTGAATCAATCGAAAAATCAGGTGATGGTTTTGTAGTCAAGACTAACAAAGACGACATTGACTCTGATTGGGTTCTTGACGCAACTGGCCGTGATCCAAACGTTGAAGGATTCGGTCTTAAAGAAGTTGGCGTTGATTACGATAAGAATGGAATCAAAGTTGATGATCATCTTCAAACTTCAGTTGACAGCATTTACGCTGCTGGCGATGTTCTTGACAAACAAGTTGGTAAGTTAACTCCAACCGCTATTTTTGAGTCAATGTACCTTACTAAGTTATTTACTGGTGCTACTACTGATCCAATTAAGTATCCAGCTGTTCCAAGTGCAGTTTTCTCATCACCACGAATTGCTGAGATCGGTGTTAGTGTTGACGAAGCTAAGGCCAACCCTGATAAGTATGATGTTAAAGAATCAGACCTTGCCACTGATTGGTTCAGATTTGCAATGCAAGAGAACAAAGGTAAGACCATTTCAATCACCGACAAACAAGGTTACCTAGTAGGTGCTACTGAAATCAGTTCTGAAGCTGATAACGTTATTAGTACTTTGGCACCATTTGTTGAGTATCACATCTCACCAGAAAAGATGAGCGAATTGATCCCATTGTTCCCAACACTTGGTTCTGAGACTTTGAATCATCTATAAAATTAAAAATCTATAAAATAAAAAGTTCGCCATTTGGCGAACTTTTTTTGTATCTAATTCTATTTAAGAAATTCCGGTTTTCTGAAATCAGGATCTGGATAGGTGTAAAAGCCCTTACCGGATTCAAGACCAATGTTACCTTGGTCAATCATATCCTTGAATTTTTCGGAAGCCTTTTTAACTTCTGGGTTAGTTGACATCTTAGTGATATCATACATGGTTTTCATCCCAATAATGTCCATAATAGCGAAAGGCCCAAGTGGTGCACCAGTTCCAATCATCCATGCCTTATCGATCGTTTCAGGATCAGAAACGCCATTGTTCCAGAGAACTAAAGCATCTGATAGAAATGGTACTAACAGTGAGTTCAATAGGTAACCCGGTTGTTCCTTGTTAACTAGGATTGGAACCATTCCAATTTCACGTGAAAACTGTTCCATCGCTTTTGGAAGATCCTTATTTGTTTTAGATTGTGACATGATTTCAGCAGTATTGTTTTTCCAGATTGAATTGGCAAAGTGATAGCCAAGGTACTTATCTGGACGACCAGTTGCATCAGCAAATTGTGATGGAAGTAGCGTCGAAGTATTAGTAACGATGGTGGTATCTGGATCTGCCAGTTCACTGAATTTCTTGTAAAAGTCATTTTTAACATCTGGATCCTCAGAAAGAGCCTCGATAACTAAGTCAGCACCCTTAAGAGCGGCCTTTAAATCAGTGGTGTAATGGAGATGTTCCTCTGCGTTCTTGACCTGTTCATCGGTAGCTCCAATGTCTTTTTTTACTGCTTTTTCCCAACGAGCTACTCGCGCCTTAGCACGATCGAGTGAGCCGTCTGAACGGCCCCAAATAGTAGTGTTTTTTCCGTGAAAAGCCGACATGAAAGCAATTTGTGAGCCTAAGGTGCCTCCACCGACAATGACAACGTTATTGAATGTCATGGTGATTTCCTCCTATATATTTACTTATTATCCACTTCTATTTTATGCTAGTGAAAGCGCTTAAGCAACCTTCTTTATCTGTTATAAATGACAATGGTTGCAAGCCAGAGTAAATTAGTTAAAATATTAACTAAATTGTTAATGGAGGTTCAAAATGATGAGTGAGATTAGAAGGGTAACGATTGATGATATTAGTGCTTTACGAGCCATTAGTCGGGAAACGTTTGCCGAGACGTTTGGAACCGAAAATAAACCTGAAAATTTAAATCAATACTTGGATAATGCTTACGATCCGGAAAAATTAAAGAATGAAATTTCTGATCCTAATTCTCAATTTTATTTTGCCTACGTTGATGGAAAGTTAGCTGGTTATCTAAAGTTAAACGTTGATGATGCTCAATCTGAAGAAATGGGTCCGCATCTCTTAGAAGTAGAACGAATTTATTTGAAAAAAGAATTTAAACGTCACGGTCTAGGAACCGAATTGATTGATTTGGCTGTTAATGAGGCGCAGAAAAAAGGGAAAGGAAAGGTTTGGCTTGGTGTGTGGGAACATAATAATGCTGGACTGAAGTTTTATCAAAAAATGGGATTTAAGCAAGTTGGGGATCATGTATTTCAACTTGGCGAGAGTGCTCAGCGTGATTTGATAATGGAGAAGCCAATTAGTGGTAACATTAAGTAAGTAGTTAATAATCTTAATTGGGAAAGTTGGTTCTTTTGTTGTTATTTAATGGCATTTTTCTTTTAATTGCTAGCATCATTGCCGGAACGTTGAGTAGTGTCGTTGGCATGGCAAGTGTGATTCTTTATCCGGCACTTTTGTTTGTTGGATTACCACCAATTATGGCAAACGTCACGATTACGGTGGGAATTATTTTTAGCGGAACAAGTGCGGTCTTGTCATCGAGACGAGAACTTAAGGGACAGGGTTCAGTCACTCTCCACGTTATGCTATTTGCGGTCATTGGTGCGGTTATTGGATCAATTATCCTGTTACATAGTTCCAATAAGAGCTTTCAAGATGTAGCTCCCTTTGTCATCCTACTGTCTGGGGTATTAATGTTAATTCCAAAGCGGCAGTCAACGTTTGCTTCTGAAAGTATTTCAAAAACAGCGAGTGCAATTGCCGCGATTGCCATTGTGATTGTTGGGATTTACGTTGGCTACTTCGGTGCCGGCGGCGGAGTGCTAATGGCTGCCATCTTGATTCGAATTATCGATGCACCATACGCTATTTGTAATGCGGTCCGAAACGTGACGACTTTAACCATGAACGCAGTATCGGCTGTCATCTTTATTTTTACGACACCAATTAGTTGGAGTGCTTTAGTGGTGCTTGCCATTGGGCTGTTTATTGGTGGGTACATTGGTCCCATTATTGTCAGAGTGATTCCATCAGCTGTAATGAAATACACGGTTGCGATCGGTGCGATTATCCTGGCTGCTTTCTTAGCATATCAGGCATATTTTTAAAAAAGATGAATGTAGGGAAAATATTATGTGGAATTTAATTTTTTTAGTAGTGGCAGGAGTTGTTAGCGGGGTGCTTGAAAGTACGGTTGGACTGGCCAGTTTAGTTGCTTATCCAGCGATGCTTCTGGCAGGATTTGCACCGATCGTTGCAAACGTCACCAACACGGTTGGCTTTGCCTTTAGTGATTCAAGTGCCATTTTAGCGTCCCAAAAAGAACTTAAGGGACAAAGTAAAGTCATCTTTAAAGTCACCATCTGTGCTGGAATTGGGACCATTATTGGTTCTTTAATTTTACTTAACAGTTCGAATAAAAGTTTTGAAAATGTTGCCCCAATCATCATTATGATTTCGGGAGTTTTGATGTTGCTACCAAAGAGTCAAAAACAATTATCTGAGACGCATATGACCGTATGGGGAAAGATAATTACCGCCATTGCACTTCTTTTTGTTGGGATGTATTTAGGTTACTTTGGTGCTGGCGGAGGAGTCATGTTAATTGCAATTTTACTTCGAGCGGTGAACCAACCCTATGCTGTTTGTAATGCAATCCGAAATTTTGTTTCGTTAATTTTGAACTGGATTTCGGCCATCATATTTATGTTTACAATGCCAATCAATTGGGTGGCTTTGATTGCCATCACAGTTGGGTTACTAGTAGGTGGATATATTGGGCCGTCAGTCGTACGTCATATTCCATCCAATGTTATGAAGTATGGGGTTGGGATCGGTGCCATTGTATTAGCGATTTGTTTGGGAATTAAGACTTATTAATAAAACAAGGAGAAAGTGGAAGTTTGATTTTAAAGTATTTCTTATTGATTTTTGCTGGGATTTTAAGCGGAATTATGGGAACCGCTGTGGGACTTGCTAGCGTTGTTTCATATCCAGCAATGTTGGCTTCCGGACTATCACCAATCGTTTCCAGTGTGACTAACATCGTTGGTTTTGCGTTTAGTAACATGAGCGCAGTGGCCTCATCTCAAAGAGAATTAAAGGGTCAAGGTAAGACCATTTTAAAAGTGGTTATTTTTGCTGGAATTGGGTCTGCACTCGGTTCCCTGATTATTCTTCATAGTTCCAACAAAAGTTTTGCGGATATCGCACCAGTTGTCATCATGTTGTCTGGGGTTTTGATCATGCTACCGAAGAGTCAAAAGCAGTTAATGAAAACCCATTTGGGATTATGGGGTAAGACCATTACCGCCATTGCACTGACGTTGGTTGGAATGTACTTAGGTTATTTTGGTGCTGGTGGTGGAATTTTGATCATGGCGATTTTAATGCGAGCCTTAAATGAGTCATATGCCGTGGATAATGCCATTCGAAATGTGATGTCACTAGTTATGAATTGGATCTCGGCTTTGATCTTTATTTTTACAATTCAGATTAACTGGCCAGTTCTGATTACGCTAACGATTGGATTGGTTATTGGCGGATACATTGGTCCAGCCATCGTACGTCTCATCCCATCCAATATCATGAAGTACGGGGTCGGAATCTTGGCAATTTTATTGGCCATTTATTTAGGAATTAAAACTTACTAATTCTATTGCAACCAGCCTATGATTATGGTATTTTTAAATCAAATAAGATATGACAATAAAGAGGACGAGTACCATTAATTTCTTTTATAGCGAGTCGAAGTTGGTGAGAGTTCGATAAAGAGTTAATGGGAAAAACACCTTGAGTTTTAAAGCTTGAACGAAGTAGGGCTTAACGGTGGCAATCCGTTATCATTGTGTGAGTTGGTTTATGTTACATAAACAATATGGGTGGTACCGCGATGACCTCGTCCCTTTTTGAGATGAGGTCTTTTTTATTGTCTAAAAAGGAGTTGTTAAGTATGAAAGAACAAAACGTTTTAGCAAAAGATTTGTACACTAAGAAACACGATTTTGGTAATGAATCAGTAGTTCTAGAAGGATGGATTCGAACCATTCGTAATTCTAAAAAAATTGCCTTTATCGAAATCAACGACGGTTCATACATTAAGAATGTTCAGGTAATTGTCAAGAGTGATCTAGATAACTTTGATGACATCATCAAACTGCCGATTAGTTCAACTCTGAAAGTAATTGGAAAATTCGTGGACACTCCGGACGCCCCACAGCCATTTGAAATTCATGCGGAGCAAGTTAAGATTGAGGGTGTTTCTGATCTAGACTATCCACTGCAAAAGAAGAAGCAATCACTCGAGTACCTTCGTTCTATTGCACATTTACGTCCTCGAACCAATACTTTTTACGCTGTTTTCAAGATTCGTTCGATGGCAGCCTTTGCGATTCATGAATACATGCAAAAACACGGCTTTGTCTATGTAAACACTCCGATTGTTACTAGTAGTGACACTGAGGGTGCTGGTGAGATGTTTCAGATCACTAGTTTAGATCAAAATGACCTGCCAAAGGATGAGAATGGTAAAGTCGATTACTCAAAGGATTTCTTTGGTCAAGAGACGAACTTAACCGTTAGTGGACAATTACCAGTCGAGGCCTTTGCTTTGGCATTTAGAAACGTATATACCTTTGGCCCAACTTTTAGAGCTGAAAATTCGCATACTAAACGCCACGCTGCCGAATTTTGGATGATTGAACCAGAGATGGCCTTTGCTGATCTTGATGACATTATTAAGACGTCTGAGGACATGTTAAAGTATGTCATCAATTATCTACTTGAAAATGCTGCAGAGGACCTCCAGTTCTTAAATGATAACGTCGACGGCAACTTACTTAAGTTGCTTCAAACTACTGTGAACGAGAAGTTTGCGCGGATCACGTATACTGAAGCCATTGACTTGCTTGAAAAAGCCGACGTTGAATTTAAGTACCCAGTTAAGTGGGGGATTGATTTAAAGGCTGAACACGAACGTTATCTATCCGAAAAAGTGTTTAGCAAACCCGTGTTTGTCACCGATTATCCACGCAATATCAAAGCCTTCTATATGCGTGATAACGATGATGGCAAGACCGTTGCTGCTTCAGACCTTCTGGTTCCAAGAATTGGTGAACTAGTTGGAGGAAGCCAACGAGAAGAGCGTGAGCAAGAATTGGCTGACAAAATGGATGAATTTCATTTATCAAAGGATGAGTACGAGTGGTACCTCGAATTACGTAAATACGGTGGCACTAAGCACTCTGGCTTTGGAATTGGCTTCGAACGATTACTGATGTATGTCACTGGGATGGATAATATTCGTGATGTTATCCCTTATCCAAGAACCCAAGGTAGTATTAAATTTTAGACTAAAATGAGCCCATGAGAAATCATGAGCTTTTTGTTATCTTTTGTAACAATTCAAATGAAAAAATGATAGTCTATAAATAGCTATTAAATTAGTACAAATCGAAAAGGAGCGCTTTATATGGCAAAAAGTAATGGACTTAGTAGATTAGAAAGATTTTGGTTTATTACCATCATGTTAATCGGTACTTTCACCATGTCGATTAGTCAGTCATCACTATCGACGGCTTATCCCACATTGATGAAGTACTTTGATATTTCAGCATCAACCGTTCAATGGTTAACAACTGGCTTTATGATCATCATGTGTATCATGATGCCGATTAGTCCTTGGCTTTTGAACAACATGAGTTTTAAGAAACTCTTTATGGGAGTTTTACTGATGTTTGATCTAGGGACGTTAATCATTTTAATTAGTAATAGTTTTACGTGGGTGCTGATTGGAAGAGCATTAGAAGCAATTGCCGTTGGAATTTTGTTTCCATCGTATCAAACTGTTTTACTAAATATCACACCGGAAGATGATCGAGGAACAATCATGGGAGTTGCCGGACTGGTTATGGGTTCAGCTCTGGCGTGTGGACCAATCATTTCGGGAATCGTTTTGAAGTTTACCACTTGGCGTGGTTTGTTTGATGTCTTCATTGTGATTATCACTGCTGTATTCCTGATTTCATTCTTTGTGATGAAAGACGTTATGCCACGAATTAAATCAAAGTTAGATTGGCTTTCAATCATCTATTCATTTGGTTTGATTGGGATCTTGTATGTAATTAGTGAAATTGCTAAACCAAACAATAACTATGGAATGCTTTTACTCATCCTGATTATTAGTATCGTTTTGATTGCGTTGTTTGTTTTCCGTCAGTTTAGAATTAGCAATCCACTATTGAACCTGAACGTTTTAAAGACGTTTAACTATGATTTGGCGGTACTCTTAACCGGATTCTCGTACATTTCATTGATTGTAGTTACCATTATCTTCCCGTTGTATTATCAACAGGTATTGGGAGTATCACCATTCATTTCCGGGATGGCACTAGTTCCTGGAGCTGTTTTCTTAAGTATCTTGAACCCAATCACGGGTACGATTGTTGATAAAATTGGATTTAAGCCAGTTATGTTAACAGGAATGTTGATGATTGTGCTGGGCTGGGCCATTTTAGCCTTTTTCCCAATTTACAATATCTGGGGCATGATGATCTTGGCAATGCTAATTGAGGGTGGAAATGCCTTTGTCATGATGCCTGCGGTTACGCTTGGGGCCGATTCACTGCCAGAAGATTTGATTTCTTATGGAACGGCTTTAATTACGACGGTCAGACAGGTACTTGGGTCAACTGGAGTTGCGGTTGCAACGATTGTATTGGTTAGAGCAACTGGATTCTTCAAACTCAGTATGCCGGCAATGCCAGCTCAGGTTAATGGATTCCACATGGTTTACTGGGTCTTCTTGGTAATTGCGGTCATCGGATTATTGTTTGCGGTTATGATTAGAACGCCAAAAAAAGATCAAAAATAAATTAAAAACGTATTTTAGATGGAAATCAAATGATTTCCATCTTTTTTTGGTTAATTATAAATTAATTTCACAATATAATGCCAAAACTACTGAAATTAATGGATTTGCAATCGTGATGTAATCATTTGGTATTAATCCTAATCTATCATAGAAAGTGTATGATGATTGTAAAATAATGCACAATAAATTAATAAAGGAGCTGGTAAGATGTTCAAAGGATTAATCAGAGGTGTAACAGTAGCGATTGCGTCGTTAGGTTTATTTGGTGTTGTAAACATCGCCACTAACCAAAATCGAGTATCCGCAAATAAAGTCCATTTTTCAAACGTTAAGCGGGTTGCTACTAGTGAGCTTGGTAAATCATATTCGTACGGTGCAGTCGGACCTAACAGTTTTGATTGCTCTGGCTTTACTCAGTATGTCATGGAAAATGGTGCTAATCGTAATATTGTAAGAACCGCACAGGCTCAATACGATGCTTATAAGCATGTTAGAAAGAGTAAAATCAAAAAAGGTGACTTAGTCTTCTTTGGTTCAAGTAAAAGTGACATTTACCACGTTGGGATTGCTTTAAACAAACATCAAATGATTGATGCGCAAAATCGTGGAGTGGTGATTGAGCCAATCCACGCCCCGTGGTGGCATTTAGTGGGGGTTTCGCGTCCAGTTTCATTTACTAAGAAAACAGTTTAAAGTCCCGTTAGGTTTTAATGAGCCTGACGGCTTTTTTGACTTCTCCAACTTTGCTGATTACTATGTAAGCAAATGTTGAAGGGAGTGCATTTCAAGTGCTAAGAAAAGACGAGCCATTTTTACCAATTACATCAAGAAAGGAACTTCGTGACTGGTTTGCTGAAAATTGCAAGAGAGAAGATTGTCTGTGGGTTCCAGTCAGCATGAGTAAAACCAGTGAAGAAAAGATGTTTTATTTGGATATCGTCGAAGAGGCACTGTGTTTTGGCTGGGTCGATGGTTTGCATAAAAGTTCGGATGAAACGGGACTAGCACAACGATTGACTCCTCGAAAGGAAAACAGTAACTGGACCGAGCTCAACAAGGAGCGGGCTCGAAGACTAATTAAACTAGGTTTAATGACTGAAGAAGGCAAACGAGTGTTACCAGATTTGTCTCCTAAATCGTTTAAGATTATTCAGCCCGTTAAACGTGCCTTAAAACGTGATCCGAAAGTATGGGATAACTTTAACCATTTTCCCGATTTGTACCAACGAGTTCGCGTTGATGGTGTTCAGTCCCGCTTGAAATTTAGTAAACCCCAATCATATAAACATCGGTTACGTAAGCTAGTAAAGAAGACGAGAGTCAATGAGATGTATGGTGGTTGGTGTGATGATGGAAGATTGTTGCATTATTAAGTTTGTATCTGGTTCAATTTTTCTAAACATTATTTAGATTTAACTTTCTTTAACTGTTTTGCTATACTAAATGTAAGGATTTTGTATACAATATAATTAACAGGAGGGATATTATGGCAAGTACGAGCTTCTTTAAAAACTTTTATGTATCAAAAAAAGATAGTAAAAATGTCTATAAAGAATTAGAAAAGAATTCGCCAAAAATTAATAATTTTAAAAGTAAGCTAGCTACTAAAGAACAAATTGATTCTCTTAGAGCACTTGCCAAAAAATGAGTGAATGAATAAAAAGAATTATATTTTTGTTCCTTTACATGAATTATTTTCCTTCAATGAAAATGACGAATTAAGTAATGAAGATTTTTTACAGAAAATTTTAAATGATTTTATTTGTTCTAAAGAACCTGAGTTAGAAGATTTTTGTAAGAATGATGCAATTAGATATGATTTAGAAGATATTAGTAAAACATATTTATTTGTTGATAAGGATAAATTTGATAATGATGGTAAAATAGTAGTCATGGCTGTTGTTGCTTTAGGATTTACAAGTTTGTTAATACCAAGTGATAAAATAAGTAATAAAAATAAGAAAAGATTAGTAAGTTGGATACCCGGTGGAAGTAAACGAAAATCAGTCCCATGTTACCTAATAGGTCAACTTGGCAGATCAATTCTTTATACAAGCAGTAATTTAAGCGGTCATACGATTCTTGATGAGTGCTTAACAATTTTCAAAAAGACTAAATCATTTATCGGTGGAAGATTAGTTTTACTTGAATGTCACGAAAAAATGTATAAGTTATTTTATGAAAAACAGGGCTTTAAAAGAATAAATAAAGAAAAATTTTATAATGAAAATACAAATTATAATGATTTAATTTCTTTATTTATGAGAATATAAGTTTGCCTTATAAATAAGAGCCAACTCTATCGTGAATTGGCTCTTTTGTTTTTCGTATAACAGAGTTCATTATGCATTAACGTAAGTAAAGCAGGTGAGAAATTGAGTAATAAAATAATGGGATGGGTAACATTTATAATTGCAATCTTGGCATTAATTATTTCTGTTATTGATATGATTAGAATATTTTAAAAGTAAGAGTATAGTGGAGAGTAGTTGTTAGAAATTTCATAAAGAATGAAGCAACGTCTGACGATTTAAACGAGTTAGCAGAATTAATTAAACTAAGAATAAATGATCTGTAAAATAATTTAAACTTAAATACAGTAGAAAAGATGATTTAAGATAATAATAAAAGCGACTATCAATTATTGATAGTCGCTTTTGTGTTTTGTACACATATTATTAGTTTTACATCATGCTCATCTGTTTAAAACATGGAAAAAACAACAATATAAAACTATTTAAAATGGAGGCGGCGGGATTTGAACCCGCGTCCGAGCATATTGCCTCCTGAACGTCTACATTCGTAGGCTAATCATTTGAAGTTCACTGTACAATCCGCAATTAGTCAATGCTAGCATGCACAGCTAATCTGATTAATCTCTTCATACTACTTCAGATGGGAGCAGTAAGCGTATCCTATTAAAGGTAGGACCTAGGACTGATCCATAGGAAAAATCAGCTAGATCTACGTCAAGCGCTTATTAGGCAGCTACGGCGTAAGAATTGTTATTATTTTTTGCAGTTATAATTAAACTGAGCGATTTGACGCATCGTCGTACGGAATGCAATTCAGGCTCAAACTATACCCGTCGAATCCATAACGCCCCCGACAGACACGATACTACTATACCATGATATCTGCCTAATTTACAGTAATTTAGATCAGGTTAAAATGCTTCAGTCCGTTAACAATTCCGTGGTCGGTATTTTTGGTGGTAATGAATTCACCATGTGGTTTGACGTTTGGAAGTCCATTACCCATTACGACCGGATGATCAACGTAGTCTAACATTGGGATGTCGTTATTACCGTCTCCAAACGCGTATGTTGGGATTCCAGTTAGTCCAGCAGTGTTTATTAATTGCTTGATTCCAGTAGCCTTAGAAACGTCATGAACGACCACATCAATTGAATAGGGCGAATTACGGTAAAAGGTTAGGACATCTCCAAAGTTTTCTACGTAGTCAGTATCCAGATCAGTGTTGGTAACCACCATCATGTTAATAGGATTTTCGTGCCAATACTTTTTTGTGACAATAGTTGGAAGTGGAGCATGGACGTGTTCAAAGGCTTTAACTGCCAATTCATCGTGATTGGTAATGGCACCACGTTTTTGGTTCAGTAAAACTAATGTATTATCGTGTTTTTCAACAAAGTTGTACAAACGATCAATGATTTTGGGGTTGATTGTATTAGAAAAGACTTCTTGGTTTCTTAACATTCCAAAATCACCGTTTGCAGCTACCACGGAATCAATCTTGGTTTTCTCTAACGTATCTCTGATTTCAAAAAGATTCCTTCCGGTTGAGATTACTGGAAGGCCACCATGTTTTCTGATTTTATCCATTGCGTTTGCAACTTCATCGTTCACCTTTGAATGTTCATCGAACAAGGTCCTATCTAAGTCAAAAAATACTAAATATTTATACATAATCGAATCTCCTTTGCTTATCATTTTAACATATGACCTACTTTGCAATCCTACTAATTAATCGTGATTACATGTACAATGAGATAGGAAGCGATTTTTAGAGGAGAATAAAATAATATGAAAAAAGTTGAAATAACCGGTAAAGCCGTCAAAAAATTTGAGGGCGGTTATCCACAAATTAGTGAAAAAGATTTAGTTAGCGAAGCGGATTTTAACAACGGCGAGGTCGTGGCTTTAATTAAGGGAGATCATTTCGTTGCCAGTGCTTACTTTGGCAAACAAGCTGGGGGAATCGGTTGGATTTTGGATCGCAGGGAAAATCAATCTATTGACGATCGTTTCTTTGGTCATTTATTTAGTCAGGCTTTCAGTAAACGCATTTTACTTCAAGATGAAGGTATTGATATTCATCGCCTGTTTAACGGACAGGGAGACGGTTTGGCCGGAATTACGGTTGACAGCTACGATGGTCAAGACGTGATTACTTGGGAAAATGCTGGAATTTACCAATTGCGAAATCAGTTGATTCCAATCATTGTTAATCAATTGGGGAGTTACCAGAATTTATACGAGTATCAGCAGTTTGAACATGGTTCTGAAGTTAAGTCAGTTGAAAACGCTAGTCCCGATCCTGTAGGCTCGGCCAATGTCTTGGAGGGTGAAGTAACGTATCCAATTAGTTTACAGAACGCCAAAACGACAGGATTAGACATCATTTATCGCGATGTAAGACAGGACGTTTTTGATCAATCACAAGATAAAGTTGGTCTAAATTTATTTTATGAGGGAACCGGAGTTGCTAGTGCCATGATTGGTGGTGGTAGCGTTAAGACCGTTAACGTTGACGATAGTAATCGTGCTAAATCTCAATTGATTAATGAAATTGATGCTAATGGATACATGATCGGTGCCCAAGAGGTCAGAAAAATGAGTGTCTTTGGGTACTTAGATTATGCGCAAAAACATGATTTGAAGTTTGACTTAATCACCGTTAACGTGCCTGTCTTTGTTAGAGATAAAAAGAATCGGTTTGAGATTAAGCGTGACTTACAAGCTCTCGTTAGTGCGGTAAGTCAAGTTGCTAGTAAGGATGCGTCTGTCTTCTTTACCACAGATACCAATAAAATGAATTCGAAAAGGTTTCGGTCTGAAATCTCGGATGCATTTGCTGCAAACGGTGTTAACGTTAATTTTGGAAAAACTTACTCTAACCCAAATGATTTTCCGATTGACCCTGATTATGAACGTGAGGGATCGTTTAAAGGGATCAATGTGCGGATTAAATAAGAACTAATATAATAAAATTAACAGAGCAAAAACATCATTATGTAATTAATTTTTGTTGTATAATGTAAGCGATATTATAGAAAGTGGGGATAGTGTAATGGCTTATTTGAAATTTGATGATTCTAAGTTAAGCAAGTTTGTACATCCGGATGAGTTGCCTGAGATTCAAGCGATGGTGACTGCAGCGGATAAAGAGTTAAGGGATGGCACTGGTGCTGGAAATGATTTCCGGGATTGGTTAGATCTTCCAGAAAATTATGACAAAGATGAGTTCGCAAGAATTCAAAAAGCGGCTGACAAAATCAAGTCTGATTCAAAGGTTTTAGTTGTGATTGGAATTGGTGGTTCATACTTAGGTGCTAAGATGGCCGTTGATTTTCTAAATGGTACGTTTTACAACTCTGAACCTGACGACAAGCGTCGTGGTGTCAAAGTTGTCTTTGCGGGTAATTCACTTAGTGCCCCATACATTCATGATTTGTTGAACTACATTGGTGACGATGACTTTTCAATTAACATCATTTCTAAGTCTGGAACAACCACTGAGCCAGCAATTGCTTTCCGAATTTTCAAGGAAAAGTTAGTTAAAAAGTATGGTGAAGATGAAGCTAACAAACGAATCTATGCTACTACTGATGCTCATCGTGGTGCTTTGAAACAAGAAGCCGACGCTAACGGCTACGAAACCTTCGTAATTCCAGATGGTGTTGGTGGACGATACTCAGTTCTTACCCCAGTTGGTTTATTACCAATTGCTGCAACTGGTGCTGACATTAGTCAATTAATGAAGGGTGCACTTGATTCTTCTAAGGAATACACCAATCCAGATGTTAATAAAAACGATGCCTATCGTTACGCTGCGTTGAGAAATATCCTTTACAGAAAGGGTTATACCACTGAATTACTCGAAAACTACGAACCAAACATGAGAATGTTCTCAGAATGGTGGAAGCAGTTAATGGGTGAGTCAGAAGGAAAAGACCAAAAGGGAATTTATCCATCATCAGCTAACTTTACAACTGATCTTCATTCATTAGGTCAATACATTCAAGAGGGGTTACGTGATCTGATTGAAACGGTTGTTAAATTAGACAAGCCTGATGACGATATTGCGATTCCCAAGGAAGAGTCAAACCTTGATGGTCTTAAATACCTTCAAGATGACACGGTTAACGAAGTTAATACCAAAGCCTATGAAGGGGTTGTTTTAGCTCATACCGATGGTGGGGTTCCAGTTATGACCGTTCATATTCCTGATCAATCAGAATATTCACTCGGTTACTTGATTTACTTCTTTGAAGTTGCGGTTGCTATTTCTGGTTACTTAAATGGTATTAATCCATTCAACCAACCAGGAGTTGAAGCTTACAAGAACAATATGTACGCACTATTAGGTAAACCTGGCTACGAAGAATTAACCAAGAAACTGGATGCAGAATTAAAAAAGGAAAACAATAACTAAATAGACAAAAAGAACGGATTCAGTTGAATCCGTTCTTTTTATATGGTTAATGATTTGATTGTAATAAGAGGGTTATTCCCATTTTCCTTCAAGAGTACGTAGCTTCTTAATTAAGCGTTGTTGTGCTCTTTCAAGATCATTCATTTGATCATCAACGTGACGGTTTTTGTCCATCCCACGTTTATCATCTCGAGCGGGCTTAGCAACCTTAGTATCACGTAAGTTATTGGTCTGATTTTCATTTTCAATTAACTCTTTCACAACGTCCATTCGTTCGTTGTAATTAGATAATAAATCAGCGTTGAATTTATCTGAGTTTTCTTTTTGAAACTTTTCTTGATCCTTGATTAATTTTTTGAGTTCTTTTTCTTTTGAGTGTGCGTCCATATTGTCATACCTCCAATATAAAAAGAATAGCACTAATGCTGTTTCAATAGCAATCTAATTTTATAAATAAAAATGGTCTTCCGATTAATCGGAAGACCATTTATTAGTTTAGATATTATTTGTCAGTATCTTTACGTCTGAAACCAAGTACTGCGGCAAGAGCAACCATGATAGAACCAATGGCACTCATAAGTAGTGTACTTGCTTGACCAGTTTGTGGCAAGATGTGACCATTCTTTTGGTCATTGTTTTTAACTGCAGAAGCTTGACCGTTATCCTTAGTAGCAATGTGTGAAGTTGTCTTATCATCATTGTTTACCTTAGCGGCAGTTTCTTTGTTTGAAGCATTCTTGTCAGAAACTTCTTTGTTTGAAACAACCTTAGCAGAAGTCTTCTTGTTAAGAGCTGCCTTTTGGTCAGTTGACTTCTTTGAAGCGTTCAAATCAATCGTGTTCTTCTTAGCAGTAGTGTCATTTGACAAGTTACTTACTTGTTCTTTAGGTGCTGCTGGAGTTTGTTGAACATTTTGTTGAACGTTAGGAGTCGTCTTTGAAGTTTGAACAGTCTCGTTAGTGTTGGCACTAGTATTTGATGATGCCTTTGTTGGTTGAACATTCAAGTTAACAGTCTTAGTGTTATTTTGTGATACAACACTAGTAGTTTGTTGTTTGCCATTTGAAGCAGTTGAAGTTGGTGTAACACTAGCTGATCTATTAACAGTGTTCAATTGAGTAGTAGGGACATTAGCTCTTAAGTTGTAAGTGTATGCTCTGTTATTAGCAGGTCTTGCAGCTGGAGTACTTACGTTTTGTTGAACGTAGTTAACTCTTGGAGTATATGAATTGTTGTTAGTGTTTTGACTTGGTGCGTAAGTACTTGCGCTTCCACCGTTAAATCCGTTAACACGTCCGAATAATACGGCACCAGGGAAATAACTAAGTGAATCGTTGTAAATAACACCACGGTTTTGAGCATCAAGCATTAAACCGTTACCTAAGTAGATTCCAACGTGGTAAAGATCGCCACCTTGAGAGAAGAATACTAAGTCACCCTTTTGAGCTTGACTACGTGAAATGTGTTGTGTAGCAGGGTATTGACTGTAAGTAGTTCTTGGAAGACTGTATCCAGCCTTGCCAAATACGTATTGAACGAATCCAGAGCAATCAAATCCAGCTGGTGTACTGCCACCCCAAACGTACGGAGTTCCAACATATTGTCTACCAATGTTAACTACTTGATCGGCATTAGTGTTTTGAGCTCTAAAGCTGACATTTTGAACTCTAAAGTTAGTTGCGGCTGCACGAGCGGCACTCAATTGAACGTTTGAGTAAGAATGAGCGGCTGGGGTAACATTGTTGGTTTGAGTGTTAGTCTTAACAGTTTCAGTCTTAGCTGATTGTGCGGGAGTAGTAGTTTTAGCATCAGCTTGTTTTGCATCATCGTTTGAAACTGGTGCTTGCTTAGCAGGTGTTTGTTGAGTAGTTTTAGATTTAGTAGCTGGGGTTACATTATTTTCAGCTTTTTCAGTATTTACTGATTGTGCTTGTGTAGTAGCTTCGGCTTTAACTGAATCGTTGTTAGTAGTCTTTTGGTCAGCGTTGTTGTTTTGCTTGTTATCTGCTTTAGCAGAAACAGCGTTGTCTAAATTATTAACGTTAACATCAGTTTTAGCTGATTGTGCAGGAGTAACAGCTTCTGCAACCTTGTTTTCAATCTTGTTTGGTGTAACAGTTGATGTTTGGTTATCGTTTTTAACGGCATCATTGTTAGCATCATTTTGATTGTTTTGGTTGTTTTCAGCTACTTGATTATTATCAGTAGTTGCTGATTGATCGTTAGTAGTTGTAGCTTTTGTTGCATCATTAGTAGTGTTGTTTACATCATTGTTTGAAGCAACATTAGTTTGAGTAGTGGCATCTTTAGTAGCATTAGCATCGTTTGTTTGATTATCAACGTTAGTGTTAACTTTGGCTGCGCTCTTAGATGAGTCATTTTTAATAGTGCCGTTATCTTTCTTGGCACTTTGAGTAGCTTGTGCGTTATTTCCTAAGGCGTCAGCGTTAACAACGCTACTGGTAGTTAGAAGGCCACCGGCAACCATCGTAGTTGCAAGGGCAGCAAACATCCATCTCTTACCAGCTTTGTACATTTTATAGTGTAATTTATCATTATTCATATATTTAATTTCCTCCTTTGGAATATATAAACAATAACATCAAAACTATGTGAAAAAAAGAGTTAAACTCAAGCGTAACTATAATGATATAGTGCGAAACATTCAGGAAATGGTTTGTTAAACTAGTAATGTTTCAGTAACATTGGTGTAATATAACTGTGCTACTTATAAAATGTGACTAAACGGCTTGACCACGACGTTACGTAACGGTTAACAATGATTTATAGAGAGGTATCATGCATGCTTAAAATAAAAGAATGAGCCGATATGGCGGGCGTTATAGCTCGTTCCCTTCAATACTATGATTGAATATATTTATTGGTTCTCAGAAGAGATATTGATTCTGGTTATCGAAATTATAATTCTAACGATATTTTGAAATTACAGGTGATTTTATTTTACAAAAGTTTTGGTTTTGACTTAAAAGAAATTAAAAAAATTATGAGTGATCCAGCCTTTAGTTTTCACAATGCAGTACTGATTCAAGAAAGATTTTATCTGAACAGGGCCGGCACCTTACCCGATTAATCAAAAGCATTTAAACTTATTTGCCGTTGATTTTCAAAATATACAATAAATGGAAAATCGAATGATTGGTTTATTAAAACAATCATTAAGGAATAAAAATACTGATTATAAAAAATACTGATTATAACTGATTATAATGGAAGAAAAATTTACAAATTACACAAAAAGTGTTTGCAATATACATGGCCAAATTATTCTATAGAAGCTCATCAAGGACTGTCTAAAATTTATTTAAATGATGGCCGGTTTCAAAAATATTACGATAATAAAGCGGGAACTGGTGCCACAGAAATTTTGGCTCAATCAATTCAAAAATATGCAAAGTAATGACCCTAACCCCAAAGATGTTTTATTAAGCATTGATTAACCGAATTGTTCAAGGTTTGGTAGAATTAGTGTAATACATTTAAGAGGGGGATTATGATGGCATATGGAAACTTAGACTATTATTATGCAATATTAGGATTACCCACAACAGCAGACAAACAAGAAGTTGATCGAGCTTATCGCAAATTGGCTAAGAAGTATCATCCTGATGTTAATCATTCTCCTGATGCTGCCTCCAAGTTCAAAGAAATTACCAGTGCGTATGAAATTATTAAAGAAAATAATTATAGTTCTGGATCATATGCAGGATCAAGTCAGTCTAGTTATGAATCACATTCTAATGAGTCTAACGCTAACAATGATTCTTATCAGCAAAACACTAATTATAATTATTCTAATTACCAGCAACAAAATCAAAATCATGAACCTCATCATTTCACTGAAGCTGACATTGGTAAGGTAATTTTCTGGATTGCAATCGCAATTTCGATTGCGACGGTAGTGATTGTCATTAAGGTCTTACCTCTTAGTATTACTTATGCGGTTTTGATTGTGTGTGGAATTTTGTATTACTTCTATCAGAAAAAGTGATTAATTATAAAGATCGAGCATTGTAATGCCTGGTCTTTATTTTTTATTAATTAAGTTTTTATTGTAATAAAAACTTACATGAAAAAATTCTTTGTGGTAGATTAATCATTGCTGAAAAATTAGGAGGTTAAGTATGCCAAAGGATTTTAAGGAAGAATTATTGTTTACTGGATTAATGGCAGGTATGATGGTGATCGTGATGGAAGCCTATAACATTGCACTCGGGAGTGGGGTTGATTCCACTTTTGTTAAAAGTGTGTTAATGGGTTATCCATTTGCGTTAGTTATTGCGGCTGTTTGTGACTTACTTTTTGTGGGACCACTTGCAAAAGGAATCTTTTTCAAATTTATTTTTACTGAAAAAATGGAAGAGAAGCCACTTTTGATTTCTTTAGGAATTTCAATTTTGATGGTTTTAGGAATGGTAACTTGCATGTCAATTTTCGGAATTGTAGTTGAAGGCGGATTTTCTAGTCTTAATCTAGCAACGTTTGAGATGACATGGATTAGAAACTTGATTTTGGCTCTGCCATTACAACTTCTGATCGTTGGACCAATTGCTAGAATGGTTTTGGGTAAGGTTCAAGAAATCAGGAATTAAAGTATTTAGGTGCGACTGAAAAAATAAACCCTCAACACTAAGTGTTGAGGGTTTATTAATTAATAAGGTAAAGTTAAATTTTCATTTGCTAGTGTATACGTTGATGCTCTATTGGTTGAATTGGTTGTAATATGAGATCTCCCGAAAACGCTGTTGATTTCTTTTTGTGTTACAAGGTGATACCCGCCATTTGGATCTATATACCAAGAGTTTCCACGTGATTTAAAGAAAGCACCAACGGTGTCATGTTGACCCGATTTTTCGTTTTTATTATTACGTTTTAAAGTTGTGGTATATGTAGTAGGTGGAATTATTTCCGCGTATTTATAGTATTTATTATTAATTTTTAGATTATTTATATTATTTGTTTCATTTGAATTACTGGTTTCTTTGATAAAGATTGATACGTCATAAATCGGCATTCCAGAATCGTTTTTAATGATGATTCCATTACTGTTGTTATTGTTGTACTTTCGATTTTGATCCCATATGCCAATGTTTGATGCTGTTGATTGTTTTGCTTGCAGTTCTTGAAAATTTAAAGCTTGTATAGCAGTAGATTTTGAATCTTTAGCGATTAAATTAGAATGTTTAGAAAGAGCATTAGCATGTTCGTTGTTTGTATTTGAATTGATGTAAAACCATATAGTCAGCATAAGGGATATGACAGCAATTACTAGAGTAAAAATGTCTAAAAGATGTTTACTAAGCCAGGATTCTTGTTTTTTCATTTGGAAGTTCTCCAATATATCTATATAATTTGTGAAATATAATTAACTAATCGATTATTAAACAAAAGTGCTATTAAATCCACATATTGTGGATTTAATAGCACTTTATTAGTTGAGTATACTGGGCTCGAACCAGTAAATTGCGGATTCAGAGTCCGCTGCCTTACCAATTTGGCGAATACTCAATATTTGAACAACTAATATACTACAATTCTTTATGGACAGTTGTCAACAGAAAATTTTGCATTACTTTGTTGACAGACCGGTTTAAATTGGGTAAACTATGTAATTGTTCAGTTTATTGCCCGTTGGTCAAACTGGTTTAAGACGTCGCCCTCTCAAGGCGGAGCTATGAGTTCAAGTCTCATACGGGTAATTGATATAAGCTTCTAAACATTGGTTTAGAGGCTTTTTATTTTGTATTGGTCTCCATTTGGTCTCT
>NZ_JBWXUV010000044.1:0-369 GCF_059901435.1 Fructilactobacillus sp. X2R1C1 | reverse complement strand
GGGCATAGTCCAGGTCATGTATCTTTTTATCAATGTGATGATGATGTTTTTATAGCAGGAGATTTGTTTACTTCGAAATATGGAAAGTTAAAAGGACCTATGAAAGTTTTTACAGCAAATGTTTATGAAAGTGAAAATAATGGAAAACTTTTGCTTGATAAACTCAATCCACATTTAATAGTGGTTAGTCATGGAAAAATTGTTAATTTAAATAATAGTAATTTTAAAGGAGGTGATAATAGTGAAAGATAGAAGAGTAGTAGAAACTGGAATTGGTATTATCTGCAGTTTAGGAAATAATAAGAAAATCGTATTAAAAAATATGTTAAATAATAAGTCCAAAATTAATAAATTAAGTGTTATCAATAC
>NZ_JBWXUV010000043.1:0-374 GCF_059901435.1 Fructilactobacillus sp. X2R1C1 | reverse complement strand
GATCACCTCCTTTCTAAGGAAAAATTCGGAAACCTTACATTATTGAAGTCTTGTTTAGTTTTGAGAGTTTTACTCTCGTTAAAATAAATGTTCGCGCTTTTGGGTCTATAGCTCAGCTGGTTTAGAGCGCACGCCTGATAAGCGTGAGGTCGGTGGTTCGAGTCCACTTAGACCCATCGTTACTGGTAAGTGACAATCGAATATTTTGGGGAATTAGCTCAGCTGGGAGAGCACCTGCTTTGCAAGCAGGAGGTCAACGGTTCGATCCCGTTATTCTCCATTGACACGAAAGTGTCAACTTTGTTCTTTGAAAACTAGATAATATTATTTTCTGTATTAATTATATTTTAATTATAATTTTAACCGAGAAATAA
>NZ_JBWXUV010000042.1:0-377 GCF_059901435.1 Fructilactobacillus sp. X2R1C1 | reverse complement strand
GAGTTACATTCCGTGGCAATCAGGTCCAAAGGGAAGGGCGGCCACCGTTAATCTGTACGGTTGGACGCAATCAACTGGTGATGGGATTTACCTCCAAGAACGGCGTCAGAAAGTCGACGATTACCACGTTGACATGTTGACGTTCGTCAATAACGGGGTGAATCCGATCGTTGACATGAACGAGGGTGGTCATTTCTATCGTAGTAAGCAACTGGCGCAGAAGTTAGCTGGTTGCAAGTACCATCACGAGTTTCGGTACGTTAAAGACTACTAAATTATTTCAATAGATTACTTAAGTCTTCCCAGCCGCATCCACCTGAAGTCGGACCGTGATAGTTAGAATTTCCATTATCTTGACAGCCAAACAAGTTATTCAC
>NZ_JBWXUV010000041.1:0-381 GCF_059901435.1 Fructilactobacillus sp. X2R1C1 | reverse complement strand
TTCAAGCCATCAGTATGAATAACCTTGTTACCATCGTCTTGGTCAATGTATTGAACTTGAGCCTTTTCATCGTTGGCATTGTAGGTAACGGTAACACTAGAGTTAGTTGCGTCAGGACCAATTGTTTCTGATCCAACACTTGCCTTATCTGGTGTGTAACCAGTAATTTTAGGTGAATCGATTTCACCAAAGACTGCGGTAGTTGAAGTCCAGTCACTGTATGTTACCTTGCCAGTAACCTCATCGAAGGTTGCGGTTCTGTTAAACGTAACTGTTTCAATGCGATCTTCTGAAGCTTTGCTGCCATCGGCATAGACATAATGCACGGTTCTCGTAATATTTTTAGTTAGGTCATTTACACCGGTTCCGTCTGGATAATGA
>NZ_JBWXUV010000040.1:0-383 GCF_059901435.1 Fructilactobacillus sp. X2R1C1 | reverse complement strand
GTAAAGGAGCAATCAAACGTAATCAACAAACGCTAGAAAACTCACAAAACAAGCTGGGACGCTTGACCAATCAATTAGGTAACGATGAAAAACAAGTTACCCAGTATGATCCGGATAAATGGTCCGCTAACATTCACAAAGCCAAGACCGAAATCAACGACTTAAACAAGCAGATTGCCCAGCAGCAACAAATCATCGACCACAACAACGCTGCCCTTCCTGGCCTACAGAACAAGTTAGCTCAAGCTAGACAACGGGTCGCAAACGACACTAACCAACTCCATAACGATCACGACGAGTTACAAAAGGCAACGGCCGCTAACGAACAGGCCCAAAGTGACTTAGACAAGGCTACCCAAGTGGTCATCAATAAACAAAAGGCC
>NZ_JBWXUV010000039.1:0-384 GCF_059901435.1 Fructilactobacillus sp. X2R1C1 | reverse complement strand
ATCATGTTGTCGATTACCACGACAGCATTGTTGACCAGGTTCATGATTTAGGGTTTAAGCACGTTGATTATATTTTGGAATTAGCAAATCTCGACGCTTACTGGTCAACCATCACAAAATTAATTGGTCCAAACGGGAACATCGCCTCTACCACCGGATCCGGTCGAAATTTGAACTTTAGTTCATTAAAATCACTGATGGTAAGATTTGGTTGGGAATGGATGTATGAAAAATCATGGTACCAAACTACCAACATGATTACACAACACATAATCCTGGATAAAATTGGAAAACTACTTGATGAGGGAAAAATTAAAAGTACCCTCACTAAAACAATTAGTCCCATTTCTGCCAAAAATCTTCGTAAAGCAACCAGTATGGTGG
>NZ_JBWXUV010000038.1:0-398 GCF_059901435.1 Fructilactobacillus sp. X2R1C1 | reverse complement strand
AGCCATATCAGTTACATGACTGGTATTAAAACTACTTACATCTAATCCTTCCAATCGATAAGTAGATTGGAACATGCTGTGCATTACTTGAGCACTATTAGTATTTAGCTTGTTTATACCGTAGATACGCTTCAAAAATTGATCATCTTTAAACATGTTATAGAATCTAGTTACCTTTGATGTATCAATGCCACCAAGGTTTACATATTCAAGTTTAGTTCCGGTCATTCCATCCAAACCAGCGTTGGTGTAAAACATAGCATCCATGTCGGTTACATTACTGGTATTCATTCCCGTCAAATCAACCGACTTAAGTGCATGGTTGTCTAAGAACATATTGGTCATTTTGGTACAGTTCGAGGTGTCAAGGTTGTACAAGTTTTGATAATCTTGAACAC
>NZ_JBWXUV010000037.1:0-403 GCF_059901435.1 Fructilactobacillus sp. X2R1C1 | reverse complement strand
GTGTAAACACTGAAACTTTACTACACTTAACACCATTAATTTAGTTAAGGAGAATTTTAATGAAACACAAAAAAACAATCGTATTCGTCGTTATTATCGTATTAATAATTGGGATTGGATTTATCGTGTATTCAAATTCAGGTCATAATGAAACATATAATAGGACGAAACAAGTAGAGCAAACAAAGGATAAAAAAACAAGCAATAGCAAGGATAGCTCTGAAAACTCATCACAGACATCATCTACAACAGATAGTCAAAGTAATATGAGTTCAGACACTCCCTCTAGTTCCAATGACAACTCATCCTCTTCTACTAATGAGGCTCAATCTACACATTCCTCTAACAACTCTGATCAAAGAAACAATCAACCAAATCAGTCCAATCAAGCGCAAAATTATGT
>NZ_JBWXUV010000003.1:0-191664 GCF_059901435.1 Fructilactobacillus sp. X2R1C1 | reverse complement strand
CGAACACAGAAGTTAAGCTTCAGCACGCCAAGAGTAGTTGGGGGATCGCCCCCTGCAAGGGTAGGACGTTGCCACGCAACCCAGAGTTTTTAACCATTTGGTTAGGAACTCTTTTTTTGTGCCGTAAATTAGGTGTATAATTACCAACAATTAAGTCATAAGGGTAGTGATTTTATGAAAAAACAACGCTGGTATCGTTTTTCACTCGGTTGGCAAATTGTATTTGGCTTGTTCTTAGGGATTATCTTAGGTGTTATTTTTTATCAGAATAAAGATGCCATTAATGTAATGCAAAACATTGGGACTATGTTTATTAGCCTAATTCAAATGATTGTTTTACCAATTGTGGTTTCTTGTTTAACGGTTGGAATTGCCGGAATGGGTGACATCAAAAAGGTCGGACGGATTGGGGTAAAGACGCTGGTTTACTTCGAATTAATGACCACGGTTGCTATTATTTTGGGTCTCTTAGTCGCTAACATCACTCATCCCGGAACTTACATTAATGTTCATCAAATGCATGGATCGACGGACATTAGTCAATACATAGCGACTGCCAAGCAATCCAAAAATACAGGAATCTGGTCCATGATCATGAACTTAATTCCTACTAACATCTTTGCGTCATTAAGCAAGGGTGATATGATGCCCATCATTGTTTTTTCGGTCTTCTTTGGTTTAGGAACCGCAGCCATCGGTGAAAAGGGACAAATCATTATTAACTTCATGAGTGCGGTCTCAGAAGTTATGTTTAAAATTACAAATTGGGTCATGCACTTAGCTCCAATTGGAGTTTGTGCCCTAATTGGGGTCACCTTGGCCGAACTAGGAATTAAGGTCCTGTTACCGTTAGGCTATTTTGTTTTCTTAGTTTACCTTACTATGCTTGTTTTCGTTCTGGTAGTAATGGGAGTCGTGGCTCGCCTCTGTCATTTCAAACTCTCGGACCTTTTGGCGGTTATCAAGAATGAAATTGTTTTAGCCTTTTCGACTGCCAGTTCTGAGGCCGTTCTACCTAAGATGATTCAAAAAATGGATCACTTTGGCGTTAGTCCATCAATCGTTTCGTTCGTTATCCCAACTGGGTACACCTTTAATCTTGACGGTTCGGCAATCTATCAGTCACTGGCGGCTCTTTTTCTTGCTCAGGCTTATAACATTCACTTATCAATTGGACAGCAGGTCACCTTACTGATTGTATTGATGATCACCTCAAAGGGAATGGCTGGAGTTCCCGGGGCCTCCTTTGTTGTGCTGCTTGCCACTATTTCAACGATTGGCGTTCCCATGTCTGGTTTGACCTTCATCGCCGGCATCGATCGGTTCATTGATATG
This sequence comes from Fructilactobacillus sp. X2R1C1, assembly GCF_059901435.1. Lineage (NCBI taxonomy): Bacteria > Bacillati > Bacillota > Bacilli > Lactobacillales > Lactobacillaceae > Fructilactobacillus > Fructilactobacillus sp. X2R1C1. The sequence continues at coordinate 190,329 of NZ_JBWXUV010000003.1, read as the reverse complement.
GGTCGGACGGCAGTCAACGTGGTCGGCAATTCACTTGCGACGGTGGTAATTGGAAGTTCTGAACATGAATTTAACCGGAAGCAAGCGAATAGTTATGTCAAACAAGTTAAATCAAAAAAAGCATAATCGTTAAAGCTGAAGTTGGACATTTAAGCTGGTTTCAGTTTTTATTTTGTCGTTTGTTAAGAAATTGATAAAAAAGCATTGACAGGATTGGTCGTTTCAATTTACAATCAGTGAAACTAATGAAAGGAAGTTTTAGCGATGACGGCACCCGTAGTTTCCATGATTAGCATTTTATTATTCATTTTAGTCACAGTGATGATTAAAAATTGTGTGGATAATAAGATGCCTTTAAGTCAGAGCTAACTTCTTCTTTAAGTCCTCACAGTTTTGTTGGTAACTGCGGGGGTAAGTAGGTAATGTCCTCCAGTTATGTGAACTGGGGGACTTTTTTATTTTCAAGAAGTTAACTTTAATAAATAGTTTAAGGAGGGTTTGAAATGACAAATAAAGAAACGCTGGCTCACGAACAGCGGGCTTATTCAAAGGCGGCACGAATTAAATATTTTGATATTGTAATTAAATCAGGGGCTGGAGCCATTTTAACGGACGAAGATGGACGCAGTTACATTGACCTCTTATCCAGTGCTTCATCAACTAATACCGGACATTGTCATCAGAAAGTTGTCAAAGCCATTTCAGATCAAGCTAGCCGGTTGATTCAATACACTCCAGCCTATTTTGCGACTTCTGAAGAAGCTAAGTTAGCGCCACGATTAGCTAAATTAGCCCCAATTGATGGACCAACTAAAGTGGCTTTTGGTAATTCTGGATCTGACGCGAACGATGCGATCATTAAATTTGCTCGAGCATTCACGGGCCGTCAATACATTGTGAGTTTTACCGGTGCTTATCATGGTTCTACGTATGGATCGATTAGTACTTCGGCAGTTAGTCTCAACATGTCACGCAAAATTGGACCACTCTTACCTGGGGTGGTGAAGGTTCCATATCCAAGTCCATGGAATCGTCTAAGGGGTGAAAATGATGATGAATTCAGTGATCGGATGTTTGAGGCCTTTAAGTTGCCATTTGAGACTTATTTACCAGCTGAAGAGACGGCGGTCATTGAGATCGAAGCCATTCAAGGTGATAGTGGTTTTATTAAAGCACCCGAACGTTTTTTAAATCTGGTGTATCGATTTGCCAAGGATCACGGCATCCTATTTGCCGTAGATGAGGTTAATCAAGGACTCGGACGAAGTGGGAAGATGTGGTCCATTGATTACTTTAAGGATGTTCATCCAGATTTAGTTGCGATTGGAAAGTCAATTGCATCCGGATTGCCGCTCAGTGCCGTTGCGGGTCGAAAAGAAATTATGGATGCCATGGATGCACCTGGGAATACCTTTACGACGGCTGGTAATCCAGTGTCGGCGGCCGCTGCTAACGCTACGTTAGACGTCATTGAAAACGAACACTTGGTAGAACGAAGCGCAAGATTAGGCAAACAGGCCAATCAATTCTTTAAGCAAATGCAAAACCAGTTTCCCTTTATTGGTGACGTTCGGATGTATGGATTAAATGGTGGAATTGACATTGTTGACCCACAGACCAAGAAACCAGACGGTGATGCCGCTAACAAACTAATTTATCGGATATTTGAGTTGGGTGCGATCATGATTACCGTTCGTGGCAATGTTTTACGTTTTCAACCACCATTGGTAATTAAAGAAGCTGATTTAAAAAGGGCCTTTTCAATGATTGAACGGGCAATGAAAGAATTAAACGACGGAAAATTAACTAAATCACCCGCAAACATGGGTTGGTAATCAAAAGGAGTTTGAAGCATGAAGAATATTTGGCACAAGATGAATGAGAAAGTTGATTTTCATTTCTATATATCTAAAGATAAACACTTGGAAAAAACCATGACCGTTAAGGACTTCCTCGCGCTCGGCCTTGGAACCATCCTTTCAACGTCAATTTTCACCTTACCTGGGATTGTAGCAGCCAAGTACACCGGACCGGCCGTTGTCATTTCGTTCATCCTAGCAGCACTAGTAGCTGGCCTCGTAGCAATGAATTACGCTGAAATGGCGTCCGTCTTGCCCTTTGCCGGCTCTGCTTATTCGTGGATTTCAGTTCTGTTCGGTAAGTTTTGGGGCTGGATCGTTGGCTGGGCGCTACTAGCGGAATACCTCATCGCCGTGGCCTTTGTTGCCGCTGGACTCTCATCAAACGTCCAAGGACTAATCTCGCCGCTTGGAATTACGCTACCAAAGGCAATTTCTTCCCCACTTGGTACTAACGGAGGGGTGATTGATATTATTGCCGTTTTAGTGTTGGCACTTGTCACCTACATCTTGATGCGTGGTGACCGACAAACAACTCGAATTTCAAACGTGTTGGTAGTGTTGAAACTACTGGCAATCGTTGCCTTTATCGTGGTTGGGGCGACCGCTATCAAAGCCCAAAACTACGTTCCGTTCTTCCCGAAAAGTCATCCGAATCCTGATGGAACGGTCTTTGGTGGCTGGCAAGGGATCTACGCTGGGATTTCAACGATTTTTCTCTCCTACATTGGGTTTGATTCCATTGCCTCTAACTCTGGTGAAGCTAAGAATCCCCAAAAAACCATGCCACGTGGCATCATCGGTTCGTTAGTAATCGCTACGATTTTCTTTATTTGTGTTTCACTAGTGTTGGTAGGGATGTTTAAGTACACCTTGTACACTAACAACGCTGAACCAGTGGGGTGGGCACTTCGACAAAGTGGTCACACCATTGTTGCCACCGTCGTTCAGGCCGTGGCGGTTGCCGGGATGTTAGTGGCTTTAATTGGAATGATGATGGCTGGTTCCCGTTTAATCTATTCCTTTGGCCGTGACAAAATGTTGCCCAAGGCCGTTGGCAAACTGAATCAAAAAAAGATTCCAAGTAATGCGCTCTGGATCATCACCATCATTGGAATCATTCTGGGGGCCATTTTTCCGTTTACCTTCCTCGCCCAATTGATTTCAGCTGGGACGTTAATTGCCTTCATGGCGGTCTCACTGGCCATGTATCCACTCAGAAGACGCGAAGGGAAAACCCTCCCCAAGGCGGCTTACCGGATTCCTTTTTATCCAATCTTACCCGCATTAGGCTTTTTGGGTTCCCTCGCTGTCTTTATGGGACTCGATATTCAGGCTAAAATTTATGCGGTCGTTTGGTTCCTGTTGGGTGTCATTATTTACTTCGTTTATGGCATGCGTCACGCCGACTCCAAGATTCCCGACAGTGATGATCAAGAGATTGACGAGAACCTTTAAGTGTTGAATATGTGACTTTTATCCCAAAGGTGGTTGAAAAATCAATATTCGCGTAGTACTCTTAGAACAATCTTAAAAGAAAAGGGTGAATTAGTAATGTCAGATAAAAGGAAGAAAGTTGTTCTAGCATATTCTGGTGGTCTTGATACTTCAGTTGCGATCGCTTGGTTGACTGATAAAGGTTATGACGTCATTGCAACCTGCATCAACGTTGGCGAAAACAAGGACCCAGAATTCATTAAAAATAAAGCGCTAAAGGTGGGTGCCGTCCGCTCATACGTCATTGACGCTCAAGATGAATTCGCTGATGAGTATGCTTCAGTCGACTTACAGGCCAACGCCATGTACGAAGGATCGTATCCGCTTGTTTCTGCTTTATCAAGACCTTTGATTGTAAAGAAATTGGTTGAGGTCGCAAAGAACGAAGGCGCCGATGCGATCGCTCATGGTTGTACTGGAAAAGGAAACGATCAGGTCCGATTTGAAGTTGCTATTCATGCCCTTGCTCCCGACATAGACGTGTTAAGTCCAGTTCGTGACTGGCACTGGTCTAGAGAAGACGAGATTGAGTACGCTAAGGATCACAATATTGATATCCCAATTGATTTAGATTCACCATATTCAATTGACAGTAATATCTGGGGTCGTGCGAACGAAGCCGGGGTCTTAGAAGATCCATGGGTTAGCGCTCCAGAGGATGCCTTTGATATGACCAAACCGGTTGAAGAAACGCCCAATGAACCGACCGAACTAGAAATTACGTTTAAAAAAGGTCTTCCAGTTGCGTTGAACGGCAAGCCCATGAAATTCGCTGATATCATCAAAGAGTTAAATACGATTGCTGGTGAAAATGGAATCGGTCGAATTGACCACATTGAGAATCGGTTAGTTGGAATCAAATCCAGAGAAGTCTATGAGACTCCTGGAGCAACGGTGCTCCTTAAAGCTCACAAGGAACTCGAAGATTTGACCTTTGAAAGAGGCTTGGCACACTTCAAGCCCATTGTTGAAAACGAAATCAGTGAGGTCATCTACGACGGACTCTGGTTCTCACCACTAATGGAGTCACTTCAAGCCTTTTTGAAGGATTCGCAGAAACACGTCAGTGGGGTGGTTAGAGTTAAGTTATTTAAGGGTAACGTCACCGTCCTTGGCAGAAAGTCAGAGAACTCGCTGTATGATAAGGATCTTGCTACCTACACCTCATCGGATTCATTCGACCAGGTGGCTTCCAAGGGCTTTATCAAATTGTGGGGTCTTCCAACGAAGGTGAACTCCCAGGTTCAGATTAAAAATCAAAAGCAAAAGGACAAAAGTAAATGAGCGATAAACTATGGGGTGGCCGCTTTACCGAGCAACCTGATGAATCGGTTGATAATTTTGGTTCGTCAATCTCTTTTGACCAGTTAATGGCTGACGAGGATATTGAGGGATCGCTGGCTCACGTAAAAATGCTAGAAAAGACTGGCATTCTTCCCGCTGACGACGTTAAACAGATTGTCAGTGGCTTAGAGGGCATTCAAACCGATTTGCACGCTGGTAAAATTAAGTTCTCCAAAGCAAATGAAGATATTCATATGAATATTGAAAAGATCCTCACCGATCGGATTGGTCCGGTAGCCGGAAAGCTTCACACGGCGCGTTCCAGAAACGATCAGGTGGCAACGGATTTTCATTTATACCTAAAAAAGCGGCTTCCCAAAATCATTGACGAGATTACGATTTTACAGAAGACGTTGGTGAAGATGGCGGATGAAAACGTGGAAACCATCATGCCGGGTTATACGCACCTTCAGCATGCCCAGCCCATCTCGTACGGCCACTACTTGATGGCGTACTACCAGATGTTGAAGCGGGACAAGGAACGTTTTGAGTTTAATGAGAAGCACACGGACATGCTGCCACTGGGAGCGGCGGCTCTTGCTGGGACCACGTTTCCCATTGACCGGCAGTTTACTGCCCAAGAACTTGGCTTTGATGAGGTCTATGCCAATTCGTTAGACGCTGTTTCTGACCGTGACTTTGCCCTGGAATTTCTGAGTAACTGTTCCATCTTGATGATGCATCTGTCCCGTTTCTGTGAAGAGATTAGTATGTGGGTTAGTTATGAGTTTCAGTACTTAGAAATCAGTGACGAGTATTCGACTGGTAGTTCAATCATGCCGCAGAAGAAAAATCCAGACATGGCCGAACTGATTCGGGGAAAGACCGGGCGCGTGTATGGTGACTTGATGGGACTTCTGTCAACCATGAAATCACTGCCATTGGCCTATAATAAAGACTTACAGGAAGACAAAGAAGGGGTCTTTGATGCGGTTAAGACCGTCTTGCCGGCACTCAAGGTGTTCAACGGGATGCTCTCCACCCTAAAGATCAATAAGGACAAGATGCGTGATAGTACCAAGCATGATTTATCAAACGCAACCGAGCTGGCCGACTACTTGGCGGCCAAGGGGGTTCCGTTTCGTGAGGCCCACGGAATTGTTGGTAAATTAGTCTTAAACTGCATTCAGACGCACCGTGACTTACAGAACATGAGTTTAAAAGAGTTACAGAAAGCCTCATCTGTAATCCAGGACGATGTCTATCATGAACTTGATCCAGAAGTGGCCGTGAAGCGCCGCAACTCCGAAGGTGGAACCGGATTTAAGCAGGTCAGAGCGCAGATTGACAAGGCTAAAGCTGAATTAAAATAAAAAAAGCAAAAAAGACTGAAGCCGCATGGCTTCAGTCTTTTTGCGTTCTTTGATAGCAAATTTTCTTAAATTAGATTTGCTTTTCATTTCACAGGTGGTACACTTTGAAAAATTAATTAAGAAATTGTTAAGGAGATGAAGTTCAATGAGTAAGTCGAAGTTAAAGACTGTCATGCAGTTGTTGTTAGTCGTTGTCATTGTTGGAATGGGTACCTTGTTAACACGACGACCAGCACACGCGGATGACCAATCATTGAACCGAGTCAAGCAATCAGGCACACTGACGGTTGGAACCGCTCCGGATTACCCTCCGTTTGAGTTTCAGGTTAATAAGAATGGGGAACAGGACGATGTTGGACTTGATATTGACATTGCCAAACAGATTGCGAAAAATTTACACGTTAAGCTGAAGATTAAGAACATGAGCTTTGATTCCCTGCTGGTAGCCGTTCAGTCGGGCAAGATTGACATGGCAATTGGCGGAATTAATCCCACTCCCGAACGGAAGCAGAATGCTGATTTCTCCAAAATTTACTATAGCGGTGGACAAGATTTTCTCATCAACAAAAATGATGCCGGCAAAATTAAAAACAAAAATAGTTTAAAGGGGCAAAAGGTTGGAACCCAGACCGGGACCCTGCAACAAAGTTTAGCTAAAAAGTATATTCCCAACGCGCACGTAGTTGGGATGGACAAGACGCCGGATTTGGTCCTAGCGCTTAAGACCCATAAAGTTGCCGCTGTCGGGGTTGAAAAGCCGGTGGCCCAAGCATATGTTGCAAACGATCATGCCCTAAAGGCCGTTGATTCGGGTTACAAATTAAATAAAAACGACGTTGGGACTGCCATTGCGTTTAAGAAGGGCAACACGTCCCTTGTAGGCGCCGTCAATCAAAGCATTGATCAGATCCACCAAAAGAACCTGATTCCACAATACCTAAAGGATGCCGGGAAGCACATGAAGGTTAATACCCACAACACGTCAATGTGGCACTACTGGAAATACTTCGCTACTGGGGTTGAGTATACTTTAATTATTTCAGTCGTTTCCGTCTTCTTCGGCATCATTCTTGGCATCATCTTGGTACTGATGAGACTCTCGAAATACAAGTTCTTGAGCTGGCCGTCAATTGCCTACACGGAATTTGTCAGAGGAACCCCCATGATGGTACAGGTCCTGTTCGTCTACTTCGGACTAGGAGTTTTGGTCAATATTCCCGCTTTGACTGCCGGCATTATTGCCGTTTCCTTAAACAGTGGCGCTTATGTAAGTGAGATTATCAGAGGTGGGATTAACGCCGTCGACAAGGGGCAGTCCGAAGCATCGAGAAGTTTGGGGCTCTCCAAAAAAGATATGATGGCATCGGTTATTTTGCCCCAGGCCTTTAAGAACATTTGGCCCGCCCTTGGAAATGAATTTATCACCATTATCAAGGACAGTTCCATCGTTTCAATCATTGGAGTAACAGAAATTGTGTACGAACTAAACATCGTTCGGGCTGACACTTACAGAGGAGTGGCACCGATTGCCGTCGCAATGATTCTCTACTTTATCCTCTCGTTCTCGTTGTCAAGGGTGCTTAACTATTTTGAAAGAAGGATGAACCATGACTAAAACTGATAATGAAACGTTGATTCAAGTCGACGATTTGAAAAAAGATTTTGGAGCAAATGAGGTCTTAAAGGGCATCGACGGAACCATTAAAACGGGTCAGGTCATCTGTGTGATTGGTCCCTCTGGTTCCGGTAAGAGTACCTTTTTACGGTGTCTGAACATGTTGGAAGAACCCACCAGCGGACAAATTATCTTTGATGGAAAGGATCTTACCAAGTTCAACCACAAAGAGGTTGCTACTTTGGGTGAACGGATTGGCATGGTTTTTCAAAGCTTTAATCTTTTTCCTAACATGACCGTCTTAGAAAATTTAAAGCTGGCTCCTAAAAAAGTGAAACACGTCAAAGATCAGGAGGCCGCTTCAATTGGACTGAGATTACTAGACCGAGTGGGATTAAAGGGGAAGGCCAATGTTTATCCGTCCAGTCTCTCTGGCGGCCAGGCCCAAAGAGTTGCCATGGCCAGAGCACTTGCCATGAATCCGCAAGTTATGTTATTTGATGAACCGACAAGTGCACTTGATCCTGAAATGGTCGGTGAAGTGCTTCATGTCATGCAAGGACTGGCTAATGAGGGCATGACGATGGTGGTTGTGACTCATGAGATGGGTTTTGCGAAAAAGGTAGCCGATGAAGTCTGGTTTATGGCGAACGGTTACATCCAGGAAAAGAATACGCCGGATCAGCTCTTTGACCATCCCCAAAATCAGCGAACCAAAGAATTTATCGATAAAATTATTAATGAAGATGAGTAGACTAAAAGAGCTTCCAAATGGAAGCTCTTTTTATTTTCTGACCGTTAAATTGTTCGGGATGGTGGCGACATAGGGGTCGTGTCTTTTTAGGTATTGCACAATTAAGTCGGAGGCACTGTCTGGACTTTCGTTGATTACCTTCTGGGCGTTAAACATGTCATAGTCGCCACCACCAATGGCCCGATAGTTATTTAACGCAACCTTTAATTCCTGATTATAAGCAACGGGCTGATCGTGATAGTTGAGTTTAACCACCCGTTTGCCAACCGGTTGGGAGATGTCAAATTCATAGTCAATTCCACTGTAGATGTCGTAGTTGAATAGTTGCATTTTGGGGGTGATGAATTTGGGGTCAATGACAATCTTACCGTTTTGAATGGCGAAAAATTCGGCACATTTTTCGAGGGCCCGCTTTAAATCCGCTCCGGTAATTTTTTCGGCCATAATGGTGTTGTGGTAACTGTAACCGTTGATGATTTCACGCATTGAAATGTCATGATGAAAGCCCTTAATATCATCGTTGAAGAGGGCGGTTCCGGCGATGTCAACGTTCATCGCATCCATTTCTACCCGATTGATAAAGTCGATGTAGGGATGATTGTTCATTCGGACCTTCATGGGATCGTCAATCAGCATGCTTGCTCCCGTGGTCTGGCCGACTGGTTGATCCAGCCAGTCTTCCACCTCGCTTTCGATTTGATGATCGGGAATTAGGTCATAGTCTGGTTGGGTGTGAGCCGTTGAAATGAGATGACTGGAACTTCTAACAAGCTGTTTGTTAGAAGTTAAATCCAGGTCAATTTCACCGACATCACTGCCGTGAACTCCAGGTTGAGTGAAGGGAACGCCATTAATTTTTCCCGCCAACTGACGGTGCTGATGACCCGTAATGAGGGCATCAATTCCAGGGACTTCCGTCGCAATGCGGTAGCCTTCGTTTTCTGATGTGTCCTTTTCGGTTGGCTGACCAGTTTTGGGATCGGCTTCAATCCCACCATGGTAGGCGACAATGACCACGTCAGCCCTTTGACGTAATTCAGGAACATACTGCTTAGCCGTTGCTAGTGCTGAATTAAATTTTAATCCTTGAATGTTATTGGGACGCTCCCAATTGGGAACAAAGGCGGTCGTTAGTCCTAGAATAGCAAACTTGACGCCTTTTTTCTCGATAATTACGTACGGTTGATCGGCAATCTTGTTAGAAATGGCACCCTCAATGTTGGCGTTCAAAATGGGGTAGTTCCGTTTACTCTCAGTGTCCCTAATGTACTGTTGGCCGTAGTTAAATTCATGATTTCCTAGGGTAGCGGCATCGTATCCGACATCAGCCGTTATTTGACTGAGAAGACAACGTTTGTCTGCGCCCTGTTCTGACAAAAAGGTGGAAAATGGTGATCCCTGAATCCAGTCCCCATTTTCAATTGCTACGACAATTTCGTCGTCTTTTTCGTCCTGTTGTGCTTTTTTGATGATGGCACCTGCCTGAAGCATGCCGAGTGAAGCGTGGTTATTGCGGGTTGTATAGTTAGTGGGGTACACGTATCCATGCACGTCACTGGTTGATAAAATTCGGACTTTCAAGTTATTATGCCACCTTTTCCGTGTTTTCTGATGTAGTGATTTGCGTCTTGTTTTCGTGTTTTAATTCCTTGATTGACAGCATGATTACGAAGCTAACGAGGTAAATCCCGCTCAAAAAGAGGATCACCGCCATGAGGTTAAAGCGATCCATCAAGAATCCAATCAGGACGGTGGAAAAGCTGCCGACACTTTTAGCAATACTCATGATGGTGTTGTTGGCCGTTGCCCGAATCTCGGTTGGGTAGAGCTTGCTGACGATGGTTCCATAACCACTATACATCCCGTCGGAACAGAAACCAACGATTCCACCACCGATGAGGAATTCCAACTTATTTTGCGCGATAATCAGTAAAAAGACTGAGGCAGCGGCGGCTAGTAGCCAGATGCCATACGCCAGACGACTGCCGAGGTGATCTTGAACGATTCCAAAACACATGATTCCTAGTGACATGCCGACGATGGTCGCAATCATCCAGAGGGAGGAACCGGCCACTGAGATGTGCATTCTTTCTTGAGCAATTGAGGGAAGCCAACTAATGAGACCGTTATAGCCGGCGATGTGGATCATGAACATAATCATGATTCTGACCGTTAGAAAGCATTCTTTCGGGGTGGCGAATAATTCGGTCCAGTGGCTGAAATCACGGTTAGGATCTTTTTCAATGGCGTTTCGGTTCTCGGTAAATTCTTTACTCTCGGGTAAGTGAAATCTGATAAACCAAGCTAAGATAACGGGAACGATCCCAATGAAGAAGAGGACGTGCCAACCGAAGTGGGGAAGGATAAAGGCAGATAGGAGGGAGGCAATAATTGAACCAATTTGACCGCAGACTCCAGCAGCGGCCGACAAGCGACCAAGATATTTCTTGGAGAAGGCCTCACTTAGCATGGTAATCGCAATCCCATACTCACCAGAATTACCGACACCGATGATGATGCGAAAGAGACATAGCATCCAGAACGAGTTGGTAAGTCCCATTCCGGCGGTTCCAATGGCGTAAATGATGATCGTCCAGCAGAGGGTTTTGACCCTTCCGTAACGATCGGCGATTGCGCCAAAGCCAATCCCACCGAAAATGGATCCGATGGCGGTAATGGCTGGCAGTAAGCCACCCTGAGCCTTTGAGATGTTTAAGCTAATGATGATTGAAGCCAGTGCCAGTGACATAAACATGGCGTCCATTCGTTCCAGGATGAAACCAATCCCAGTTGACCACGTGATGCGCTTTTGATACTTTGTCAATTTTGGCATAAAAAAATTGTCCTCCCATTTAATTCTGCAGGGTCCAGATTTACCGCACAGAATAGCATGAGAACACAATCGTTCAATCATTATATGTATAGCATGTTATGCTTGTGGTTTCTCTGAACCATTTAAAGCTCTATATTGTAATTAATATTATCATAAAGTTGATAAAATGCAACGGACCAAGTTTGTAATTATTAGATGATAATTGGATGAATTTGCATCGTAACGCTTATTTTTAACATTAATAAATTACATAAATGATTTTACCCACAAAAAAACAGCCGCATCACTGCAGCTGTTTTCCAATCTTTAATTAACACATGTGGATTCCCATCTTTTTGTATGAATTCATAGCTGGGATATCTAAGTCCTTCACTGGGATGCCCTCTTCTTTTGAAAGAGCGTTTAGTAGGGTATCCATGTTCATTAACTTGTACTTCTTGTGTGGATCATTCTTGTCATAAGCCTGGATCTGAAGCATCATGCCACCGTCTTCGTGTTCCGTAATGTGACAGTGATACATGTAAACGCCAGGAAAGTCGAACTTAACTTGCAGGCGAACGACTTCGCCGGGGTTAACCCCAATGGTGTCCTTCCAACCGTGTTCGTTTGGATAAGGGTTACCACCGTTTCTGGAAAGTACTCGGAATTGAGTTCCGTGCATGTGGTAAGGATGAACCATCCCGCCATCCATTTCGTTTGAATTAGATACTTCCCAAATTCGTTCTTTACCGACTTCTTGGCGATCATCGATTCGTTGCATGTCGAACTTCTTACCGTTGATTTCAACGGATTCGTCCATTCCAGACATAGCTGCCTTATGAACGGGAGCGTCCTTGTCAATTTTGGCAAATGGTGGCATGTCAACGAGGTGATCTGGGAGCTTGGTGTTGTCTGGTGCGAACTCATGAATCTTAAACGTCATGATGGGAACGTCGTCGGAGTAGAGTTGAACTTCATCACCGGGTTTATAACCACTGAAATCAACGATGACCTCATCACGTTCGGCACAAACCATCATGAGGTGAGTGAACTCGACTGGTTCAGGGAGAATTCCGCCATCAGAACCAATCTGAGTGAACTTCAGATCGTCATCGAAGTGAAGGCGCCATTCACGACGGTTGGAGCCGTCCAGGAATCTGAGTCGTACTCGTTGGGTAGTAACGTCAAAGTAGGGGTTCACGGTACCATTAATCATGGCAGTTGGACCTTGAACACCGTCTGGATCGTAGTCTTCTTTGTAGTTTAGTTGGTTACCCTTGTGGAAATGACGGTCTTGTAGGACAACGGGAATGTCATCGACCCCGTAATTTCTTGGGAAGGGTAACTTGGATTCAATGTCATCTTGAACAACCACTGGGGTAGCAAGACCTTTGTAGACTTGTTCAGAAGTTTCTGGACATGGATGAGCATGCAACCACAATGTGGCAGCAGGCTGATCCACCGTAAACTCAATTTCACTGCTTTCACCAGGGTAAACTGGTGCGTGACAACCACCGTCAACGTATGGACCGGAAACATTTAGTCCGTGCCAATGAAAGGTGGTTAAAACTGGTAAGTCATTTTTTAAGGTCACATGCATGTGTTTACCCTCTTTTAAAATGATGGTCTTACCTAAAATACTAGCGTTGTAACCCCAAGTCTTTGTTTTTTCACCGGGTAAAATCTGAGTTTCACCTGGTTGGGCATCCACCGTGTACCACATGTCGGTATCGGTTTCTTTATCGGGCTTTAAAATTTCGGGGATGTTTAATTTGTGTTCTGGAACATCAGGCACCTTGAGTGGAATGTATCCACCGTCATGGGTGTTAAAAGCTGGTTCATCATAGAAATAATCATTGTATACTTTTCGTTCGGACATTGTCTTGTTCCTCCCTAATTGTTTAACTATCTACTACACCATCATAATACAGCTTTTTAGACTATAATGCTTGTTTGTTAGCTAAAAACATAGAAAAAGATCGACTATTAAAGTCGATCTTTTTAAAACGTTTGTTTTATTGTTCTTTGTACCATGGGTAATGGAAGTTACCTGGACGGTCAGTACGTTCGTAAGTGTGAGCACCGAAGTAATCACGTTGTGCTTGAAGCAAGTTAGCTGGAAGTACTTGAGCTCTGTATGAGTCGAAGTATGAAACGGCAGCTGATAATGATGGAACAGGAATACCTGCTTCAGTAGCTAACGAAACGATTTCTCTAGCTGAGTCTTGGTACTTGTTAGCGATGTCTGAGAAGTATGGGTCCATTAACAAGTTAGTTAACTTAGGATCCTTATCAAAGGCATCAGTGATGTTTTGAAGGAATTGGGCACGGATAATGCATCCAGCACGCCAAATCTTAGCTAATTGGTCGTACTTCAAGTCCCAACCGTAGTGTTCTGAGGCCATCCGCATTTGTTCGAAGCCTTGAGCATAACTCATGATTTTACCGAAGTATAATGCTTGGCGAGCCTTTTCAACGATTTCGTCGCTGTTAAACTTAGGTTCTTTGGCAGGACCATGAAGAACCTTTGAAGCGGCCATTCGTTCTTTTTTCATCATTGAGATGAAACGAGCGTAAACTGATTCGGTGATAACTGATTGAGGAGCACCAATGTCTAAAGCATCGATTGAACTCCACTTACCAGTACCCTTGTTAGCACCACGGTCTAAGATTGCGTCAACAATTGGCTTGTTCTTGTCGTCTCCTAAGTCATCTTTTCTAGTCAAGATGTCAGCGGTGATTTCGATCAAGTATGAGTTTAACTCACCCTTGTTCCAATCTTTGAAGATTTTAGCAAGGTCATCAACTGAGTAACCAGCAGCATTTCTCAAAAGGTTGAAGGTTTCATCGATTAATTCTTCGTCACCGTATTCGATACCGTTGTGGACCATCTTTACATAGTGACCAGCACCGTTAGGGCCAATGTAAGCAACACATGGTTCGCCATCTTCGGCCTTAGCAGCAATCTTTTCAAGGATTGGAGCAACACGGTCGTAGGCTTCTTTTTGACCACCGGGCATTAGTGAAGGGCCTTTAAGGGCTCCAAGTTCACCACCAGAAACACCCATTCCGATAAAGTTAATACCTGACTTAGCAAGTTTTTCACTTCGAGCCATAGTATCGTGGAAGTTAGTGTTACCACCGTCAATAAGAGTGTCACCCTTATCAAGTAATGGTAATAGTTCAGCAATAACGGCATCAGTTGGCTTTCCAGCCTTAACCATCAATAAGATCGTACGAGGTTTTTGAATTGATTCAACGAAATCCTTAACGTTGTAACTTGGAATCAAGTGTTTGTCACCGTGATCCTTCATTACTTGTTCAGTCTTACTTGCAGTACGGTTATAAATTGCAACTGTGTAACCGCGACTTTCAATGTTGAGGGCAAGGTTCTTACCCATAACAGCCATACCAACAACACCAATGTTTGCTTTTTTATCAGCCATAATATACCTTCCTTTTCGAATATATATGTTAATTCATTACACTAGTAGTTTACCATTTCACATTAGAATTGTGAAATAGAAACTTCAAATTTTGTAAGCACTTTCTTTACTTTTCAGCAGGGAAGTACCAACTGTGACCATCTCGAGCTAATAACTCGTCTGCTGCCTTTGGTCCCATTGAACCTGGTTCGTAGTTAGGAAAATCAGGTTTGGTTTCGTCCCAGTACTTCTGAATGGGGTCAACGTACTTCCAAGCGGCGGCAACTTCTGGCCAGCTTGCAAAGTTGGTGTGATCACCATTTAAGATGTCATGGAAAAGACGCTCGTATGGTTGAGGAACTTCTGAAGCCCGAGCATCATTTTGTAGGTAACTAAGGTCGATGGTTTCGGTATGGAAACCTTGTTTGGAGTCCTTGACGTTGACCCTCAATGTAATTCCACCACGAGGGTCAATTAAAATTGAGAGGACGTTGGTTTTAAGAGTATCTGGCAAACCGGCTTTACTGAAGATGTTGTTAATGTCTTTTTTGAAGACAATATCAACTCTAGTGGCTTTGGCTTTTAACTTCTTACCAGTTCGAACGTAGAAAGGAGTGCCCTCCCATCTAGAAAGATTGTAAGTTACTTTTCCGGCAACAAAGGTATCATTATTAGAATCGTGTGGAACGTCTGGCTCGTCACGGTAGGCGGCTGAACCACTACCAGCTCCATATTGACCACGAACAAAGTTTTTTTTGACACCCTCAGTATCATAGAAGTTCATACTTTCAAGGGTTTTGACCTTGGTAGCACGAACGTCAGTATCAACAAATGATTCTGGCTTATCCATTGCAAGGAGGGTCATGATTTGCATGGTATGGTTTTGAATCATATCACGTAAAGCACCAGCTGTGTCGTAATATCCGGCACGGTCTTCTACGCCAAGTTTTTCGGATAGGGTGATCTGGACATTATCGATGTAGTTGTGGTTCCAAACGGCATCGATGATGGGGTTACCGAATCGAATAACTGGGATACTTTGAACCATTTCTTTGCCTAAATAATGATCGATGCGAAAGATTTGGTCTTCCTTAAACGCAGCGGTTAATTCATCATTTAATTTTTCAGCAGATTCATAGTCCCGACCGAATGGTTTTTCAATTACCAAGCGGTTAAAGCCACCATTGTCTGAAAGAACGTGTTGTTCCTTCAGATTTTTAGCAACGATTCCAAAGAATCTTGGGGCCATTGAAACATAAAAGATCCGATTACCATTAAGTTCGTATTTCTTGTCAAGTTCGTCGGCTAATTTACTCAAGGCCTGATAATGTTCCACGTTGGTAACATCATGAGATCTGAAGTAAAAATGACTAGCAAACTCTTCAGCTTGTTCTTGATTATCTGCTTCTGACGAGATGGAATCCAAAACCATTTTTTGAAATTCCTCATCGGTGTGGGGTCGTCTAGCTAACCCAAGCAGTGCAAAATGATTGTCAATACTGCCCTTTTTGTAAAGTTCAAATAAGGCTGGATATAATTTTCGCAAAGCAAGGTCACCAGTGCCACCGAAAAGCATGAATAATGCACGGTTAGCAGTTGCCATTAATACTCACTCCTTTTAATAATTATAGTTATTCGTATACAAGACCAATTATATAACACTACTGCTACCAAAAAAAGTGGTTTATTCCTTATTGTTCCACATATGAAAGCGCTATCTAAAGTATCCCTAACTTGACGCATTTCTTCATTATAAATAGTTTAAAATAATTTTTTGATTGCTAAATTGGTACAGGTCATAAAGTGGTTGGCCGTAAAAAAGGCTGATAATTTAAACGACATAAAAAAGTTTTCTACCATAATAATGGAGAATCGATGGTTAAAAATAAAATGGTAGTGGAAAAGTCAAAGCTGGAAACGGTGATGATGTGAATCTAATGATCGTTATATTAATATAGTAGAAACAGGTCAAAAAAGGAAAAATTAAGGTGAATTGACCTAAAAATATGATTGTCAACCTTTTTTTGAAGTGATTTTGAAGAAATTGAAGGGAATATGTGGCAAAAAAACGAGTAAAAATTACAAAATGATACAGGAAACACTCAATAATTCGGTGATTTTTAGGGTTATGTTGCAAAACATGTTACTTATGTTACAAAATAACAAAAATCGGCGATTTTTTTAAACACTGTGTTATTTGTGTGTAATGTTTTCCGTTTAGTATATACATTGTTGATTGATACAGGAGATCAACGAATTTAAAAAACAGAAAACCGGAAAACGAAAATTAGTTAAGAAATTTAGATTAGGAGTGATTATTATTATGAAGTCAAAAAGTATCAAGGCCGTAGTTTTATCAAGTGCCGCAGCATTAGGTTTATTAGCAGTAGGTGCTAACACCACCCACGCTTCAACAAACGTTACAGTTAAAGCAGGTAACACTGTTTCAGAAATTGCTCAACAATACAAAGTTTCTGCTAACCAAATCGCCAAAGCTAACCATTTACAAAATGTTGACCAAATCTCAGTTGGACAAAGATTAGTAATCCCAACTGGCGTTACTGTTCCAAACGCAGTATCACAACCAGCACAAACTACTGGTTACCAAGCACCAAAGACTACTCCAGCTGTTAAAGCCCCAGCTGCTAAGGTTGCACAACCTGTACAACAACCAGCTGCTGCTCAACCAGCCCAAGCACCAAAGGCTAATGTACAAGCCCCAGCCCCAGCAGCACCAAAAGCTCAAGCTCCCGTACAACAAGCTCCAGCTGCACAACAACAAGCTAATACTCAACCAACCCAATCACCAAAGGCTAATGTACAAGCATCAGCTCAAAAGAGTACTCCAGCTCCAGCAGCACCACGAACTAACCAAAGAACTTACGCTGTACAAACTAACACTGTTAAACCATCTAACGTTAACTACTCAAGCAACGGTGGTGATGATGCAGCCAAAGCTTGGATCACTGCACGTGAATCAGGTGGTTCATACACTGCTTCAAATGGTAACTACTACGGTAAGTACCAATTATCTAAGTCATACTTAAATGGTGACTACTCAGCTGCTAACCAAGATCGAGTTGCTAACCAATACGTAACTTCACGTTATGGTTCATGGTCAGGCGCCCAATCATTCTGGCAATCACACGGTTGGTACTAAGATAAATTTATACTAACTAATTAATAAGAATTAATTGAAGTCACGGTGATCAAATTGGTCACCGTGACTTTTTTTAGCTTGAAAAATAATCCATTTATAAGTTATACTAATAGTAGACTTTTGCATGAAGCCAGGATTATATTAGGATATTGTGAAAAGAAGTGGGTGTTGTGAAATTTTTCCTATTTTTATTGCACAAGGATTTTATTCTATGGTATAATGTCTTTGTGAAAGATGTTATTAGATTGCGTGTCTGTGGTGCTTTATCACCATTACAAACATACAATTTATTAGCAATAAAATAATATATTTTTTGGAGGTAGTTTTTTATGGAAGCAAATATTGGTAAGAAATTAGTTTTAGGTGTGGCATCATTAGCAGCCGTTTTAGGTTTGTCAATGGCCATTGAGAACATTAATGTAAACGCTGCTCCTGTTCATCTTCCAGCAGACACTAGTGCAACTCCTAATGACACTACTGGTTCAGTACAAGGACAATCAAAAGCTCACGTTCAAGTAAGAACCGGATACTTAACTTTACAAGAAGTTCCAGATTTAAACTTCGGTGAAGCAGCCAACAACAGTAACCCACAATTTGGGATTCCGTTGCATGATAACCAAACCGGTAATGGTAAACCACAATTAGTTGTTGTTGATGGTCGTACCGTCAAAGATCAACCAAATGGTGCTGGTTGGACTGTTTCAGCTGCTTTAGGTCAATTCAATGATCAACCAGGTAATGGTTGGGGTGTTCAATTGAACCAAACCGCTGTTAAAAACAGTATTGGAAGTGCCGCTCAAGTAAATACTCCATTGTTGAATGCTGGCGCTGATAATTCTTCCCAAGTTCTTTCAGCTAATGCTGGTCAAGGTTTAGGAACGACTTCAGTTGACTACTCAAAGAGTACTGACGCTAGTTTGAATATGCCAGCTAACGTTACTCCAGCTGATTACAACGCACCAATTATTTGGACTCTTAACGCACAAGGCCCACAAAACCCAACTAACTAATAGTTCTCTTTACGGGTGTGTATTGTATAACCAAGAAGACAGACCACGTACGGTTTGTCTTCTTTTTAGTAAATTAGAAAATTAATTAAGTAGGACGTGATTGTAATTTTATCAAGGTTGAAGAAATTCTGGTTACCGTTTTTACTTGCCGTTGCAACCATTCTTTTGATGATTCCGATACTTGGAACCTTAAAAACAAATGCAGCCCAAGGTCCATCAATTGCGGTTAAACCGAATTACACTAAGAATCAAATTAAGCAAGATGGAGTGATCTTTGTTCAAACCAAGCCGGGTCAAACCCAACAAATTAGTTTGAGCATCGTTAATTTATCCAAGTCACCCCAGTCCTTTAGCATTGAACCAACAACTGCTTTTACTTCCGGTGGTGGTGCCATTGCGCTCAATCCGACTAATAAGTTTCCAACTGATAAAACTTTGAAGTATAAATTCAAGGATTTAGTCCAAGGAGACAAGAAGCAGACGATTAACTTAGCTCCTAATAAGGGAACCAACGTTAACTTTAACGTAAAAGCTCCTGACAAGACTTATCAAGGTGTCATCATGGGTGGACTGTACGTTAGTCCACAATTGCCACCTTCTGCAGCTAAATTAAGGGGGGTCAGCGTTAATAATAAGTTTGCTTTAGCAATGCCCGTCTATCTTCGTGACAACACTAATCAAACCATTAAACCAAAGCTTACGGCTCAAGGCATTAAACCGGGGAAGGTAGCTAGTGAACCGGTGATTTATACCAAGTTGGCAAACGAAAAGCCCACGACGGTTAGTCAAATGCATTTAAAAGACAAGATTTACCGAAAGAGTAATCCAAAGAAAGTCTTGAGTAAGGCCAACCAGAGTGGCTTAAGTATGGCGCCTAATTCCAACTTTAATTTTATGAATAATTTTGGCAAAAATGCGTTGTTACCCGGTAATTATCATTTGAGTTTGCAGGCTTCAGACATTAACGGAAACAAGTGGGATATTGAAAAAGATTTCCATATTTCAATTGCTCAGGCAGCAATTAATAATGCTAATAAAAACTGGTGGTGGATCATCCTATTGATTATCTTGTTAATCTTAATCTTGATCTTATGCTACGTTTTGTACCGTCAACACAAAAAACAAAAGGATTTGATTGCCGCACAGCAAGCAGAACTTGATAAAAGAAACGATCAATCTAAATAACTAGGTTGGGAGATGTACAAATGCGAATACAATGTTCTAAGTTTTTAAGGATGGTACTGTTAACTGGATTAACTATTTTAATAGCCGTTGGGTTAGAAGCGAATGCATCTTCGTTTGCGAAGAGTGAATCTAATTCAAATACCACAATTCGAATTGGTAGAAACGTAACCCCAGCACCCAATGGACAGGGTGGTCAACCTGAAGATATGTCTAATAAAACCCCAGGTCCCTCTGAATCAGAAGGCACTAAAATTCCGCCAACCATTGCTGTTAGTGGGGAGCAACAAGGTACGTTACCTCAAACAGGACAAATGCTTCAATGGGGCACAATGGTAGCCGGAGTGATTTTTCTCTTTATCGCTTTTCTGATTATATTAAACCGTCATTTTATTAAAAAATTAGAATTGAAGAATTCGAAATAAAATTCAAATGCGAAAACTAATTAAAATTATAATTTTAGTTGGAGTTTTGTTGATTGAACTGTTTGTGCCAATGACTTCCCAGGCCAATTCGGATGATTATCCGTCATTTTCTGCCACGCCGGTTTTGGGTGGACTTCCACTTCAAAAGGGCAAAGAGTATTTTGCGATTCAAGCTAAACCGAATCGGGAATACCAGCTCCCGCTTCTTTTGAAAAATCACGGAGACCGTCCCATTAAAATTAGGTTAACGCTGAATAATGCAACGACCACGTCGAGTGGCAGTATTTCATACGCTAATCCAAGCGTGCTTAAAAATGATCAGAATTCGGTTTCTAGACAAGTTGTTGGAAAACTTAAAAGAGAAGTGAATTTGGCTCCGGATGCAAGTAAGGTAGTCAATTACCAAATCAGGACAAATTCACGAGTTATGGGAACAGAACTTGCTGGCATCACTGCTACTGGAGTGGTTCCTTCCGTTTCAAACGAGAAGGTTAACAGTTTAGCCAGTTACGTTATTGGAGTTTCGTTAAGTGGACAGGATGGATTGAAATTAGATCGTTTAAAAATTTCAAACATTGAGAGTGGAAATTATGATGGATTAAATGCGTTTAAAGTTACGATTAAGAATAATTACCCACAGCTGATTCAACATGCGAGGGTGCGAGTCAAAGTTTTTCATAACGAAAAATTGGATACGATAAAGGAATATTCGGATGTCAGTATTGCCCCGAATACTCCTTTGGTGTGGACAATTCCCTATCAAAAATTGCAGCCTGGTAGGTATCGGATGGATGTTATGATCCATTCTGACAAGCAAACGGTTCGATTGCACAAGACGTTTACCCCACTAAAGTTATCAAACCAAGTAGAGTCATACGTACCGGTTTTAATTGCGGTATTTTTGACCATCGAAATTTGGATTATTTTTTGGATTTGTCGGATGTTCTATCACAAAAAGAAAAATAAAAAGAATTGAGAAAAAATGAGAATAAAAAGAGAAGTACTTTATAAGCTATTAATAGGAGTGGTTTGTACTGCTGTATTTATGATTTGTGGCGCAATGATGAGTGTTAGGGCGGATCCAGATAATCCGTATAACATTCCTGCACCACCAGAATCAGGTCCGTCAATGGATGAATTTATGTTTGCTGGGGTTCAACCGAATGAAAGCGTTCAAAAAAGATATCCCAACGTTCAGGTGGTAACTGATAATACTGGTGATGATCATTCTGCTCAAACCATGTGGTGGAAGAACCAAGTTGATTTACAAAAACCGTTTACAATTAAGTTTTACGTTTATATGAAAAACCCGAAAAAAGTTAAAACATTAGCTGATGGACTGACCTTTACCCTGCAAAATGACAATCCAAATGCCATCGGATCATCGGGTGAATCACTCGGTTCATATGGAAATGTCCGAACCGCTTCAAAGGCAATTGACAATGATCATGTTAATCCTAAAAAGGCATATTTGAGGACCCAATTTATTCACAATGCTTTATCGTTTGAGTTTGATCCATACTACAACGGAGATTATAGTGACCATAAATTGCCGCGAAAGATTCCGCATACGGCGTTCATTTATCCAAATGAATTCACTGGTCCATTTGACTGGCACGATAAAGATCATATTGGAATCAATCACCATGATTATAGTCAGACGCCATCTTTAACGGCTAATCAGGGAACATGGATCCCGGTGACTTACAAGTGGATGCCTAATGACTGGCAACCAGATAGTAACGCCAGGTCGGATCATGCCACCGCAACGGTTACTTATAATGATCCCAAGTCTGGTCACTCAATTGACGGAATTGATCAGCATACCACTACTGAAAATGTTCCTTTGAGCCAATTTCAAGGTGACTACGCATGGTGGGGATTTACTGGTGCAACTGGTGCGTTGAACATGGTCAGTGCCATTGCCAATACCGAAATTCCTCAGATTCCTGGGGTTAAAAAATTAGTTTGTGATTTAAGTGCACTTCAACGTGAGGGGAAGTATAAGGATATTAATCCCTACGATAGTGATACCGGTGCCGCAAATGACATGATTAAGGAAATCGATCCAAGTGAATTTAAGGACCTTGTCACTAACGCTAAGGTTGGAGACGTGATGCTTTATAAGGTCGATACCTACAACTACAAAGATAATGGTTTAGGAAATACCTGGGATAACGTTAAGGTTACGGATGACATGACCAATCTAGGGATGCGTGGTCTGGACGATAACGATCAAATCGTGGCGGAATACCCCAACGGAATTGAACCCATCGACGATGATGGGAAACCTGACTCAGTTGGATTTCGAACGATTATTACTGATCCAGATCCTAATACTAAGCAGAATACGGTAACCGCTAAGGGAAGTAACTTTACGGCACCGGATGACGGAGTGGTTAAGTCAAGTCAGGCGACCGTCGAAATGTCGAATAACCCGTACGACAACGTTAAACCACGGGTTATTTTACAAAACCAGATGTCAAATGACGGTGGTAATACTTGGACCAATAATCTGACCGACGTCAAAGACGGAAGTGAGGTTCAGTACAAGATTTCCCTTCATAACATGATTGAAGGCACGCAGTTTAAAGATGGTTCGTATTCATTTGTGGTTCCAAGTATTAAAGACATCAAGAACATTGATGTTAACGGAGAACCAATTAGTAATAGTGATTATACGGTCAGTGACACCACCGATTATGAGATTAGTGGGAAAGACTCCAACTCTAACTTTAAGAATGCTAAGAAGATTACAATTAAGAATCTTCCAGACATGAATGGTCGAGAGGTAACTAATATTACCGCTGACCTTCAACTCGGTGACAATAATCCTGATAATATGAGTTCAATCCCTGAATTGACGGGAACCGATCGCAACCAGGATTCACTTAAGTTTCAAGGACGAAAAGAGACCTATAATTTCTACAATGGATCGGTTGTTTTGAATCAACCGCAGGATTTAGACTACGGCTTTCAAAATGACTACTTCTTTAAGGATCAGTACATGCAACCGAGAAACCTCGGTAAGAAAAAGACCCCGATTGACATCAACAAAGGATACGAGATTGCTAGTTTAACCGATGATCGTCGTGTTAAGAGTCCGTACAGTGTCTGGCTCTCTCAGGAGAATACTCCTGAAAATCCGCATGAGATTGGGAGACCCGGGTCACCATTTTCACTGGCTTACTTTGCCTTAAACAGCAAGCAACCAACCATTTTGAATCCAGGAACTGGCAACGTTCAGGTTTACAACTATCCTGGGAAAAAGGAAGATGGTAAGATTACGACTCCAATTAAATGGAATGCTAATCAAGGACTTGATTTAAGGATGAACCAGAGTGGAAGTGCCGTCGGTAGTACCGGAGGATATGACGCTACGCTTAACTGGAGCATCAAGTATGGTTCAAAAGATAGTGGAACACCATAAGGACGGTCAACAGTGATTGTAGTTATGATATGTTTTGTCAAATGAAAGGCTATCAATAATTTGATAGCCTTTTTTGTTGCATGTAAATTTAAACATGACGGTAGTAAATGTGAAACGCTTTTTTGATGTGCTTAAAATCTCCATAATGGCGTGCTATAATTAGCGTAAATCTATCAAAGTGAGGAAACGTTATGGGTGAAATCAAGAAAAAAATGAAAGATCGACTTGATGCCTTCAGTGACGCCATTATTGCCATCATCATTACCGTAATGGTGTTGGAACTGCCGATTGAGAAAATGGGTGGAAACGTTGAGTATCTGGTTCTATTTCGTGCCATTGGAATTTATGCCGTTAGTTTTTGTTTTGTTGGGAACTTGTGGTACCAGCATGCACAAGTATTCAACGATACCGAAAAAGTCGCCAACAAGACGGTTGTCATGGACCTGGTGTTTCTCTTTTTCATGTCGTTAATCCCAACTTTTACAAAGCTTATGACCGACGATACATCGCAAATCACGGTGATGCTTTATGGCGCTCTTTCACTAATTTTATTGGTGGTCTTTCGCATCATTGTGTCGCAAATTGCTGAAGTCAAGTACCGAAAGCACTCCAAGCAACATGAAGTTTTCAACTATATTTTTGCCAGAAACTTTAACTATTCAATTGCGGCGTACGTCATTTTGATTATTTTGGCGTTTTTCTTTCCTAGAATTGCTTTGACTTTATTTATCATTATCCCAATTTGGTCGTTTATTGAAAACAGCCACGAGCACGGGACCTTGAACTTGGCTAATCAAGGAATGGAAGAGAGCCAGCTTAATTTAACCGAGTCGGTTAAAAATTTGACAGCTGATCAGAAAAAATCCTTAAAAGCCAAGTTAGCTTCGACGATTAAGGCGTCAAAAGGTACTGATGATGAGGAAGAAAAGCATGAGATTTGGACCCAGTTTGCCAAGTGGGCCGCTGATCAGAGGTAAAACTTAAAGCATTGCTATAAAATATTTTTAGGGATTGACATCAATGAACAAATGATGTTAGTCCCTTTTTCTTCAACATTTTTCTTTCAAAGTTAAATATATGTTAAAATTTATCTAAAGGTAGGTGTTAAATATGAAGAAAAACGCATTTACTAGTCGTATCAGTTTACTGTGGACGGCCATGGCCATGATCTTGTTTGGAACCAGTGTGGTTGAAGGCATCCAAGAGATTATCTATGGTTTTCCCATTGGTTTCATTGACTGGATTTTAATTATTTTAAGTGCCCTCTGTATCATTATTTGGGTTGTCACTTTATTTATTAAGAATCCAGCAATGGAGATTGCGGGTGAAATTACTCCAAAGCAACGTATTTGGGGTGGGATTGTGACCCTGCTTGTGTTTCTTTTGGTAATAATTGGAATTTCTCATCTTTCCGTCATGTGGACTGATTTAATCCTGATTCTAGGGTTTATTGGCTTTTTACTTAACGAAGTATGGACGTTTAAAGATTAAAAATTTTGATAATTAAATCTGAAAAAAATCCATTCCAAAATTAGTTGGGATGGATTTTTGTTTACCTATAATTATTTGAATATGAAGATGGAGATAATGAGAAAAAAGAGATAAGCGGCTGCTGGAATGGCAGTCTTCCGCATTACCGTCCCCTCTTGTCCCTTCAGTCCAACTACGCCACTCACGGAAACAATGTTGTAGACACAAATCATGTTTCCAACGGCGGCGCCGATGACCTGACCGGCGAGGATGAGAAATTTATCTAAGCCAGCGTCCATGGCGACATCAGCCTGAATTGACGAGAAAGTCAAGGTGGAGACGGTCGTGCTTCCGGTGACAAATGATCCCACTGCGCCTAAGATTGGTGCGATTGCTAACCAGACGCCATGCAGGTGAGTAGCCATAAACGATGCCAAGTAACCGGGCATGCTGTCTAGTTTGGCGCCGTTAAAATTGGTGTTAGTAAATACCTGAACCATGATTAAAGTCACAATTAAGGTCAGAAGCGTGGTCTTCATTGACTTCACCACGTCCCACGCTTCGTGTGAAAACGAACGAAATGATTCTTCACGAAGAAGGACCGTTAGTAGGGCAACAATCAAGAGGACGGTTCCCGGTGAAGCTAAAAGGAGCCAGCTCGAGTCAATTGCCTTAAAGCCAAGAATGTTGGTTAATGATAGGTTGACGTGGCTGTTTAACCAGTTATGGACCGGTTTGACGAGTTTAGGGATTACCAGTAAAACGACCACGAGGACGTATGGTAACCACGCTCTAATTAGTGAAATGTCGGTTCGGGGCTCTTTGATGGTTACTTTTTCGGATTGTTTCCATGGATTTTTCTTGATATCTTTTGGTAGTAAAATGTTGAACTTAATACTTAAGATGGCAAAGATCAACGCAATGATGGGGCTGATGACGGATGTTAATTCGTATCCCAGTAATAATTGACTGATAATGGTTGAAATCGAGTAAATTAATCCAATGGCAATGCACCATGGTGTGACCTGTAAAACTGATTTGAAGCGGTTTTTGGTGTATTGGTTGGGAAGTAAAAAGACCAGCATCACGATTAAGATTATTGGAACAAGAGTTCCACTGATTAACTCGAGGTTAGCAATCTTTAACCCGACTTTGCCCATCTCAGCGGGACTAACGGTGTTACTTAGACCAACAGTTATTGGAGTTCCTACGGCTCCAAACGAAGCAGCCGTTGAGTCGGCGACAAGGGCTAAAACGATTGAAGAGAGGGGCTTAAAGCCCAACGCAATTAACAGTGGAGCGGTGACCATGGCTGGAGCACCGAAGCCCGAGACTCCCTCAATTAGGGACCCAAACAGAAAGACAATCAGGATGGCTTGCAGGCGCATGTCGGTGGTTAAATTGGTGAAGCCAGCGTTAATCCGGTCAACTGATCCGGTGTATTCCAGTGCTCTTAGTAATAACAGTGCCCCAAGGAGAATCCAAGCAATCGTCAGACTTTTGTGGACTCCCTGAATGGCTGAGGCTGCCAGAGCTTTCATTGGCATCTTCCAAACCAATAAACTAGCTAAAATAACAAGTATTGCCGTTACACTCATTCCCTTTAAAGCTGGCATGTTTAAAAAGCCCAGCAGAATTATTGGGACTAGTATCGGAAACATTGAAACTAATAATTCCATATAATGTTTTCTCCTCTTAGTGCTTTGCGGTAAACGATGTCTTGTAACTATTATACATGAGTCACCGAGTTCAAGCTAAGGGAGATCGAACAGTTCAAACGTAAAAAGAGACGCCCCTCACCAAAGGGACGTCTCATTTTTGCTTATTTACTTAGATATTTCTTTTCGTAGTGGTGGTACAAAAGATAACCTACAATACCAAACAAGACAGGCCCAACGACCATCCAGATACTGCTTACGTAGTTGCCACTCAAAGCGGGAGCGATAATCGTAAAAATAATGGCAAAACCGACCGTTAGCATTACGACACAGACCGCTAATTTGGCGACCAGTGAATTCTTGTAGAAGACAAAGGGCTTCTTGATTTTCTGGTTGGCTTTAAAACCAATGAACGAGAAGGCAATGAACAGGTACGGAATTACCATGGCCACGTTGGTCATCTGAACCAAAATGTTGAAGAAAGCTTTGGCACTTTGTCCTCCAAACGAGATTACGAGGATGAATAAGATGACTAAGAGTCCCTGAATCACCATGGCATTGCCTGGTACGTTGTGTCGGTTGATTTTGGTAAAGAACTTCGGCCAAATTTCCTTGGGAGTACCCTCCACGATCGTCTTGATTGGCGAAATAACGAGCGTAATGAATGCCCCACTTAACGCAAGAAAAATGGAAACCCCGACGTAACGACTGACCCACATCCCGATTTGAACGGAGACGCCGTGAGGAAAATTCAGGGCGGTCCCCAGTTGATAACCAAAGTTATTCATGATGACAAAGGGGATGTTGACTAGGTTAATGTTGTGTTTTGAACCCAAGACCTGTTTCCAGTTCGTAAAAGCTCCGACCATGAAAATCCCAATCGAATAGACGACGGAAATGGTGATGGCCGAGATGGTAATTCCTTTAGGAAAAGTCTTTTCGGGAGTCTTGGTTTGATCGACGAGGCCCCCAATGGTTTCTAGTCCACCGTAGGCAAAGATTGCGTATACGATAAATCCGAGGACGTTAATTAATGAATCGTATTGCGGATTGGGTGATACTAAGACGGCTTTCCAGGAGAGCGGCTGAAAGGTATGTCCGTTAATTAAAAGGATGATGGCTCCACCAACAATGAGGATCACGTTGGTCAGCATGGCAGCGAACCCACCGATGGAAGTGACCTTCTGAATTTGACTGATTCCACGTGTAGCAATGAACGTAATCACGATCATCAAAAGGACGGCTAAAAGGCCGATGGTTTCAACGCTTGAAAGCCCAAAGAGGTGAGCATCTGACGTTTTATCAACGCCGAAGATTGCATTTGAAAGTGGGACCCAGATGGCGGAACTGGTGTTGACCATCCAGATGATGGCGGAAGCATACCACATGGAGATTCCCGTGAAGGCGAATTTAGGGTTAACTGATTCGCTCATCCAGGTGTAGATGCCACCGTGCTTTTCTGAAAAAGCCGCACCAAACTCCGCAATCATGAACGCAAACGGGATGAAGAAGCAGAGCGCTGCCAGGATGTACCAGATGATTGAGGCATACCCCATTAGGTAGAACGCTCTGGAAATGTTCGCTGATCCGAAGACGGATGTAAAGATCATTAAGACTAACGCAAATAATGATAACTTTTTATTGTCCATCAAATGTAACCTCCAATTTCTTAAATAATTCTTAAAGTATAACAGGAAAATCCTGATTTGTGACACAAAAAAAGAATTCATTGCTGAATTCCTTATTTTTTGAATTGAATTTTAACGTATTCGCGATACTTGGGCAAAGTCTTGATTAACTCTTCGTGAGTCCCGTGTCCACTGATTTCACCATGGTCAACAAAGTAAATGTCGTCTGAATCAACGATGGTACTTAAGCGATGAGCAATAATGAGGGTAGTACGACCCTTCATGAGTTGATGAAGCGCTTTTTGAACCATGGCCTCTGATTGTGAATCAAGACTGGCCGTGGCTTCGTCAAGCATCAAGATTTTTGGATCTCGCAAAAAGGCCCGAGCGATCGCGAGTCGTTGCCTTTGGCCACCACTGACCTTGATTCCTCGTTCACCAACTTGAGTGGAAAGTCCGTCGGGCATCTCTTTCACAAAGCCCTCCGCGTACGCTAGGCTTAGGACGTGCCAGAGTTGGTCATCGGTAAACTGCTCGTCTAGTCCATAGGTCAAATTATGGCGAATCGTCCCCGCCATGATGGCTGAATCCTGACTAACCAGTCCGATTTGATGCCGCCAGTTGGAGAGGTTAATGTCCTCGATGTTTTCCTTGCCAATTGTAAGGGTGCCAGACGTTGGTTGGTAGTAACGTTCAATCAAACTGAAGATGGTTGATTTTCCACTTCCAGAAGGTCCAACGAAGGCCGTAGTTTGATTGGGCTTGGCGGCGACGTTGACTTTTTTTAAGACCGGTTCATCGGGGTCGTAGGCAAAACTAACGTCATTGAGGCGCAACGTTTTACCGCCAATATCATCCGAGAAGCCTGACGCAAAGTCTTCTTCGGGTTCAATGAGGAGTTCTCGGACGTGTTCAGTAGAACCATTGGCTTTAGAGAGGTCAGTGACAAAACGACCCAGCATGCTAACGGGACCAATGATTTGAAACAGGTACATTAGAAAGGCAAACATGGTTCCGATGGTCATAGCTCCAATGGCAACCCGATGAGCGCCATATGCCAAGATTCCAACAATCATAGCCATCATGACCGTGTTCAGAATTGGTCCCGCAATGGAGTCATAGACCGACTCTTTGAGGCCGATTCGATACAGATTGTGAATCAAGTTAGAACCAGCGTTGGTTTCGTACGGTTCGGCATTTGATGATTTAACTAAGCGAATTTCGTTTAAAGTTTCCTGCGCCTTTCCGCTGAAATCAGCCATTTGGTCCTGACGCGATTTCCCAATCTGACTCGACTTGTGAATGATTGGTCGCATCACGGTCATGACGATGGGAATGGCAATAAACATGATTAAGGCCATTCGCCAATCCATGATGAGCATGATGATTAAAGCCCCTATTAGTTGAAAGATCGACGTAATCGTGTTGGGAAATGAAACTGACAGTAAGTCTTTAATCTGATCTGTGTCACTCACGAGCCGCGAGGTCATTTTTCCGGTCTTCACGCTATCAAAATAGTGAACGTTTAACTTCACCATTTTCTCCCATAGTAGTTCTCGAAGGTTAGCCACTACGTCTTCACCGAAGAACCCCAGGAGCGTTCCTGAGCCCGCGTTAATTAGGGCACTCAAGACAAATAAAATAACCATAGCAAAAATCAGGACTAGACTCACGCCCTTGGCGAAGTCGTTCACCATGACCTGGGCAATCTTTGGGACCGTTAGTTGGGCTCCGGTAGCGATTAGTCCCAGGATCAGTCCGACCATTAGTTGCCAGTAGTGGGGTTTAGTTTGTCGAATTAAATGGAAGAATCCCCGAAAGTTAAAGGATCCGTTATTTTTTTGGTTTTTCTTTTTCACGTTATCACTCCTTAAATCGTAACTACTATCCTATCACAAATCGACTTGCTTGAAACGAATATTCATTCCGCTTATCCTAATCGTAGAAACACATTGAGAGGAGTTCTCATCATGGAATATGAGTATTATACGTTAAATAACGGAATGCAGGTTCCAAAGATTGGTTTTGGGACCTATCTTTTAAAGGGTTTTGAAGGTGCAATGGCGATTACTTCTGCCATTCATAAGGGTTATCGATTAATCGACACTGCCTACAATTACGAAAACGAAGGGGCAGTTGGTCGTGGAATTGAAAATTCGAACGTGCGCCGTTCTGATTTGTTGGTAACTTCAAAGTTGCCAGGCCGTTACTACGACCGAAAGAGCGCCATTAACGCCATTCAAGAGTCACTTTATCGGGCTGGCCTAGACTACTTTGATATCTACTTGTTGCACTGGCCTAATCCTAAAGAGGGTAACTACGTTGAAGCATGGCAAGCACTGATTGATGCTCAGCAGTACGGTTTGATTCGGACGATTGGTGTCTGCAACTTTCTACCAGACTACTTGGACAAGTTAGTTGATGAAACTGGTGTCATGCCATCAATTAATCAAATTGAACTTCATCCCTACTTTAATCAGGCTGATATGCGTCACTATGATGAAGAACACGGGATTTTAACCGAAGACTGGAGCCCACTTGGTCGTGCGAGTGAGATGTTAAAGAACCCAGTTCTGGTTGATATGGCCGCTAAGTACCATAAAAACGTTGGTCAATTGATTTTACGCTGGGAGATTCAGTTAGGAACCCTGCCAATTCCTAAGTCAGCTCATCCTGGTAGACAGAGTGGTAACCTGAACGTCTTTGACTTT
The DNA here is from genome assembly GCF_059901435.1 of Fructilactobacillus sp. X2R1C1. Taxonomy (NCBI): domain Bacteria; kingdom Bacillati; phylum Bacillota; class Bacilli; order Lactobacillales; family Lactobacillaceae; genus Fructilactobacillus; species Fructilactobacillus sp. X2R1C1. The sequence continues at coordinate 159,036 of NZ_JBWXUV010000003.1, read as the reverse complement.
GAGATTACTCCTGAAGATATGGAAACGATTGATTCGTTAACCAAACCAGATGGTCGAACTCACAACCAAGATCCAGCCACTTACGAAGAATTTTAGATTAATTAATGATTGAAATCAATTAATAAAGGAGACCCACTTCTGGGTCTCCTTTTTGTACGGATTAATTAATAAATAATTTCAAGAACTTTTTGAAGCCGATGAAGTAATTTTTCGGAATCACTGGGAGATTCCATGGCTTCTTTAATCGTCTGGTGGCACAGAACGGTAATGGCCCACCGTTTGGCTGGCAGCTTAATGATTGCCGAATCATCAATGTTTTTCTGATTATGCAGGATGTCCATCTGAATAAATTCAAAGTATTCACTTTCAGCACTATCTTCTAGAAAGGAACGGGCGGCATCAACGTAGTCGCTCGGTTTCAGTTCATCAAGCTTTTTATTTGTGAAAGGCCGGTGAATGGTTGATAAAACTAGTCTACGGGTGTAATCATAGCCACCCTTTAAGGTAATGAAGTATTTGTAGTAGGCTCCACGTGAGATTTTGGCATCCTTGATGATCCTGGCAACTTGGGCGTCAGCGAAGGGATGAGCGGAGAATTCATTTAAAAGGGCACTGTTGATGCGATCCTTTTTTGCCTGGGGGAGATTTACAAAAGTTGACGATGGCATAAAAAATCCTTCCTTCTATGTAATAATTTAATTATACCCACATGTTGACACGGTGTTAACCGCTAATTTACCATAATTGATTCATTAGAAGTCCGAATAAACAGGCGATGATTCCACGATTTCCTCTTTTCATAATAAAAGACCGAACATAAATGTCCGATCTTAATTGTTAGGATTAAGTTATGCGAAGATGTAGCCAAATCCACCGGGACCGACGTGGGTCATAACGATGGGACTTGTCAGACGGCAAGTGACGTCGATGTCAGGTCTAGCTTCCTTGATCTTAGCGGCAATTTTCTTTGGGGCCGTTCCGTCGTCAACGTATGAAAGACCAACTTCGGAAATATCCTTATTATTAATGATTTCATCGGTGACCTGATTGGCAATCTTGGTCATTTTCTTGATGCCACGGCACTTGTACTTCAGTTTTAAAGTTCCCTCAGTCAGTTGAATTACGGGCTTTAGTTGAATTAGTGAGGAAATAAAGCCAACCGCCCGGCTAGCACGCCCACCCTTGACCATGTAATCAAAACTGTTGATGAAAACGTAGGTCATGATGGTTGGTACAAAAGCCTTTAAATTGTCCATAATTTCGTTAACAGACTTGCCTTGATCGGCCAATTTTTTAGCGCGTATGACGGCAAAAGTAAGACCACTATCAGTGGAATCACTGTCTAGGACTGAGATGTCTCCGCCCACTTGTTTGGCAGCGGTCCTAGCCGTCTCAACCGTTCCGCTTAAAACCTTGGTTAAATGAATGGAGATGATTGAAGCGTCTGGATCTTCTTTTTGAATTTTTTCGTAGGCTTGAATGAATTGACCCAGAGAAGGTTGACTGGTCTTCGGAAATTCTTTGTCGTTTGCAAGATGATCGGAGAATTCTTTTCTGGTAATGTCAACACCATCTTCATAAGTTTTACCATCAATGGTAACCTGAAGTGGTACGACCGTGAGATTATTTTTTTGAATTTCATCTGGGGTTAATTGAGCAGTTGAATCAGTAACAATATGAATCATGTGTTTCTCCCTCCAATTAACGTTTCGTTAATTTGCCTTATGGACCTTAATTATAGTAGAAGGATCGGTTTTTTCCCAGTTAAAATTGGATTTAATTTTAGCCAGGGACGCTGTTTATTACAGTACTGGTAATTTGATGGTTACGAGTGCGGTTACACAGTGTGAATGGTGTAACCGGTTGGAAATCACATTATAAAAGTTATAAATTAGAGAAAGAAGTAGCTTTTTTGTTGCAAACAAGATATAACTATATTAGGGAGAAAAGCAGGGAGTTTCATCATGAAAAATAAAATGAAAATCCTGTTAACCAGTGTTGTTTCGGTGCTGGTAGCGGGTTCGATGGTAGCCGGATTGGTTGCCAAAAAGCGTGATAACGAAAAGAAGCATGCGACAAAAAAGTAAGCATTGCTGATTATTAGGGGGATTTCAACTACGGTTGAGTTTCCCCTTTTATTATGGTCGATCGTGTAAGCGTTGAAATTAAAGAAAAAATTAAAATGAATAATGAAGTGAGGCAAGCAAATGGTAAAAGGAAGAAAAAAAGAATTAAGGTTGAGTACCGTTTTAATCTATTCGTTACTATTAAATACCGGGTCATCCTTTATGTGGCCGCTAACCACGGTCTACATGCATAATTACCTTCATGAATCTCTGACAACGGCCGGCATCGTGCTGTTTGCCATGTCAATGTTCATGATTATTGGGAACTATCTGGGTGGTTATCTTTTCGATCGCTGGTCACCATATAAGACCGCCATCATCAGTGTCCTAATTACGATGACTTCGATTGTGACTTTGATCTTCTTTCACGGCTGGCCCATTTTTGGAATTATGTTACTGCTGTACGGACTGGGTAACGGCTCCAGCATGACGCTCTTAAATTCGTACGCATCGATGATCACCTCTAAAAGTACGCGATACGTTTTTAATTCGTTGTACGTGGGGCTTAATCTGGGGGTCGTTGTCGGAACCGCGTTGGTTGGTTTCTTGATGAAGTACGGGATTTCGATTGTTTTCATCGTGGCAACGGGTTTTTACATTGTGTTGTTGTTGATGACGATTTTTGAATTTAACATTAAATTACATCGACCAGAACCGACGGCCGTTAAGCGTTCACAAGATGACGACGATGTTTCTGAGAAAAAGAGTCGCGGTTTAAAACTGATTTGGCTAATCTGCATCATGGTTTTTTGTATTTATATGAGTTATACGCTCTGGGAAAGTGTCATGTCAGTCCACATGACTCAACTAGGGATCTCATTTGAAAATTACAGTTTCTTGTGGACGATTAATGGGTTATTGATTGTTTTCATTCAACCGATTATTAATAAAATTGGGGCTCGGTTTAAGATGAGTCGTCAGATTGCCTTTGGGGTAATCATTTTCGCGCTAAGCTTCTTTATGTTAATATTTGCTAGACAGTACGCCGTTTTCGTAATTATCATGGTTATTTTGACCTTTGGTGAGATGAACGGATTGCCGGGAATTCCGGCGTGGATTGATACGTTAGCGGACCCCAGACAAAAGGGGAAGTTTCAGGGACTATTTAATATTTTTATGTCACTTGGAAGGGCTGTGGGCCCACTCTTTGGTGGATTAATGGTTGAATTTTTCAACTATCCCGCTTTATTTATTGTATCCGGCGGACTGATTTTATTCGCATTGTTCTGTGTGATGAGCGAATCAAGAAAGTTAAGTAAAACACGTCAAGATTAGTGAGGTAAACCATGGTCGACACTTATTATAAGGATTCAATTGATGTGTCTGACGCACACCAAAATAATTTAAAGCACGTTAACGTCAAACTCCCTAAACACGAAATCACCGTTTTTGTCGGTGAGTCCGGATCGGGGAAATCGTCGTTAGTATTCGACACGATTGCGGCCATGTCACGTCGTGAACTAAACGAAACGTTTCCTAGTTTTTCCCAACAGTATCTCCCAAAGTACGGGCAGCCGCACGTTGGTGACATCAAAAATTTGCCAGTTGCCATTGCAATTGAACAGAAACAACTAACCGGCAACGCCCGGTCGACGCTTGCCACCTATACGGGAATCTACTCGTTATTACGGCTCCTGTTCTCACGGGTTGGAAAGCCGTTTGTGGGATACTCGGAGGTCTTTTCGTTTAACCTGCCACAGGGGATGTGTCCGTACTGTCAGGGGTTAGGATACGTCGATGAAGTTGATGAATCGAAGCTAATTGATCCAGAAAAGTCACTTAATGACGGAGCGATTACCTTCGTTAGTTTTGGACCCGGAACCTGGCGTTGGCGGGGATACGGTTACAGTGGTTTATTTGATAATGACAAACCAATTAAAGATTATACTCCCGAAGAGTATGACTTGTTGATGCACGCGCCACAACAAAAACTGTCCAATGCGCCCGCTTACTACAAAACGAGCCAGTACGAGGGGGTGGTTCCCAGAATCAAACGTTCAATCATCAACAGTCGTGAGGGTAAGCACCACAAAGAAGCCATTAGTGAGATTGTGACCCGGGAAGTTTGCCCGGTATGTAAGGGAGCTCGACTTAACCCCAGATCTTTGAGTGTTAAGATTAATGATTTTAACATTAACGACGTTTCTAAGATGGACCTGGTTCAGTTCTTGGACTTTTTGGAGTCCATTAAAGATAACCTTGGAGATGAAATCATCCGGGGTTTAGAGTCTAAGATTAAACCTTTAATCGACATTGGATTAGGGTACTTGACCCTCGATCGGACCACCAGCACCTTATCAGGTGGTGAAGTGCAACGTATTAAGATTGCTAAACATCTGACTAATTCATTATCAGATATTCTGTACGTTTTTGATGAACCAAGTGTGGGTCTTCATCCCCACGACATCGCTTTGATAAAAAAAGCCATGATTAACCTAAAGAAAAAGGGTAATACCATCTTTATCGTTGACCACAACCCAGAGATCATGTCGATTGCCGATCACGTGGTCGAAGTGGGACCAAAATCTGGTGCCGACGGTGGTAAAATCACCTTTACTGGAAGTTATCCAGAAGTGTTGGATTCTGACACCCTGACCGGAAAATGGTTAAGGGCACCCCATCACTTCGCCAAACCACTTCAACCTAAGGGATTTGTAGACTTGAAGCACGTTCACATGCATAACATTGACGACGTGAGTGTCAAGGTGCCAACCGGGATTATGACCGTTCTGTCGGGAGTTGCCGGTTCAGGTAAGAGTTCACTAGCGGAGGCCATGAAGGACCATCTAAACGGCGATTACGTTGATCTGACGCAAAAACAAGCCGGCATCAGCATTCGTTCCACTCCCGTGACCTATCTCAACATTTTAAACCCAATTCGAAGACTTTTTGCGAAGGCCAACAACGTTTCGACCCAACTCTTTAGTTACAACGGCAAGGGTGCTTGTCCGCGTTGTAAGGGGAAAGGAGTCACAATTACCAACATGGCCTTTATGGATCCGGTCGTTCAGACCTGTGAGTTGTGTCACGGAAAACGCTACAGTCAGGAAGCCTTAGGATATAAGTATCACGAACAAGACATCGCTGACGTTTTGTCAATGTCGGTTGCTCACGCGGCTGAGTTCTTCAAGGATGTCCCTGAAATCGCCAATCCGTTGAAACAGATGAGCGAAGTCGGATTGGATTATTTAGCGTTAAATCAGGCTTTGACCACGCTATCTGGTGGTGAACTGCAACGACTACGATTAGCCCAGATGCTAGAAGAGAAGGGCAAGATTTACTTTCTTGATGAACCCACGGCCGGTCTCCACATGAATGATACGCAACGATTGCTGAAGTTATTTAAACGAATGGTTGCTGATGGCGATTCTCTTATTATCGTTGAACACAACCTTGATGTAATCAGTCAGGCTGATTGGTTGATTGACATGGGACCTGGAGCCGGAACGTACGGTGGAAACGTCCTGTACAGTGGAATTACTGAGGGATCGGAAAAAGTTCCCCAATCATTTACCGGAAAAGCCCTTAAAAAGTACATGTTGCCTTATAAAGAAAGATAAACAAAAAGAGATCATCACTGATATCAGTGATGATCTCTTTTTGAATTAGAATCCGATGAAAGACTCAATGTTGGCTTTTATCATATTGATACCATCTTGGATGGTCATGATAATTTGTTGAAGAGCATTATTATCCCGTTCACTAGCATTTTGTTCGATTTCTTGTTTGGCTTTTTCAATGACATCTTGAGTTTTTTGGTTAGCTGCATTACTGCCATTGTTGCCACCATTATCAGCGTTGTTCTGGGGTTTATTGTTATAATTTTTAACCACCACGGGCGGATTTTGTTTAACCTGTTGCTGGGCACTCTTTCCTGAACGGTATAAGCCAAAGATTCCCAACAAAATGATAATTAAGAAAATAATGACGATCCAGCGGAACCAGTGGTGTGTCTTCTTTTTTAGAGCACTTTGGTACTGCGTTTGATTGGGTGCTGTTCTATCAACACCCAGGGAAACCACCTGTGCACTTGGTGCGTACACCAAGTTGTAAGTGAGCGTTCCTCTTGCAAAAGTTCCGTTGATATTCTCGTTCGGATTGACGGCCACAACCCTACCCATGTTTGCCGGATAATCAACGTTTCGTTTAAAGGTGACGTTAGTGAGGTAACTGACGGCATTCTGATCACCACTAAGTCCCTGAACGACGTATCCCTTTAGGTCAGGGACTTCGATTGAAAATGCTTCCCCGGGAGTTTGCGAATATTTTAATGGGTTAGTCAAATTTTGACCGTTTTTATCAACAACGTTAATAACTACGTTTCCGACATTGCGGTCCATTCGACTACCAACTGTTTCATTGTTCATTGATTGAGTGCTCCTTTAATCAGTTTATATGCATTATCTTACCATTATTTCTCAATCTCACAAAAAGAATCCAATCCAATTTCCCGCACCTTAATGGGGGATCAGGTGTCGATTAGTCGCTTCAAATGTGATATCATGATTACTGTAAGTGATAGTCATTAACTATCAGACTGAATATTGAGAGGAAGAATGACATGAGCGAAAAAAAGATTATTGAAAAACTCGATGACATTAAAGATTACGAAGACAAAATGGCTGATTTAGTATCAGCAATCTTGACTGACCAACCTTGGGAACAAACTGATGAAGTTCGAAACGTTTACTTCTTGGATGTAACTGATTTTGGGAAAGACCTTCAAGACGTTTTGGACCAAATGAACGTTTTGCGTGACCAATACGATGAAACATTACACTCATACTTGGGTGTTCCATTCATCCCTTACGTTCCACTATCAAAATTAACTGATGCCGCTTTTCAAACTTTAGTTGACGTTGACCCAACGGACAACATCACTAAGACTAAGAAGAACAGTGTCTTTGTTGATTCACGTGTTATTGATAGTAAAGATGGTAAGCACATTAGCTTGGACTTACAATTTAACGAACAATAAGATTAAGTGTAAAGAGAGTTGACACCTTGGTGTTAGCTCTCTTTTTTATGGCGTTTTTGAAATAAATATTTTAAAAATGATTGACAGAAAGTGATTTGAGTTGTTTAATTAGTGGCAATTAAAGAAGAGGAGGAATATTCCATGAATAATCATATTGATCATCAAAACGACCTTTATACTTACTTTACTTGGTACAAGTGCGTATCTAAGTAAGGTTGTTTTGAGGGCCTAATTAGATACCGTAAGGATACTAACTAGGCTAATTACAGATTATCGTTGGATATTCCTAATAACGAATGTGTTTTTAATCCCAGTTAGCATCGAATGTTAACTGGGATTTTTTTGTCTATCGAAAGGAGAATTAGAATGTCAAAAGCATTAATAAGTAAAATGAATCAAGAAATGCTGCAGCTATCACCATCGTCGATTTTAAAATTTAATGATGAGGTGAGTCAGATTCCTGATATTATTCCTCTAACGTTAGGTGAACCAGACTTTAACACCCCTGAACACGTTAAGGATGCCGCAATTAAAAGCATTCAACAAAATGAGAGTCACTACGCTCCCACGAAGGGAACTAAGCGACTTCGGGATGCAGCTGCGCACTTTTTACAAAGTAAATACGATTTAAACTACGACCCGGAGACGGATATCATTATGACCGCTGGAGCTACCGGCGGAATTTATACGGCGTTAACATCGGTTTTAAATCCCGGGGATGAGGTTTTAATTCCAACGCCGATTTTTCCACTCTACTTTCCGATTATTAAACTGCGGGGAGCCACCCCGATTTTTATGGACACCGCTAAAACTGACTTTGTCCTCACTCCAGAACAGTTAGAACAAAATTTAAAGGATCACCCCAAAACCAAGGCGATTGTCTTGAATTTTCCCACTAATCCCACTGGCAAAACTTATCATCCTGATGAACTTCAAAAACTGGCCGATGTGATTAAAAAGCATGATATTTTTGTGATTTCTGACGAAATTTACAGCGAACTGACTTATGATGGCAAACACGCCTCAATCGCTAAATATCTTCCCGAACAAACCATTTTATTGAATGGAGTTTCAAAGTCACACGCGATGACCGGATGGAGAATTGGAATCATGGCAGCGCCTAAAGACATCACCAGCCAACTTGAAAAAATCGATCAATTTACGATCACTTCAACCACCACAAATGCGCAAGCTGCGGCCGCCGAAGCACTTGGAAACGGAATGAATGATACTGATGCCATGAAGAAAGAGTACCGAAAGCGACGTGATTTTGTTTACGAGAAATTGAATGCGATGGGCTTTAAGATGGCCAATCCCGATGGCGCTTTTTACATTTTCGCTAAAATCCCAGCTGGCTTAATTCAAAATAGTATGGACTTTAGCTATGATTTAGCCCGTAAAGCTAAGATAGCCGTCATTCCCGGAAGTTCGTTTGGCCCAGGCGGCGAGGGTTACGTCCGCATTAGTTATGCTACTTCAATGGAAAATTTGAAAGAAGCAATGGACCGAATTAGTCAGTATGTCGAAAAAGAAAGAGAAAAATAATTGTGACACCAAAGCCCTTAACTACTTACGATAGTTAAGGGCTCTTTTGCGGTGTATTTTATTTTACTTACAATTACTTGTTTTGGGCTTCTTTTTCCTGAGCCGCTTGCCCCAAGATGTTGAGGTAGTTAAACGGACGGTCAAAGTTTGGTTGAAACAGCATGTCAACCATAGCCAGGTCGTCAATGGTGTTTTCGTTTTGAATGGCAACCGAAAGCACGTTAGCGGATTGTGAGATGTCGTAAAGACTGGTCAATGCGCCACCCAAGATTTTGCGGGTGTCAGGACTGTAAACCAGTGACATTAGCACAGGAGTCGTGGTGGGCATGAATTCAGGACGATAGTTGTCTTCAACAATTACTTGATGAGCGTTAATGCCTTGAGCCTTAGCGGCACTCATGGTTAAGCCAGTTGAGGCGAGGTTTCGGTCGTACAACTTCAGACCAGATGAGGATTGCGTTCCCATGTATTTTTCGGTGTCGTTTTTGATGTTCTTTCCAACCAAGATTCCTTGACGAACCGCATTGGTTGCCAGCGGAATGTAGGCGTTTTTGTGGGTTGGATTGTAGTGAACGGCGGCACTGTCACCAGCGGCAAAGATGTCCTTGTTAGAAGCATGCATGTAATCATCGGTGATGATTGCACCGTTTTCAAGCATGTCAACTTGACCCTTGAGTAGACTCGTGTTGGGTTTGAAACCAATGCACAAAATAGCTAGGTCAGCCGTAAATTCGTCACTGCTGGTCTTAATTGAGACCGTATCACCGTTATCAGTGAACTTTTGCACCATTTGGTTTCCTTCAAACTTAACGCCATGGTCCTTGTAGTCTTTTTCAACGATGTCAGTAAACTTAGGGTCATAGTATTTACTTAAAACCCGGTCAACTCCATCAATCAGAGTGACCACATGGCCAGTCTTGGAATAGGCTTCGGCTAGTTCGGCCCCGATGTATCCAGCCCCAATGACAGCGATTCGTTTAGCGTCCTTGGCGTCATCGAAAAGTACCTGAGCGTCGGTCCAGTTCTTACAAAGCTTGACGTGATCGCTATGAACGCCCTCGATTGGAGGAACAACCGGAAGGGAACCACTGGTCATTACAAGCTTGTCGTAATGTTCGGTCTTGCTTTCACTGGATTCTAAATCCTTAACGGTGATTTCCTTGTTATTCGAGTCGATGTTAGTGACTTCGTGCTTCATTTGCACGTCGGCGCCAAGTCCCTTTAATTCCTTTGGATCAGAATAGAACAGGCCTTTTGGATCCTTAACTTCGCCACCTAAATAAAGGGCGATTCCACATGATAGAAATGAGATATTGTCATTTTTTTCATAGACAGTTAAGTCATAATCGGGATGCTCTTTTAAGATTTGTTTAACCGCAAAAGTTCCCGCATGGGTACAACCAACAACAATAATTTTCATGATGCAACTTACCTCCTAGTGTGAAACAATATTCATGAATTATAGGTTATCCTACCAGATAAAATTGTGAAATGCTAATCAATACACTCATAAAATGGTTCTTATTTGTTATTTTTTGAAAGCGACTTCATTACTATATTCTCTGGCTCTTTCACACATGGTTTGATAAATGCGAACGACATCACGATCGGTGCCCCTTAATTCGTATTCTGCAATTTCAGGGACGCTAAAACGTTCCGCATATCTTCTGGCTGTGAGACAAAATTGGACGTTAAAATTGCGATTACCACTGCCGACGATTCCCATGCAGTAGTTAGCGTTATGGTCGTAAGCAACGTATTCGCCCATGGTGTTGGTCATGAGTTCTTTGACCCCGTTATCAATTCCGTTGCCACCGTCAAGATAGGTCGGCACGAAAACAAAGTACGGTGATGTTTCGTCAGCAAAGTCACTTTGATCTGAGATTTCGGTTGGTTCAATTAGTGGGTTACCAGCATCTTTTTGGTGCTGGGCTTCCGCGTAGTCCTCTAAATTTTGCACGAAGTTGCGGGTGTTACCGGCAATTGAGATGTATAAAATGCGAATCGGTTTGATGATTACTACCTCCTTAAATATGAAAAATAGTCACTATTAGTGTAACCTCTAACAAGTTTAAATGCACAGAATCTTAGAAGTCAAAGCAGCCAAAAAACGCACGGAATTAGTTATCCGTACGTTTTTAATTTAATTTCGTTTCTTTACGATCCAGATGACGATTCCACTGATAGCGAGGATTAAAATTCCGAAGGCACTCGCAATTGATCCTAATAGCAGTCCGGGAGTTTGGTATTTCAGTTTAATCCGATGTTTACCAGCTTGAATGGGTGCTCCGACAAAGCCAGTGTTGACCCGGGTAGTGGGTACCTGTTTACCGTCGACGAAGAGTTTCCATCCCGTTGAATAGGGAATGGAAGTGGTTAAGACGGACTTCTTCTTGTTATTACTGATTCCTTTGACTTCGTTCTTTTTAACCTGAAGTTTTTGGAGACGGTTGCGTTGAAGTTTTTGAATCTGTTGTTCATACGAATTGCCAAACGGAACGGCGATAACCTTTACGTGTTTAAAATTAATCTGGTGGACACCGTCAAACGTTAACTTAATTTGATTACGGCGTTTGGTGGAATACCCTAGGTTAATCAAAGCATTTTTCTTTTGCGTGTAGTTTGAAAGATTGTCGCGTCCATACTGTGAGTAACCGTTCTTCATTCCTTTCGTTGCGGCATTTAAGGAGTACTGACCGACAAACGGAGTGTGGAGGTTCTTTCGTTTCTCGTTTAGTTTCATCATCCGTGTGTACGGTTGATTTTTGATGGCGTGTTGGCGCTTGGTCATGCTTTCCTTTGAGGCCGACGAGTAATCGTGACTCTGAATGCCCTCTAATTGTAAATAAATTTCGGCATTTTTGGTGCGGTTAGGTTGCTTAATCTTAAGAAAATACGGGAATGATTTACCGAGGGCATCCTTAGTTACCACGTGGAGACCGTCTTGATTTTGCTTCTTGGTGTCATTTTCTAATTGGACGTTTTCGGAAAGGATCTTTAAGGCGGTCTTCTGAGACGTGTGATTAATGGTTGGTTCGTTGTACTCAATACTCTTAGAATTGTTAGTGAATGCCGTTAATTTATCGTAGTTATCAAGGGTCTTTTCGTAGTCCGGTTGCACCTCATAACTAAGTTGTTTTTGGTTCTGTTTTAGCTTGGCTGATTTGATGCCCTTAATTGGCGAATCAACGTGGACCCCACTGATCATTGCTTGTTCACGTGCGGTTGGGGATAGTTTTTGGTACTGCCGGTTTGAGATCGTTTGATCCTGGGTGTAAGCAATTGGAAGTGCGTTCTTGTTTTTTAAAACGTAGGTTCCATCGGGGTCCTTTTGGTTCACGAGCGGGTTGTCAGACGCAAACAGGAGCGGCTTTTTGTCCTTACCCTTGACCATCTTGAAGCCAAAGGGTTGTGATTTGTTTTGTTGGCCCGTGCGAATAAAGAGGTACTTGACGCCCATTAGATTATCAAGGGTGGTGCGGTAGTCATTTTGAGCGACCGGAGCGTTAAAGGTCCGTTGGTTATTTTGAACAGAATTTTCAAGTTGGCCAATGGCCCCATTTTCCACCGTCAGATATGATGAAATGTCACGGGTCGAAAATAACATTGGGATGTTGGTATTGATGTTAGAGTAGTTCGACAAGTTGACGTCATTTTTCCCAGCATAGTGGTATCGGTTGCCAAGTGAGGTCCGATATCCACCTAACCGTGGTTCAACGTACTGATCGGCTCCGTCGTAGAAATTATTGATGAAGTTAGTGGCAACGTGTTTATTAAGCATGCCCTTTGAAAAGCCGGCAACGTTGGGACTGTAGTAGCCAATGCCAAGTGAGATAAGGTTAACGATTAAAACCGCGGTCACACTTCCAATGGTTGTCACTGGCTTTAAATGAAAGAGCTGACTACATAGGATGACTCCCATTAAAATCAGCAGGAGGACAATTTCACCGTAGTCATGCGCACTTAGCTTCATGATGAAGCCGCGAGAAGCCCAAATAAGCACAATGAGAGCGATGATTGCGACAATCATGACTTCCACGTCACGTTTAGTTAACGTGGTGAGATGATCTGAAAGAATCGTGGCAGCCATCCCAATTGGAAGTAATCCTAAACACATCCACCGGTTTGATGGGGTCGATATGGCGTTAAAGACGGCTCCAAAAGCCGGAATCAGGGCACCAATGAAAACCACCAACAGGCCGATGTTTAGGTAAAGGTATTTTTTGAAGTGAGTCATCGTGTAAACAATGCCCAAAAATCCGAGTCCACTAATCCCAACAATGAGCCAGAAACTAATGGTCAGGTAGCCATTTCCGAGAATTTTACTTGGAATGGAAAGGTAATAGTAGAGGGGATAGAAAAGATAGCCGTTCGCAAAGGTCGAAGTGGTCCTCGTGGAACTCATGGCAAATAAAAGCGTCGGAACGAAAATGACGGCACTAATCAAGATTCCCGCTAGAATGGCCGCAACCATTTTGACCAGTGCAATCACAAAATGAAAATCAGGATTTTTACGAAGGCTGAAATACCTAATGACGACGTAGATAATACTGCCAAGTCCAATGATGTAGGCAAAGTAGAAGTTACTTAAAAAAGTTAAGGAAACGGCCAGCATCAGTGGAATGAAGGAATGGTTATAAATGATGCGTTCGACGCCGTAGCAAATCAGTGGGAAGAAAATCATCGGTAGAATAAAAAAGGGATGGTGCATCCCCGAATAAAGGGCGTAACCCGCAAACGTGTAAGTTAAAGTTCCGAGTACGACACTGTATTTTTTAAAATGAAATTGTTTGATGAATAGTAAAAAGGCCAATCCAGCAACGTACAGGCGCAGAATTACCAGGAGTCCGTAACCCAGTTCCAGTAAGTGGTCTGGAAATAAAACGATCAGGTAGTTGAAGAGATCACCGACAACGTAGTACGAAAAACTGGTTAACTGATCAGCACCGAGGCCAATGTTAAACGACCAGTTGGTAAAGCCGTGACTGGGATGGGCAAGAAATTCAGTTAGCATGTGTTTAAAGTTTACGAGGATGGGGTAGTGTTGGGCAATTCCGTCCATTCCCCAGATTAGTGAGTTACCGGTTAAGTAAAACGTCCAGATGTAGGCCATGATAATAATCAGAAAAATTAGACTGTAAAAAAGCCAATCCGGACATTTTTTTAAAACTGTTTTCATTGTTTCTATTACCCCTATGTATTAGTAAAGCCGAGGGACAGCCTCGGCTTTATTGATATTAGTTATTTGTCTTTTGATCGTCATCTGCGTCTGATTCATCATCAGTTGGTTCCAGTTTATTGACCTCTAGCCAGTTAATGAACGAGTTCTTGTAGTCAAGAACCTTAAACTGAAAGCCATCAATTGTAACAACGTCACCCACTTTAATGTGAGGGTTTTGTTCAATGATGAAACCAGCAATCGTAACGATGTCAGAGTCGTCAAAAGCAGGCATCTCAACGTCGAAGTACTTTTCAAAGTCATACGTGTTTAATTTTCCGTTCACCTGGAAGGTGCCATTGGGCTGTTTAAAGATGTATTCGTTAACCTGCGGATCGATTTCGTCTCGAACGGTTCCAAACAACTCTTCGTAGATATCCTTATCGGTAATTAAACCAGACGTTCCACCGTATTCGTCGATGACCACGACAATCGGTTGGTGCATCTTAATCATTTGTTGAAGCACCATCGTAATGGGAGTGGTTTCGGGGGTGGTACTAATCTTTCGGATTAACTTTCCGACCTTGACGTTGGAATCGACCTGCGATTGTCTGACCAAATCGTAACTGTAAACGTACCCCAGAATATTATCCTTATCGTTGTCTTTAACAACGGGAATTCGACTGAATTTCTTTTGAATGTAAACGTTAATGGCGTCTTGAACCGTGTCGTTGATGTCAATCGTTACCAATTGGGTCCGGTCAATCATGATGTCCCTGGCCACTTTGTCGTTTAATTCAAACGATCGTTGCATGTACAGATAGTCGTTTCGCTCCAGGTCACCGTTTTTAACGGCATCCTTTGAAAGACTCAAAATTTCTGATTGTGAGAAGGCCTCGTCGTTTTCGTTTGCCACGGGGATTCCCAGTAACTTAACTACGCCAGTTGCTGACACATTTAGTAACCACACAAATGGATAGAATAAAATGTGAAAGAAGTGAAGCGGACCAGCAATCACGCTCAAAACCTTCAGTGGCATGTCAATACTAATATTTTTAGGCACAATTTCGGTAAAGACCACTTCTAAATAGGTAAGTAAAAGTACCCCAACAATCGCACCAACACTGTGAGCGGTAGCAGGATTAACACTGAAATCCTTTAATTCCATGATGGAAACCAGGATTTCAATCACGAATGATTCACCAATCCAACCAAGAATGATTCCTGCAAGTGAAACACCTACTTGGGTTGTCGAAAGATACTCATTAAGGTTGGTTACCATTTTCATTTCACGATTAACTTTTTTCTTCTTTTTGTCACTGATATCTTCATCATCCAGTTTTTCTTGGAGGGCACTTGGCCTTGATTGGACCAGTGAGAACTCACACGCGACAAAGAATGCAGCAAAGAAGAACGTTATTAAAATAATTATTAGATCAAGTATTATCTGACCGGTATTCAAATTTCATTCCTCATTTCAAAATTTTAAACAATAAATATATTATAACGTACTTATCCATTTTTTTAAGTATTTAAGATGAGCGGCATAATTAATTGATTTTATCATAAAGCCGCTTGAATGGAAGCAATTTATTAAAATAAATTCCTTATTATGTTACGAAAAATGTTTGATTTTACGGTTTCGAGGAAAAATTAACGGTTAATACGAAAGTTATTTTGTAAGTAGCACTTTTTACCCCAATTATGAGCTAATTTCTTGTGTGAAAGGGACGATCCATCCTAGTATAGAGGGTGCTAAGAGATTAGCAAATAAAATAATAAAAAGGGGTTTTAGTTATGGCAAACGATTTAAGAAAAGCTAGTTATGATCCAATGGATGACTTTTTTGGCGACTTTGGCAAGAGTTTATTAAACTCAGTTGCTGGAAGCAACAGAATGAAAACTGATGTTTTAGACCAAGGCGATGACTACGTCGTAAAGGCAGAATTACCTGGCTTTAGAAAAAATGATATTGACATTAGTTATGATAACGATACCCTATCAATTCATGCTGTTCATGACATTGACAAGGAAAATAAGGGTGACAATGGTCGGATCTTAAGTAGAGAACGTTCATCAAGTGACGTTAACCGTTCGTTTTACATCCCTGATGTTGATGAGACCAAGATTTCAGCTGATTACGATGGCGGTGTTTTGACCATTACTTTGCCAAAATCACAAGATGATGAAACCCAAAACCATCACGTTGAAATTGACTAATTTAATTTAGACTAAGTGTTAAGAGATGATCCGGTTGGACCATCTCTTTTTTTAACTATTTTTAAAGCTTTGCGCTTTTCTTTCATTAGTGGTGCAAAATTTAATTCCTTCTTATACAATATTAATTAGAAATGAATTAATTACATAAGGAGGTGTAACTGTGGCAAGTGACCAGATCGATATTAATAACGTGAATCCGAGTGAGGGACTAACGAGTACGGAAGTTAAACAACAGGTGGCAGACGGTTATAAGAATACGGCGCCTAAACCACTAACGAAGTCTGTGAAACAGATCTTGGTGGAAAACATCTTTACGCTGTTTAACGTAATCAACGTAGTTCTTGGTGCGCTAGTATTCTATACCGGTAGCTATATCAACATGTTGTTCTTGGTGATTGCCATAGCGAACACTACCATCGGAATCTTTCAGGAGATTCGTTCTAAGCGCCAGGTTGACAAAATGGCGTTGTTGTCTCAGAGCAAGATCAAAGTTCGACGGAACGGAAAAATTGAACTTATTCAACCGGACCAGATTGTTTTAGGAGACATCGTTGAACTGGATCGTGGGGACCAGGTACCGGTTGACGGAGTCGTAAAACAAACCAAGGGGATTGAGGTTGATGAGTCTCAAATCACCGGTGAATCCAATCCAATTGAGAAAACCACCGGAGATGAACTGACGTCTGGCAGTTTTCTGGTTAGTGGAAAAGCCTTCATGCTTGCAACTAAAGTTGGCGATGAGACCTTTGTTAACACGATTACAAACCAGGCTAAGACCGACAAGAGTAAGAACAGTGTCTTAATCTCACTGATTAAAAAAATCATCAAAATTCTGACGTTTATTATCATTCCACTTGGAGTAGCACTTTTTGTTTCCCGTTTGATGCACGGGGTGAACGTTAATAATGCCATTCTGGGAACCGTGGCGGCCATGATTGGGATGATTCCGGAAGGATTGGTTCTTTTGACGTCAGTGACCCTCGCAATTTCTGCCTATCACCTGGCCAAAAAACGGGTCTTAGTCAGAGACCTTTCTTCCATTGAAACTCTGGCACGGGTGAACACGATCTGCCTGGATAAAACCGGGACGATTACCAGTGGCGAATTGAAATTTAAACAGATGGTGAAAGAAGCACCTAATTACACTGATCAACAAATTGCCGAAATCATGGGCTCTTTGGTCCATGAAATTGATGACAATAACGAGACCGCTTCAGCGCTTAAAAATGAGTTCAAGCAGCACCCATACGCTGCTAGTATGATCGTGCCGTTCTCTTCAGCGAGAAAGTGGAGTGGGGCTGAGTTAGACGACAAAGGCAAATACGTCTTCGGAGCACCTCAGTTCATTTTGGATCTAACTGACAAGCAACAACAAGAAGTTAAACATTACGCCGAACAGGGTTTTCGGGTCATTGCGCTCGCAAAAGTGGACCAATTAAACGAGGATAGTATCGCTGGTAGTGAACTGATTGCCTTAATCTTGATTACAGACGTCATTCGACCGAACGCTTCTGAAACCCTGCAGTTTTTCTATAACCAGGGGGTCGACTTAAAGGTCATTTCTGGCGATGATCCGGTCACCGTTTCAAGCATTGCCAACCGGGTCGGCATTCATAATTCCGATGATTACGTTGACATGACGACGATTGAAGACGACGCCGACTACCGTGATTTGGTCAAGCAGTACGTGGTGTTTGGAAGGGTCAAACCCGACCAGAAACAATGGCTAATTAAGGCGTTACAAGAAAACGGTCGGACGGTTGCCATGACTGGTGATGGGGTCAACGACTTACTGGCCTTAAAGCAGTCAGACTGTGGAATCGCAATGGCATCAGGATCTGAAAGTGTCAAGAGTATTGCCGATTTTGTGATTATTGATTCCAACTTCGACGCCCTCATTAAAGTGTTAAACGAAGGTCGAAGGGTTATTAACAACATTGATAGCATCGCCTGCCTGTACCTGATTAAGACCATGTTCTCGGTTATGCTCAGTGTGCTCTTTCTGTTTTTTGCCAGAAACTATCCGTTTCAACCAATTCAACTCACGCCGATTAATGACTTAATGGTCGGAATCCCATCGTTTCTCTTGGCGCTTGAACCGAATTATCGAGCTTTAAAGGACCGCTTTGCTTCTAACATTTATGAAATTTCACTTCCAGCCGCACTAAGTGTCGTTTTCTACATTTTAGTGATTGGTGTGATTGGCGATATTTTTGGACTATTCACCTCAATTACTTCATCACTGAGTGTTTTGATTACTGGGGTCATCTGTTGGTTGGCTTTGACAATGGTTTGTCGACCATTTAACCGCTACAAACTAACCATCGTCGTTTTGAGTATCACACTCTTTTTGGCGGTGTTCATCTTTCTTGGTAAAATTTTCTCGTTGGTCACGATCTTTACGTGGTCAGTCGGAGGAATTGGATTATTATTAGCTCTTACAACTGATTTCACATTTGTTGGGGTGCAAAAGTGTGTCAGATTAGTTAGACATAAACTTTTTAACAAATAAGGATTTAGACAGATAGCGTCATGAGGGCGTTATTTGTCTTTTTAATTAACAGTTAGTGCATTATTTAACAATAGCATTCGTCAAATTAATTAATTATTTTTTAAGAGTTTAATAACCGTCAGAATAATAAGTGATAAAAATAACAATGAACCATTGCTTTTTGAAAAAGATGATGATATGATATTAGTTGTGAAGAAAATAACAAGAAAATATTGGAGGCTGGAAGTATGACAGATGCAAAGCAACAACCCAATGTTGAAGAGATCGATAAGAATATTGATGCCAAAGTTCAAAAAGCACGTATTGCCGTAGATGAGATGAGTAATTTCGACCAGGATAAGGTTGATAAGATTACCCACGCCATGGTACTTGCTGGGGTTAACGCCCACCAAAAATTAGCTAAGATGGCTTATGAAGAAACCGGACGTGGTGTTGAAGAAGACAAGGCCATTAAGAACTTGTTTGCCACCGAAGAAATTTGGCACGATATTCGTAATGATAAAACCGTTGGGATCATCTCAGAAGATTCTGAAAATGACCTGATTAAAGTTGCTGAACCACTCGGTGTTATTGCTGGAATCACTCCAGTTACTAACCCAACCTCAACTACTTTATTCAAGGCAATTATTTCAATGAAGACTAGAAACGCCATCATCTTTAGTTTGCACCCACAAGCCCTTCAATCGTCAATTGAAGCTGCTCGAATCGTGCGTGATGCTGCGGTTAAAGCTGGTGCACCTAAGGACGCCATTCAATGGATTGAAAAGCCTAGTCGAGAAGCTACGAACGCTTTGATTCAGAACCCTGGCGTTGACATTACCCTTGCAACTGGTGGTCCTGGATTAGTTAAGGCTGCTTACTCCGCTGGGAAACCAGCTTTAGGAGTTGGTCCTGGTAATGGTCCCGTTTACGTTGAAAAAACCGCCAACATCCCACGTGCCGTTAACGATATCGTTTTATCAAAGACCTTTGATAACGGGATGATTTGTGCCACTGAAAATAGTGCGGTGATCGATGCCGATATCTATAAAGATGTAAAAGAACAACTCGAATTAAACCGGGTTTACTTTGTTCCAGAAAAAGAAAAACAAAAATTAACTGACGCCATGTTTGACAGCAAGCGTCTTAGTGTTAAGGGTCCAATTGCTGGTGCCACTGCGCAACAAATTGCTGACATGGCTAAGATCAAGATCCCAGAAGACACTCAAGTGCTTGCCGTTGAGATGACCGGAATTGGTCCTAAGTACCCAATGTCAGGGGAAAAGTTATCACCAGTTCTTTCGGTCTACAAGTCAAAAGACCACAAGGATGCTTTCAGAATTTGTGCTGAACTTCTAAACTACGGTGGATTAGGTCATACCGCAGCAATTCAAACCTCAGATGATCAATTGGCCGTTGACTTTGGGGTGGCCGTTAAGGCTTCGAGAGTGATCGTTAACTCACCATCTGGTCTTGCTGGAGTTGGTAACTTGTACAACAACATGACCCCATCACTTACGCTTGGAACTGGATCATGGGGTAAAAACTCAATCTCCCATAACGTTACTGATTATGACTTGTTGAACATTAAAACTATCGCAAAGAGAAGAAATAATATGCAATGGATTAAACTACCTCGAATCTACTTCGAAAAGAACTCAGTTCGCTACCTCCACGACATGCCTGGTATTAAAAAGGCCTTTATTGTTACTAGTCCTTCTATGGTTAAATATCACTACGTTGACAAAGTCTTAGATGAATTGAACCGAAGAGAAGATGACGTCCAATACTACATCTTCGATGACATTCATGGTGAACCAACAACTGACATGGTGAATGCTGGGGTTACCCAAATGAACGCCTTTAAGCCTGACACCATCATCGCCCTTGGTGGAGGATCACCACTTGATGCCGCTAAGATGATGTGGTTGATTTACGAAAACCCTGAGACTGACTTCTTCGGTGCAAAACAGAAGTTCTTAGATATCAGAAAACGTGCTTACAGATACAACAAACCAGAAAAATCACAAATGGTTGCCATTCCAAGTACTTCTGGAACTGGTTCAGAAGTAACGCCATTCTCAGTTATTACTGATTCAAAGCTTCACGTTAAGTATCCATTAGCTGACTACGCTTTGACACCTGACGTTGCCATTGTTGATCCACAGTTTGTTAAGACGGTACCAAAGGGCACCATTGCTGCCTCCGGACTTGATGCCTTAACTCACGCGATTGAGTCATACGTCTCAACCATGGCTTCAGATTACACTCGTCCAATGTCACTTCAGGCCATCAAGATGATTTTTGATAACTTGACTGACTCGTACAACGGTAACATGGAAGCTCGAGACAAGATGCATACCGCCTCAACGATCGCCGGAATGGCATTTGCGAACGCTTTCCTTGGAATTACCCACTCAATTGCTCATAAGATTGGTGGACAATTCGGGATCACCCACGGGCTTGCCATCGCCATTACTTTGCCACACGTTATCAGATATAACTTCAAGAAACCAAAGAAGATTGCCACATGGCCTAAGTACGAATCATTCAGAGCCGACGACGATTACGCTAACATCGCTCGCTACCTTGGTCTTCCTGGAAACTCCAATGAAGAATTGAAGGAAGCCTTGGTTCACCGCTTCATCGAATTAGCTCACTCGGTTGGAGTTGAACTTGATCTGAAGTCACAAGGTGTAAGCAAACAAGAGTTAGAAGCAGCTGCCGATCATCTTGCCGAACTGGCATATGCTGATCAATGTACAACTGCTAACCCGAAAGAACCACTAATCGCAGATCTCAAGAAGATGATTCTTGACGAATACGAAGGTGTTGGGGTTGAGACTCAAACTGACAAAGAAGTTTAGTTTCTAAGTCATTACAAAATTAAAAGTAGGAATTCCAAACGGAATTCCTACTTTTTTTGTGCAATTGATTTGGTTAAAACGTTGATTAATTCTTGCTCTTCGGGTGAAAGAACGTGACTTTTACGAAAGGCCACCGAAACATAAAACGGGGGTAAGTCTTCATCATCAATGGGGATGGAGACGAGGTTGTCGAAAGGTTTAATGGCCTTACTAACCAAAAAGGTGATCCCCACGTCTTCAGAGACTAATTGTTTGGCTAGCTCAATGTCAGACGTTTGATACTTAATTTTGGGGTGAATGGCGTGAAGCTTAGACAGATCCGAAAAGACCTGAGTGTGAACGAAGTCACTGGAGAGGCCCACAAACTCTTCGTTTTTGAGGTCAGCAAATTTAACGGAGTGAGCGTCTGCCAGTGGTGACTGTCGATTCACGACCAGCATGAAGTGGTCTTTGGTTAAAACCGTCGCGTCAATCTCGTTACTTTCAAGCGGTTTGGATGATCCTAAAAGTGCTAAGTCGATTCGACCGTCTTTTAATTCCCCTAAAAGCTTTTTGGAACCACTCTCTGAGTTATCAAGATCATTTAGGATCCCAAGTGAAAATAGCTCGGACGCCAGCTTGGGAAAATAGTAGTTGCCAATGATTGGTGGAAGACCAAAGCGAATGACATGGTCACTGATGCTGCCCATTTCGTTGTTAATTTTGTCTACTTCCTTCATAATTACCTGGACGTGTTTTTCAAGGTCGGCGCCGGCCTTAGTGAGTTTAATTTGGTGGTGGGCCTGATTTCGATTAATTAATTCGACGTTGAAGTTATCCTCTAAACGCTTAATGGCCATGGTAATCGTGGGCTGTTTAACGTGATAATACTTAGAAACGTCGGTGTAATTTTTAAGCTCGGTTAACTTGTTGAAGTACATTAAATCTTTTAGCTTCATGATGACCTCATATAAATTAAATTTATGAATAAATCGTGTTTGACTATCTTTTTGATAGTGAATTAGTATTTAAAAGAATCAATTACAGACTATTTTACTACAAAAAGGAGTCTTAAAATATGGCTAAAGGTGAAGAAATATTGAACAATCCCTTTATCAATAAAGGGACTGCATTTACTGATGATGAACGAAAGACATTAGGACTGGTGGGGATGCTTCCACCGAACGTTCAAACTTTGGGCGAACAGGTTGAAAACGTTTATGACGAATACCAACACAAGGGTAGTGACCTTGAAAAACGCATCTACTTGATGAGTATTTTCAACGAAAATCGGGTTCTATTCTATGCTACCTTCGCTAAACATGTCACTGAATTCATGCCAGTCGTTTACGACCCAACGATTGCTGACTCAATTGAAAACTATTCCAGATTGTACGTTAACCCACAAAACGCGGCGTTTTTATCAATCAATCACGATGACCCTGAAACGATCCGTGAAAGTTTAAAGAACACTGCTTCCGGACGCAATATCAAGTTGATCGTTGTAACCGATGGCGAAGGAATCCTTGGAATTGGTGACTGGGGAACTCAAGGAATTGACATCCCGGTTGGTAAATTAATGGTTTACAGTGCCGCTGCTGGCATTGACCCATCTGAAGTCCTACCAGTGGTCTTAGACGTTGGAACTACTAACAAGAGTTTACTCGACAATCCACTCTACCTTGGTAATCACCAGAACCGTGACTACGGCCAAAAGTACTACGACTTCGTTGACAAGTTTGTAAAAGAAGCAGAAGACTTGTTCCCTAATTTATACTTACACTTTGAAGACTTTGGGCGTGCCAACGCTTCAAACATCCTTGATAAGTACAAGGATGATTACTTGGTCTTTAATGATGACATCCAGGGAACTGGAATTATCGTCCTTGCTGGTGTCTTAGGTGGCCTTAAGATTTCTGGTGAAAAGATGACCGATCAGAAGTACCTGTGCTTTGGTGCCGGAACTGCCGGCGTCGGAATTGCCGAGCGGGTTTGTGAAGAGATGGTGCAAGCTGGCTTATCCGAGGAAGAAGCTAAGAAGCATTTCTACATGGTTGATAAGCAAGGCCTCTTGTTTGACGACATGTCCGACCTAACTCCTGGACAAAAAGAGTTTGCGAGAAGTCGTTCTGAATTCTCTGACTCAGAAAACCTGACCGACTTACTCTCAATTGTGAAGGCTGTTCATCCATCAATCATGGTTGGAACTTCTACTCAACACGGCGCATTTACTGAAGATGTTATTAAGGAAATGGCCGCTCATACTGACCGTCCAATCATCATGCCAATCTCAAACCCAACTAAGTTGGCTGAAGCAACTGCTTCCGATTTGATCAAATGGACTGATGGTCGTGCCTTAGTCGCTACCGGTGTTCCAAGTGCACCCGTTGAATACAACGGAGTTAAGTATGAGATTGGACAGGCTAACAACGCCTTAGTCTACCCAGGAATTGGGTTAGGTGCCATTGCTGCCACCGCCACTAAACTTAACGACGACATGATTAGTGCTGCTGCTCATTCCCTTGGTGGAATTGTGGATTCAACGGTTCCTGGGGCTGCCATTTTGCCACCAGTTGACCAGTTAACCGAATTCTCTGAGACCGTTGCGATTGCTGTTGCTCAAAGCGCAGTTGATCAAGGGATTACGCGCGAAAAGATTACGGACGTTAAGTCGGCCGTTGATGATGAAAAATGGTATCCCGAATACCCAGATTTAACTAATTTAAACAAATAATTGGAGGAATGTTACATTGGCAGCGTTTATTACTTCACTAGAAAGTGTTGCTGAGATTGTCATTGTCATTGCACTTGGATATTTCTTGAGAAAGTCGGGAAAATTCGCCGACAGTTTCAAGGGAAACATCTCATTCTTAATCATGAATGTGGCTTTGCCTATTTCAATCTTCGTATCAGTATTAGATAATTTGACCCGCGGAAAGTTAGTTGGGCTAGCTGGCGGACTGTTATACACCGTAATTAGTTTTGCGTTAGGTTACATTGTCGCCATTGCCCTAGTCTACATCCTAAAAATTAGAAAAGGTCGTAGGGGAACTTTCATTAACATGGCGGTGAACGCCAACACCATTTTCATTGGGCTGCCCTTGAACTTGGCACTATTTGGAACTTCTGGGATGACTTACTTCCTGATTTACTATGTAATGAACACCATCTCAACTTGGGCCATCGGAATCTTCTTCATCTCAGGAGACGATCCCACCAAGAAGAAGGGTGAAAGCAAGGGGAACTTTAACTGGAAGAAGTTGCTTCCAGCTCCACTGATTGGTTTCTTGGTTGCGTTAGTTTGGATTCTGATTGTTAACGTTAAGTTGCCAATGTGGATTGACAAGACTTGTAACATGATTGGTGGTCTTGTAACACCATTATCCTTAATCTACATTGGGATTATTTTGGCCGATGCCGGTCTTTCATCAATTCACTTTGATAAGGATTCCATTGCCGCACTACTTGCTCGTTTCGTGATTGCTCCGGCAATTATGATTGGAACCTTACTGGTCTTCATGCACACCGGTGCTGGGATTCCAAACATCGAATTTGGCACCTTAGTAATTCAATCTGCCACCCCTGGTTTGGCTGTGCTTCCAATTCTGGTTAGTCAGTCCCATGGTGACGTTGATTACGCTACTAACCTGGTTGTAACCAGTACGATTCTGTTTGTGATCGTCGTTCCAATCTTGATGGCCATTATCAACTTCATTGTATAAGTAAGTAATTAATAAAGAAGTCAGACGTTCAATCTGGCTTCTTTTTTGTGTGCCATGCCACGGTCCCGGTTTGAAAGTGGTAACGTAGAAGTATGCACAATTTCATTTATTAATTAATTGGAGGGATTAAACAGTGACCGCATTTATTGCCTCACTAGAGAGTGTCGCTGAGATTGTTATTATTATTGCTTTAGGGTATTTTCTTCGTCGTTCCAACAAAATGACGGATGGTTTTAAGGGAAATGTTTCGTTCTTAATTATGAACATTGCCTTACCAGTTTCGATTTTTATTTCCGTTTTGGATAATTTGAATCGGGGAAAATTAGTTGGACTAGTTGGCGGACTACTATACACGTTGATTAGTTTTACCCTGGGTTATGTAATCGCAATCGCATTGGTTTTTGTTTTAAGGATCAGAAGGGGTCGAAGAGGGGCCTTTATCAACATGTCGGTCAACGCCAACACGATTTTTATGGGATTACCCTTAAACATTGCGTTGTTTGGAAACGCCGGGATGACGTATTTCTTGGTCTACTATGTGATGAACACCGTCTCAACCTGGGCGATCGGAATCTTCTTCATTTCAGGAGATGACCCAACGAAACAAAGGGGAAAAAAGAAAAAGAGGGTTACCCTCAAACAGATTTTACCGCCGCCACTGGTTGGATTTATCTTAGGTTTGGCGTGGATTTTGATCGTGAACGTCAAATTGCCAGCTTGGATTGATAAGACCTGCAACATGATTGGTGGATTAGTGACACCGTTGGCATTGATCTACATTGGAATCATTTTAGCCGATGCCGGCTTATCTTCAATTCATTTTGATAAGGATACCATTGCCGGACTGGTAGGAAGATTTGTGATTGCGCCAGCAATCATGATTGGAACCCTCTTAGCGTTTATGCATTTTGGCGTGAACATGGCCTTTCCAGAGTTTGGGACGTTGGTAATTCAGTCGGCAACGCCCGAACTAGCGGTTTTGCCGATTTTAGTTAGTCAATCCCATGGGGACGTGGACTATGCCACTAATTTAGTGGTAACCAGCACCGTGCTGTTCGTTATCGTGGTTCCGATCCTGATGGAAATTATTAATTTTATTATGTAAGTAAAAGAAGCTATTGGATGGCTTCTTTTTTAGTTATATATTTATAATGTGGGAAATTATTTTAGTAGGAGTGAGAGACATGAACGATAAAATTGCAAAGGTAAAAGAGTACGCCAAAGAGAACATGAGTAAGGATAAGAGTGGACACGGATTTGACCACATCCAACGGGTCGCAAACATGGTCTTACAATTGATGGGGACCGAACCAGCTAACGGTGAGATTGCCCTTTCAGCTGCTTACTTACACGACGTTTTTGACGATAAATTGGTGGATGATCCGGACGCTAAAAGAGAGGAAGTCAAAGAGCGGTTAGCAAAATTTGGCTTTAGTCCTGATGAGATTTTGCAGGTGATGGACATTATCAACCACATGTCTTTTAGTGACAACATTGAACACAAACAACCGTTATCAAAAGAGGGTCAAATCGTTCAAGATGCTGATCGATTAGATGCTCTGGGTGCGATTGGAATTGCGCGGGCCTTTCAGTATGGTGGGGCACATCATCGGACCATTTATGATCCGACAATTAAGCCGCGGACTTTAACTACTAAAGCAGATTATCGCAACGCAACTGACGATACCACCATTAATCATTTTTACGAAAAGTTGTTTAAGATTGCTTCCGATTTAAATACCGATGCTGCTAAACAAATTGGAAAGAAGAGAACCCAGTACATGCGTGAATTTGTTGCTGAATTCAAAAACGAGTGGGATGGATAAAAAAACGCCGATCCGAACGATCGACGTTTTTAGTTTATTCGGTAATATCAGCAAAGGTTCCGTTGACTAATTGTTTGACGTCTTCAGCATTTACTTTAACAGAACGACCAATCTGACCGGATGACACAATGATGTCACCCTGTTTTTGGGCTTCTTCATCGATGTAGATGGGATAACCCTTTTGTTCATAAATTCCGATGGGGGTATTTGCACCGTGCTCATATCCGGTCGTATTAACTAAGTCTTTTAGGGGAACCATGCCCACTTTTTTGTTGCCAGAAGCTTTGGCTAACTTTTTGTAACTTAAGCGTTCATCTAAAGGAACCACTCCAATGACGGGACCAGTTGTTTTTCCAGTCAGCGCTAACGTTTTGTAGATTAAATGTTGATCAACGTCAGCTTCGTTAGTGGTGATTTGTTGAACGTCTCCCTCTTGATGGGTGGCAAAAATCATCTGTTGAAAAGGAATATTGTGTTTTTCAAGGATTTGTTCGACTAAGGTTTTGTGGACTTGATTCTTTTTTTTCTTTGACAAATGGCTCACCTCTCGGAGATATTTTATCATATTAATAAAATATAAGTAAAAATTTCATTTACTTTTAATTCTTATTTATGTAGAATCAACGTGGAAGGAGATGCAAAGGAAAATGAGTGAGAAAGATGAAAAAAAAGCACCAAAGAAAAAGCATGCCCTAATTGAGTATGCGAATGGTAAATCCCTCCAAGAAATTAACGGAAGCGTTGATGTCCCTGAAGGATTAGGATTTTGGAAAACATTATTCATGTATTCAGGACCAGGAGCGTTAGTTGCGGTGGGGTACATGGATCCCGGAAATTGGTCAACTTCAATTACCGGTGGTCAGAACTTTGGATACTTGCTGATGTCAATTATCTTGATTTCAAGTTTGATCGCGATGTTACTTCAATACATGGCGGCTAAACTTGGTATCGTGACACAAATGGATTTAGCGCAGGCGATTCGTGCAAGAAGTAGTAAGACATTAGGGGTTATCCTTTGGATAACAACTGAGTTAGCAATTATGGCGACCGATATCGCGGAAGTTATCGGGGCAGCGATTGCGTTGTACTTGCTATTCCATATTCCATTGTTGATTGCCGTTTTAATTACGGTTCTTGATGTTTTGGTACTGTTACTACTTACAAGTATTGGATTTAGAAAGATTGAAGCCATTGTTGTTTGTTTGATTTGTGTCATCTTCTTGGTATTTGCCTACGAAGTAACTCTTTCAAACCCACAGTGGTCAAAGGTTTTCTTAAACTTAGTTCCAAACATCAAAACCGTTCAAACCCATCCATTTGTAGGTGGTCAAACTCCGTTAAGTGGTGCCTTAGGTATCATCGGAGCCACCGTTATGCCGCATAATCTATACTTACATTCTGCCATTTCGCAAACCCGTAAGACTGATAATAACGACGAGGATTCAGTGGCACGCTCAGTTAAATTTTCAGCTTGGGATTCCAACATCCAATTAACAATGGCGTTCTTTGTTAACGCATTGTTATTGATTATGGGGGTTGCGGTCTTCAAGTCTGGTGCCGTTAAAGACCCATCATTCTTTGGTTTGTTTGCTGCCTTAAAGAATCCTGATTTTATGACCAACCCATTACTAGCAAGTGTTGCCAAAACCGGAGTCCTTTCAATCCTGTTTGCCGTGGCTTTGCTTGCTTCTGGTCAAAACTCCACTATCACTGGTACTTTGACTGGTCAGGTTGTTATGGAAGGTTTCATCCATATGAGAATGCCTTTGTGGGCTCGTCGTTTGGTAACCCGTGTCATTTCAATCATCCCAGTTGTTATTTGTGTACTTTTGAGTAGTGGAAAACCAGCCATTGAAGAGCATGAAGCGCTTAATACTCTGATGAACAACTCACAGGTCTTCTTGGCGTTTGCTTTACCATTCTCCATGTTGCCGCTTCTGATCTTTACCGATAGTAAATTTGAAATGCGTGGAAAACGGTTCGTTAATGCCCTTTGGGTTAAAATTGCTGGTTGGGTATCTGTGATTGCTTTGACTTTCTTGAATCTGTATGGTTTGCCAAGTCAGATTGTCAGCTTCTTTGGTGATAATCCAACTCCAGCTCAAACCGATATGGGGAACTGGATTGCCTACATCTTGATTGTTTTAGTTCTGGCCCTCTTGACTTGGGTCGTTTGGGACTTGTACAAGAGTAATAAACGATTCATGGAGGAACATAAGAACGCGAAAAAAGAAGTCGATCAGTACGAATAATTAATTAGAAAAATAGAACTTCGATTTGATCGGAGCTCTATTTTTTTAGCCAAAATTTATTATTTTTAATATGTTAAAATAATGGGTAAGAAACGTCTAATAAGGAGTATTGAATGGCTGATCTAGTTTATAAACGGGTAATGGATGATTTAAAAAAGAAGATTGATTCCAACTATTTCAATAATAATCGTTTACCGGATGAACGGACTTTAAGTTCAAAGTATCACGTCAGTCGGAGCTCGGTTAAGCAAGCTTTAGGTATCCTAGCGGAACAGGGAATTATTTTCAAGAAACGTGGCTCTGGGACCTTTATTAATCCACTTTATTTGAAGAATAAATCTATTTTTAGTTACGAGGGATCTAACCTTGGAATTACCAATAATCTGAAGGTTGAGGGGTACGATCCAAAGATTGATTTACTGGAATTTAAAGTTGTTGCCCCCACCCCTGAGATTTTAGAAGATCTGTTTCTAAATCAAGGTGATGAAGTGTATGAGATTAAACGGCTCCGCTCGGTTGATTCGACACCTATTATTATCGAGTCTGGTTATATTCCGGTTAAAGTGGCGCCCAAGATGAGTAAGCGAGTGGTTAAGGGTTCGATTTTTAACTACTTAGAGGAAAAGCTAAACAAGACGGGAACCAAATCCTACATGTCGATTGAAGCCCAACCGTCCACGATTGATGATCAAAGACTATTGAACTTAAAGCCTGATGAACCAGTCGTGGTCATGGGTGGGATTTTCTTTTTAGACGATGGAACCCCGTTTGAAATTTCCAACATGCGCATTCATTATAAGTACTTTAATTACAACACGTTTGTTGATTTGAATAACTAGAATCGACTTTTACTCAATTTTTTGAGTTAGTTTAAAAGTGATATAATGGAATTGTTGTAAGCACGTACATTGGTTCGGAATTAACGTAATGTAAGAATGTACGAAGAGATTTAAAAGAGTGCCAATGCTGGCAAAAAAGGAAGTATTAAGATGGCGAAAAAGAACGTTAGAGTTAGATATGCACCAAGCCCAACTGGTTTTTTACACATCGGAAATGCACAGTCTGCTTTATTTAATTATCTGTTTGCAAAACATTTCGGCGGAACGATGGTTCTTCGAATCGAAGATACTGATTTAAAGCGTAACGTTGACAGTGGTGAAAAAAGCCAGATGGACAATTTACGCTGGTTAGGGATTGACTGGGATGAAGGCCCTGATAAGCCTAATCCGAAGTATGCTCCCTATCATCAAACGGAGCGAAGAGCTTTGTATGATAAATACATCAGTGAATTAATGGACAAGGGTCTGGCATACAAGGACTTTGCCACTGAAGACGAACTAAAAGAGATGCGGGAAAAGCAACGGGCAAATAAAGAGGCTCCACATTACGATGGACGTTGGTATGGTGCTTCTGAAGCTGATATTCAAGCCGCTGAAAATAAGGGATTACCTTACACAATTCGTTTACATTTACCAAAGGATCATACCTACGAATGGGACGACATTGTGAGAGGTAAGGTTGAATTTAATTCTGACAATTTAGGTGGCGATTTTATCATTCAAAAGAGTGATGGATTACCAACCTATAACTTTGCTGTGGTGGTCGATGATCACTTAATGGATATTACTGATGTTTTAAGAGGTGACGATCACATTGCTAACACCCCTAAGCAAATGGCCGTTTATGATGCATTAGGATGGCAGCACCCTAACTTTGGTCACATCTCATTGATTTATAATCCGAAGACCGGTAAGAAATTAAGTAAGCGTGACAAGGATACTTTGCAGTTCATCAGTGAGTACAAGCGTGAGGGATACTTACGTGAAGCAATCTTTAACTTCATTGCCTTTCTTGGGTGGTCACCGGTTGGTGAAAAGGAAATCTTTTCAAAGGACGAACTGATTAAGGCGTATGATCCAAAGCGAATGTCAAAATCGCCAGCTTTCTTTGACCAACACAAATTAGACTGGATTAACTCGCAATACGTAAAGAGCATGCCATCAAGTGAACTTGCCGATCGAGTGGTCGAACTCGTTGACGAAGGGCAGACTGACATTGCCAAGAAAATTCAAGAAGATGACATTCCCAACCTGCACGATTACGCTGAACAGGTGATTGATATTTACAAACACAGTGTGTTTAAGTTGACTGAAATCATGGAATACATGGATTTCTATTACAATATTTTGGGTCAAAACATTGATTACTCAAAACTCAGCGACTTTTCACACGATGATTTGGAAAAGTTATTCAATGCTTTAGAAGACAAGATTCATGAGGCCAGTGAAAACGGTCAAAATAAGGGACTTGATTATGGTCCAATTGTTAATGAGGTTGGCAAAGAAACGGGGATGAAGGGTAAACAGCTTTACTTCCCACTAAACGTCATCTTTACTGGTGACACATCTGCTCCCCAAGTTGCGCAGATTATGGGACTATTTTCACCGTCAGTTATCAGTGCATTAATTAATAAAGCACTTCGTGGAATTGAATAAAATATTTTAAGTCTCCAATTGAAAAATTGGAGACTTTTTTAGTGCTTAAAATTGCTTGAAATTAGGGTTTTTAAGGGCTTAAAATTGGTTCGTATCAATTGTCGAAATGGTTGACATTTCACCAAAAGTCTTTATCATAGTTGTTGTAGGTAAGCCAATAAGTTTGGCGCTTTCAAAAACAGATTAGATCCAGCTCGAAAACGAGCTGCCGATTATTTAAAAGGAGTGTTATAGCATGGCAGTAGATTATGATTCCAAATCATATTTTGAAAAAATGCAACAATACTGGAATACTGCGAATTACTTGTCAGTAGGTCAGCTATTTTTACGTGCTAATCCTTTGCTTAAGAAGCCTTTGACTTCTGAAGATGTAAAGGTTAAGCCAATTGGACATTGGGGAACAATTGCCTCACAAAACTTTGTTTACACCCATTTGAACCGTGTCATCAACAAATATGACCTTAATATGTTCTATATTGAAGGTTCAGGTCACGGTGGCCAAGTTATGGTTTCAAATTCTTACATGGATGGAAGCTACTCAGAAATCTATCCTAAGATTTCTCAAGATGAAGCCGGAATGGCTCGCCTGTTCAAGCAATTTTCATTCCCTGGTGGAATTGCATCACATGCTGCACCTGAAACTCCAGGTTCAATTCATGAAGGTGGAGAATTAGGTTATTCACTTTCACATGGTGTTGGTGCAATCTTTGATAATCCTGACGTTATCGCTGCCGTTGAAATCGGTGACGGTGAATCAGAAACTGGTCCTTTGGCTGGTTCATGGATGTCAAGTAAGTTCATCAACCCTGTTACTGATGGTGCTGTTTTACCAATCATTAACTTAAACGGATACAAAATTGCTAACCCAACTGTCTTAGCTCGTATGACTGACGAAGACATTACTAAGTACTTTGAAGGTATGGGCTGGAAGCCTCGTTTCGTTGAAACCAACATGCCTTATGGTACCGACCAAATGGAAACTCACGAAAAGCTTGCTAAAGTTATGGATGCTTCAATTGAAGAAATTAAAGCCATTCAAAAGAACGCTCGTGAGAACCAAACTGCAGAAACTGCTACAGAACCAAAATGGCCAATGATCATCTTCCGTTCACCTAAGGGTTGGACTGGCCCTAAGAAGAACGCTGAAGGTCTTCCAATTGAAGGATCATTTAGAGCTCACCAAGTTCCAATTCCACTATCAGCAGATGACATGGGTACTGCTGATGAATTCGTAGAATGGATGAAGAGTTACAAACCTGAAGAATCATTTGATGAAAATGGTACTTTAAAGCCATACCTTAGAGAATTAGCTCCTAAGGGTGACAAACGGATGTCAACGAACCCAATCACTAACGGTGGTATCGATCCTAAGCCATTAGACTTACCTGACTACCGTGATTACGCTCTTGATATCAAGACTCCAGGTGCTACTGAAAACGAAGACATGGTTGTTTGGTCCGAATGGCTACGTGACGTTACTAAGAGAAATCCTAATAACTTCCGTGGATTCGGCCCTGATGAAACATGGTCTAACAGATTATGGCACTTATTCGATGTTACTCGTCGTCAATGGTTGCCAAATATCAACCCACCATATGATGAGTACATGGCTCACTATGGTCGTTTGATTGATTCACAACTATCAGAACACCAAGACGAAGGTTGGCTTGAAGGATACACCCTTACTGGTCGTCATGGATTCTTCGCAACTTACGAAGCCTTCGGTCGAGTTGTAGATTCAATGCTTACTCAATACTTCAAGTGGTTGAGAAAAGCTTCTGAACTCGAATGGAGAAACAAGTATCCTGCATTGAACTTCATCGATTCATCAACTGTATTCCAACAAGATCACAATGGTTACACTCACCAAGATCCAGGTATGATTACCCACTTGTCTGAAAAGAAACCTGAGTTTATCCGTGAATACTTCCCAGCTGATGCAAACACATTATTGGCTGTAGGTAACGAAGCATTTGATAGTTACGAAAGAATTAACTTGATTACTACTTCAAAGCACCCACGTCCACAATGGTTTAACATTGACGAAGCTTCAAACCTTGTTAAGAACGGTCTCGGCTACATTGACTGGGCTTCAACTGACAATGGTGAAGAACCTGACGTTGTTATGGCATCTGCTGGTGTTGAATCAACTCTTGAAACCCTTGCTGCAATTTCAATCTTGCACAAGCGTTTCCCTGAAATGAAGATTAGATACATCAACGTTGTTGATTTGCTTAAGTTACGTAACCCAGAACTAGACCCTCGTGGTATTAGTGACAAGGAATTCGATCAACTCTTTACTAAGGACAAACCGGTTGTATTCGCATTCCACGGTTTCGAAGATATTATCAGAACCATCTTCTTTGATCGTCACAACAAGAACGTTCACGTTCATGGATACCGTGAAAATGGTGACATTACTACACCATTTGACATGCGTGTCTTGAACCAATTAGACCGATTCAATTTGTCTAAGGAAGTTGTTTCTGATATTCCAGAATACGCCCTTAAGGGTACTGGATTTATCCAAGAAATGAACAACATGCTCGACAAGCACGACCATTACATTAGAGAGTACGGTACTGACTTGCCAGAAGTTGAAAACTGGAAATGGGAACCACTTAAAAAACCAGCTAAGAAATAATTAATGTAACCAATTAATTAGAAAAGAGTGAACTCATATGAGTTCACTCTTTTTGTTTACATATTGAATTCAGGCGGTAGTGGGACAGTAACTTCAAGTGGTTGATGGTAAAACGGTGTCATCATTTGGACCCGCCAAGAATGAAGCAGCATGGGATGATCATGATGACCGTTCGGGTCGTACAAAGGGTCGTCAATAATCGGATGACCAGTGGAAGCCAAGTGCACCCTGATTTGATGGGTTCGACCGGTCTGAAGTTGAAGGGCCACGAGGGTTTTGTCTGGATCCGTTTTTATGACCTTGTAATTTGTGATCGCTGATTTAGAATTTGGTCCGTTAATTTTGCGTTTGCGCTGGTCGTAAGGATCAAAACCAATTGGCTGATTGATTACTCCCAATTGATTTTTAAAATGACCATGAACCCAGGCCAAGTAAGTTCGCTTGACTGCTTTAGTTTCAATCATTTTGACTAAGATGGGGACCACGGCTGGATTCTTGCCGATGATAAGTGCACCACTGGTTTGTTGATCTAAGCGATGAACCATGTAAGCGTCGTTTTGGGGTTGAAGGTAGTTGGCAGCAAAATTAAGGGTGGATCCCATTTCGTGAGGTTGATTGGCATGAGTCTTGTCGCCGCGATTCTTGTTAACAATTAAAAAGTCAGAGTTTTCGTAGACAACGTTTAGTGGTTTCGATGAATCTGATGAAACGTGTGGGAACGGGGCTTTAAAATCGGCAGCAATAAATTCGAGTGTGACTCGATCATTTTGCTTGACCAGAAAGTTCATGGGCAGGTATTGACCGTTAATTAACACGCGATGATTTTTTCTTAGTGAGAAAATCAAATGCTTGGGAATTAAGAGATATTCGTGCAGATACTCCCGGACGGTTTGTTGATTAAATGATTTGGGAACGGTTAATTCATATTTCCATTTCTTCATAAAATTCCTCAAAATAAAAAAACCCACTCAATAAGTGGGTAGAGATTTTGTGACTATTTGACTACTAAGACGTCTTGAGTAGCAGCACGTGTGACGTAGCTAGTGACCGAGCCAACCATCAAACGTTCAACGGCTGAAAGACCAGTAGCACCGATGATGATCAGGTCATCATGGTGATCGCTTGGAAATTCCTTGGCAATGACTTTCTTGGGATTACCAAAACGCATATGAATTGATACGTCGGTTACCCCAGCGTCAATTGCTTGTTGTTTCAAAGTTTCAAGAATCTTCTTTGTCTTGTCAGTTAACTGGTAAACAGCGTCGGCGGTAATTGCATCCCCGTAACTACGGTTGAATTGGTTAACTTCAATTACATTTAAAATATCTAAGTGACTGTCATTTTGTTTAGCCATTGTGATTGCACGACTCATAACAGGCATTGTATCTTCAGCACCATCCACCGGTGCTAAAATCCTCTTGTAATTCTTGGCCATTTAGCTCACCTCATTTGTTTTCTTATACACTAACTATACCATGTTTTAAGAATTTACGTAACGAATTTAGCTAAAACAAAAATTGTTGGTATCAAATTGAGAAGTTCGTTATACTGAAGCTAAAAGGATGAGTAAAATGAAAAGAAAACAGACGTTAACGTGGGCGTTTATTTCACTGATATTGTTCTGGATTGTAAACATTGTTATGACGATGCCAATCATGAAATTAACGGTCAAGTCGAGTGTCAGTGGCCTAGTTCGCACGTCAGCCATTGCAGCCATTATGTATTTGATTCCGATGATTCTGGTTGCGTTTAAAAGTCGTTTAGGATATTATTTGTTGGCAGCCGTTCAGGTTATTTACACGATTGGGTTAATCGCAGCGATTATTGCGATGATTACCATTAGTCATGCAACATGGCCACTTCGAATTGCCGTCATTGTGCTGGTAATTGGTTCCATTGGTGTAAATATTTACTGGTTCACGATTGCTTATCAGGTCCGAAAGGCAACGACGAAAGAACGTGTGGCTCATTATATGAAGTTTAGAAAATAAAGTTAGGTGAATGAAATGAAAATTGATGAAAAAGAGTTTGTTGAAGTGGCTGGAAATGATGATTTTCAGAAACAGGTGTCGGAAATGTCCCTTAAAAAGTTGCAATCTGACTTAAAGGGAAACTTGAAGAAGATGACTGATTTTATCGCAAGTAATCTGAAAGAAGACAGGATTGCCAGCGCGGAAATCACCGTTTCTGATCATGACATTCAGCTGAAACTGCAGACCTCGGTCATTAATTTACCGCTAGACTACGCTAAAAACATTGCTAAAATAACGGTGGGAGACGGGATAAAATCAGTCAATGTGTACATGATCATTGCTTCTCCCAACGTCAACCGTTCTAAAATGCGAATTGATGAGTTGGCGGATTCAACTAGTTTTGAAAAGGAGCCCGATGGAACTTATTTGGCGCATTTCGTTGACTGGACTCAGGATAAATTAGATCAGATTGCGGCTAATGAACAGGATGATGCAAGTTCCAAATAGCTTTTAATTGCAAATTATGATACAATACAAGGATGCGACGAGCCGAGCAGACTTTTTAGTCTGATTGTGGGAACCATGTTTATCTGCCGGATTGCAGATGGTTTGATTAGCAGGTGATGTGAACACCTAGTTAGTCCGTCTGACTTGTTCAGATGCCAAAAAGAGCTTCCAACAAAAGTTGGAAGCTCTTTTATTTTGCTAAATAAACGTGATCTTGGATTAAATCGAAGTTTGAATAGTGTTGATTCAGGTTCTTAATGCCCTCGTCATCGTAAAGTTGTGCGTTTTGCCAGAACTCTTTGGAGTCGGTGGCCCCGTTTCTCTCACCAATGACGATTAATTTGATATCACGATTTGACTTTCTGATTGCTTCAAGAAGTTCATTATCGATTGGAATGCCATCTGGAGACCACGACATAATTACATAGTCAATCTGGTCCTGATACTTGTGAAATGCGTCGAGAGCTGATAACTTTTCCACGTTAATGACGGGATGTCTGCCAGTTTCGTTCTCGTTTTGCCAATCTAAACTGTCAGTTGCGATGACGTTTGCGTGGTTATCACGGAGTCCCTTTGAGATGTAGCCGTTACCTGCCATCACTTCAAGGGCAGCATGACCATCTAAGTATTTTGCAAGATGGTAGGTAAACGATGAGGAGATGTAGGCCCACATCCCGTATTGATTTTCGAGATAATCACGAAAGTCACGCAAATGCTTGTCAAGATCAGAAAGATCGCCTGAAAGCCGGTTCCATTCGGAATCACCGCTACGATCATTCATGGCGTACTTGGAATTGATTTTTTGATAAATCTGGTCCTGAATGTCATCAGGAAGAATCAGCTTGGGCAAATCCTGAGGAAGTCTACCAGCCGTAAGTAATTGATTGGCTGCTAAGACGTTGTTAATTAAGTATTTAATCTCAGGATACTCCCGATACTCGTCACGATATTGTTCCATTTGATGAATGTAAGACGGAGTTGCCCGTTTCAACTGATGACGTTTTTTGAGTTTTTTTCTGAGTTTACGTTTATCCATTTAGTGTCCTTAGTAGTGTAAATCAAGCGATTCTTGGTGATTTTTGTGGTCATCGTCTCTGTTTTGTTTACCGTGAAGGTAACCGTTGATAAGTTGAAAAATCTCGTACCGATCGTTGTTATTAATGGCTTCGCCGTTAAAGAAGAGTTGCTTTCCAGAGATAAATAACTTGGAAAGATCGGATTCTTCATGGTCAACTCGGCCACTCAAATAGTCCATTGACACCCCAAAAAATTCAGCTAATTTTTTGACTTCAATGTAAGAAGGATTACGGATTCCACGTTCCCAATTGCCGATCTGTGAGGCGGTATTCTCATGCTCTTTGTCAGTGGGAAACATTGTGTTTAATCCGTTTGCAAGGTCAGTCAATGTGATTTTCTGACCGGTTCGTAAAGCTCTGAGTCTTTCAGGAAACATAGAATCACTCCTTAATACCATTATACTTCATGATATCATCAAAAAGCACGAGTGACTTATTTTAAAATAAAGATTTAAATGTTATTATTTAAATAGATTAAAATGAATTGAAAAGAAAGGAAGTGTCAAATTGATAGCTTCCATTGCAATTATTATTGCACTCTTACTTGGAGCAGCATGTGGCTACTACGCACGAAAAAAACACGTCTACAAGGGACTGACAGCTGCCAGAACTGCTGCTAGTAAGATTAAAGATAATAATCAAGTTAAGATTAATGATACTAAAAGAAAACTTGAAGATAAAAGTAAAACAGCAGCTGAAAATTATCGTAAAGAAGAAGAAACTGAACTCGATGCCCAAGTTCAAGAAAATGAGAGCCGCAAACTGCGAATTGATCATAGAGAAAAAAGCTTAGAGACTTCCGTTGCCCGCTTGGACAAGTCAGAGGCCGCTCTGACAATTAAAAGGAACAGTAATCACCTTCTAGTTGAAAACCTCAAAAAGGCTCGTAATGACGTCTTAGAACTTGAGAAGCAAAGAAAACAAATCATCCACGATCGGGGTGAATTAACTGAAGGTCAGGCCAAACAGCTCGTTTTGGCCACTCTTGAAGCTGATTTAAAACGTGACTTTGATACTACCGTTAAGGAAAATAATGACTTAATGGCATTTAATGCTGCCAAACAGGCCCGTAA
This sequence comes from Fructilactobacillus sp. X2R1C1, assembly GCF_059901435.1. NCBI lineage: Bacteria > Bacillati > Bacillota > Bacilli > Lactobacillales > Lactobacillaceae > Fructilactobacillus > Fructilactobacillus sp. X2R1C1. The sequence goes on along the minus strand of NZ_JBWXUV010000003.1, from coordinate 120,104 downwards.
TCTTATGATTGAGGCAGTTCAAGAGGGGCCAGTTGATGTTCCTCGTGACCACATTGAGCGCTCAGTTATTATTCCGGATGCTGGAATGCGCACCAAGATTGCTGGCAAAGATGACCAACGATTACGATTGATTGAGACCCTTACCGGGGTTGATTTAATTTTTGATCCAGAACACCCGGAAACGTTAATCATTAGTACCAGTGATCCGGTTAGAAGAGAGATTGCGCGCAATTCCATTAACGATCTGTTGGCCGTTAAGCAGGTTAATAATGGTGTAATTGAAAATGAAATCAATCAAACCCAACAGGAAGTTTTGGATGAATTAAGAAAGACTGGTGAGATGACCGTTAGTCACTTGCACCTTGGTTGGGTTCATCCGGACCTAATGAAGACGGTGGGACGTTTAAAGTTTCGAACGTCGTATGGTCAAAATGTCTTAGAGCATTCCATTGAAGTTGCCGAACTATCAGCTGTGATGGCTGCTGAACTTGGTTTAGATGTTCGGATGGCTAAACGGACTGGATTATTCCATGATATCGGGAAGGCGATTGACAGAGAAGTTTCCGGAACACACGTTGAACTGGGAGTGAAGTTAGCTGAGGCTTATGGTGAAGATCCAATTGTCATAAACTCGATTGCGTCTCATCATGGGGACGTTGAACCAGATAACCCATACGCTATTTTGGTCGCAGTGGCTGACGGAATGTCAGGAGCTCGACCAGGTGCCAGAAGCGAATCGGTCGAGGAGTACATCAATCGATTAAAGAGTTTGGAAAAAATTGCGAATGAACATCCCGGCGTTAAAGATAGTTACGCCATTCAGGCCGGTCGTGAGATTCGAATCATGGTTGATCCAAAGAAGGTTAACGATACGCAAAGTAGTGAGTTAACCAATGAAGTAAAGGACCAAATTGAAAACGAATTGACCTATCCTGGTAAAATTAAGGTTACTACAATTCGACAGTTGCAAGCCGTTCAGTACGTGGGCGGTAAACCGAAAAACAATAAAAAGAAAAAAGCTGGATAAAAAAAGTTCTTCACCATTGGCATTTACGTGGTGAGGAACTTTTTTATTTAATGACTTTGAAGTTTTGTTGGTTGTTAGCGTCAACTACGGGATGATCTTGAAGGTACTTCGCAATCAAATTACTCATGGTAATGGTGTTATAGGAAATAATTTTACTTTCGTCGTACATGGGGTAGTGGCCACCACCAACGGCACGGTACGCGTTTAAGACGATCTTCAAGGGTTGATGGTCCAGAACTGGGCGACCGTGATAGGTTAAGTTAACGATTCTGGAACCAATCGGCCGGGAGACGTCAATAGTGTAATCAATGCCCGCGTACATGTCATAGTTATAGTCCCGGTGTTTCGGATAAGTATATACTGGATTGACGATGATTTTATTATCCTTTAAGGCAAAATAATCAGCAGTTTTTTCAAGGGCAGCTTTTAAGTCCGCTCCAGTAATGTTTAAGACTGCTAACGTGTTTGGATAGACGTAGTTGGTGATGATGTTTCTCATGGTGATTGGATTTTCGAATCCATGGGCTTCGTCGGTAAAGAGCGCGGTTGCCGAAATATCAACTCCCATTGTTTCCATTTGGACCCTTTGAATAAAATTGATAAAGGCCGATCCATGGGTTCGAACTTCGAAGGGATCTTTATATTTGAGATTACCTTTAATCTTTGAGAGTGGTTTTGAGAGCCATTTTTCAACATCTTGGTCGACTGGATCAACGACGTTTTTGGTCGGCTGAAATGGTTTGTTTTGAGCCGTTGAGATTAGTTTGGCGTTACTATCAACCACCGTTTTATCGTCATCATTAATATCAAGGGTAATTTGGCCCACGTAATCACCACGATGTCCCGGTTGAACGTATGGAACACCAAAGAGATGGTTAGCGAGCTTTCGGTGCTGGTGACCCGTCACTAAAGCGTCAATTCCGGGAACTTCTTTTAAAATTTGATAACTTTCGTTTTCACCAGTGAATTTTTCACTAAGTTTGCCTACTTTGTCTCTTTCAAAGCCCCCGTGATACAAAATAACCACCACGTCAGCTTTTTGGCGAAGAATTGGGACGTATTTTTTGGCCGTTTCTAAGCCAGATTTAAACTTAAGCCCTTTAACGTTGGCCTTATTCTCCCACTGGTTAATGGCCTGAGTGGTAAGACCTAATACTCCCACCTTTAGATCCCCAAAGTCTTTAATGGCATAGGCCGACCCAAAGGCTGGCTCATCTTTTTCGTTTAAGATGTTCGCGCAGATAAACTGGCGCTTGGTGTTTTTGATGGTATTTTTTAAGTAGCTTTGTCCGTAGTTAAATTCGTGATTACCGAGTGATCCAAAGTCATAGTCAATCGTATCGTATGCTTTATTAATCGCCTTAGCACTCGGAAGTTTTAAAACTTCGGCCGTGTAGTAGGCGAGAGGAGACCCCTCTAAAAAATCACCATTATCTAAAATTAAGGTGTGGTCGAAGCCTTCCTGTTCGTGCTTAATTGTGGTTGCTGCCTTTTCTAAACCAAAGGGCATGTTTTCATTTGGTTTAACGTAATTTGTTGGCGCTAAATAACCGTGAATATCGCTCGTACATAGTATTTTGAGTTTCATAGTTTGGCCTCTCCCTCTTATATAGTACAAATTATAATATTTATTAAGGAAAGTGTAAATAAAAGCTAGAAATCAGGCTTTATTTAAGTTTAAAATAACGTTGACGAAGTAATAATATATGATACAATTTAGTTGTTTAATAAGTACATTCGTACTAATTTAAACAAGTCATGTTAAATGTTAGACATGAGGAGGTTATTACATGTTGAATTTATATGTTGCACCAAGCAGCGCATCAAGTCGTAAAGCACGTGCTTGGTTGAAAGATCATAATATTCCATTTAAGGAACGAAACATCAATTCAAACCCACTTAACGCTGACGAAGTAAAACAAATTCTTCGTTTAACCGAAAATGGCAGTGAGGATATTATTTCAACAAGATCAAATGTTTTTAAGAAACTGCACTTGAACTTAGATGACTTATCTTTAACCGAGTTAGTTGACCTATTAGTAAAGTACCCTGACCTAATCAAGCGTCCGATCATTTTTGATGACAAACGTCTTGAAGTTGGCTATAACGAAGAAGAAATTAGACGGTTCTTACCGCGAGATGTTCGTGAAGCAGAATTGAGACAATTAGAGTCGAAGTTAACTTCTTAAGATATGAAAACGCCCGGTATGGGCGTTTTTTTATGAATAATTTAAATGATGAGGAATTAATATGATTAAAATGATCGCACTCGATCTTGACAACACACTGCTTACAGGTGATAAGAAGATCAGTAAAGTAAACGAAGACGAGTTAAAAAAGTTACACCGACAGGGAATCAAAGTGGTGCTCTGTACTGGACGGCCAATCAATGCCATTTGGAAGTACATTAAACAACTAGACCTTGATGAGCCAGATGACTATACCATCACCTTTAATGGTGGGCTCGTGGTTCGAAATGCCGATAAGTATGAATTATTTAAGCGTGGGATGAATCGAGATGCGTTCAAATTACTTTATGAATACGCTCAAAGAAACGGTCTCCCGTTAGATATTCTTGATTTTACCCAGGTCTATCCAATCTCCGATTTAAAACCATCGATTTATCAACAAATGTTGAATGCTGACATGCAGTTTGTACCAACTAAATTTTCTGAGATGCCAGACAAAAGCTACTCTAAAGCTGTTATCGCAGCCGAACCAGACGTTCTTGATAAAATTGTTAGTGACATGCCTGAAGATGTGAAAAAGCAGTATCACATTGTTCGTTCGCAACCCCAAATCCTAGAATTCTTGGCACCCAGTGTTGATAAAGCCTATGGATTAGGAGCATTGCTTAGTCACTATGGTGATGATTTTTCTAATCTAATGGCATTTGGTGATGCTGAAAACGATGCCGGAATGATTAAGAAGGCCAAGGTTGGAGTTGCGATGGCGAATGCTCAGAAACCAATCAAGAAAATTGCGACGGATGTGACTAAATCTAATGACGATGATGGCGTGGCAGTTTTTTTAAAGCAGTATTTTAAAGCTGATCAATAAATATAAATACAATCAAATAAAAATGAGCTAAACAATTATGTTTAGCTCATTTTTATATGGTTTTTTACATGGTCTCAAACGCATTATTCATATTTTTCATAAATTCTTTTAAGTAGCGTTTGGAGTCAACCGCTACAGCCACCTTAACGTTGGTGTTAGGATCATCTAATCGATTCTTATCACCGATTGTTCTAGCATAGTATGCGTCGGGTTTGGTGGTAACGATCATATTCATATCAATGAATTTTACGAAACTGGGGTCGACCGCTACACCAACGGCGAGTGGGTCGTGTAAGGAACAGCCGCCAAGTTCAGGATACATATCAGCGTAGATGTTGATGTAGAAGTCCACGATGTCAGCCATTTTCTTTCCAGCCATTGTCCCAGATTCACGCCACTTTTGGGTTTCTTGCTTGGTCAAAAGGGTTCGTAATGTAACGTCAAGGCCGACCATGTTGATATGGAGGTTACTGGTAAAAACTTCGTTTGCTGAAATGGCATCTTGGTTGATGTTGGCCTCGGCGACGGGGGTGACATTGCCCGGAACGGTTAAAGCACCACCCATTAAAGTCACATTGCCAACCTTCTCCATAGCTTTTGGAGCTTGTTTGATTGCTTTGGCTAAGTTAGTAAGAGGACCAGTTGGCACAATCGTTAGATCATTGCCGTACTTTTTAGCGGATTCAATCATGAAATCGACCCCGTTTTTACTTTGGATGGCACCGCTTGGTTCTGGAAGGTCAACGTCGCCAATCCCATTTTCACCGTGAATGTCAGCGCTGACTTGCATTCTGACATAATCTTCACTTAATGGATGAGTTTCACCAATAAAGACCGGAACGTCTGAAGCACCAAGTAAATCTAAAATTTTAAGGGTATTAACGGCTGCCCGTTCGGCTTCGATGTTGCCAAACGAAGCAATGACCCCGATTAAATCAATCTCAGAATTGCCAACCGCGTAGGTTAGTGCCATTGAGTCATCGATTCCAGTATCAAGGTCCAAAATCATTTTTTGGGTACTCATATAAAGTCCTCCTATATAACTTCAGTTACAGTACAACTTTATAATACTTTAATATGTAGGAAATTGCGATAGATATGAAATTGGTTTTTTTATTTTGTCTTTGCATGGTAAACTTTGGTTAAAGATAAAATTAGATAAAGAGTGATAAAAATGGAAAATATGTACGATATAACAATTATTGGCGGCGGTCCCGTTGGGATGTTTGCGGGGTTTTACGCTGGCCTGCGGGATGCTAAAACGCAGATCATTGAGAGCCTTCCTGAACTTGGGGGCCAAGTCAAAGCGCTTTATCCTGAAAAGACCATTTTGGACGTTGCTGGTTTTGCGGGCGTCACGGGTGACGAGCTGATTGCACGACTGCAAAAACAACTTGACACCGTTGATGTTGACCAAAAGGTCGAGAGTAAGGTAGTTGATGTGATTAAAAAAGATGGCTATTTTGAGATTGAAACCAGTAAGAAAACTACTAAGAGTAAAGCCGTCATCATTGCGACCGGAAACGGTGCCTTTAAGCCACGTGAACTACGGGCTGAAAATGCCGAAGAGCTCACTGGGAAGCGCCTTTTTTACAGTATCAATGATTTAAATAAGTTCAGGGGGCGAGACGTTATGGTTGCTGGTGGTGGCGATTCCGCCGTTGACATGGCTTTAATGCTTGAACGGGTTGCAAGTAAGGTATTTTTATTGCACCGGCGGGACGAATTTCGTGGTCTTGAGTACATGGTTGACCGATTGAAAGAGTCATCCGTTGAAGTGGTTACTCCATACTTAATCAAACGACTGGATGAGATTGATAATCGTTTAAGGGTTACCAGTAAAAAGGTTAAGACTGAAGATGACGAGATGGAAATGATGGTGGATGATCTCGTGGTGAACTACGGGTTTATTTCGAATAATCGCCAGTTAAAGGAATGGCAGATTCAACCAGCCCTTGATCATCGCTTGCTTGAGGTTGATCAATCTTTTGAGACCAGTGTGCCAGGGGTCTTTGCGATTGGGGATCAGATTACTTATCCCGGCAAACAAGACTTGATTGCGACTGGATTTGGTGAGGCTCCCACCGCCATTAACGTTTTAATGAAAGAAATTTATCCCGACCGAAGGGGACCCGTTCACAGTACTTCGCTTCACCGCAAGTAGGTTCAAAAAAGGATAAATGTTGTGAAACCATTAACATGATGCTATCATGAAACTAGTTGAAATTTCTTAACTGGAGGATGATGTTCATGACAAATGAAGTATTTCCCTTATTTTTAAAGCCCGTTTTACAGAATAAGATGTGGGGTGGAACCGAACTAAAGCGGTATCACTATCAGTTAAATAGTAATCACGTTGGAGAGGCGTGGATTGCTTCGACTTATGGTGATGACTTGTCAGTGGTTTATAACGGACCCTACGATGAAAAGACTTTAAAAGAAGTTTGGAAGAAACATCCAGCACTATTTGGTGGGCATCCGGCTAACGCCTCCTTTCCACTATTGGTTAAAATTTTGGATGCCAAGGAAAACTTGTCAATCCAGGTTCATCCAAGTGATGAGAACGCGCAAAAGTACTTTAATGAAAAGAATGGAAAAACTGAGTGCTGGTACATTTTAGACACCAAACCAGATTCAAAGGTATATTACGGTCATTCCGCCAAAAGTAAGGATGAAATTCGGCAGGCCATTAAAGACCACCAGTTAGACCAGATTTTAGAAACGAAAACGGTTCAACCAGGTGAGATGGTTTATGTACCAGCTGGGACGCTTCATTCTTTGGGAGCAGGCATTGTCGCTCTTGAGGTGGAACAAAATTCTGACAACACGCTCCGGTTTTATGATTTCGACCGGGTGGATCAAAAGACGGGGAAGAAACGACCACTCCAGGTAGAAGATGCCATTAAAGTAACTAATACTCCGAACGTTCTACCAGACCCTGAGCAAACCCAACTGGTTGTCGATTCAAATAATCCAGCCCGGACACGTCTATTGAAATCAAAGTACTTTAACGTTTATCAAATTGTGGTTCACGGTCAAGCCGAGATTAAAGACATGCAGACTTATTCAGTGAACGTTGTTATTGATGGAACAGGGACACTAATTGTCGATGGCAAATCGTATTCGCTTGAAAAGGGAAGTACGTATGTCTTGCCAGTTCAAGCCAAAACGTATCAGTTAAAGGGAGACCTCCGAATTATTCAGACAACCGCAAACTAAAATATGACAAAAATACCACTACCTCAATGATAGTGGTATTTTAGTATCCAATGACATCTTCTGCCACCGTTTCTAGCGTCTTGGTTTTGATGTCGACTATGTTAATCCAATACAGACAATTTTGGCGTGGATAAAACAAGCCTAACTGTTTAACCATTTCAAAATAAGACTTATTTGCTGAATGGAGCCCCATGATGTAGTACATCAGGATCTGGAGGGTGAATTTATTGGTTGGTTTAGCCTTTGATACCTTGAAATCCCACAGCCCATCCTTGGTCAAGTAGTCACCATCGCCGTTTACGACGGTGTCGGTGTATGCACCGGGAAAATCAAAATCGGTTATAATGGGCTCACCTTCTGATGCTTCTTTTAGGAACTGAACGCCCCGGTTAACCATTTGTTTAATGTGCTCAATGGTAACCTCATTCGATTGGTACTTGGGACGAGGAACGTAGTAACTAGGTCCCATCCGGTAGGCAATGTCATAATTAACGAGTTGAATGGCGCACTGAATGCTGTCATCATCAAGTCCGGAATTGATTTCACTGGTTAATTGTTTAAAACGGTCCATATTACCATCGTAATGGTGACCAGTCTTTTCGGCCGCTAGTAGGTCAACGTTATGGGCACCAATTTCAGGAATGCTGAATGCTGCCACGACGTCTCCGGTGACTTCAAACCGTGTTAGATAGTCGACGACCAGTCCCATAAAGCTGGGCGTGATGTTTTCACTAGCAATCGGCAGAAATTCGTCTGGCGTAAACTGCTTGATGTGAAGGGATGAGACGGGAATGAAACCACCACGGGGCTGTTTATACTGCTTGGCTCTTTTTGTAACTGTATATTTAGTCATAATTTATAACCTTCCATCCCTAGATTTACCCGTATTATAGCACAGGTAAAAACTAGTACAGTCATACAAAAGAACCCACATCAACTGATGTGGGTTCTTTATAGTTATTCTTTGTTTGAATCAGGGTTGGTAATTTGAATTCGATTAGAGTTAGTTGAACTATGGTAAAGCTCAGGAGCATCGGTATGGTATAAACTGTTCGTACTCTTATCATGTCGTTCTGAGTAGAGACTGGTTGAGGCTTTTCCAAGCTTCTTTTCAATGTTTTCTTCATGGTCCAATCCGTTAGCATAATTGTACTTCTGCGGGTTAACTGGTTTAAATCCCTTAGGATGATAGAAACGAAGTAGGTTTTGTTCATTCAGCGTATCGGATAACGAGAGTTCTAGATTGACTTTATCCTGCGTCTTTTCTAACTTCTGTTTCAACTTTTTATCTGGATGGATTACTTTTTGGGTCTTATTATCGTAGACCGTTCCATTGACCGATGTGTACTCAGGGGAGACCCAGTCCCGATTTCTGAAGGCCACCACTTGATCATGATGCTTTGAGAAGAGATCGGTTCCAAATTGAATGTATTTCTTAGAACTAATTCCCAGGAGATGCATTAAAGTAGGAAGTACATCAATTTCACCACCATAGGTATGATCCACGTGACCATTCTTAATGCCCTGCATGTTAATCATGAACGGAACTCGTTGCAACTGGGCGTTATCAAAGTCATTCCAGTCGTTGGGATCTTTTCCAAGTAGCGGTGCTAAGCTGGTGTTTTCAGAGTTCGATAAGCCATAGTGATCCCCGTATAGGACAATCACGGAGTTCTTTAGTAAGCCGGCTTTGTCAAGGTACTCATAGAGTTCCTGAACTGATTGGTCGAGATAGTGGGCCGTTACAAAGTAGTTGTTAACGGCCTCATCATTAGTATCAGGGGCCTTGAAATCAGAATCCTTCTGATCCTCAGCGTCTAGTTGATACGGGAAGTGATTGGTAACGGTGATGTATTTAGCATAGAACGGTTGCTGGAGGTGCTGAAGATAGTTGGTTGAATCTTTAAATAAGAGCTTATCCTTCAGTCCGTATCCGGTTGACTTATCACCCGAGGTATCGTAGTAACTGGCGTCAAAGAAGTAGTCATATCCTAGGTTTTTGTAAGTGTTGTTTCGGTTCCAGAAGCTAGCAACGTTTCCGTGAAAGACGGCGGACGTGTATCCCTTTTGACCAAGGATGGCAGGAGCACCCTGGAAGGTGTTGTCACTGCCAAGTTGAGCAAATAAGGATCCCTGTGGGAGACCATAAGTACTAGTCTCGAGCATGTTTTCTGCATCGGACGTCTTACCTTGGCCGACCTGATGGAAGAAGTTATCAAAGGAATAAGTTGATTTACTGTGATACAACTTATTTAAAAATGGAGTGACTTCCTGGCCATTGATCTTTTTATCAATCACGAACTGTTGGAAGCTTTCCAGATGAATGATAATGACATTTTTACCCTTAGCAATGCCATACATTTTCCTATTAGGAGCGGCGTAGTGTTCTTTTTTGAATTTAAGAACCCCCGTTAAGTCAGACTTATTGGCATTGGCTCGCATGTTGTTGGTTTGTTGGGACTTAATTCCGTCATAGACGGTAAAAGAATCCAACCCCAGGTATTTAACGATGTAAGTGCGATCAAAGGTTCTGGTCAATAATTGGGGCCGATCCATGTCGGCCAAAGTAATGTTACCAACTAACATGAGGGCTCCAAGTGAGAAAACCGCAAAACCAACTCGGGCCTGTAGTGGCCGTTTGTCAATCTTAATCACTTTAAACAAAAGTAAGAGGATGACGATCACGATGTCGATCCAGTAAAAAACGTCGTGGGGCGAAGTTAGTGCTAATGAGCTGCCACTCAGTCCCTGGTTGACCTTGGAATAACCGGTCATGGTCGACACCGTCATAAAGTCGGTGAATTCACGAAAGTAAATTACGTTTAAGTATAAAAGAACCGTGTTTAGAAAGTCCAGAAATAAAATTGCTGGATAAAAAAGTTTAGCTGGCTTTAAATAAAGTGCCAGCCCTAACATAATAACGGTGGTTGCGATTGGATTAATTAGGAGCAAAAACAGTTGAAAGATACTGTCGACACCCAAATTAAAGTCAGTGAAATATGCGTAAATTGTTTTAGCCCAAAAAAGCACTACTAGTAAGACGAAAAACCCGATTCTAGTATTGCATTTAGACATAATTTTCTTGATCGTTTTCAAGGTATAAAGTCCCCTTTTTAAGTCCAACCCCTATCTTATCAGATTTATTAAATTTGGGTAGGATTGAGGGAGAATCTTAGAGAAAAGTTAAAGCCCACAAGTGATATACTTAGAGTGTGAATGGAGGAGATACAATGGCAAAATTTACCCTATACGTTGTCCGACACGGACAAACTTATTTCAATATTTTTAACAAATTACAAGGCTGGAGTAATTCACCACTAACCGACAAGGGAATTACTGGTGCCAAAAAGACCGCTAAACGTTTATCTAACATCAAATTTGTTCAAGCTTACTGCAGTGATACTACTCGTGCTGAAGATACCGCCAAGATTATTCTAAACGATAATTTAGTTTCAGATATTAATGAGCCTGTCGTATCTCCCAATTTTCGTGAACAATTTTATGGTTATTTTGAAGGATTAAATATGGATGAAGCGTGGTACGAGGCCGGAGCACCTCATGGAGTACCAACTTTTAAAGACATTGTAAATAAATATGATATCAATACGGCTAAGGACTATATGAAAGAGGCTGATCCTTTCCATATGGCTGAAAATGCAGCTGATTACTGGAAACGACTTGATAAGGGGTTAGATATGATTACTCACGATGCTAAGGTTCATGACGGCGACAACGTCCTCTTGATTAGTCACGGAAATACCCTGCTTAGTTTAGTAGAACGTTTTTCTGACGGACAGTATGATATGACAAAACGTCCCGAAAATGGCAGTATTACTAAGATGAGTGTTGATGGTAATCAAATCAAGGTCACTGAATACAATAAGTAGTGGAGGCGAGGCGACAAATGCATGAAGCTAATGACAAGATCATCAATTCCTTTAACATGCAGGACTTTATTTTTCGAATTGGTGAAGTTAGTAAGATGACGGGGGTATCACCAAGACAACTCCGATACTGGGAGAAAAAGGGATACGTGAGAAGTACCCGGGTTGAAAAATTAGCGTCACGAGTTTTTGATTTTTCAAATTTTGTACTGATTAAGTTAATGAAAGAATATCTAGATGACGGTTACACCCTGACGTCTGCTTATCAAAAGGCGACGCAGTTTAAATCACGAATTGCTTTTTTGTATTCCTTTTTTAAGCGAGTGGATCATGGTTGTGACGAAGTGAATGGCAAACGAATGGCAGACATGGGATACTTTGATGACGCTCACACGAAGCGTCTGTATGGCTACCTTGATGAAGACGGGGCCGTTAAGTACCTCTTAAAAGATAACTAAAATTACTCGAAAAGACACCGAAGCTGATAATTAGTTTTGGTGTTTTTTGACGGAATGACTCATGTACGGTAGCATATTTATTGGCAGTAGAAAAAGTAGAGTGCTAGGAAGGGTCATTTGATAATGGCATTGCTTGAAAAAGTCATTTTGACAGTGCTGGGGTTGGTATCAATTTTGATACTAGTTGCTGTTTTGTTAGTATTTTAGAATTTAACCCAGTGGGGAATCGGCAGAGGTGCCGATTCCCTTTTTGTTAGGAGCCTTGTTTTTAGGGACCAAAAGTATATACTTTTGAATAATCATTAATTATGTCGAAGGTGTGAACGAACGATGGAAAGCGAATTTAAAGAAATTGGCAGTAAGTTTTCAGCACGTCATGTAACGGTATTTATTCAAAGACAAACTGTTTCCCAAATAGTTGTGAAATGAAGTTGAGTCATAATTTCATTCGATTATTTGGGTGAAACATTCATCCTGAATCAATCATTGAATTTCCTCAACTTCATTAGTAATCGTTAACTGAAATGAGGGAAATTATGAAAAATATCAGGAAAATGTATACGTACGCATTCTTTTCTAACTTAACCTTTGAATTAGTAATTTGGATGCTTTATTTGAAACATATGGGATGGTCAGTTGGCCAAATTGCATTATTACAACTTGTGATTAACGCAACGCAGGTTATTTGTGAACTACCATCCGGAATCATTGCTGACAAAATTGGCTACAAGACCACCTTGATTTTGGGTCAGGTAATGTGTGTATTATACGTGGCAACTTTTTTTGTCGCACGTAACCACTTGTTAGTATTTGGTGGATTTATTTTGTTTGGAATTGGACTTTCGCTAATTTCGGGAACCGATGTGGCCATCATTTATGAGGCGGATGAAAAACAACACTACCAGAAATTTTGGGGACGATACAACGCCATCATGATTTGTACGGTTGCTTTCAGTAATATGGTTGGTGGGTATTTGGCAGACGTTTCGTGGCCACTGGTCTTTACCGCCTCAATTATGGCCCACGTTCTTTCAATCATGACGGTATTAGTGATCAAACCCCGACCGGTGGTTAATGAGCCCAATGCTCCAAGTGTCTTAAAGCAATTACGGACTTTCTTGGTTAGTAATAAAAACTACCAGAAGTTAATCCTAGTAGTGGCTATTTCACAGGCTACGGCTTCGATTATGTATCAATACGGGTCGTTGTATCTATCCCACATTACAAGATTTAGCACCGGTAACATTGCGATGATCCTAGCGATTATTGATATCATTGGAGCTGTTTTTTCGGCAAACGTCTTTAAAGTAGTTGCTAAATATGGCCGAATGAGGGTGATTTCTTTAAGCATGGCAATTGGCTTATTGATGTCACTGCTCTTAGGGATTTCGAATTTCATCGTTGCTTTAATTGCATTTGTAATTTTTAGTTCACTTTTTGAAGTGTGGGATACGACACTAAACGCTGAACTGCAGGATACAGTGGTGAAACGACTCCGAGTTACGTTGATGTCTTTTTGCAATCTAATTACGGCTCTTTTGATGGCGCTTGAGTCATTGTTTATCAGTGCCTTTTCAAAGGTTATTAACATCCAGGTGATTTTTGTATTATTTGGTGTTACGGCAATGTTTGGTTCTTTGGTCATCTTGTTTCTTTACTTTAAATCAATTCGTAAAATGAATTTTTAGGGCATAATAAAAGCCATCAGTTTAACTGATGGCTTTTTGATTATTTATTTTTGGCTCGTTTGTTTTTATAAAGGGGCCAATGATGCAAATCGGAACGAGGTAACGTGATTGCTAGTTTGCCAAGTCCAGTCGTGACAAGTGGCAGGATGACATTAAAGATAATAACCGTGATGATGACGGTCAGCCCGATGAAGTCAAGCGAGTGAAGCAGACTAACAAAGAGACCAAAAGTAATGATAATTACGGCAAACATCACGTAACTAACTGTTTTTGTAAATGCACTTGTCCCACCGGTCAACCATCCTAGTAAGTCCGGATTTTGTTTTCGGTAGGAAATGGCCAAAAAGGTTAATTCAAATATCCCAATTATAGAAAGGGGAACAAGCATGGAAACGAATGCCTGCCAGTTTAATTGACCGTCACTTGCGGCATAGTACATGATAAGTTGGGTGGCCTTCAGTGCGGAAAAGACACTCATCACGTATGTGACCAACCACCAAAATGGTTGGAGAATGGAACGACTAACGATGATGATGGAGGCGAAAACGATTAAGATGATCATCATCATTCCAATAATAAAGTCGTGGTCAAAGTTAGTTTGAACGTTGGCGTTTTCAATTGGCTGGCCGGTATAAGCGACCTCAGCGTTCTCCAGGCTGGTGTTTTGTAACTGGTTTCTAACCGTATTTTGCATGTTGTGAACGTTATTTAAGTTCGTGTTTCCGGTGGGCTCATTGTTAAATTCTACTTCAAGCTTGGTTACTTTTTGGTTCTCGCTTGCAAAATTATACTTAGTTTGATAAAAATCGGTGTCATTAATCTGTTGCGGTGAGATGTAGAAGGTATTCCCAGCACTTGACTTCTTGACACCATTTAAGTAACCAGTGACGGGCGTTAACTTATCCTTACTTTCCTTTAAAGTTCGATTAACGGACGCAATTTCACCACGAACTTTAGACGCTTGTTCGTTGTATTGCTGGACCGCTTCTTGCGCTTCCAGTCCAGAATTTTGGGCGTCAGAGATTTGGTTGCTTAACTGAGTCAAACTTTGACTGGTGGTACTCAACTGATCAGATACTTGCGAGAGATTTTGGCGAAGCTTTTTAGATTTCTGGGCTTGATTAGATGATTGAGCCGTTTCAAGCGGGGTGAACGTGCTGAAATTGTTGGTGTCAGCTTGTTCACTCGTATCGCTAATCCGATCAAGTTGTCTAATCAGTGAATCGACTGCTTTAGTCTGATTCTTAATGTTTTTCTGTTGAAGTGTCTTGTTTGTACCCTTAAGGGTTCTTTGTGAGCCCTTAAGAGAATTACTAATGCCATTAAGGGTTGAAGTGGTCTTATTCAATTGATTTCGTAAATAGTATTTATCAATTTCATCCCCACCTGGTTGAGTCACAGAGTACACCTGCGCAACGTTTTTTTGGGACTGAAGCTTCGTTGTAACCTGGTCAATGGCACTAATGGTGTTGTCATTATTAAAGGGTCGGTTATTTTTGATATAAATAGTGACTGGAGTTGGTTTTCCCTTATTAAAGTGATTTTGAAGGATGTGTCTACCGACTTCAGCTTGATCATTAGCAATTAAATTGTTGTTAGTAAGGTAGGTTACATTAGAACGATAGAATAAAACCAGTGGGACCGTAATCACTAATGCAATTAGTAGGCCTAGGAGAGGTTTTAAAAGCGAGACATGGGCAAGTTTACCCCAGAAGCCCTCGTTTGCTAATTTTAAAGTTTTCTTCTTTGGCCAGAAGAAAGTTGGTCCAAGGAGTTGCATGAACATTGGGGTCACGGTCATCACGGCGAATAGAGTTATTAGTACGACAATGGCGACGCTACCAATGGCCCGAACCGAACTAAACTTGAGCAGGTAAAGTGATCCAAATGCTAATGACGTAATTATTGCGGTTGCCCCAAGTGGATATGTAAGACTTTTAGTGGCTGTTTTACTGGGGTCAACGCTTTCGTTTTTAAGTGCCAATTCAAAACGTCGATACAAAAAGAAACTAGCAAGGGTACCAAATAAAGTTACTACCAAGCCAGTTACTAAAGGAATGTATGGCGAATACGGGAGACTAAGTTGAGTTGACATTAAAGCTGTTGCACTTAATGAAACCAGGTAAGCGATGATCAGGGTGATAAAGGTAAAAACCGGTGCTAATAGTGATCTAAATGCAATGGCAATAAAGACTAAAGAAAGAATGAAAATTGCAATGGTCACAATGTTAGTGACGCTTAAAATCTTCTCATTGTTGTCTTGATTAATTAATTGCGGACCAGTGACGTACGTCTTCAGTCCATTATTAACGTTGAATTGCTTTTGAATCGTGTTAGCAAAACTTGCACTTGTGGCATTGCTTTTTGGAACATGAATATTCACAATCTCGGTTGATTGATCGTTGGAGATAAACTTTGAGGCACCATTCGGGCTCGTGTGAGCGGTGGTGATCCGACTAATGCCGTTGTCCCCGTTACTTTTCTGAATCTTACCAACCCGATTGTAAATGTCCTTTTGCTCAGAACTGGTAATTTTACCCTTGTTGGCGTGGTAAACGATGTTCATACTTGTGGTTCCATCTAAGCCTTCGCCCCATTGGTCCTGTAAGTTCTGTGCTTTATACATCTGGGACTTTGAGTTCATTTCCGGGTTGCCAGCCTGCATCACAACCTGACTCAGGTTGGGGAGACTGACAATTGCCATAAAAATGACAACTAGCCAAATAATTAAAGAGAAAATCCTATTTTCGTGTAACGTCCTTATAAAATGTTTCATCGAAGAAAATTCCTTTCATTTTATTTCACTACCCCCTCATGCTCATTTTATATTAAATTAGTTCTTAAAGAAATGGTTTGCGCGTAAAAACAGCAACACAATGATGATAAAAATGATCGTGATGATAATGGTTATAATCCACGCTGATGGTTTATCCATAAATGGAAGTTTTACGTTTTCACCATAGAACCCAAATACGATGTTTGGAACACTTAGAATTAACGAAAAAACGGTTAAAAACTTAATCGTGTTGTTCAAGTCACTATCAAGGAGGTTAGAATAAGCGCTTGCTACTTGCTGGGTCGCGGCGTTCGCCATCTCTGCCATTGAAAGTCCCTGTTGAAGTTCGATACTGATATCTTCAACGGCAGCTTTTTGATCCTCAGTGAGGTCCCTTGTAAAACGCCGCTTGAAGTCGTTAATCATATCGTTGTTTGATCCGAGTGACGTTAGGAAATATACTAAGTCGGTCTGTAGATTAAGCAGGTGGTTAATGGCACTTTTATTGGCCTTGCCACGTAAGTTACGTTGAATGTTAGTTCTGACACTGTTGATTTGGTTAATATAATCAAAGTATTGGACGGATAGTTGGTACAACGTTTTATTAATTACGTCAATTGGTTGCAATTCTGCGAGTTGTTTTGAACCGGCTTTCTTTATAATGGAAGAAATGAGTTCGTTAACGAAGTTAGTTTTATCGGCCGTGAACGTGAATAACATGTTGTCATGGGTTATGATTCCAATTGGTTCAGCAGAAACATCCCCGTTAAAACGAGTCGGTTCGGCCACATCAAAAATGAAAAGGAGGACTCCTTCTTCATCGTAATATTCAACCCGAGGTCGTTCGTGACGGTCAAGTGCATAATAGAGCATTTCGTTGTTTAAATGGTATTCTGTTTTTAAAATTTCCTTATCAGCTGGACGGCAATCGATGGTTTTAATCCAGTTAATATTTTGGTTGATTTTTTCAATTTTAATCAATGCAAAACTACTCCCGTTACTATATTGTCAGATATCTTCATACTACACTAAATGGCTAAGTTAGTCGATTTTAGTGAGTGTTTCTTCTATTATAATGCGTAATTGGAAATGAGTAAGAAACTTTTTTAAGTAATCATAAATACTCAACAAAAAATAGTTGGCTAAGGTATAATAACCACATAGGGAGATGTTGTCCGTGAAACACAGTAAAAAGAAAAACGTGTGGATTGCAATTGTGATTGGAGTAGTCGTCGTCTTACTACTTGTATTCGCTGCATTTAAGATTAGACACATGTTGATTACCCATTCATATCAAGTTCGTCAGGAACAAATGAATAACGCCACCAAGAAACGTGATAAAGAGATCGAAACTCAGCACAAAGAGTTTATTCAAAAGATTGGTGACCCAGCCGTTAAGATTTACGAGAAAAAGCAACAGGTTTTGCCAAGTATCGTGATCGGACAGGCCATTCTCGAATCAAATTGGGGTCAATCTGAACTCTATAAGAAAGCTAATAATCCGTTTGGAATCAAGGGAACGTACAATGGTCAGTCAATCTCGTACGATACGACCGAGTACGTTAATAAAAAGAAAACGACCGAAGTGGGTCAGTTTAGAAAATACCCCTCGGTTGCTGATGCCATCGAGGATCATAACGAGACTTTAAATACCAAGTTTTTAAAGAAAACGGGCATCACGAGTTTTAGACAAGAAGCCAACTTGTTGCAAAAAAATGGCTACGCTACCGATCCCGACTACGCTAATAAGCTAATTGGTGTCATCGTGAACCATCAATTAATGAAATACGACGTTAAAGCAATTAACAATTACTAATTACAACTAACTAATGGAGGAGTCTTTGATTGTTCGACCTACTCGCTAAATTATATGGTCCTTTTTTTGATCTACATAACTGGGAAACCGTCATAACGTCTGGAAATGACTGGTTGATTATTTTCTCATTGGTAGTGATTGAATGTCTTTTATCCGTTGATAATGCAGTTGTCCTTGCGGCCCAGACTCAAGTTCTTCCTACTAAAAAGTGGCAGGAAGAATCTTTGTTTTACGGAATGTGGGGAGCATACATCTTTCGCTTTTTGATCATCGGAGTCGGAGTGTACCTAATTAGGTTCTGGATCATTAAGGTATTAGGTGCAGCTTATTTGTTTTATCTTGCGTTTAGTTTCTTCTATAATATGCACAAGAATAAGCACAAAAAGAGCCGAACTCATCAGGTCAAACCAAATAAGAAAAACCACACTCGCAAGTACTTTTGGTGGGTGGTAGTTCAGATTGAATTCATGGACATTATCTTTTCAATTGATTCGGTGCTAGCGTCGTTAGCCATTTCACCTAATCCAGTGATCGTCTTAATTGGTGGGATGATTGGGATTTTAGCGATGCGTGGGGTAGCTGAAGTCATAATGATGTTGATGAAAAAGATTCCTGAACTACAGCCGATGGCGTACTTTTTGATCATTATCATTTCATTGAAACTTTTCTTATCGATTCCAATGATTGACATTGAGATTCCAGCGGGATGGTTTGGAATCTTGGTAATTGTCACACTAGTGGCTACTTTAGTTATCCATGTGATTAACGTGAAGAGGGGGAAAGACTATGGCAGTGGATCTAAACCAGAATAATTTTTACTCAGAAATTACGGGACCAATGACCGTGGTTGACTTCTGGGCACCATGGTGTGGTCCATGTAAAATGATGGATCCGTTGATTTTAGAACTGGAACGTGAGTACAAAGGTCGAATCAAGTTTTTAAGGCTTAATGTCGATGATAATCAGGAGATTGCCAGAAAATACCGGGTCATGAGTATTCCAACACTAGTATTATTTCGTAACGGAAAGGGCGTTGAGAAGGTCACTGGAGTGTATCCTAAGAGTAAATTAGAGCACTATTTTAATCGAAAATTAGCTGAAAAATGATGAAATTAAGTAAAGTCTTATGCTTTTAATAACTTTTTTTATGGCAGAAGGCTTTTTCTTTTGCTAAAAATCGGTGTTGTGAATTGTTGATCAATCCTTGAAAACGGGCATTCTTACGAGTTTTGTTACATTGATGTTACAACGTGACAAAATAATCGGTTTTTTTAACATTGCTGTTTTTGCCATGTAAATAACAGTATTTAGAATGTGAAATTGTTGTTTGAGTATATTTCAGTTTTAAGAAAACGGAAGTAACAAAAATTTATAGGAGTGATTTATCATTTTATTAAAATCTAGAAACGTAAAGGTGCTTTTAGCATCTATTTTCACAGTAGCCGGTGTGTTAATGACTGCAGGCTTCAACGCCAATGCCGCCACTAACACTAATCAAGTTACCGTTAAGAGCGGTGACACAGTCTCAAAAATCGCAAAGCAACACAATACTAGCATCAGCAGCATTGTTAAGGCTAACCACCTTAAGAATGTCAACCTGATTCATGTCGGAGAAAAGTTAACATTACCTACTAACGCAAGCAACATGACTTACCAAAGTAACAATACTCAAACACAACCATCTGCTCAGGTAAGTAGCAATGCACAATACACTGCTGCACCACAGCAAAACGCACAACCTGCTCAAACACAACAACAAGCAACAACTACAACCACTACTCAACCTGCTGCAAGCAGTAACAATAATGCAAGCAATGCCGGTGATAACTCTGGTTTAGCATCAATTGCACAAGTTGAATCTGGTAACTCATACAGTGCTCGAAATGGTCAGTACATTGGTAAATACCAATTGTCTTCATCATATCTAAATGGTGATTACTCTCCAGCTAACCAAGAACGTGTGGCTCGTCAATACGCAGTTTCACGTTACGGTTCAATCGCTGCCGCTGCTCAATTTCGAGCATCACATAACTACTGGTAAGATTTAATTTCAAGTTAACGATTACTCAAACGAAAAACAAGATGCAAAAGGGACGAAGAATAATTCTTCGCCCCTTTTTTGAATCCAAAAAATCCCAGTACCATATTTATGATACTGGGATTTATTTACTTAACCTTAGCTAAGAAGTAACGTTTCTTGCCGCGTCGTATGATGATAAACTTCCCGTCAAATTGAGCTTGGGGGTTAATTTCAGTGTTGACGTCGGTAACCTTTGCTCCATTGATGGTAATAGCGCCATTATTAACGTCTTCTCTAGCCTGCCGTTTGGATTTATCAACTCCAACCGCAATGATTAAATCGACTACGTTTACGGGATTAGAACTAATCGAAGACGTTGGGACACTGTTAAATGCCTGACTAACTTCCTTTACTGATAGGTCTTGAACGTTGCCTTTAAAAAGAATTTTTGAGATATTTTCGGCCTGCTTAACGGCGCCTTCACCGTGCACAAATTTCGTGACCTCACGTGCTAACGTTTTCTGTGCTTCTCTTTTCCAAGGCTCATCTTTAACTTTTTGGGCCAGTTCATCAATTTGATCCTTAGGCAAAAAGGTGAAGTATTTGAGGTATTTGATAACGTCAGCGTCGTTTTGGTTTAGCCAGAACTGGTAAAATTCATACGGTGAGGTCTTTTCTGGATCAAGCCAAACAGCACCACCAGCGGTCTTTCCAAACTTAGTTCCGTCTGATTTAAGCATTAATGGGATGGTTAATCCGTATACCTCGGCGTCTTGACCTTCAACGCGATGAATGAGGTCAATTCCGGCCGTGATGTTTCCCCATTGGTCTCCACCACCAATCTGAAGTTGAACGTCATGGTCACGATAAAGAGTGAGAAAGTCCAATGCTTGTAGGATTTGGTAGGTGAATTCTGTGAATGAAATGCCCTTTTCCAGGCGGCTTGCCACCACTTCTTTTGATAACATGGTGTTCACGTTGAAGAGCTTTCCGTAGTCACGAAGAAAATCAAGCAGTGACACGTTAGACGTCCAGTCGTAGTTATTCACGATGTGAATGTTACTGTCACTGCCAAAGAGGTGCTTCATTTGCTTTGTTAAGGCGTTAACGTTGTGTTTGACCATCTGTTTGGTCTGAAGGGGACGTTCGGTGTTTCTCCCACTTGGATCACCGATGGAACCGGTGGCCCCGCCGATTAGGATGTAAGGGTGAAAACCAGCCCGTGAAAAACGTTCCATGATCATAAACGGAATTAGGTGACCAATGTGCATACTATCACCAGTTGGATCGACCCCACAGTATAGGGCAATCTTTTTCTCGTTGGTTAATTTTTCTAGTCCGTCTTCGTCAGTTGTTTGGTTAATGGCACCTCGCCATTTTAAATCTTCAATGATATTCATTGTTGTTTTCCTCCTGTTGTTGATAAATAAAAAGCGTCCTAGTAGTAATTGACTACTGGGACGCTTGTGCGCGGTACCACCCACGTTCAGATACAAAAGTACCTGCACTTATCTTAATGTGTAATTTTAGGTAGTTCATCTAATATCCTGTGTGGCTTGCACCAACCGCCACTTCTCTTATCACTTAAATATTAGACTACTTTTGATAAACTCATCGTATCATTACCTAGCCGAATTAACAATATGCAAATTATTCAAGGTAAATTTGACGTAACTGATGAATGTCGGCATTGGTCAATCCAATACCTTCATGGAGAAATTGGTTCATTCCGCCGTATAATTGATTGATTTCATCCATTGCGGCATTGAAAAAGTCTAATGAGACACTATAAAGGGATCTTAGACTCTTTAGGGCTGCATCATTATATCCTTCTTCTTTGGCTTGCTCTAATCGAGCATCAATCACTGGTTTTGCCACCTGATTGGTTAACAGGTAATCTTCTTCGATGGTTTTACGATCGACTCCTAGTGCAGAGAGGATCATGGTCGCAGACATCCCGGTTCGGTCTTTTCCAGCTGTACAGTGAAATAGGACGGACTCGTCATCTTGCCTGTTATCGAGTAGAACTTCAAATAATTTTTTAAAAGCCAAACGACAGTGTTTCGTTTTAATCATGCTTTTATAGACGTGTTCCATATGATCATGACCATAATTAGGGTGATTGCACAGGACTTTCTTCATTTCAGCTGGACTTTTCGAATTGTCGGTTGCGTCTTCTTTAAAGATCGGATCAAAAATGTAGTCGACGGCAGAAGTTTCCACTTGATCGGCCAGCATGTCGACTTCAGGTTGACTTCTGAGATCAACGTCAAAGCGAACCCCGTAATGCTCAAGGGTTTTTAGATCATTTTCACTGAGCTCACCTAAGTGTCCCGCACGTAGTAACTTGTGCCACTTAGTGGTTTTACCATCAACAGTTTGGTATCCACCTAACTCACGAAAATTTTCACCAGTTGGAATGGCTAGAACTCTTTTATTTTCCATGTTTTCCATGTAACCCACCTTTCAATGTCAGTGTAATATAATTATATCATGAAGCACGTGTTCCACATGATTTTTTGAGATATGATTTTACAAATATTAGAAAATAGAATAAGCTTAGCGTATGAAGATTATTAAGGAGAGTATGAATTATGGCAATGACTGAAAGACAAATGATTCAAGAAATCTTAAACACGGTTGATGTTGGTTATGATTTTGAAAACGTTGATGAAGATAACAAGCAGTACACGTTGTTGATTAAACGTCAGGATAATGATGTTCGTGATTTAAACGAGATTAATGCTGAAATCAAGGAATACTTTAAAGATGCTGATTTTTCTTATGACGAACAGGTTGAGCCAAAAGATATTGATGCTGACATTCGGGTTGAAGTTAAGCGTTAATTAATGATGCCATAAAAGAGAAAGTAGATTTTATTCTACTTTCTCTTTTATTTTCAAGTAGTGAGATGAATTGAATCGTGCTAATATGAGTATCAAAAATACGATGAAACGGAGATGAACCAGTTGTCTGACAATAAAGATTACGTCCTAGCGATTGATCAAGGATCGACTAGTACGAGAGCGATTATTTATGATCATAGTGGTAGAAAAGTCATTGAGAGTTACAAGGAAGTTCCTCAGATTATCAATAGTGACGGATGGGTTGAACAGGATCCAAACGAGATTTGGAACTCC
The DNA here is from genome assembly GCF_059901435.1 of Fructilactobacillus sp. X2R1C1. Classification (NCBI taxonomy): domain Bacteria; kingdom Bacillati; phylum Bacillota; class Bacilli; order Lactobacillales; family Lactobacillaceae; genus Fructilactobacillus; species Fructilactobacillus sp. X2R1C1. The sequence continues at coordinate 97,016 of NZ_JBWXUV010000003.1, read as the reverse complement.
GTGCTTTCTGCCATTGCGAGTGCCTTGATTGACGCCTCCATTCACCCCGAAAACATTGCCTCAGTGGGGATTACCAATCAGCGTGAGACCACGGTAGTGTGGGACAAAGTGACCGGCAAACCCATTTACAATGCCATTGGTTGGCTTTCAAAACAAACTAATTCAATTGCTGAAGACCTAAAAAACAGGGGGTACGAGGACCTAATTCATAAAAAAACGGGCCTAGTTATTGACTCGTATTTCTCCGCTACCAAGGTCAGGTGGATTTTAGACCACGTTAATGGTTCACAGAAGCGCGCTTCTGATGGTGAATTGTTATTTGGGACCATTGATACGTGGCTCGTCTGGAAATTGTCTGGTGGGAAATATCACATTACTGATTATACGAACGCCAGTCGAACGATGATGTTTAACATTAATGACTTAAAGTGGGACGACGAAATCTTGAAGATTTTAAACATTCCAAAGATCATGCTTCCGACCGTTCATGCTTCTGATGGAGTTTATGGAACGACCGAAAACTACCAATTTTATGGTGTTAGTGTCCCAATTGCTGGAATTGCTGGCGATCAGCAGGCGGCGTTGATCGGACAAATGGGCTTTTCAAAGGGAATGGTTGAAAACACCTATGGTGATGGTGCTTTCATCATGATGAATACTGGACACCAGCCGCAGTACTCAGACGAGAATTTATTGACGACCATTGCGTATGGAATTAACGGAAAAATTACGTATGCACTTGAGGGTTCAATCTTCGTGGCTGGAAGTGCGTTGACGTGGCTTCGAGACCAAATGAAGATTATCACCAGTGTTCCTGAGTCCAGACAGGCGGCTAAACGATCGACCGACCACAATGAAATCTACGTTGTTCCTGCTTTTAATGGATTAGGGGCCCCATACTGGGACCAAAATGTCAGAGGAGCCGTTTTTGGGATTACCCGAGGAACTAACAGTGATGATTTTGTAAAGGCCACGCTTCAGTCAATTGCGTATGGAACTAAGGATATCGTTAACACAATGGAGTCCGATACCGATCTCGATATTCCACAGATTCGAGCTGATGGGGGAGCTAGTCGCAATAGTTATTTAATGCAGTTTCAGTCTGACATTTTGAATATTCCGGTTCAACGAGCCAGCGATGAAGAAACGACCGGATTTGGGGCTGCCATCTTGAGTGGACTAGCAACCGGGTTCTGGAAAGATTTAGATGAAGTTCAGTCCATTTACGAAGAGGGAAAGATTTTCACCCCTTCAATGAAAGCAGCTGAACGAGATAAATTGTATCAGGGATGGAAGCGAGCGGTTAAGGCCACGCAAGCTTTTAAACCCATTAATTAAGACTTGCTTTGGCAAGTTTTTAAATTTTTCTTAATGAAAACGTTTTCTTTTTATTTTTGACGTGTTATAATTAATTTCGTAAATAAGGGTTACAAAAGTATTTTGAAAAGAAGGTATGGGATATGAGTTTTGAAGCAATATTAATTGGATTAATTCCAGTGATTGGTTGGGGACTATTTCCAACTATTTCATCAAAAATTGGTGGTAAACCAACGAACCAAATCTTTGGTGCCACAGTTGGTACATTGATTTTTGCGATTGTTGTCTTATTATTCACACAAGCTGGCTTCCCAATGGGCTGGAACTTAGTCTACGGAATCTTGTCTGGTATGGGTTGGGGCTTCGGTCAAATCATGGCCTTTAAAGGTTATTCTTTGATTGGTTCTTCAAGAGTTATGCCAATCACGACCGCATTTCAGTTGATTGTAACTGCTTTGTGGGGTGCATTTGCGTTAAGTAGTTGGCCTGGTATTGGTCACAAGATCATTGGAATCCTTGCTTTGATCGTTATCATTATCGGTGCCACTCTTACCACTTGGAGCCAAAACAAAGAAAACGTTAATAAAGGTGCGCTTGAAAAAGCCGTTATCTTACAGTTAATTGGTGTTATTGGTTACTGGTTATACTCAGCCGCTCCACAGGTTAATAACTTGACTTGGGCTAAGGGAATTTTGCCACAGTCCACTTCAGTAATGACCCCAATGGAAGCATTCTTGCCACAGGCAATGGGAATGGTCTTGATGGCTATTATCTACGGTTTGATGAACATGAAGAGTGAAAATGTGTTTGCTGAGGGTGTTTCATACAAACAGATTATTGCTGGTTTCTTCTTTGCAATTGCCGCATTCTCATACTTGATTGCTGCACAACCAAACATGTTAGGTCTTTCAACTGGATTCGTTCTATCACAGGTATCAGTAGTTGTTGCTACCTTGACCGGTGTTTACTTCTTACACCAGAAGAAGACTCCAAAGGAAATGGTTGCTACTTTGATCGGTTTAGCTTTGATCATCGTTGCTGCTGCCGTTACCGTTATGCTATAAAATCATTAATCTCAAACAAAAAAACACTTCACATTATGTGAAGTGTTTTTTGTGTTCCTAATTATTTATAATAATGACTTCGTTTTAAAAGTTCAGCTGAACGTTTATTGATGGGAACAAATCCCTTATTTTGCAAATGCCGGAAAAACATCATATTGTATACAAAACTCCATGCTAATGGCATGATTGCAAAAATCTCATAGGCAGAGGATGCGATGTTTAATCCAGTTAAGACGGTAAGTGTCATTGCTAGGATAAAATCCACCCCTAGCATACAAAGGGTATTATAGAAATCACCACGAAAAATAGAAGGCCAGATTCCAAAAACTAGCGTAGTGAATGAGAAGCCCACCTTTTGGACTTTGACTTCTTGGGTTTCTTTATTTTGCACGACGGCGTAGTTAGGTGGCAAGAACATGTTGTTCATGCCATTATTCCCACTATTATTGCCGTTATCGAATGGATTCATTGACAATTGGACCTTTCTAAGACTTTAAAGTAAATTTGACGACGACTTCGACGTGCGGAGTCTGTGGCATCATATCAACTGGTTGCAGGTAGTCCACGTTATAAGACTTCGTTAGTTGAACTAGGTTCTGAGCTAGCGTTGATGGATTACATGAAACATATACAAATTTTTGTGGTTTAGCGGTTAAAATAGCATCAATTAGGTGTTGGTCAAGGCCAACGCGTGGTGGGTCAACCACCAGTGCCGTGGGTTTAAAACCTTCGGTTATCCACTGCGGCATCAAATCCTCGGCACTGCCAAAGTAGTAGGTGGCGTTATCAATATGATTGATTGCTGCATTATGATTGGCGTCGGTGATGGCTTCCTTAATGGTATCCATTCCTCTAACTTCAGAAACTTGGTTTGCTAATGAAAGACCGATGGTTCCCACCCCAGAATATGCATCAATCAAACGATCATCAGAATCAAGATTGAGGGCTGTTCCAGCTAAATCGTAAAGTTTAGGAGTCATAATACTATTTAGTTGGAGAAAAGCTCTTGGTGACAACTCAAATGATAAACCATTAATTTTTTCGGTAATACTGTCATTTCCAGCTAAATGAACCGTTTTTTCTCCCCAGATCAAAGGTGAGTCACCAGGATTAATGTTTTGCATGACGGAGGTGACTTCTGGAAGGCGATCGGAAATCATTTCTAAGAGTTGATTTTTCTTAATCAACTTGGGCGTGTTAGTGATGAAAACCACCTGGACGTCGTTAGTGTTGAGGGCTGCTCGAACTACCAAGGTTTTTAAAATGCCAGAGTGATTGGATTCAACGAACGTTGGGATGTTTAGTTCCTGAACCATTTCGACTAAAGCGTGCATGACCTTCATGGTAAGCGGATACTGAACGGAGCAGGTCTCCATGTCGACCACTTCGTGAGTTCCTTCTTTATATAATCCGGCGATGACTCTTCCGTTTGCTTCAGTTCGAACTTGAAACTGGGCCTTATTACGGTACTCATAGGGATTATCCATCCCGATCGTTTCCCTGACATCATAATGATCATAAGCCCTCGGATGATATCTTCTAAGCGATTGTTTAACTAAATCACGTTTGAATTCCAGTTGCTTAGGGTATGCGAGGTCTTCGAGTTCAAAACCACCAACTTCTCCAGCATATGGATCACGCGGTTTAACCCGAAAGGGACTTTCCTTATCAATCTGAACTAATTTTCCGCGTAGGTATTTAGGTTTAATCTCGGTTACATCAGCTTGAACTAATTCACCAACTAGCGCACCAGGAATAAAAATTAATTTGCGGTGAAAATAACCAATTCCCTCACCATTAATTCCGAGACGTTTGATAGTGACCGTAACTCGTTGGTGGAGTTCTACCGAAACATTTGACGATCTTTTTGAACCGTTTCTAACTCTTTTATAACTCATTAGAACTCCTTTTTTCTTCATAACAACGTCTACGTCATTATAGCAGACTCATATATGATACAAAAGTGTTGTATAATCATACTGTTAATTTGTTAAAAAGAAAAGAGAGGTATCAAAATGGCAGTACTAGAAACTAAAAACCTATGCTACGACGCTGATGGACGTGAGATTATCAAGGATATCAGCTGGAGCGTTGATGCCGGAGAGATCGTTACGATCACTGGTCCATCAGGGAGTGGGAAGACAACTTTTGTGAGACTTTTGGCGGATCTTTTGACTCCCAGTTCTGGTGAAGTAATTTTTGAAGGCCAAAACGTCGCTGATTTAAATCCAATTGAGTATCGGAGAAAAGTATCATACGCTGTTCAGCAACCCACCTTGTTTGGCAATACGGTCAAGGATAATCTTGAGTTCCCATATCAGATTCGAAATAAACCGTTTGATAAAGAACATGCGTTAAAAGCACTTCAAACCGTCGATCTAGGTGATGGTGATTTGGATCGGACGGTCGATAATCTTTCTGGTGGGGAACGCCAACGGGTCGCATTAATTCGCAACATCATGTTTGTGCCTGATGTGCTTATTTTAGATGAGGTTACCACTGGCCTTGATGAAAACACCAAGGAAAGTGTGCACAAGATGATTAATTACATTAATCAAAAAGATCACACCACGGTCATCATGATTACTCATGATCAAGGTGAGATTGACCATGCTACCGAGTTAGTCACAATTGTTAACGGACGACTAGTTAAAGGAGATAAAGATGCCTAATTTAATTGTTTCAAATCAAGCGCTCGCATTAACTGGACTGCTGGTCTTAATCGCGTTATTTGTCGGATGGAAAGAAAAGTTGGGCATTGATAAGTCAATTATCATTGCCACCATCCGTTGTGTGGTTCAGTTATTTATAGTTGGGTACGTTTTACGATTCGTTTTTCGGATCAATAACGTTTTTTTAACCCTGATTTTAATCTTAATTATTTTGTTTAACGCCGCTTATAACGCCAAGGGACGTAGTGACGGTATGGAACACGCACTCCCCATTTCCATCATTGCGTTAGGAAGTAGCACGATTGTGGTACTTGCGGTATTAGTCTTTGCGGGAGCAATTAAGTTTATCCCGTCTCAAGTGGTACCAATTACCGGAATGGTTGCCAGTAACTCAATGGTTGCCTTGGGACTTTGTTATCGAAGTATGAATTCCATGTTTAAAGACCGGAGACAGCAGATTATTGAAAAATTAGCTCTGGGAGCCGACGTGAAGACATCCTGTTCTGACATTGTGCGTGACAGCATTAAGACCGGGATGCAGCCCACGATTGATACTGCGATGACCGTTGGACTGGTTAGTTTACCCGGGATGATGGCTGGTTTAATCTTTGCTGGTGTTGATCCGGTTAAGGCCATTAAGTACCAGATCATGGTAACTTTCATGTTGCTTGGGATTACGGCCGTTAGTTCAATCATCGCATGTTACATGGGTTATCATAGTTTTTACACTAAAAATGACCAGCTTAGAAATATGAATTAATAAGTAAAGGCTCTGATTAGGAGTCTTTTTTATTGCTTCTGATAGGATAAATTGATGGAGTGGTTTATAATTCAATTGGGTCAACAGTTAAATTGGAAAAACGAAAAGAGGGATTCTATGAGTAAAATGACAGCAAGTAGAGCACTGGTGAAAGTGCTTGAGAGTTGGGATGTCGACCATTTGTATGGCATCACAGCTGGCTCTTTGAATAACTTATTGAATGCGCTAGATGAGGAAAAAAAGAACATTAAATATATTCAGGTTAGACATGAAGAGGTCGGTTCTTTGGCCGCTTCCGCTGACCATAAGTATACCGGTAAGATTGGGGTCGCCTTTGGTTCGGCTGGTCCTGGTGCGACTCACATGTTTAATGGTTTATACGACGCGAAGGAAGACAATACGCCAATGCTAGCCCTCGTTGGACAAGTTCCCCAACCAATGATGAACACGCGGTTCTTTCAGGAAATGGATGAACTGCCAATGTTTGCTGACGTTTCGGTTTACAACCGCCAGGCGTCAACTGCCGATCAGATACCAAAGATTATTGATGAAGCCATCAGGACGGCCTATCAAAAGAAGGGGCCAGCAGTCGTCATCTTACCGAATGATTTACTTGGAACTGAGATTGACTATGAACCAACTAAGACAGCCAACGTTTCAAGTAGCATTAAAACGGTTCACCCTAAACAAGCTGACGTTGATGAAGCCATTAAGATGATTAAGAAAGCCAAACATCCGGTTCTTTGGTACGGAAGAGGTGCTAAGGGTGCCCGAGATGAGATCGTGAAAGTTTCCGATCAGTTTAGCATGCCAGTCTTGTCCACGGCTCCTGCAACTGGGATTATGCCAAACGACAATCTGAGTTACATGGGTGCTCGTGGTAGACTGGGAACGAAACCCGGATTTGAAGTTTCTCAGGCTGCCGATCTGATTATTATGCTTGGAAACGACTTTCCGTTTGCTCGCTTCATGCCTAAAGATAAGAAAATCATTCAGGTTAATAACAATCTGGCTGATTTGGGTCGTCAGTATCAGGCCAATCTCACGATTCACGGTGATGCCAAGGAATTCTTGGAAATGTTAATTGATTCAGATGTAAAGATTCCTAAGAGTGATTTCTTAAAAGCCGCTCGAATTGATCGCGAGAATTGGTTGAAGTGGCTTGATAGCATTGCGACTGACTACGACGAGGGTCTTAGAGCTGAGACTGTTTTGAAGGCAATTGCTGACCATTCTAAGTCGAATGCGGTTTATGGACTTGACGTTGGAAACAACACCATGCATTCCATTCGTCAACTTCCCTTTAATCAGCAGCAGCAGTTTGCCATGTCACCATGGTTTGGAACAATGGGCTTTGGTCTACCAGCTTCCATTGCTGCTAAACTCTCATATCCTGATCGTCAAGTTTGGTCGATTTCAGGTGATGGGGGATTCGCAATGGTCATGCAGGATGTGATCACGCAGGCCAAGTACAACTTGCCGATTATCAATGTCGTTTTGTCAAACGAACGCTTTGGTTACATTGAACACGAAGACGTTCAATCTGGCATTAGTGATTATGGTGTTGACCTCTATCAAGCGGATTTTGCCCAAGTTGCTGAAGGCATGGGTGCTCATGGCTTTAAAGTTTCGGGTCAAGATGAACTTGATAGTGTCATGGTTGAGATTGACCGAATGCAGGCTGAAGGTAACACGAAGCCGATTGTGATTGACGCTAAGATTAAAGCGTTTGACCCAATTGATACTAGTTTTGTCCCACTTGATCCAGAGAACTTTGACCAAAAAACGATTGATGCGTACAAGAAACGTTATAACGTTTATGGTCAACCAGCATTGAGCGAGATTTTAAAAAGTTTGAAATAGTGGTTTAAATAAAAATAACCGATCTCGGTTGAGATCGGTTATTTCTTTTGCTTATTTTTTCTTTGTCTTTTCGTCTTCGTCAATATCAACGGCAACCGTTGATTCATCACCAACATCTAACGCTTGATGCTTTAGGTGAGGGAAGATGTATTTATCAGCAAGTCCAGTGATTCCACCTTGGAATAGGAACGCAAAGATCGTTCCTACTCCTAAGTTAGTAAATTGACGAGTAATTGCAAAGGCAACCACTGCCATGACAGTCGGTGGAATGTAGGAAGCCCACATGGCTTTCCCAGCAGCACCATTGAAGTACTTAAATCGCAGGATCTGCATCAAATCATCAGCGGGATGCAAGACTAAGTTGACTCGTTGGTAGATTGAGATGGCGGTTGCAATCAATGCTACCCCGAAGAAATTTAAGAGGACATAGAAAGCGACCATCATCCAACCCTTGGCTTCAGGGAATCCAGCAAAAAATGATACTTTTCCAATTACTGGCAGTGAACCATCCATGAAGAAGTCATCAAAGACCTGGATGAGTGCTGAGAACGGAACCATGAAGATGACGTTTCCAATGGCACGTCCCCAATCCCAGTGACCGACTAAAAAGGCGTTCAAAATGGTAATGGCAACTCCCAAGATTAGAAATGCCCAGAATAAGTTCCAGTGAAATGCATTTCCAAGGTTGGTTTCGGCTGCGGTCCAGTAAGCTGAACCTAGAAAAGATGGATGAATCTTAGCAGTTGTTACTAGAGTCAAAACATTTCCAGCAGAGTTAATTATTAATGAAAGGATAAAGAACATAATTGAAGCTGTCATGGAAATGGTACGTTTGGCTTTTCTATTAGCGGTTTTCTTCGCCATAGTTTCCCTCCACGATCAGATTTTGGTTCAATTATTTAAGATTACCATTAACTTTAACAATTGACTTGCCTTGAACCTTGTCAGTACCAGCTAATACACCAGGTACTTGTTCTAAAGTAAGGATGTTGTGTTGGAAAGGTGTAACCTTAACGGAACCATCTGAAAGTAAAGCAATTGAATCTTCGAAACTGTGGGGGTTAATCATTGAACCCTTGATGGTTAATTGCTTCTTGAAGATTTCGTAAGTGTTCATGTTAAATGTTTGACCTGGTGCACCAACACCAAACATCATAACTTGAGCGCCAGGATTAGTTGCTTCAACAGCTTGTTCTTGGGTTTCAGGCTTTCCAACACATTCGATTACCATGTCGTACTTGTCAGTGATTTTTTCCTTAGTCGTGTTGATAACCTTGTTTAAGTTAAGTTCTTTCTTTTCCCAAGCAAGGTTTTCATCATGTCTACCAGTCATGTCAATGTTCTGGATTCCGTAGATTCTAAGTAGTTGAGCAAACAACTTAGCCATGTATCCATCACCAATGATTAAAGCGTGTTGGTAAGGGGTAATGTTTTCGGTGATCTTCATCGTGTGAACGGCACATGAAAGTGGTTCCATTGAGCATGCAGTTTGAAGTGATAGTTCATCAGGAATGTGGTAAACAACCTTTTCTGGGGCAGTGAAGTAGTCTTCAAGACCACCATTTCTAGTTACACCAACGGCCGATAGGTTTTCACACAATTCGTAGCGGCCAGTGTGACAGTAGAAACATTTGTCACAGTAAATGTTAGGGTCAACAACAACACGATCACCCTTCTTGAAGTCCTTAACGTTCTTTCCAACTGCGGAAACAACTCCAGAGTTTTCGTGACCTAATACGATTGGAGGAGTAGCATCAGCTGAACCTGGGAGACCATTGTATAAGGCGTGGTCGGTACCACAGATACCAGCGTAGGCAGTTTCAACTAAGACTTCGTCGTCCTTAGGGGTTGGGACATCTCTGTCTTCAATCTCCATGTGTTGCTTAGCTGTCATAACTAAAGCTTTCATTTTTGACATAAGATAACTTCCTTTCGAAAAGTTGATGAATTAATATCGTTACAATCTGAACATAACTGATCGAAAAAAATGGAAAGATTTCTTTCAGGAATATCAGATTTGTTTCCAAGTAATAATGTAAACCGTTTGAAAACTGTTTGCAAGGGCATTCCAGCTTCTGAAATAGATCCAATAAAAATTGAACAAAGAAGAAATTTGATAAGTGAAATAGATAACGGCATTAGAGTGGGAATTAAGCAATTAATTTTAATTATTGTTATGAAAAAATTACGAAAATATTTCACAAAATTATTTTTTTAATTTTCCGTTAAGGCCGTTCTTACTTTCAGGTTAAAATTTACTTTTGGTTAAATTAGTTTAAAATGGACACTACTAAAAAAGAAGGAGAGAACCAAATGACTTATTTAGAACTAAGAAACATCAAAAAGTCCTATTATGTGGATAATCAGGATTTTCATGTTTTAAACGGGATCAGTCTCAACTTCGATCGTGGGGAATTTGTTTCCATCCTGGGAGAATCTGGTGGTGGAAAGACGACCCTTATGAATATTATCGCTGGACTAGACAGTGATTATTCCGGTGACGTTTTAATTGACGGGAAATCGTTAAAAAAAGATACCAGTAAACAACTTGATGAGTATCGGCGCAACACAATTGGTTTTATCTTTCAAAACTTTAACCTTGTGAATCATCTGACCATTAAAGAGAACGTGATGGTCTCTTTAGAAATGACAACTTTAACGCATAAAAAACAAGAAGCACGGGCCACTGAACTTTTAAAAAAGGTTGGTTTGTATGACCACCGTAACAAGTACCCCAATCAACTTTCAGGTGGACAAATGCAGCGGGTTTCAATTGCTCGAGCACTTGCTTCTGACCCAGATATCATCATTGCTGATGAGCCAACTGGTGCCTTGGACGCTCAAAATACTGATGACATCTTGGAACTAATGAACGAAATTGCAGAAGACGGAAAACTGGTAATTGCCGTCACCCACTCTCAGGTGGTTGCCAATTATGGAACGAGGATCGTTCATTTAGCCAACGGGAAGATTGATGAAGATAGGATTTTAAAACCCGCTTACCCGGTTAATAAAACGCAGGCGGACTTTCAGGCGCGTCCGGCCAAACTTGCTTCCATCTTTACGATGGCCTTCGAACACTTTCGTTATAACCTGAAGCGCAACCTGTTAATTATTTTTGGGGCGGCCATCGGCATCTTTTCGGTCATTTTCATGTTAGGTCTCGGCAATGGGGTCAAGGGATACATTAACCATGAAATTTATTCGGAGGTTAATCCCACTACCATTCAGGTTAGTCGAAAACAGAAACAAGGAGAGGAACAAAATCCTAAAAATGAACTTCTGACCAACCAGGATAACCAACAGTTGCAGGACCTAAAGAATGTCAAAAGTTCAACGTTAGGTAAGTTTTTAGCTGGCGGTCAGTTTAAGGCGGCCGATAAAACCGCTTCCGTTCAGTACATTCAAACATACTATCAAGGAGCGGTCTTAAAGAAGAACATTAAATCCGGAGCAGTCCCCACTAAAGATAATCAGGTGTTGATTAATAAGAAGACGGCCCAAAGCTTTAATAAGAAGAAACCGTACGACATGACGGGCCAAAAAATTAAGTTGTTTGCGAATGCTCCCGATGATAACGGGCAGCCCCACGTCCTATCAAAAGAAGTTACTGTGAGTGGGGTGACTAGTGACGTGAACCCAATGGCACTTGTTAGTTCCAACACGATGAAGTCAATGTTTAGTGAGGCTAAAATGAAGTACGAACCGAACTTTGCTGCGGTGAACATCGCTGGTGGAGTTCCCAACGTTCAACCCGTTCAAGATAAGATTAAGTCGTTGAAGGGACCCAATCAACAAGCCAAGTACCAAATTACTGGTGCGGGTGCGATTGTATCAACACTGAACACTTACATTAACGTCGCTGTTTGGGTTCTAGCAGGAATTGCGGCAATTTCGCTCCTTGTGTCAGCAATTATGATCATCGTGGTGCTCTACATTAGTGTTGCCGAACGAACCAAGGAGATTGGGATTCTAAGGGCACTTGGTTTTACCAAGGGCAACATTCGAAACCTATTCTTCTCCGAAGCCTTTATTCTGGGAGTCTTCTCGTCCATTTTTGCGGTTATCATCGCTTACCTGGCCGAATGGGGAGCGGATACAATTTCAAGTGGAGCGATTAAGTACGCAATTGTTCAAATTTCACCGGCCAATGCCATTATTGGGGCGCTAGTCTTTGTTATTATTTGTTTACTAGCAGCACTTGCTCCAGCAGCCAAGGCCGCTAAATTAGATCCAATTGTGAGTCTGAGTTCCGAATAAAGATTAAAAAATTAATTAAGCTATTGCAATTATAGGAAAGTTGGACCAAACTAACTTCTAAACCAAATAAGAGCTATCCCGTTAATTCGGGATGGCTCTTATTCATTAGGAATTACTAAATTGTAATGGAGGGGTTCATTTTGAGAATTGGAATTGCGGCAAACGTTAACCGGATTAAGACGCCTAACTATAACCTTGATTACGCCAATTATACTGCTCAAGTTTTTATTGATTTACTGCAAAAACACGGCATTTTGCCTGTTATTATTCCCATGGCTGAGCTTGATATGATTTCCGAATACGTTGACTTAGTTGACGGCTTAATTATTCCTGGTGGTCAAGATGTTCAACCGGAATTATTCCACGAAAAATCAGTCGAACCAGACGATGCGCACTATCGACCCCATGATGAGTGGGAAATGGGACTGATTAAAGAAATGGTGCGCCGGAGAAAACCACTTTTAGGGATCTGTCGAGGGCTTCAAGTTTTAAACGTAGCTTTTGGTGGTAGTCTTTATCAAGACATTGCCACTGATTTACCCAAGTCTAACGTTCAACACGTGAAACACGACGATCCAAAGCATAATTTTCATGAGGTGCAAGTGAAAACCAAAAGCCATTTGGTCCATTCCGTTGGCGATCTTCCCGTTGTGAACTCAATTCATCATCAGGCCCTAAAAAAGGTCGGAAATAGTTTGACCGTCACGGCCAAATCTCCTGACGGTGTCATCGAAGCGGTTGAAAATGATGATGCTAGTATCATGGGAATCCAGTGGCACCCAGAATTATTGTGGCAAAACGATCCAAAAGAGGAACAGTTGTTTTTGGACTTCTTTGAGCGAACCAGTAATCAATAAATAGCGAAAACCACCTTGATAGAAATATCAGGGTGGTTTCTTTGTTACTTGTTGTTTTCAAAGTATTCTTCATCGTGATTGGTGCTGTGACTGAGTTCGACCATCTTGCCGGTTTGATTGTAAACGAGCCACTCGGCGAGGTTTACGACGTGGTCACCGATCCGTTCGAGCAATCGGATGACCATTAAGTAGCTTAGGGCCGCTTGCGCCGTCTTACTGTTCTTTTTCAGGGATTCAGTTACTAACTTTCTGGTGGAATGATAATACTTGTCAATTGATTCATCTTGGTCAGCAATTTTCTTAGCTTCCGAGGCATTCCCCTCAAAGAAGGCCTCTAGTACCTGTTCTAACATTGAACGGACTTGTTCAGTCATTTCACTGATGACTTTTTCGACCGCCGGGATTCGTTCATGGCCCTTGGCGTTAATGGTTTCTCTCGCAATCGTATTGGCGTGATCGCCGATTCGTTCAATGTCGGTACTGGCCTTTAAAATACTGATAATTTGACGAAAATCACTGGCAACGGGTTGCTGGAGTGCGATCAGTTGTAAGGACTGTTTCTCTAAATCCATTTCTTCGTTGTTAATCTTGGGATCCTCTGCAATGATTTTGCGTGCGAGGTCCTTATCATGATCAATGAAAGATTTGGTGGCTTGGTAGATTTGTTCACTACTGTCAAATCCCATTTCCATGAAGTGTCCTTTAAGTTTCTTTAATTCATCATCAAATAATGCTCCCATAGTCATTCTCCTTATCCAAATTTTCCGTTGAGATAGTCACTTGTTTCTTGCTTATCAGGATTCATAAACATTTTTTTGGTTTTGCCTACTTCCACTAGTCGACCGTTCAGCATGAACGCCGTTTTGTCTGAGATTCGAGAAGCTTGTGACATGTTATGAGTCACGATGATGATCGTATACTTGTCCTTGATGTTTAGGAGGGTGTCCTCAATCATCTGACTCGAAATAGGGTCGAGCGCGCTCGTTGGTTCATCCAGTAAAATCACGTCTGGTTGAATGGCCAAGAGTCTAGCAATGCAGATTCGTTGTTGTTGTCCTCCAGAAAATGAAAGCGCACTTTTATGAAGTTTGTCCTTAACTTCATCCCAGATAGCCGCCTGCTTTAGAGATTCTTCAACGCGTTCGTCCAATAGTTGCTTATTCTTAACGCCAGCTAATTTTAAGCCAAAGGTGACATTATCGTACACGGAAAAGGGGAAAGGATTGGGTTGCTGGAAAACCATTCCAACTTCTTTTCGGAGTTCCACGATGTCTTCTTTTGGACCATAAATATTGTGACCATTGAGCGTGAAGCTTCCCGTGATGGTAATGTTTGGAATAAGATCATTCATTCGGTTTAAACAACGGAGGTATGTTGACTTTCCGCATCCAGATGGTCCAATTAGGGCGGTAATCTCATTTTGTTTGAAGTTTAAATTAATGTCGTGCAACGCTTTTCGCTTTCCATAGTACAAATTGACGTTTTCAGTTTTGATAATCTCTTTTGGTTCCGTTTTAGTTGTCATTTACTTCTCCTTAACCGAAGTTGCCGGAAATGTAATCCTCAGTGGCTTTGACCTGTGGTCTGGTGAAAATGTCAGCTGTTTTAGCGTACTCCATGACGTGTCCAAGATGGAAGAAGGCGGTATAGTCACTGACTCTGGCGGCTTGTTGCATGTTATGGGTCACGATGATAATCGTATATTTTTTCTTTAACTCTAGAAGCGTTTCTTCAATCTTAGAGGTTGAAATGGGATCAAGAGCACTCGCTGGTTCGTCTAACAACAAGATGTCAGGTTGCATGGCGATTGAACGAGCGATACAGAGCCTTTGAGCCTGTCCACCAGATAATTCAAGGGCGCTTGTATCCAGCTTATCTTTGACTTCGTCCCATAGTGCAGCGGCTTTTAGACTTTGTTCTACTCGTTGATCAAGTTCCTGTGGATCTTTTACGCCATGTTTTCTAAGCGCAAATTTAATGTTCTCACGAATGGTTTTGGCAAAGGGGTTGGGGTGTTGGAAGACCATGCCAATGTTTTTTCGAAGGACGTAGACGTTTAATTTTTTTTGGTTAATGTCTACGTCTCTGTACATGATTCTACCGGTAACGTTTGCCACACCATCATTCATTCGATTGAGACAGCGAAGGAAGGTTGATTTGCCAGATCCCGAGGCTCCAATGAGGGCGGTGATCTTGAACCTTGAGAATGCCAGCGAAGCATCAAAGGTAGCTTGCTTTTTACCGTAGAAGACGTTCACGTCCTCGGTCTCAAGGGCCATTTCTCCTGGCGGTGTAATAATTTGATGGTGGTCTAAATCGTAATTTTGTTGAGCCATGTTTTAACCTCGCTTTTTTCTAGAAGTCCCAGTCATCTTGCGGTAAGCCCAGTTACCTAAGAACCGAGACGACAGGTTAAAGACTAAGATAACAATGATAAGAACCGCTGAAGCGCCACTTGAAACAACGTGTGCGTCTGGAACAATTCCCTCGGTATTTAGTTTCCAGATATGAACTGCAAGGGTCTCAGCTGGACGCATGGGATTTAGGAAACTGCTGGGACTGAAAGGATTCCAGTTGGTGTAACTTACGATTGGCGCACTTTGACCAGCAGTGTAAATCAAGGCGGCGGCTTCCCCGAAGATTCGACCAGAACTAAGGATGACACCGGTGATGATGCCCGGGATTGCGAGTGGTAGTACAACTCCAGTTATGGTTTTAAACTTGGAGAGTCCAAGCGATAACCCGGCTTCTCTTTGTAACTTTGGCACCTCTTCGATGGAATCTTCGACACTTCTGGTAAGGAGTGGCAGGTTGAAGATGGTTAAAGCAATCGCTCCTGACAGAATGGAGTAGTCAAGTTGAAACTTGATTACTAGCACCAAGTATCCAAACAGACCAACGACAATGGAAGGCAATGAACTTAGAACCTCAATGGCCGTTTTAACGAGCGTTGTGAGCCAGTTGTCCTTGGCGTACTCTGCCAGGTAAATTCCGGCCCCAAGACTGATTGGCAGCGAGATGATGATCGTCAGTATTAGCAGGTAGACGGAATTAAAGAGCTGATCTCTAATTCCACCGCCGGCACTGATTGAACTGGACGTGGTGGTTAAAAACTTCCACGAGATATCGGGTAGACCGGTAATGAGGATGTAACCGAGTAGGAAGATTAAGATCAGAACTACGACTAAGACTAAGGCCCAGATGGTCCCAATGGCGAACTTATTAATTTTTTTGGCATTTATTTTCATTTTTTAAATGCACTCCTCTTTCCAATTAGTTTTACGATGACGTTGAATACTAGTGACATTACTAGTAAAACTAAGGCCAATGTCCATAAGGCGTTGTTAGGCAACGTTCCCATGATGGTATTACCCATTTGGGTCGTCAGTTGACTGGTTAAAGTTGCAGTTGGACTTGTCAAGCTGGTTGGCATGAGGACTGCATTTCCGATGACCATCTGAACGGCTAGTGCTTCACCAAAGGCGCGCGCCATTCCGAAGATCATCGCGGTAAGGATTCCCGGAGTGGCAGCCCGTAAGACCACTTTGTACATCATTTGCCATTTAGTGGCTCCGAGTGAAAGAGCAGCACTCCGGTAGTCTCGTGGGACGGCCTTTAAAGCATCGACTGACATTGAGGTGATGGTCGGAAGAACCATGACGAACAAAACGATGGTAGCTGGTAAAATCCCAGAACCGGTCCCTCCAAACACCGTTCTAACAATGGGAATCAAGACCATTAGGCCGATAAACCCATAGACAACGGATGGAATTCCAACGAGTAATTCGATTACTGGTTGCAGAATCTTTTGCCCTCGTTTGGGAGCAATTTCGGTCATGAAAAGGGCCATGGCAATCGCAAATGGGGTGGCAAGAATGGCGGATAGTAGGGTGACCGCAAATGAGGTGACGATCATTGGAAGTGCCCCAACTTCTGGTTTCCCATTTGGTCCCGTTTGACTGGGATTCCAGTCCCCCTTAGTGAAGAAATCGATGATACTGACGTGATCGGAAGTAAAGGTCGCCAGTCCCTTGGTGGTGATGAAGAAGAGGATGGTAATGACGAGGATGCCGATCAGGCCGATACATATGAGACTGATAAAATGACCAACCTTATCTTGATGAGTTTCTTTTGATGGTTTCAGTAATTTTTCTTTAATGTCATTCATATAAAAACCACTTTCATAATTATTTAATCGCTTGAACTTGACCTTCAGCATTCTTTTCAAATTTCATGTTTTTAACTTGAATGTATCCGATCTGCTTGACTAATTTCTGTTGAACATGATCTGAAAGCATGTAATCAATAAATTTTTTGGTGGTTCCAGTGGGCTTGCCCTTGGTATACATGTGTTCGTACGACCAAATTTTCCAATTGTTATGTTCTACGTTGGGGTCGGTTGGTTGCACCTTATCGATGGAAATACTTTGCGTTTTATTGTTTAAATATGGAAACGAGAGGTAACTAACCGCACCGGGAGTCGATGAGACAATCTGTTGCACCGTTCCGTTTGAGTCTTGTTGCTGAGCGTTGATGGCTTTTTTGCCCTTTAAAACGGATTGTTCAAAGGTCATCCGGGTTCCACTTCCTTCGACCCGGTTAATCACCACAATCTTGACGTTATTTCCGCCGACCTGCTTCCAATTGGTGACTTTACCAGTGAAGATTTGTTCAAGTTGTTTCATTGAGAGATTTTTCACTCCCACTTTTTTATTGGCGACCGGGGCAATTCCAACAACGGCAACCTTATGATCAACTAAATCTTTAGCAGTAACACCTGGTTGTTGGGAAGCAAAGACATCTGAATTACCAACATTAACGGCTCCCTGTTGGATTTGGCTTAGGCCAGTTCCAGATCCACCACCCTGGACGTTAATGTTAACTTTCGGGTTACTAACCTGATACTCTCGACTCGCTTGCTCGACCAGTGGTTGAAGTGCCGTGGAGCCAACGGCGGTAATCTTATTACCGTTTTTGGCCTTGGTGGAAGAAGATGATCCGCACGCGGCTAGTCCCAGCGCCAGCAGTCCACACGTTAATATCAATGCAACCTTTTTCTTTTTGCCTAATGACATGGACGAAATCTCCTTTGGTTTAAATGGACATTATTTTGTTTACGAACCAAGTATATAAGGTGAATGTAAATGTTAAGTAAATTTTACGGTCTTTTTATGTAAATGTTTGGTAAAGCCAAAAAGAACCCCTTCAAGTGCTATTGAAAGGGTTCTTAAATAACGGTGTTATTAAAAACAAACTAAATGGACAGCCATGCCATCCATCCCGGGTAGAAGAAGTCGTAGAGGTTGTTACACAGCATGATGGCCTCTTGCTCGTTATACCGATGTTTCAAAATGTCACAAAAAGTAGCATAAAACGAGAACACGTGAAAATGCAGTTCCTGGTAGTTAAACTTAAAGCTAACAAGGATGATGTTACGTTCTTGCATGATCCCAATGGCGTTAGCAATTTTTTGGGTAAAGTACTTCGTTAGCATTTCGGCTAGATTGTCGTACTTCGACCCCTCTGATTTAAAAAGAATTAATTCCTTATACTTCGGATTAGCGTAAAGGGTGTGGATGATTGGATTCATATTCAAAATGTTTTGTTTCCACACCGTTTGAACGCTGGCTGGACTGATTTTAGCCATTCCCTGATTAAACTGATTCTCATATTCGTCTTTTAATTGCTTAATAAAGGGATCAAGAATTTCATCTAGAATCGCATCCTTTGATTCAAAGTGTTTGTAAAAGGAACCGGTTGTCCGGTTAGCGTTTCGGCAAATTTCACGAATCTTTGTCTTATCAAACCCGTTTTTTAGAAAGGCCTTAAACCCGGCCTCTAGTAATAGGGAATGGGTTTTATCCTGGTTACGAACGTTTGCCATGAAAATTCCTCCAGTGGATTGATTGCTCAATTTAAGATAACAGTGTTATATTAAGTGAGTATTATTTGTTTAATGATGGTCAACTTAACTTCGGATGATGTTTCAAAGGAGAAAAACAATGATAAAAAAGTTTAAGTTAAGTATAACAGCAATTTTAATCTTATTTTGTGTCATCGTGCTAGTTGGTTGTGGCAAAAAATCAGGAGATGAACGGGCCAACCATAAGCTGAGAGTGGTTACCTCAACTAATTTTTATGGTCAAATTGCGAAAAATGTTTTGGGAAATCAGGGGAGCGTTCAGCCGATTATTAAGGGAAGCGGTGACCCACACGATTTTGATCCTTCAACGAGTGATGCGAATCAAGTTGCAAGAGCAGACGTGGTTGTTGAAAATGGCATTGGATACGACGATTGGATGAAAAAGCTAGTAAAGAATGGAAGTGATCAGACGTCGGTTGTCAACGTTTCAAAGGTGATGAACCGAAAAAATGGGGATAACGAGCACATTTGGTATGATCCTGACACCGTTAATAAGCTCGTCTACCGACTGGCAGACGTCTATAGTGAAAAACAATCGAATCACAAACGTTATTTTCATGATAATGCCAAGCGGTATTTAAAAGAATATGAACCAGTTAAGCAGCAGGCGGAAAAGGCACGAGATAATCTGAACGATTACCAGTTAAATCGCAAGGTCGACGTCAGTGAACCGGTTTTCGATGATGCCCTTCAGTACATGGGATACAAGGTAAATGACCCTGATTTTGCCAATGCGACCGAGAAGGAGATTGACCCGTCACCTAAGAGTATTCAAAACATCAGGGATGATATCACTCACCATCGGATTGCTTTCTTTGTTGATAACACGCAGGCTGACAGTAAAATGGTCAAGAACCTCGTCAAATTAGCTAAGGATCATGATGTGCCGGTTGTAAAATTGACCGAAACGATTCCTGAAGATAAAAACTACTTGGAGTGGATGGATAATGCCTATCAGCAGGTGGTCAAAATTCAAAATAATGAAATGAAAAACAAATAAAATGACATCCAAGCCCGTTAATGGTTTGGATGTCATTTATTATGGTTTATTTAATTTCGCTTCAAATTCATAACCAAAGCCACGGATCGTTTTGATTAAGACGGGGTCTTTGGGATTAGGTTCAATCTTGTCCCTTAAATGGCTGATGTGCATTTCAAGCATCCGCGAGGACTGGTCAATGTAAAGATCGTTCCAAACGCCGTTTAGGATTTGTTCACGACTCAGGATCCGTTTAGGGTGAGTCAGAAAGTACTCTAAAAGCTTGAATTCCTTAGGCGTTAGTCGGAGCGAAGTACCATTTTTGGTAGCAACCTTCTGATCTAAATCAACGTCGATGTCAGAAAAGTGAAATCGTGGTTTGACCTTCTTATTTTTTTCCTGCTTTAGACTATTATTTTCGTCTTGGTAGAAACGGGCGCGATGTTTCATCCGGAGCATGACTTCGTCAGCGTTGTATGGTTGGATGATGTAGTCATCGATGCCAACTTTAAATAATTGATCAACGATGCCCTCGTCCTTTTTTTCTCCCAGAGCGAGAATTGGAAGTGAGGCCGTTTGGCGGATTTTAGGGATAAGTTCGATCAACTTTTGAGTTGCAACGGTACTTAGGTCCCAAATAATGGCCTGTTCTTTGTACTTTTGAATGGATGATAGGAGGCTTGAAACATCGTATAAATCGTCGACAAAGTATCCATTGTCATTAAAAGTTTGGTTGAAACTAAGTGCTAATGATAATTTTTCAGTCACTAAAACAATGTGATTCATGGCACCATCCCGATTAAAAATCACGCTTCTTTTTCTTCACTCATTATACAGTTTTATGGCTGATAATCGTAACTTTAACGTTTTCACGTAACTAAGCTACTTGGAATCAGAATGTCGGTTCTCTTTTTCCTGTCGTTTTTTGGCGCGATGAAGACTCACTAAGACGGTAATGATGGTTACTACTACGAAAACGACCACCATCATTATGACGAGCCAGATAAACGTGCTTAAATCCATGACGTCCATTCCCTTCGTTAATGATTGGTTTTATTTTAACACGACCGAAAAGATTAAGTTTTAAGGAAATCACAAATTTATAACTTAATTGATTGTGATA
This sequence comes from Fructilactobacillus sp. X2R1C1, assembly GCF_059901435.1. Lineage (NCBI taxonomy): Bacteria > Bacillati > Bacillota > Bacilli > Lactobacillales > Lactobacillaceae > Fructilactobacillus > Fructilactobacillus sp. X2R1C1. Next base: position 76,198 of record NZ_JBWXUV010000003.1, on the reverse strand, counting down.
AAATAACTAAGAAGGGGTTTGATGCATATCATGAATGATACAAACGACGCTAATACTACTAACTACTTAGATATCGTAAAAAGATTAGTTTTTGATGAAAAAATTGAATACTTGTTTTGGGGAGCCATGACCACCCTGGTTTACTTTGTCAGTCGATTCGTTTCGATGAAGATTTTTACCAGTGATTTTACTCCCGTCTTAATTGCCCAAGTTCTGTCGATTGCGTTTGCTTTTGTGGTGAACAAATACTTTGTTTTTAACAGTGGAACGCAGTCCAAGACACTTCAGGCTCAGATCGTTAACTTTGTTTCGGGACGATTGTTTGTTTTAGTCCTCGACTTTTTGATGACTTACGTAATGATCGATAAGTTTCCGCAATTTTTCATTAAGATTTTATTTTTAGATCACTTAAACTATTCGGCTTGGCTATTCCAACTTCCCGTTGTTCACGGGTTGATTGGGAGTCCCACGTTGTTTAACAGTTTTATCTGTGTGGTTGGAACACAAATCATGGCCATTGTGATTAATTACTTTGTTTCTAAGTACTTTGCTTTTAAATAAAATCAAAAAAGCATCCACTTTTTCTAGGTGGGTGCTATTTGTTTGCGATGTAATCCAAAATCTTGAATAAATCGAGATGGTTCTGTTTTGAAATTGGGTGGTTAATGATGGTGTTTTTAGACTGACTTAAAACGGACCCAGTAAGGTAAGGGTAGTCGTTAATTGCCATTTCGGTGACGTTGTCGTGGTTGGGTTCAAGGTGAAACTGGAGGCCAACGAGGTTATCCTTTACAAATCCCTGATTAACGAGTTGATCACTTGAGTACAATAACGAGGCATCATCTGGAATCTGAAACGTTTCCTCATGCCAGTGGAGCACTTCTAGTTGGTTGGATAATCCGGAGATGAGTTTTGTTTTTAAGTAGACGGGAGCAAACCCAACTTCCTTAGTGTGCGAGTCAAAGACGGAAGCTCCTAGAACTTTGGCCATTTGTTGGGCACCAAAGCAGGCGCCAAAGACTGGTTTTCTTTGGCTAATCATCCGTTTGATTAGTTCACGTTCGGATTTGATCCAGTTTGTGTCGTCGTTGACGCTCATTGGGCCGCCTAAGATTACTAACATGTCGGTTGTACCAGCGTCTGGTAGCACCTTAAACTGAGAAGGATAATAAACGAACATCTGGTAATGGTTGTGATGAATCCAGTCGGAGATTGCTCCGGGTCCCTCATCAGAAGTGTGTTGCAAAATACTTACTCTCATTATTGTTGTTCCTCTTGAATTGACCGTGATAATAAAAAAATAATGCCAAGTGGCATTATTTTAGTAAATTACATCATTCCGCCTTGCATACCGATCATGGCCGCAATGGCTGCGACGATCATCTTGAACAATCCCATTACGATGAATGCAACGATGATTCCAAAGGCAATTGTGAATGCCATTTGCATTGATGATTTCCAGGCTGCCTTGTCTCTACCACCGAGGAACTTGTAGAACAACCATGCTAGAGCGATTAGAATGATCAAAATCACAACTAATGCAACAATTGAAATGATTAAACTTTCTGTACCCATTAATTTTCACCTCACAAACATAAGATTATATATATTTAGCATGAACTTTTAGGGATAAATGTGCAAACATATTACTTAATTTTGAAGGAATCTATAAGAATCTTAAAATATGCTTACGGTAAGTCATTTTAGTAACTTTTTGGTGTCGACGGTGCTATCTTAGCAGTTGAAACATCATAAAAATATCAAGGGAGCTCTTCAAAGATGAAAATGAAGAAAACATTATTTACGTTAGCTGCCGTAGCTAGTGTGGGATTGGTACTTACTGGTTGTGGAGAAAGCAAGAGTAGTTCTAAGTCCAGTTCGTCATCAAATATGTCGAGTAGCAGTAGCGAAAAAACAATGAGTAAAAAAGACATGAAGGAAACCAAGGGCGATAAGTCAATGGACATGAATATGCCAATGAAGCATAAGATGAATCTTCCCACTGACTTAGCTGCCGCTAAAAATCCTAAGTTTAAGGTTGGTTCTGAAGTTAAACTATCAGCTAACCACATGAAAGGGATGAAAGGTGCTAAGGCTAAAGTTACCGGAGCATATGATTCACCACTTTATGTCATCGATTACAAGCCAACCGATGGTAAGGCTGAAGTTAAAAATCATGAGTTCGTTACAAAAGACCAACTTAAGGCTGATAAACAGGGTGCTACCTTGAAAAAGGGCGAAAAAGTCACCGTTGAAGCTGACCACATGCCCGGCATGAAAGGTGCTCAGGGGAAGATTGTTAAAGTTTGTGACGGTCCTGCCTATGCTGTAACCTTCAAACCAACTAATGGTGGCAAAGAATACGTTAACCATCAGTGGGTCAGCCAAACTGAAATGAAAAAATGCTAATTTAAATTAGTTCAAAAATACTAGGACATTGTCCTAGTATTTTTTTATTTTAGATGAAGTTGTAACCGATGGCACCAATTAAACCAATAATCGCGGCAATTAAATACCACGTAGTCTTCTTGTTTTTGCCGAACATGCCCCATAAGAGTTCATCAATAAAAACGATTAAGACCGTGATTAGTAAAATATTGAAGTGGGCGAACATGATGGCAAATACCAGGGCAATGCCACAGATGAGATCGTTAATGTTTCGTAGAACGTTGCGTTTGTTTTTCATTTTTTCTCCATTAATAGTAGTTTGAAGTTTAATCAGTGATACTAATCATATTACTTCAAATGAGTTTTAGATAACATCACCTGAAACCAAAAAAATTCCTTAGCCCATCCAAGCTAAGGAATTTCTTATAGGTACTGTGATTTTTTGAGTGCTTCTTGAAGAGCTTTAGGACAAACGTTAATGGTTTCGGTGACCTTTAAGTGGTTGTTACTAGCGGCCTCCACGATTTTGGCAATGTCATTAACAGCCATTTTACCCTCTAGGGCATAAGCAATGTGGACAGCAAATTCGTAAAAGTTATGAGAATCCTGCATCTCCATTTGCACGGTATTGTATAGTTTTTGATCATTTATAAAAACATCGTTTCCAGTACAATGAATCATAAGCACGCCTCCTTTATTATCTTATAATAATTATAATTAAATAAGTTGAATAATCAAATAATAGGATTATAGTTCATCAAAATTCACGAACACTGAGGAAATTGGTGAACGGAAATTGTTGAGTGACCGATATCCCGTGCCGCAATTAATTGATTTTTTTATTTATGTGCCTTAGCCCTTTGATTGAGCTAATCAGTATGTGATAATGTAAACGTAAGAAAATCTTAATATTTATTTAATTGGAGGAACTAGTATGAATGAATGTCCTAATTGTCATTTTAATAACAAGCCGGGCGCAAAGTTTTGTGTCAAGTGTGGAACTAAGTTGACTGGCAACAGTCAAACAAGCAGTAACAAGGTACATAATGAAGCAAAAAAGCAGCAACATCCCCGTAATTCACAGGCTGACGTTTCTAACGGATTAACCAGCATGTTTAATTATTTCATTGAATCAATTAAACATCCAGTCAAATATGAGGCTGCTAGTGAGAAGTATCTGGGATATATCTCGCTTGGAATCTTCGCCGTTTTGACCTGGCTAGTTTCGTTTATTTTAGCAATGAGAATGAAGAGTGGACTGGCCTCTGAATCAGTTCCATACTCACTTATTCATAAGATGGATGGTGTCATTAACACGAGTGTTATGGGACTAGGACTGATTATTGCCGTAATCGGTCTGTTAGCTTGGATTTTAGGCTATGTCGGAGTTCACTTCATTATGAACAACAATATGAGCCTTAGTGATTATACGAATGAGTACGGTAAATTTTTAAACGTTGGAATTATTTTACTGTTAGTGGGTTTGCTTCTATCAGCCGTCATGCCCGCTGGAATTTTATTTTTAATTGGTCTCTACGTGGTCGACTTGGCCATCACCATTTCGGGTTGGGCGTTAATTTATGAAATGCTCTTTTCTAAGAATTTTGGGTCGATTGATAGTTTCTATGTTTTATTGATTGTAACGGTTATCGTGGCAATCATTTCCGCTGTCCTAGTAGCTATTTTGGGTAATAGCCTGGGCTCTCAACTTCAAACGCTGACTCAAGAGATCATTAACAACTTTGCTGCTAACTTTGGGCAGGGATACTAGGAGGAGTCAAAATGAGTGAAGAAGCGTCTTTTTGTCCAAATTGTGGACACCGAATTAATGCAAATGATGAGTTCTGCCCCAATTGTGGGTATAAATTAACTCCTAATGGATCACCAAAAAGTCAAGCAGGACCAAGTCGCAAGACATCAGGGAGTCGGCCCCTGCGTCAGACAAGTAACGTTAATCGTCCGCAAAAACAAAAGAAGATGAAACCACTTACTAAAGTGATTTGGGTGATTGTGGTGGTCTTGGTAGTGGTACTTATCGGTGGTTACTTCTTTGGAAAGAATTACTATTCAAAAGCTAATCAAGTCGACCGAGTCATCTCAGCAATTAAGAATGATCAGGAAAAGAATTTAGCCAATGTGTCGGAAACAAACGACCCGAACTTTAAGATTAGTGGGAAAGCGATGAAGCCAACCATTAATTATTATGCTAGTAATAAGGACCAGTTATCAAAGCTTAGGAGTCAGTTCATGCGCGATAACGATAATCCGGTGACCGACAACCTGCAATTTAAGCAGGAGGGTAACACCTGGTTAGTTTTCCCTAAGTATAAACTGATGGTCAAACCCGTTTATTCTAGTATTTCCACTAACCTGAATGGCGTCTCGTTGAGTGTGAACGGCAAGCAAATTACCAGCAACATGGGAAGTCAAAAGGCTAAGAAGATTGGGCCACTTGCACCGGGTCTTTATAACATCACCACTGCTGGAAAAGTCAATGGCCGTGAATTGCACAATAATGGTCAATTCGACTGGATTGATGGTGCCAGTTCAGCGTCCTTACCACTTCGAATTATCACCTTTACAGTGAAGGGGCAACCAGGATCAGACGTGTTGATTCAAAACAAGAAGGTTGGAACGATTGGTGACAATGGGAGCTTTAAGCTTTCTGACTACCCATTTAGTACGAACATGAACGTTCAAGTTCAGATGAAGGGCAAGTCCGGTAAATTAATTCAGAGTAAACCCTATAATTTAAAAGACAGTGATAATAACAACACGATTGAACCGAAGTTTGATGGGATTGCCACGAAAGACCAGGCTGATCAGGTCTTGAATCCGCTCTGGACTCAGGTGAGTGGTGCCGGTAACGACGTTGATATTTCCCATTTCTTTGACGGTGGAAATGGTAGTCCCGCTTGTCAGGATATGCTTAAAATGGTCAAAAGTTATAATGACAACGATAAAATTGAGTCATTTGAAACTAGTGAAAGGACCGAATCGGTAGCACCTTATGATAGTGGGGAGACGCAAGTCACTTATCAGGTTGATTATACTTTCGATAACAATGACGACGATGACAATAGTTCGGTTCGTCATCAGACGTTTGAATACAATGCCATCTTGGTCAAAAATCCTGGCAGTGATGATTCTGATGATCTTCCGTTTATCATCAAGAGTAACCAGTCAGTTAAGAAAGTATCGGATAGTACCGATAACGATTAATAGTAATTTAGAAAAGAAACGAGCATTCTGTGCTACGTTTCTTTTTGTTTGGTGTATGTTATGATTTCCTCAATATTATAAAAGGATGGAAATTAGTTTGGCAGAAAAACGTAAATCACATAAATTCTTGGCCTTTTTACTCGTGTTGGAAATTATCATCGTGATTGTGGTCGGAGTTTCCGGGACAAAGTATTATTCAAAAAAAGCTAGTGGTGACCGCTTGGTGAATGCCCTGCGTAATCACGAACAAAAGCAGGTGATTGCTGGAATCAAAATTGACGGGCAAACGGGTACTCCAAGTGAAGAGGCCCTTCAACCCCTTGTTAACGATTTCGATCAAAATTCCGAAGCAGTTAATCGGCTCAAGATGCAGATTAACGGTGAGAAAGTGGCTGAAAACAACTTGGTTTATAAACAAACGGGGAAGAATTTCCTGGTATTTCCACGTTATCAACTGGTAGTTAAACCAATTGATCCTAAAATTAAGACCAATCTTTCAGAAGCCAACGTGACAATTGATGGAAACAAGGCAGGTAAAACGGATGGTAATGGGGAGCTGAACGTGAAATCACTCATCCCGGGAGTTCATCAGATTGAGGCGACTGCCACGGCTGGTGGTAAACAGCTTAAGACTTCCGGTCAGTTTAGTCTGATGAAGTCATCTGATACGGCGCACCTGACGTTTAACGTGGTTTCGTTTGGGCTTGAAAGTGTCCCAAACGCTATCGTCTACGTTGACAATCATCCGGTTGCTCAAATTGGTGAAAACGGCAAGGCGAAGGTCAATAATTTACCCATTGGTGATGATTCATCAATCTGGGCCACTCTGAGTGTTGACGGCAAACCAATGAAAAGTGATGTTCAGTATCTCGGGATGAAGAATAATCACTCTGAGATCAAACTCCCGTTTAAAAAGCTCGTTGATAAAAAGGCAGCAACTGGTCTGCTTAAAGCCGTGTGGGAGCCACTGAACCATGACGTTTTTGACGAAAAGTCAGCTGATCAAGTTCAGTACGACCAAAACTTTGTTGGAGGAAAAAGTAACCCAGCCTATAATCAGATGATTACGATTGCGAAAAAGGATCATGAACCAGATGTTAAAGATCTTCAAATTAAGGTAAACGTTAAAAAGGTTACAAGTACTGGGGAGGGGAAAGCCACCGTTGACTTTGCGGTTCAAACTGATTCAACTAACGATCAGGGCCAAAAAGCGTCAAAAACGACCAATTATCGGGCTGATGTTAAGCAAGATGTTAATAATCAACTCAAACTTAAGGGTCTGGATGAGGTTAAATAAAAAAGGAAACCAATTATGGCTCCTTTTAGTTGACGTTTGCTTTAATAAATTTGGCAATGATTTCGGCCATCATTTTGTAAGTAGTCGAATTAGGGTGAAGACGATGGTCATGCAGTCTTGTTCTATAATTATCGTCGTCGACAATGGTCGGTGCCACCTTACGCCAGTTTAGGTATGGAATGTTATTTTGGCGGTAGACGGTGGTTAAGCCGCAAAGGAGCTGCCCAAACGTGTAGTGGGCGAGTCCCTCAATGTTGTAGTTATCGGTGCCACCATCGAAGCGGTTCAATGGAAGGATTCCCAGAATTTGAATGGACGGATTTTCGATCTTGATTTGCTGGATGTTTTCATTTAACATCCTTTTAACGACTTCTAAAGTATCGTAGCGGTGGGCAAAATCGTTGGTACCGTAAAAGATCGTGGCGATGTCGTAGTCACCAAAATTGTTGTGGTTAACCTGGTAGGTTAAGTCCAGCTCACAATTTCCGGTAATGGTACCGGCATTCTGGCCCGCGTTTTTGATGAAGTTAAATGGTAAAATTTGACCTAAATAATAGGGCCAATTGTGCACTAAATCTTTTTCTCCGTCAAAACCACGAGTTAACGAGTCACCTAATAATATGATGTTGTCTTCATTAATTGATTTCATTTTTTAAACCTCGGTTGTGAATTGTGATACTATCATTTTACTGCTAAGTCAATTGACATGGGCATTTTATTATTGCATTATAGAATATAATTAAATTTTATTAAGTCGCATGGGAGATGAAAACGTGAGTTATAAAAGGGTAATTGTTGTGGATTTAGCATCACTCGGATTACGCTCGGACAATGAAGCAGAACAACTTAATGCTTCAAGCGATAACATCCTTTCACACGTTTTGAATCAATCCTCAAAGTCAGATTTACCATCGCTTCGGCGGTTGGGCCTTTTTAACATCTTTTTTGATGGGGAGCGTTCTTCATCAGATGAAGTCAATCCCGAGGGCGCTTACGGATTAGTTCGAACTAATTCCGTTGTTAATCGACCCGCGTCCGGACTGCGAGAAATGTTTGATTGTGCCGTTAATTCACGTGTGTCAAGCGTCTTTGAAGAGGTTTATAAAGCGGAAAAGAGTTCCGTGATCATTTCCCGGTTTGTGGAATATCTTCAGGTTCAGGACTTTTCCAGACGGATTCAGGTACCCGATAATACCTCTGCTTTTGTTGAATTAAATCATCAGCTGGAAAAGGTTCGGAGCGGTTTTATTTACGTTCAAGTTCCAGATCTTCAGACCTCCGCTATGGAAGGTGATTTGGATCAATTCTCTTCAGAACTAAGGAAAGTTGATGTCATGTTATCAGAATTGATGGATTCTTTAGAGGATGATGACTTGTTGATTGTTACCTCAAGTCGGGTTGGTGATTCACAAACCCAGGATGGATTATCGACTTACAAGATTTTACCAGTAATGTTGTATGATAACCAATCAACTGATCGCCACATTGAAGATGTTAATAAAGTAAGTGTGATTGGCGGAACGGTTCTAGATGGATTAGGAATCCTTGATCGAGTAAAACGACCATCAATAAGTTTACTTCCATACTTAAAAAAAGAGACAGCTTAGGCCGTCTCTTTTTTGATTGCTTTTAAGCTGAAGCAGCTAATTCAATTATGCGTGTGGTAAACTTGACTAATAACGACGGATTTAAAACGGAGGGATATTATGCAAAAAATTATTATGGACATGGACCCAGGAATTGACGATGCAGCAGCTTTGTCAGTGGCACTCAATGAGCCAAAACTGGATGTGGACTTGGTGACCACCGTCGCTGGAAACGTAACGGTTGATAAAACGACGATTAATGCCCTTAAAATTATTAATTTTTTTCATGATGGTGAGCGGGTCAAAGTCGCTAGTGGGGCCGCAAATCCCTTAATAAAGCCGTTTGAAGATGCAGCTCGGATTCATGGTGAATCTGGGATGCGCGGTTATGATTTTACGGGTGAACTGCCAGAGCCATTGAAAATGACCGCGGTGAAAGCCCTTCATGACCACATTATGGACAGTGACGAACCAGTCACGTTGGTCGCAACGGGATCTTATACTAACGTTGCCATCCTACTGTCTGAATATCCAGAAGTAAAAGCCAAGTTAGAACGGATCGTTGCCATGGGCGGAGCACTTGGACGTGGTAACATGACCAGTGCCGCTGAATTTAACGTCTTTACTGACCCAGATGCGGCCAAAATAATGTATCAAAGTGGTGTTAAAATCGTGATGATTGGACTTGATGTGACCAAAAAAGCTCTCCTTACTAACGAAACTTTAGCTGAAATTAAGAAAATGAATCGAGCGGGAGAGATGCTCTCTGCCATTATCACTAGTGATGGGGATCAAAGTGATGCAGGCGTGGCCATGCACGATGTTAATACGATTTTCTACCTGTTACACCCAGAATTACTTACTACTGAAGAGATGTGGATTGATATTCAAACTAGTGGACCCGCCAATGGCGCCACCGTTGGTGATATTCGCGGTGCTTATCATCATGGTCAAACCAATGCTAAGGTTGCCGTTGACATTGACGCCCAAGCGTTTAATGACTGGTTTAAGTCTGAAGTTCAAAAGATGCCAGATTAAACAGAACGGGGTAAATTTCTCGGTGACTTTTTTCCTTTTTTTGGTAACGAAATCTTTAAATTTTCGTTATAATGAATAAAGGGTCTAATTTAAATTGGTTTAACTTTAATTAGTTTAACTTTAATTAGTTTCCAATTGTTTGTTTTACATAGGAGAAGTAAATGAATCCAGAACAATTTAAAGCGGCATTGTTAAAACACAATGTCTCACTATCGGACTTTCAAGTAGAACAGTTTAAAAAGTACTACGAACTTCTAGTGTCCTATAATCAAAAGGTGAATTTGACGACCATCGTTGAACGTGACGACGTGTATTTAAAGCACTTTTACGATTCACTTACTCCCGTTTTTTACATACCAGAGCTTAAAAAGCCAAGGTCAATTGTAGACGTTGGTGCGGGGGCAGGGTTTCCGTCAATCCCACTTAAGATTATTAATCCCGATTTAGAGGTCACCATCGTGGACTCACTTAATAAGCGGATTGTTTTTTTGAAACAACTAGTTAGTGAACTGGGATTGACTGACGTGCGCCTTGTTCATGCTCGTGCCGAGGAATTTGGTGGAAAGCGGTCAAATGATCGCGAACAATTTGATTTTGCAACCGCACGGGCACTGGCGCGGTTGAGTGTGATGTCTGAGTTGTGCCTCCCACTGGTTAAGATCGGCGGCAAGTTAATTGCGTTAAAGGCCGCTAGGGCTCCTGAAGAACTGAAGGGAGCTCAGAAGGCAATTACAACTTTAGGTGGTAAAGTCGAAAGTGACTTTGAGTTTAAATTACCGGAAAACGATGAAGTAAGAAATATAATTGTCATTGATAAAGTCACCAAGACACCAAAGAAGTATCCAAGAAAAGCTGGAACTCCAAATAAGGATCCGATCAAGTAAGAAGGAGGGAACAACATGGGAACCGTTATATCGCTTGCAAATCAAAAGGGTGGCGTTGGTAAGACCACGACTGCTGTTAATCTGGGGGCTGACCTAGCCACAAAGGGCAAGAAAGTCCTGCTGGTTGATGCCGATGCCCAGGGAAATGCCACTAGTGGCGTTGGTCTTAGTAAGCAAAAAATTAATAAAGATATTTATGATGTTTTAGTTAATGAAGAGCCGATCGAAGACGTTATTCTACATTCAGCTCATCAAAATCTCGATATTGTTCCTGCTACCATTCAATTATCTGGAGCAGAGATTGAGTTGACCCCCATGATGGCGCGTGAGACTCGATTGAAAACGGCACTTGAGAGTGTCTCTGACAAGTACGATTACATTTTAATTGATTGCCCACCTTCTTTAGGATTAATCACGATTAACGCTTTTACTGCCAGTGATTCGATTTTGATCCCGGTTCAGTCTGAGTATTACGCCTTAGAGGGACTGAGCCAATTACTTAATACCATTGGTTTGGTACAGAAACACTTTAATCCCAACCTCAAGATTGAGGGAGTGTTATTGACTATGTTTGATTCCCGTACTAATCTTGGAGCACAAGTCAATGGTGAGGTTAGAAAGTTTTTTAAGGATAAGGTGTACACCACCGTCATCCCCAGAAACGTTCGTTTATCGGAAGCTCCCAGTCATGGACTGCCGATCATTGACTATGATGCCAAATCAAAAGGCGCCAAAGTATACATGGAATTGACAAAGGAAGTGTTAGCTGCCCATGACCAACAAAAATAGTAAGGGATTAGGACGTGGAATTGAAGCATTGTTTAAGGACAATGACGTTAATAGTAATGACGAAGCAGTTGTTGATCTTGACCTAACCGAAATTTCGCCTAATCCTTATCAACCAAGAAAGAAATTTGATCAGAAGGCTCTTGACGATTTAACCCAGTCCATTAAAGAATCAGGAGTTTTTCAGCCAATTATTGTGCGCCACGATGTCGATAATCATAATTACCAGATTATTGCTGGTGAACGTCGATTTCGGGCATCTAAAGCTGCTGGGAAGGCCAAAATTCCAGCAATCATTCGTGATGCTACCGAAGAGCAAATGATGGAAATCGCTGTAATGGAAAACTTACAGCGTGAGGACCTTAATCCACTAGAAGAAGCTCAAGCGTACGATACTTTAATGACGAAACTGAATTTAACGCAAGCACAAGTTTCAGAACGCTTAGGCAAGAGCCGCCCTTACATTGCCAATTATCTTCGTTTGCTGGGGTTGCCACAATCCGTTAAGGATATGCTGCAAAAAAAGCAACTTTCAATGGGGCAGGCCAGGGCCCTTTTATCAGTCAAAGAAAAATCACAACTTTTGAATTTAGCTGCTAAGGCTAAGGATGAAACCCTCACGGTTAGACAGTTAGAAAAGTTAATTGCCAAGGCTAATAAGGCTCACTCAACCAAGAGTAAACGACCAGTGAAAAAGTCCAAGTCTCCCTACATTAAGGAGAGCGAGGACCAGCTTCAAGATAAATTTGGAACTAAAGTTTTGATTAATGAGACCAATTCTAAGCTTGGTAAGGGACAAATCCAGATTGATTACATGTCAAATGAAGATTTGAACCGAATTTTAGACCTATTGGATATTCATCTCGACTAGGGAGGATATTTTTATGTATGGAATGCATGATATCGTTGAAATGAAGAAACAGCATCCCTGTGGTACCAATCGATGGGAAATCATTCGAATGGGAGCTGACATTAAGGTTCAGTGCATGGGATGTGGTCACATTGTGATGATCAGTCGACGACAATTTGAGAAACGTTTGAAGAAAATACTAGAAAAACACGAAGAAATTAATTAAAAGAGGTAAGCAGGATGTCTTTAACAGCGGGAATCGTTGGGTTGCCGAACGTTGGTAAGTCAACACTTTTTAATGCCATTACTAAAGCTGGTGCTGAAATGGCTAACTATCCTTTCGCAACGATTGATCCAAATGTAGGAATGGTAGAAGTGCCAGATAAACGGCTGGACCGGATTCAGGAGTTAATCCCGGCTAAAAAGGTGGTACCAACTACTTTTGAATTTACCGATATTGCGGGGATTGTAAAGGGTGCTAGTAAAGGTGAAGGGCTTGGAAACAAGTTTCTTGAAAACATTCGTCAAGTGGACGCCATTGTCCACGTCGTTCGGGCCTTTGATGATGACAATATCACCTCAGTTACGGGAACCGTTGACCCCATTGGCGATATTGAAACGATCAACGTCGAACTTGGAATTGCTGATTTAGATGCCGTTGATAAACGAATTGGAAAAGTTCAAAGAGCAGCAAAGGGATCAGATGAAGCCAAGGAAGAGCTGGATGTTTTAAACAAGATTAAACCAGTACTTGAAGATGGCGGAGCTGTCCGCGATATTGATTTTGATGAAGACGAGCAGAAGATCGTTAAGGGATTGTTTCTTTTGACTTCTAAACCCGTCTTGTATGTCGCTAACATCAGCGAAGAATCGATGGCGGATCCAGAAAGTGACAAGTACTTTAAAATGGTTAAAGACTATGCTCAAAAACACGGTGCGCAGGCAATTGGAATTGCGGCAGAAACCGAGCAGGAAATCGCTGAACTAGGTGATGATGATAAAGCTGACTTTCTTGAGGCTGAGGGGGTTAGTGAGCCTGGTCTAAATAAGTTGATTCGTGCTTCATACAAATTACTTGGGCTCGAAACCTTCTTTACTGCAGGTGGCAAAGAGACCAAAGCCTGGACCTTCAAGAAGGGCACTAAAGCACCTCAAGCCGCTGGAATTATCCATTCTGATTTTGAACGGGGCTTTATTCGAGCTGAGATTATGTCCTTTGAAGACCTAGATAAATACGGAAGTGAAAATGCCGTTAAAGAGGCCGGGAAATTGCGGGTTGAAGGTAAGGATTACGTCATGCATGATGGAGACATTGCAGAATTTAGGTTCAACGTCTAGGAGGAAATTATGAGCGAGGAAGATAATCGAAAACGAAATGCTAAAGCAAAACAGCATCAACATCACTCAAACACTAAGATTGCTGAACGAGAACAATTTGATCACGTTGGTTTGACCAAGAGAAATGCTGAATACATGTATAAATTTAAGCAGGAACTTTCGGAAACCAAATTGGAACCAGAAAAGCAAGCTGCTCAAATCAGTACGATGGTGAACGAACTAAAAAAGGCCCAAAAGAGTGGGGTGACCGCAAAGAATCTGTATGGAACGGTTGCTCAAAAGGTGCAAGTCACGGTTCATCCACCAAAGAAACCCCAAAAGATGACGCCCATCACTTACGTGATTGATGCCACGTACAACTTTTTGTGGTTTTTGGTTCTGTTCTGTTTCTTGTACGCAGCCATGTTCTTCATTAATTCCTCGCAAGCATCAAAAGGTGGTGTAATGGGAATTACTGGCATATTCGTTTCCTCCATTGTTGCTGGTGCAGGGATGCCACTTATGACTAACTTGTTTGCTCCGGGAGTAAAACATAAATATAATGGCATCATTCGAGCTTTGATGATGGTTCTATTGTTCGCAATTTGGATGCTAGTCTTCTTTGGTGGAACGTATATTCCGAGAGTGATTAACCCGATTACCAGTCCGATTGTTGATGCAGTGATTGGTGTAATTGGAATTGCGGGAATTTTGTACATGCGTCATCGTTTCCCAATTACCAATGGACTATTTACCGGGAACCGAAATTAATTAATGAATCGTGGATCAACTGGTCTACGATTTTTTTGATGTGAAAGTTTAAATGTTTATAATATTAAAACAATTTTGGTTAATCTCTGTTTTCAATCTGATAAACTGAAAGAAAATAGTGAATTCGAGGTAATTAAAATGAAAATTTTAGTTGTTGATGACGATAAAGAAATCGCACAGTTATTAGAAATCTACATTAAAAACGAAGGATACGAACCAATCTCAGCCTATAACGGTAGTGATGCCCTCTCACTTTTGCGCACTGAGCCAGACATTGGCTTGGTAATTTTAGACATCATGATGCCGGAAATGAGTGGGATTGATGTTATTAAAGAAATCCGTAAAGACTCCCAGATTCCGATCATTGTGTTGTCCGCCAAAACGGCTGATATGGATAAAATTCAGGGATTGGTTTCTGGAGCTGATGATTACGTCACCAAGCCATTTAACCCATTGGAAATCATGGCACGGGTTCGTTCCCTGCTTAGAAGAAGTCAAAACGATGTCACTAAGGACAAGCCTGACATTTTAAACGTGGGTCCACTGACTATCAATAAGGATTCACACGAAGTTAAGACGGAAGACGGCAAAGAAATCCAGTTAACCGCTCTGGAATTTGGTATTTTGTACCTTCTTGCCAGCCATCCTAACCGGGTTTTTTCAGCTGATGAGATTTTTGAGCGCGTTTGGAAACAAGAAAGTATCATTTCAGCTAAAACCGTCATGGTCCACGTCAGTCATTTACGTGACAAGATTGAAGAAGCTACTGGCGGTGAAAAAGTGATTCAAACCGTTTGGGGCGTCGGCTACAAAGTGGAAGCATAAATAATAAGAGGAATCTTGAGTTTGAAATTAACGACGAAAGAAAAAACTGAATTATTTGTTGAAGGAGTAGTTACTTTAATATTATTACTCCTTTTAAACTTGGCGATTACCGTGATTATCACTGAATCAATCGAGAGTAACCCGGGTCTAAGGGACGGAATCTTCATCATTAAGCAATCGGTAACCTTTGGCCCGATGCATTTTCGACTACTTAGCTGGGAGAATCTCTTCATCATTGCTATGGGCGTAATCGATGTCATTATTATTTACTGGCGGTTGATTCGGCGCTATCATCAAATGCAACTCCGTCACATTATTTCGGAATTGCATTACATTGCGAACGGGCATTTTGACCATCGAATTCCCTTTGAATTAAAGGGAGATACCGAGCGAGTCATTCAAAGTATCAACGCGCTTGTTGATAGTGTCATTGAATCCATGAATGATGAGCGAGAGGTGGAAGCTTCAAAGGACAAATTGGTCACTAGCGTTAGCCATGATTTAAGAACGCCACTAACTTCAATTCTGGGATACCTTGGTCTCATTGAAGACGGTCAGTATCAAAATGAAGACGACATTTTAAAGTATTCACATATTGCTTATTTAAAGGCGCAACAAATGAAACAATTAGTGGATCGGCTTTTTGAGTATGCTAAGGCGGGCGACAAGTCTAAGCCTTCGCAAAAAATTGATAACATTGATGTGAATGCGCTATTAGAGCAGCTTCAGACCTCATTTAAACTTGATGCATCTAAGCACAAGATGACGATTGAAATGAAGCCACTCAAGCACGATATTTCGATCAAAGCCAATGCGGAGTCGTTAGGTCGGGTATTTAATAATCTGATCTCGAATGCTTTTAAGTATGGAAAGGGTGGACGTCACATCTATCTTTCTGCTAAGCCATTTAGTAGTGAAGGAGTTGAAATTATCGTTTCAAACGATGGCGAACAGATCCCTAAGGGGTCACTAGATCACATCTTTGATCGTTTTTACCGGGTTGAGGAGTCACGAAACACCAAAACTGGCGGAACTGGCCTAGGACTTGCCATTGTTCGTGAGATTGTCACCAATCAGGGAGGTTATATTAACGTTTCTTCAACGAAAAAATTAACCGCGTTTAAGATTTACCTTCCGTTAGATGTTAAGCATCCATTACGGAAAAATAAACATGTGATAGGAGAGAAAAATGCAAACCAAGAAAAGTAATCATAGTGGTCATCAATTTCTCGTTTCATTTTTAATCATGACGTTAGCGCTCGTTTTAATGATTCCAGAGACCTTGGCAAAGGCTAACTCGAACGAAATCGATAGTAAAGCTGCCATTGCAGTGGACGCTAAATCAGGACAGATTATTTATCAAAAAAACGCTGCTAGAAACCTACCGGCAGCCTCGATGAGTAAGTTACTCACCGCATACATAGTTCAAAAACGAGTTCATGATCATCAATTGAAATGGGACACTAAGGTGGATATTTCACCTGCAGTTGCCAAATTAAGTACCAAAAAAGGGTTTACCAACGTTAAATTAGAGGCCCATAAGAAATACACGGTAAGGGCGCTCTATTCGACGGCCCTGATTGGTTCAGCTAACGCGAGTGCGATGGCGCTTGGTGATAAAATCTCTGGTAACAGTGAGAATTTTGCCAAAACCATGCGAATAACTGCCAAAGAATTGGGAATTAAAGACGCCAAATTCTATAATGCCTGTGGTCTGACTAACAAACAGGTTGCACCGATGAATTTGCCAAGGGTGACTGGTGATTCTGAAAATGAGATGTCAGCAAAAGACACGGCAATCATCTCTTCCAAAATTATTTCGCAGTATCCTGATGTTCTAAAAACCACTAAGAAAACGCAGTATACCTTTGGTGATACCAACCAAAAACTGAAAGAAGTTGTCAAGACCTCTAACGAAATGTTGAAGGGACAACGATATTACGATCCAGCCTTAAACGTTGATGGTCTAAAAACGGGAACTTCTAAGAAAGCGGGTGAAAACTTCGCGGGGACTTTAGATAATCACCATGATCACCGCATTATCACAGTAGTTATGGGTGCTAAGCCTAATCAACGGTTTATCGTTACTAAGAACTTAATGGAACACGTAATCAAGAATTATCGCCCCATGGAGTATGATAACGATCAATTTACCGAGAATCATCTAAGGGTGATTAACGGGAAAAAACGGACGGTTAAAGTCAAGATGAGCAAACCAGTTACCCTGTGGGGCAAGGTTTCTCAACCAAATGAATTTAGCGACCAAATTATACTTGATTCAAAGCATGCTAAAGATAACGCGGTATCAGCTCCTGTGCTTAAAAATCAGAAAGTTGGAACGAATCAGGTTGGATTTAAAAATCAGAAGGTGGAATTTTTAAATCATGATGGTGGAAAAGCGCCAATCGTTACCTGTCAAAGCGTTGATAAGGTTGGGTTCTTTTCGAGATTGTTCCGTGAAATTGTGGAATTTTTCTGATAATTACCATTAGAACAAAATTATGGTTTGTTATTTTGCCATTTTTTCTTATAATGAACAATGTACGCAAAAAGTTAATTAATTTTTTTAGGTTATCTATTCAAGAAATCAAGTGGAGGATTTCAATTGACAAAATTAGTACCGAATCCTAATGAACCTACTTGGAAAGCCAATTTCAAGGTCTCGTTTCCCTTAGACTTGAGTTACATTCCAATTGGTTTGGCGTGTGGGATTTTGCTACACGCCGCGGGATTTAACACGTTTAACACGATTTTGGTATCACTACTGGTTTTTTCCGGTGGTGCCCAATTTTTGATCGCATCCATGTTAACCATTAATTCACCACTTCTAACGATTGTGTTGATGCTGTTTTTCCTAGAGCTGAGATACGCATTATTAGGATCGAGTCTTTCTAAGTATCTTCACGGGCAGAACACGCTCTTTACGTTCTTTTTTGCCTGTTCTTTAAATGACGAAAATTACGCTGTGAACTATTTAAAATTTTCAACTGACAAGAAATGGACCCCGAAGGATGCGTTACAGGTGGAACACTTTACGTTATTTTTCTGGACCATTAGTAACTTAGTGGGGAGTTTAATTGGGTCAGCTCTTACAATTGATCTAACCGTGGTGCATTTCGCACTCACAGCGCTCTTCTTGTATATGATTGTGATGCAGTTAAAGGATTTGCTAAAAGTGTTTATTGCACTTTTTGCGGCTGGCCTTGCGATCTTCTTCTTAGTGTTAACTAAATCAACACTCGGATTAGTTGCGGCGACGTTAGTTGCATCGTTCGTCGGTTTTTTGCTTGATAAATACTTTCGGAGTCGAAAACGTAAGACCAACAAGAAAAGTATTTTTCTTAAGACGTTTAAAAACCCTGCGGGGACACCGAAGGAATAAGTTGGGAGAATTGTTATGAAATGGGATGCGATGCAACACTTTCTGTTAATATTGCTGTGTTTTTTGGTTGCTTTAGCTCCAAGATTTATACCATTAGCATTTTTTAGAAAGCGCAAAATTCCAAAGTGGTTTACCGAATGGATGGAATTTGTACCAATTTGTCTGTTTACTTCACTGGTAGTAAAGGATATTTTTATTAATCAGTCATATGCCTTTTCGATTAGTGGTCAGGGACCAGAGTTAATCGCTGCCGTGTTGGTAATTGGGATTGCTTACTGGACCCGATCTATGCTAGTTTCAGTGATGGCAGGACTAGCGGCGGTGTTTCTGTTAACGTTTGTCCTTTAATGAATATTTGATAACAAAAAGACGTAACTTTAATTGATGAAGTTACGTCTTTTACTATCTATTATATTAAGTTATTTGTACATGTAGTCACGGGTCATTGGAAGTGATGCACCAGCCGGTCCCTTTGAAATGAGGTACTGCATGACATCGATATTTCCAACCTTAAATGAAGCGGCACAGGCTTGAAGGTACAAGTCCCACATGCGGCAGAAACGTTCGTCAAACATATTTTCAATTTCTTTTCGGTGCGCATTGAAGTTTTTGTCCCATGTTTCCGTAGTCTTCTGGTAGTGTCTTCTTAGTGATTCAAGATCGTAGATTTGCATGCCATTATCAATAATATGGTCTAAGTTTTCGGTCAAACCAGGGATGTAACCCCCAGGGAAGATCCACTTATTTAACCAACCATTGATCGCACCACCCTGTTGTCTGGTAATTCCATGGATGAGGGCGTTTCCGTTTTTCGCTAAGTGGTCTGAAACGACCTTGAAGTATTCATCAAGATTTTCTTTCCCAACGTGTTCAAACATTCCAACAGACGTGATGTAATCCCACTTTTCTGACTTTGGTAGTTCACGGTAATCTTGAAGGCGGACTTCAGCGACGTCTTCAAGACCGTACTTTTTGATCTGTTCGTTAACGTAGTCGCATTGTTCCTGACTAAGAGTCACACCAGTAACCTTTAGGTCGTATTCTTTAGCGGCAACTAACATTAAAGTACCCCAACCACAACCGATATCTAAAAGAGTACCACCAGGCTGTGGGTTTAGTTTCTTGATGATGTGATGAACTTTATTCATCTGAGCATCGTACAGGCTATCTTCTGGACTTTCCCAGTAACCACATGAATAGGTCATGGTCTTATCAAGCCAAATTTTGTAGAATTCATTTCCGATGTCATAATGCTTTTGCACATCTTTTTTACTTGCCGCTTCTGAATGAGAAGACTTTGGTAGCCACTTAATGAATTTCTTGTTGTGTAAGAAACTGCTACTATCCAGGTAGGCTGCTGCAACTAAATCTTCTAAAGAAATCCCTTCAACAGTGATTACACCATCCATGTATGCTTCACCTAAAGCGATTGAAGCATTACTGGTAATATCTTTAATTGGAATTGCCTTGTGGATGGTAATGTGAGCTTTAGGCTCACCCTTACCATAAGTCTTGGTAGAACCATCCCAGTATGTTACCTTTAATGGAATATTAAAACTGTGTTTGATAAATTCACTGTAAAACGTCTTTTCAAGCATATAAAAACCTCTCTTTAATTCAATAGTTATATGGCCATTATAACCTTTTTTTGTGAAACTCGTAAAATAGACTGACATGAATTTTAACAAATTACATTAGATGCTATAATAAAAATATTACGTATTACTATTAAAATTGATTTGAGTAAAGTGTTAAATACGAATTATGAATGGAGAGGGGATGGATTAAAACCAAAATGGAGAATTTAACCAATTGGTGGCAAAAATTTTTAAATAACACAAAATTAAGACGGGCAGTGGTCTTGTTGCTAATTGTCGTTGTTCTGTATCTCTGTCGCTCAATGATGACCACCATTCTTTTGACCTTTATCTTTACGTTGTTAATAACCAAGCTAGTACTTTGGATTCGGGCCCGGATTAAGATTCCGATTCCAATCTTGGTCATTGTGATTTACTTATTAATTGTGGGAGCCATTGTACTGGTAAGTGTCCTGTACCTCCCCCAGATTGCTGAGCAGGGAGTTGAAATAACCAAGACGCTAATTACCTTTTATGAAAGTCCCCATTCGATTAAAAACCCAGAATTACGTTCGTGGGTTTTATGGTTACTAAAGAACTTTAATGTACCAAACCAGATTAAGGGAAGTATGAACCTGATTTGGAGTTACATTACAAGCATTGGTTCAACTGGGATTGCTATGGTCTTGTCACTACTTTTGAGTTTCTTTTTTACCTTGGAACTTAAGCAGGTGAAGCGCTTTTCTAAGAAGTTTTTAACCAGTACCTTTGGGTGGTTCTTCTCGGATATCCTGTTTTTCGCGAAGACTTTCGTCAAAACCTTTGGGGTTGTGATTGAAGCCCAATTCTTTATCGCAATCTGTAACACGACCATTACCACGATTTGTTTATGGATCATGCAAATTCCACAGCTTTTGATCTTAGCTGTCATGATTTTCTTCTTGAGCCTCATTCCGGTGGCTGGGGTTATCATTTCGTTAATCCCTCTAACCTTGATTGGTTATACTGTAGGTGGATTTAGATACGTGGTATACATCTTCATTATCATTATGTTGGTTCATCTACTTGAAGCATACGTGTTAAACCCCAAGTTCATGTCGGCTAAGACCGAGCTGCCCATCTTCTTTACGTTCGTAGTCCTTCTGGTTGGTGAACACATCTTTGGGACGTGGGGATTAATCGTTTCGGTTCCTGTTTTCACCTTTTTACTGGACGTCTTGGGAGTCCAAAACGTTGATGAAGTGGCGAGAAATCGGAAACCAGGTTGGTTTAGTAAGATCAGTAAGTTAGTGAAAAAAAGTTTTAAATGATGTAAAATAAACTAGTATAAAAACAAAAGAGGGGTAATTACAATGGCTAAATTAGTATTTGTTAGACACGGCCAAAGTGAATGGAACTTATCGAACCAATTCACTGGTTGGGTCGACGTTGACTTAAGTGAAGAAGGAGTTAAGCAGGCTAAAAATGCGGGTAAATTAATTGCTGAAGCAGGCATTCAATTTGACCAAGCTTACACTTCAGTTTTAAAGCGTGCCATCAAGACTTTAAATTATGTGTTGGATGAAAGTGACCAATTATGGATTCCAGTTTTGAAGTCTTGGCGTTTAAACGAACGTCACTATGGTGCACTTCAAGGCCAAAATAAGGCGGAAGCTGCTGAAAAATTCGGTAAGGAACAAGTTCACATCTGGCGTCGTTCATACGATGTTTTGCCTCCACTTTTGGACGCAAATGATGAGGGCTCAGCTGCTAAAGATCGTCGTTATGCTGACTTAGATCCAAAGGCGATCCCTGGTGGTGAGAACTTAAAGGTTACTTTGGAACGAGTTATTCCATTCTGGCAAGATCACATTGCTCCTAAATTGTTAGACAACAAGAATGTGATCGTTGCTGCCCATGGTAACTCTCTTCGTGCTTTAACTAAGTACATTGAAGGAATCTCTGATGAAGACATCATGAACGTTGAGATTGCTACTGGTCAACCAATTGTTTATGATATTGACTCTGACTTAAACATTTTAGACAAGGTTAAATTAGGCGAAAATAAGTAATTTAATCTAAACCAAAAGACACCTCCTAATTAATTAGGAAGTGTCTTTTTTGTATCCATTAGTGTGATTTTACTACCACGATCGCTTACTTTGATAATGACCGATTTACTGGGGTCGTCTGAAAGAGGTCCCATATTAATGCAGTAGTCGTCATTTTTAGTTTTAACGTATTGAACCCGATCAAGGATTAATTTTTTAAAAACTTTACTGATTTCTTCGTGACGTTTTGCCTTATCTACTGCCGTGGCTAGAGTAAAGCCGGACTCTAGATAGGATTTGATTAATAAAACGGTTACTAAGGTATAAATGCTATATCGCTTGTTTTGATTTTTATGAACTGGTAAAGAAGTAATGTATCCTCGCTGCTCCCAGTAGCGAATCTTACTTTGGGAAAGACCGGAGCACTTGGAAATATCACCAATGCCAACCGAAATGTTATTTTTTTTGATGATTTTTCCGAGTCGTCCGTTGAGGTCAGCTACGTCTTGATCATTCTCATTTTCCAAGGGTTTACCTACTTTCTATGCTTAATCAAACTCGATGAATTCATTAAATAATACAATACTAATTATATGTAAAATAATGCACGTGTCAATTAAATTGACATAAACATCGGATGGTTGTATAGTAGTTTGTGTTGTAATTTTGAGCAAATATTAATTAATTAAGCTTTTGAAAGGGGCATATATAATGCATAATATTCCTGCTGTTGATGCTAATGGCAAAAAGTATAATCGGACCATGTTTGTCATTATTCTTTTGGTTGGAACCTTCTGTACGGTTTTAAACCAAACCATTTTGTCAACGGCTTTTCCTACATTAATGCGTGCCTTTAATGTTAATACCTCGACCGTTCAGTGGTTAACCACCGGATTTATGATGGTTAACGGAATTTTGATTCCGGTTAGTGCCTGGTTGAGTGGACGTTTTAACACTAAATGGCTGTACTTATCAGCAATGATCATCTTTGAGATTGGAACGGTGGGGTCATGGATAGCTCCAAGCTTCTGGTTTTTATTTGGATCACGTTTGATTCAAGGTGTTGGAGTTGGTATTGCCATGCCATTACTTCAGACTATCATGTTGTCAATTTTTCCAGCAGAAAAACGGGGCACTGCCATGGGACTTGCTGGAATCGTCGTTGGTTTAGCGCCTGCCATTGGACCAACTTTGTCTGGATGGGTGATTGATACTTCATCTTGGCGAAATTTGTTTGGGATTATTGCTCCCATTGTTGCCATAGTCATTGTTTTAGGACTGTTTTTTGTTAAACCAGTTCTTCCAACTAAGAAAAGTAAGCTAGATTATCTCTCATTAGTTTTGTCTACCATTGGTTTTGGTAGTTTACTTTATGGATTCTCGTCAGTTGGAAATGACGGTTGGGGCAGTCCAACTGTCATTTGGGGATTAATTATTGGAATCATTTTTATTATTCTCTTTGGATGGCGTCAACTGGTCATGAAGAACCCGTTCTTGAATTTAAATGTTTTCAAATCACGTGAATTTCGACTTGGAACCATTGTCAGTGCGGTGGTCTTCATGGGAATGGTCGGAGTTGAAATGGTCTTACCTCTTTACTTACAAATTGTTAGAGGGATGAGTGCTTTTCATTCCGGATTGACTCTATTACCCGGAGCACTTTTAACCGGATTTATGAGCCCAATTACTGGAAGACTATTCGATAAGTTTGGGGCCCGTCGTTTAGCAATGGGTGGATTGTTCTTATTGACGGTTGGAACTTTTCCATTTTTGTTTTTAACAAAGGATACTCCAACCATTTACGTTGTTATTTTGTATGCGATTAGAATGTTTGGGGTGGCAATGTCCATGATGCCAGTAACGACATCTGGAATGAATGCTCTTCCAGTTTCTGAAATGGGACATGGAACTGCTGCTAACAATACCTTTAGACAGGTTTGTGGATCAATTTCAACGGCCGTTATGATTTCAATTTTAGCCAATGTTACTACCAATAATATGCCAGCAAAACACTTACTTAAAATTAATCCGTTGGCATATCGAGCTGGAGCAATTAACGCTAATTTGAAAGGATACATGGCAGCCTTTGGAGTCGCATTCTTAATCTCATTAATTGCCTTTCTATTGACGTTTGCGTTGAAAAAGGGTCATGTTACTGAAGATCCTGTTTTTGAAAAGGGAGGTAAAAAATAATGATATTTATCTTACTAATTATTTTTGTAATTGCCTTTTTCTTAACGTGGAATTTGATTGCTAATAAAAAAGTGGCGACCTCTTTAGGCCTTATATTTGCTGCTTTGATTATCATTACGATTGGTCTAATGATTGCCAATTACCACAATCACTTTGGGATGGAAAAGAAAACCACGGTTAAGACCACTTCGTTTACATCAGTGAACAATCAAGCCAACATGATATTGTATAAGAAGATTGGTCAGACTAATGATAAAGTTGTGATCTACAAAAAGAATGCAAATCAAAAGAAGCCAACCGTAACACCTGCGATTGACACTACGAATGAAATCAAACCAGGTGGCGATTCAAACAAACTGGTTACGAAGCAACAAGATTGGGTCTACAAAAATAAATTTTACAAAGTCTTCTTCATGTTTGCTCAAAAAGAAGCCTTTATTAAACGTACGAATACCTTCCACGTAAAATCAGGTTACATGGTATTCACACCTGAACAAGCTAAAGCATTTGGGAAGGCCATGAAACAAGAGGCTGCTCAAATGAAGCAGTCACAACAAGGTCCTGAAGCTCAGCAACAGATGGCCGCTTCTGGGAAACAGTTTGTAGCAGCTAAGATACAACAAGCTATGGCCGAAAATCCAAAGATGTCACCAAAGGACCAAGCTAAGCTGCAAAAACAAGCTGAGAATGAATTTAAGGCGCAAATGCAGAACAAAGCTAAAAATCAGATGGAACAAAAGGCAATGGAACAAGCTTTAAAAGTTAACTAGATAAAAAATGATGCTCAAATTTTGAGCATCATTTTTTATTGTTGTTTTTGAATTTTTTCAAGTTCTTGGTACTGATTGTTCATCCACTGCATGTAATTTTGCCCCTTTGGAGCGGTCTCTGACACGTTTAGGATGGGAACATGATGTATTTTAGCGTACTTAACCATTTGTGTAACCACCGGACTATCAGACTGAGTGTTATTAACGAAGAAGGCAATCTTATGGTTGCGCATGTCACTTTGCAGGTTGGAAATGTCACTGACTGAAGGATCGACGCCCTTTTCGATCGCATTTGAGAACCTGTAGTCCTTAAGTTTGTAACCAAGGGCTGAAAGTGAGTAGTCAAAGACGGGCTCGCTGGTTGCAACTGATTGACCGTGCGAATTCTTTGATAACTGCTTGATTAACCGTTGCGTTTTGCCCCATTCATGTTTGTAGGTTTGGGCGTTTTTTTCAAAATACTCATGGTGATCTGGATCAATCTTACTGTAGACAGTAACTAGATGGTCAACTAAGTGGTCCATGGTAGTTGGTTTATACCAAATGTGTTCGTTGTCGCCATCTTTTTTATGCATCAATTTGCCAACGTTTACGTCCTGTTGATGGTCGTTTCCAGCGTTGTGAATTAATTCGTTCATCCAATCGTCATAACCAATTCCATTTGAGATGACCACGTTTGCCTTGGCAACTTCTTTCGCGTTGTTAGTTGTTGGTTCAAAGTCGTGGGGATCAACGTCTGAATTAATGATGGACGTGTTGTGACCATACTTTCCGACGACTTGTTGGGCAGCATCACCATAGAAGTTCACCGAACTCACAATCTGAATTTTCTTTGGGTCATGGGCTGCCGATTTGTGACAGGCTGTGAGTGGAATCATCAGTAGTACGAGACAAGTGACTAGGAGGGAAAGTTTAAAATGTCGTTTCATATTATCGTCCTTTTCTAATCTTTATGAATTCTATCCTAGTGTACCATTTTTGGTGTGGTAAAATGGGAATGCCATTCTAGCTCAGTAGGTAGAGCATTTCCATGGTAAGGAAAAGGTGCCGGGTTCGACTCCCGGGAATGGCTTATCATTTATTTTCATAGTTTAAAACTCTCACTACGTAATCATAGTGAGAGTTTTTTATTCGGCCGTTGAATTTTTGCTGACTTTAATTAAATTATCACTGATGGCTTGTTGGGGAATCAACGGCGAAACCTCGCCGTTACACAACAGGGTTAGCGAATGCATGGCGCGGGTCAGAATTGTGTAAAGGACTCCGAGTGAGTGCTGATCAGGGTAATTCTTTTTTGAGACGTCCCAGGCAATGACCGAATCGAATTCGAGTCCCTTGGCCAAGTAGACGGGAAGTACGACAACTGGTGAGGTCATATCTCGGTCACTATCCTTTAATAATGTAGAGTCAAAGTGAGCGTTGACCTTTTGATAAACTTGTTTGGACGATGTGGCATCTCTAGTAATGACCGCGACGTTTTCGTGTTTTTGAAGTTGGTCGTTGATAACGTCAAATAAAGAACTTGTTAGTTCATTAAAATTGTCCTTCACGATTAACTCAGGTTTTTCCCCATTTCGGTTGAAGGCCTCAATGTCATTTCCATCTGGTAGTAATGACTTGGCAAAGGACGTGATGGGATAGGTTGAGCGGTATGAACGATTCAGTTGAATTAGCCGGGAATGTTTACTAGGGATGGCATCATTAAGCTTGTCCAATAACGTTTGGGCTGATTCGACATCCTTGAAAATGGCCTGTTCACTATCACCAATCAGGTTGAACTTAGCTCTCGGAAAAATGAGCTTGAGATACATAATCTGGGCAATTGAGTAGTCCTGAATCTCGTCGACGAAGAGGTATTTAATGTTAACGTTTTTATTTTCCCCACTGAAACGATCCCTCAAGTACAGTAGGGGGGCAGTGTCGTCCAAACCAATTTGGTGAAATTCAATGTGATTTAGGAAATCATTTTTGCTTTGTTTAAAAGCATCTGGTTCAACATTTTCAGGCAACTTAACGTGGTCAAGAAAATCAGCGTATTGAACGTATGGATCGAAAAACTCATCGTTGTAGATGGCATCGTACACGGTACTAAGTCGATCTTTAACTAGTCGCGTAGCGATGTAGTTTCGTTCATCGTCTAGTTCCTCAAAGTCATTTAAGTGTTTTTCACCCAGAAGATTGTGGTACTGTTCTTCGCTCATGGTGTCGATGATGTCAGCGACCCATTTTTTCTTAGTTTCATCGTGAATACGATTCTTCAGTCTCTTAATTAAACGATTCTTCGTTTGAAGGAGTTTTTCACTGCTGGTCATCCCACTTGGTAGACTAGCGTAAATCTCACGAATTTCCTTTTTAGAAAAGTAAACTTCACCATTAAAGTGAATATCATCGAACTTAATTTGATCAGAGGTGATATTTTTGACGTAGTTTTCAATCTGATCGATGAAGTTCTGACTATTCTTGAATTCGCGAAGTTGAGAATCAGAATCATGATCGGAAGCTTCGTAACGTTGAAAAAGGGTCTGAACCCTCATGCCTTCAAGGCGGTGGGCAAAAAATTCAGCTAACGTAACCTGACGCATACTACGTTCTCCTAAACTTGGTAATACGTCCTTGATGTAGTTACTAAAGAGGAGGTTCGGAGAAAAGAGTAAAATTTGGTCAGCATTTAGAGAGTCACGACTGTGATATAACAGAAAAGCAATCCGTTGTAAGAGCGCTGAGGTCTTTCCTGATCCGGCCACTCCTTGAACCACCAGCAAGTTACTGGTGGTATCCCTAATAATGTCATTTTGTTCGTGCTGAATGGTGGCCACGATGTTTTGCATCTTTTCGTTGTTTTCATCACTTAAAGCACTCTGTAAGAGTTCGTCACCAACCGTTTCGTTAGTGTCGAACATGTTGATGATCTTACCGTTTTTAATCTGGAACTGGCGCTTCTTTAAAAGGTCGGTGTTTTGTTTTCCATTGGGAGTGTCATAAGCAACTTTTCCAAGCGTACCATTATAGTAGACACTTGAAATGGGAGCTCGCCAATCATAGATTAAGAATTCACCGTTTTTATCGATGAAAGATGCCTTCCCAATGTATAGGTGATCAACGTCAGAAAAGCCCTCGTCTGAGATGTCAATTCGACCAAAATAAGGGGATTTTTTAAGATCCTGGTAAGTGGCTAGTTGGCTTTCAACAATGGCTTGATCCTCAACCACTTTGTTAGTTAAGCTTCGCTGTTGTTGCAGGTCGGCACTAGTTTCAATCCGGTCATCAGCTTCCAAATAATTTGCGGACGTGTTAGTCCCGTAATCTTTTTGAACTCGTTGAGTTTCTGCCTTGGCTTTTTGATATTCGGTTTGGGTGTCTTGGATTTTTTCGTCCAACTGGGAACCGACCCAGGTGACCCGCTCTTGCTCTTTGTTTTTTTCATCCTTATTCAAGTGCATCCTCCTCCCTTTAATTCGTGAATAATTCTAATTTGAAAAGCCGGTACTGTCAATTTTTTCGTGCTTTGACAACCCGTCATAAATCGCATAAAATGATGTTAATATGTATTTAGTTTGGTAAGTAGTGGAGTCAAATAACAGAGAGGCTATGTTTACTGAGATTAGTCAGACGACACGAACTGGATAATGGGTAACAACCTTATAGTTTAAGTGGCAGAGAAACCTCTGCAATTTAGGTGGTACCACGTTCAAAGGCGTCCTATTGATTATTCAATAGGACGTTTTTTATTAAAGAAAGGAAAATTACGATGGCAAAAAAAGAAATTGTATTAACTGGTGATCGTCCGACCGGAAAACTTCACATTGGACACTACGTTGGTTCGTTAATGAGCCGTTTAGAGTTGCAGAATTCGGGTAACTACGATCCATTCATCATGATTGCTGACATGCAGGCTTTGACCGATAACGCTCGTGATCCAAAGAAGATTCAAAACAGTCTGTTGCAGGTAGCCTTGGACTATCTAGCGGTCGGACTTGATCCAAATCAATCAACGATCTTTGTCCAATCCCAGATCCCAGCCTTAAATGAACTAACCATGATTTATCTTAATTTAGTAACGGTTTCCCGGTTGAAACGAAATCCGACCGTTAAAACTGAGATTAAACAGAAAAACTTTGGTGAAAGTGTACCAGCTGGTTTCTTCATTTATCCGGTCAGTCAAGCTGCTGATATCACTGCCTTTAAGGCAACCGTGGTTCCGGTCGGAGAAGATCAAGAGCCAATGATCGAACAGACTAGGGAGATTGTTAGAAGCTTTAATAGTGCCTATCACAAGAACGTATTGGTTGAACCACAAGGTTTCTTTCCACCGAAAGGCATGGGGCGCATTCCCGGCCTCGACGGAAATGCCAAAATGAGTAAGTCGCTTAATAATGCCATTTACCTTGCTGACGATGCCGATACCATTAAGAAAAAAGTGATGTCCATGTACACGGATCCAAAGCACGTCCACGTTGATGACCCAGGTCAAGTTGAAGGAAACACGGTCTTTACGTATCTGGATATTTTCGCTCACGACAAGCAAAAAGTTAGTGAACTTAAAAAGCAATATCAACACGGTGGTCTTGGAGATGTTAAAATTAAGTTGTATTTAAACGAAGTTTTGCAAGATGAACTCAAGCCAATTCGACAACGTCGAGAAAAGTTAGCTAAGGATCCTGAGTATGTATACAGGGTCTTAAAAGACGGAAGCGACGCGGCTAACATTGTTGCAGAAAACACCCTTGAAGAAGTTCGCGATGCCATGGGGATTAATTATTTTAAGTAGATAAATTGTCATAGCACCAAATATGAATAAATACTTGAGGAGGAGAATCGAATGGAGAACTTTGTTATCATTGATATCGGTTCAAACTCAGTCAGAATGGCAATTTATTGCATCGATTCCGATGGAAGTTATCATGAGATTAAACGCGTTAAGAACGATACGAGATTGTCTGAGGGAATCGGACAAAATAACATTTTACAGATAACTGCAATGAATCGTACGATCTCGGCGCTTCGATCCTTTAAGTCAGAGTATTCAAAGTATAAAAACGTTGTGGTTCGTGCCATTGCTACGGCAGCGGTGCGCCAAGCTCAAAATCAAAAGGATTTTTTACACAATGTTTATAAGCAGCTTCACATTAAGATTCGCGTGTTAACCGGTAAGGAAGAAGCTTACTATGATTATCTAGGAATCTCTGATCGATTGGCGGTTAAAGATTATCTCTTGATGGATGTTGGTGGTGCTAGTGTTGAAATTATTCAGGTTAGAAACCAAAAAGATATCCATTGTATCAGCGTTCCCATTGGGGCAGTAAAAATTTCGGAACAATTTCATTTGATTAACCAGGTGACTCCAGCTGATTTATTTGCGGCTGAGTCTTACGTTATCGAAGTGTATAGTCGGATTCCTTGGATTAAGAAGCCCCTTCATTATCCGATTGTTTTGATTGGTGGCGCTGCCCGCGCAATTGCAAGAATTAATCGGCAGTACCAACATTTAAGCCATGTTGATCACATCCAAAATTTTCAGTTAACCAGAAAACAGGTCAACAGTACGATGGAAATGTTTCTGAGTAAGACTTTGGCTGAACGTCAAAAGATTAATGGGCTTGAAAACGACCGTGCCGACGTCATCATTGGTGGTTCCCTTTGTTTAACTGTCATGATGCATTTTATTGATTCCAAGCGGGTCATTTTCTCAAACGGTGGCGTGCGTGAGGGACTGATTAATGAATACATTGAGAATAGTCCTCATTTTAGAAAATAGGTGTCATTTTGAACGATTTTAATGGATTTTATAAAAAATCATATCAAAAACGGTTACAGCAGGTTGCCGAATTTGCCGATCTTGATCGAACACAACTTGATGTGATTGAAAGTCACTTCGTAGATGCTAGTAGCCACATGATTGAAAACTACCTTACCGACTACGGATTGCCAGAGGGGGTTGCAACTAACTTTGTAATTAACGGAGTCGAACATTTAATTCCGATGGTGATTGAAGAACCCTCGGTCATTGCGGCCGCTAGTAACGGCGCCAACATGCTTCGTGTTGGTGGCGGCATTCAGGCTAAGTCTCAGAGTCGCATCTTGACTGGTGAAGTCATTTTAGGAGTCTCGGATCCGGTTCAATTTACCGAATGGGTTGAAAATCATCGAGTTAAATTAATGCAGGTTGCACACGATGCTCATCCCACAATTGATAAATACGGTGGTGTCCACGATTTGACCGTCTCACCTCTTTACGATCATTATCTGGTGATTGAACTGTTCGTTGACGTCGGTGATGCGATGGGGGCTAACATCATGAATTCGATGCTTGAGGCTCTTTCGACATACATTGAAATCAACACTAGTCAATCATCTTTAATGAGTATTTTATCGAATTATGGGGATAAAAATTTGGTTACAGCATCAGGAACCGTTCCGTTTCGGGCCCTAAAACGAGGTCAATTGGACGGAAAAAACGTTGCTGAAAAAATCGCAGAAGCCTCATTAATTGCAAATAAGTACCCAAAACGGGCGGCAACTCACAATAAGGGGATCATGAATGGGATTGATGCGGTTCTCGTTGCCACTGGTAATGACTGGCGCGCCGTTGAAAGTGCGGTTCATTCCTATGCCGCAAGGGATGGTCAGTATCGTGGGGTTGGTCAATGGCGAGTTACTCCTGACGGATTAAAGGGAGAAATTACCATTCCGGTACCCTCAGGAATCATTGGTGGTGCAACTCGGCTCTTTTCAATGAGTAGGATTAACTATCAAATTTTAAACGTTAGCTCTGCCATGCAATTCATGGAGGTGATTGCTTCTGTGGGATTAGCACAAAATCTGGCAGCCCTAAAGGCGCTTGTAACCGATGGGATTCAACGGGGTCACATGAACCTTCAGATGAAATCACTCGCCATGTCTGCTGGAGCTTCCAGTAAGAACTTGGACATGGTGATTAACGCATTAAAGAAATTACCAACAAATCAAAGAAACTTAGAAAACGCAAAACAAATTATAGAAGGGAAGTTTGGATCAGATGGCCGAAAATAATGATAATGTGCAATTAAGTAAGACGACGCAAGGCTTAATTAACGAAGTCAGTCACTTTTTTCCAGGGGATGTTGAGGTTCAATTTATTGGCAACTTAAAGTCCGGTTATGTGCGACATGACCAAGCACAAGTCGTGCAAGATGGTGATCGACTTTACGTGCAGATTAGAGATCTGACTGAGCCAGATTTTACCGCTACTCATGAGTTGTTACACTTGTTAATGACACTCCGTGGTTTTCCACAGATTTACTTTCCCCTTACTAGTGGGGATAAGCAACTTGATGAACAGTTAATGTACATGGGAACTGAGTTGTACGATGATGTATGTCACTTTGTCGTGTATGCTGAACAGCGAAAGCACGGTTTAGTTGATGAAGCGGTTGAAAAGGAATATGTTAAGGGTGTTAGACAGACGATTACCCCTGAATCTGGGAAGGTCGACGATGAAATGCCGTTACGATTGGTGACCATTCTGGATGCCATGATTTTTCTTGGCGACCACTTTGATCAGTACGAAGACGTATTTCAAACGAGTTTCCCCATTTCTTTAAAGGCCGCTAAGGAACTCTACGCAATGCTCACAGAGAAGCCGGTGGACTCACCATTTACCCTCAGACGCGATGTGGTCAAGCTATACCGTGATTTTGATAAACAGATGAAGAACTGGGGACTTCCAGCCTTACAATTAAATGATTTTGTGATGCTAACGGCGGTCTTCTCAAAGCGCCAACTCGGTTTGCAAGTGAAACAGGTTTTTAACCTTTATCACTCAGAATTAAAGGAGACCAAGACTAACAAAAGAGCGTACGTGGGCTTTACCAAATCGGATGACCAAAATTCGTTTGTGACAAGTGGTCCAGCTGGTAAAAAGGCAAGTGAAGACTATTTCAAAGAACTATATTCAAAGACGGTTAAAGAGTTGTATCAAGACTTACGGATCCCATATTTATTGAGATAAGGTGACAATATGAATCAAGATAATATTCAAGAAAAGTTTGATAATGCTAAAAACATCGTATTTTTAACGGGAGCCGGAATCTCTACCCCTTCTGGAATTCCCGATTATCGTTCTAAGGGCGGATTGTATACGAATGACAAGAGCAGTAAACCAGCGGAATATTACTTGAGTCACGACTGCTTAGTAAATGAACCTGAGGTATTCTACGAGTACGTCAAAAAGAACATGTACTATCCAGATGCTCAACCCAACGTTATTCACAAAAAGCAGGCGGAATTAACCCGTCAAAATCGGGCTAGTATTATCACTCAGAACGTTGATAATCTGTACGAAAAAGCTGACGCAAAGAACCTGAATGAGTTTCACGGTAACTTGTATGATATTTACTGTCAAAAATGTGGCAAACACGTTGATTATCATGAATATATGAAGAGTATGTATCATCA
Source organism: Fructilactobacillus sp. X2R1C1 (assembly GCF_059901435.1). Lineage (NCBI taxonomy): Bacteria > Bacillati > Bacillota > Bacilli > Lactobacillales > Lactobacillaceae > Fructilactobacillus > Fructilactobacillus sp. X2R1C1. Next base: position 42,849 of record NZ_JBWXUV010000003.1, on the reverse strand, counting down.
AAACTGTGGTGGAATTTTGCGCCCTAACATTGTTTTATATGGTGAGGGAATTAATCCTCAAACAATTGAAAATAGTGTTCGATTGATGAGTCAAAGTGATCTAATTGTGATCGTTGGGACTTCAATGCGAGTCTATCCGTTTGCCGGATTACTTGATTACCGTAATCCTAGTGCCGATGTGATTGCGATTAACCAAGAGGCACTTAATTTTCCGTTTCCGTTCACCATGGTGCAAGAAGATGCCGTTGATTTCTTTGATAAACTGAAAGTATAGGTGGTAACGTGATTTTAATTGGACTGACAACCTGGTCTGATCATCCATCACTGATTAATGGGGAAGATCGCAAAGTTACTTTATCAGAATATGCGGAACATTTTCCCGTTGTTGAGGTTGATAATCCGTTTTACGGCATCCCTAAGATTAAGACGGTGGAGAATTGGCAAAAGCAGGTTCCAAACAATTTTCAATTCATCTTAAAGGCCAATTATTTGATGACCAAACATCATTTGCCACAGTTTGGTGAAGATAATGAGCAGGTTAGAAGGGAGCAATTTATGCGGTATGGTGAGATGGTTGCGCCACTAGTAGATGGTAATCAGTTGGCATCCGTTTTATTTCAGTTTCCACCGTACTTCCGTTTAAACAATGATAACATTAGGTACCTTCGACTAGTTCGTGAGTGGATGGGAAGTTTACCCATCTCAGTTGAGTTTCGTAATCCTAGCTGGTATGGTGATGAAATCTCAAATGATGTCCACGATTATCTAAAGAGCCTCAAAATGAGTGAAGTGATCGCTGACGAGCCTCATAACCTGTCAGATGGCGTGCCCTTTGAACCCGTTGTTACGGATAAAAATTTCGTCATGCTTCGACTGCACGGTCAAAACCAAAAGGGCTGGTTTGAAAAGAGCTCCCAGTGGCGTAAGAAACGGACTCTGTACCGTTATAACGAAGAGGAATTAAAGCATTTTGCCGAAGTTGTTGATGATCTACGCCAAAAAGCTAAGGTAGTTTGCGTCATTTTTAACAACAACTCTGGTCATGATGCGGCTGACAATGCCCTTCAGTTAAAAAAGATTTTAGGATTGAACTTTGGTGGGTTAGCTCCCATGCAACTCGATCTGTTTTAAGGGACAAAAGTAGTATAATATTGGTACGATTTAGTTTGTACGATAGGAATAAAGGAGCGAATTGGGATGGCTGAAAAACCAACATATTACATTACAACACCAATTTATTATCCATCAGGAAGGTTACACATCGGGAACGCTTATACGACGGTTGCCTGTGACGCACTGGCTCGTTTTAAGCGGGAATCTGGCTACGACGTGTTTTATTTAACCGGAACCGATGAACACGGACTAAAAATTGAACAAAAAGCAGAAAAGTTGGGTGTTGATCCTAAAAGTTACGTTGATAAGATGGCCACTCAAATATCTGACTTGTGGGCTAATTTAGATATTTCTAACGACGATTTCATCAGAACCACTGATGATAAGCACGTAAAAGCCGTGCAAAAAATATTTCAAACGTTACAAGACCAAGGCGACATCTATCTTGGACAGTATTCGGGGTGGTACTCGGTTTCAGACGAAGAATACTTTACCGAATCACAATTAGCAGAGGTTTATCGTGATGCTGAGGGCAACGTGATTGGCGGAAAAGCCCCATCTGGACACGAAGTTCAACTTGTTAACGAAGAGTGTTACTTCTTTAAGATGAGTAAATATTCTGATTGGTTAATGAATTACTACAAAGAGCATCCTGACTTCATTGAGCCGCATTCTAGAATGAACGAAATGGTTAACAACTTCTTAAAACCAGGTTTGGATGACTTAGCGGTTTCGAGAACCACCTTTAAGTGGGGAGTTCCCGTTAAGTCAAATCCTAAGCACGTGGTTTACGTATGGATTGATGCATTGTCAAACTATATCACTGCCCTTGGTTATGACAGTGATAATGACGAGTTGTTTAAGAAATTTTGGCCAGCTGATCTACAGATGGTTGGGAAAGAAATCGTTCGTTTCCATACCATTTATTGGCCAATTATTCTTCACGCCCTTGGTCTCCCACTGCCAAAGAAAATTTATGGCCACGGCTGGCTGACCATGAAAGACGGAAAGATGTCCAAGTCAAAGGGCAACGTAATTTATCCTGAGACGTTAATCGATCGTTATGGATTAGACGCTACCAGATACTATCTGATTAGAGCAATTCCGTTTGCAAGTGACGGGATTTTTACTCCTGAAGACTTTGTTGATCGGGTTAACTATGACCTAGCTAACGACCTTGGTAACTTGTTGAACCGAACGATTGCAATGGTCAATAAATACGAAGATGGCGTAACACCTTCATATCACGATTCCAATGATCAACCGAGTGTTGATTTACAAAAAATTGCTAAAACAACCGTTTCAGAATTTAAACGGTTAATGAATGACACTCATTTATCTGATGCCTTGGCTGAGATTTGGAAATTAGTTTCTCAAACCAACAAGTACATCGATCAGACTGAGCCATGGACCTTGGCTAAGAACAAGGATGACGCAGATGACCAAGCTAAATTAGCAAACGTCATGAGTCATTTGGTTGCCAGTCTGCGCTTGATTGCGATCTTAGTAAGTCCAATTATGCCAAATGCGGCGAATGAGATGTATCGTCAGTTAGGTCTTGATCAGATGGATGGGTTTGACATAAAAAATGCCGCTCTTTCTGGACTTCCTGAAAAACAAAGGGTAATTGAGAATGGTGAACCAATTTTCCCTCGTTTAGATCGCGACGTTGAAGTTAAATTCATTAAGGATCAGATGACTCAATCTGACAAAACCAAGGGTCGTTCAGCAATGAAACGTGCTGACCAAAAAAATACCTTTGACCCAGAAAAGACAATTTTAAAATCAGAGAAAAAGAATTTGGATTTTAGTGATTTTGAAAAAGTTGAATTAAAGGTCGCAGAAATTAAAAATGTATCTAAAGTTGAAAATGCTGATAAATTACTTAAGTTTCAACTTGATGCTGGCGATGACGGTGACCGTCAGATTGTTTCTGGAATTGCCAAGTGGTATCCAGATTTTAAACAATTAATTGGTAAAAAAGTGATCATTGTCGCTAACTTAAAGCCAAAGAAACTTCGTGGTGAGTTAAGTCAGGGAATGATTTTGTCCGTTGAACAAAAAGACGGTTCAATTAAAGTAGCAACTGTTGACCAAACTTTAGATAATGGCAGTACTTTAGAGTAGTAAAAAAGTTTCACTAGTCAATGATTAGTGAAACTTTTTCGATTATGAAAGGAATAGTCAATGAAAATATTTGATTCCCACACTCATTTAAACGATCAACCATTCCAAAATGATATTGAGGGCTACGTTCGACACGCCAAAAGACTTGGTGTTGTTAGAATGGCTAACGTCGGGTCCAATACTGAGCTAAATGAGCGTTCCTTGGAGCTTTCAGCTCAGTACGACAATCTGTATTCAATTATTGGATGGCATCCAGAAGACGCTATGAATTACGGTCGTGAGCAGGAAGAACTGCTCGAAAAGCAACTAGAAAATCCCAAGGTGGTTGCCGTTGGTGAGATTGGAATGGATTATTTTCAAGATGTCACACCGAAAGACGTGCAAGAACGAGTCTTTCGGCGACAAATTGAAATTGCCAAAAACATGCATTTACCAATCTCAGTCCATAACCGGGATGCATTTGAGGACGTGTACCGGATTTTAAAGGACGAAAACATTGGTGAAATCGGTGGCATTATCCATAGTTTTAACGGAGATAGTGAATGGATGAAGAAATTCATTGATTTAGGGATGGTGGTTTCATACAGTGGGGTAGTGAGCTTCAAGAAAACCAAAGAGGTTCATGAAGCTGCTCGCGTAACTCCTATGGATAAAATCCTAGTGGAAACGGATGCCCCATATTTAACGCCAGAACCGTTTCGTGGGCGGCAAAATGAGCCGGCTTATTCTTTGTATACCCTAGAAGCAGTTGCCAGATTTAAAGACATTGATCCTGATGTGGTCGCAAAGGCGACGTACGAAAATACGAATCGAATATTTGGATTGGATAATTAAAATGAAAAGAATTAAAGAAGTAATTGTGGTTGAAGGAAAAGATGATACCAAACAAATTCAACGAGCCGTTGATGCTGATACGATTGAAACCCGGGGCTCTGCGATTTCGGATGAGACCCTCGATCTAATTGATCGGTTGGCACAAACCCGTGGAATCATCGTTTTTACTGATCCAGATTTTTCTGGGGAAAAAATCAGAAAAATAATTTCAGATGAGATTCCAGAAGCAAAGCATGCCTTTTTGAAAAAGTCGGAAGCAGTTCCTGATACACAGAAGGGATCCCTTGGGGTTGAGCATGCTAGTCCAGAAGCAATTCGGAATGCCTTGTCTGAAGTGTACACCGAAAGCGATGAGAATCCAGAAGTCATTAGTAAGCAGGATTTGATTCAAGCTGGTTTAGTAGGAACGAAAGAAGCCAAGGAACGCCGACTGGAACTTGGTGAATTGCTTCATTTGGGGTATGTTAACGCTAAACAAATGCAAAAAAGATTGCAAATGTTTGGCATCACGAAAAAACAGTTTAACGATGCACTAAAACAAGTTGATGATAAGGAGGGATTAGATGAGTAAAGTTCCCGCAATCGGCAGTCCAGCTCGGACCCAGGCCATCTTGAACCGATACCGTTTAAATGCGAAGAAAAGCTTGGGGCAAAATTTCTTGAACGATCTTGGAGTTTTAAAAGAAATCGTTGCAGTTGCCCAAATATCAGAAGCCGATGATGTAATTGAAATTGGACCTGGCATTGGGGCATTAACTGAACAAATTGCTCAATCAGCTCACGCCGTAATGGCCTTTGAAATTGACGAGAATCTTCTCCCAATCTTAGATGAGACTCTCAGTCCCTATGACAACATTAAAATTATTAATGAAGACTTCTTGAAGGCTAATCTGCCAAAATTAATTAAAGAAAACTTTGATGGAAAACACCACCTAAAAGTTGTGGCTAATTTGCCTTACTATGTCACCAAACCAATCTTGATGGATATTTTAAAGGGCAACGTTAAATTTGATTCAACGGTGTTGATGATGCAAAAAGAAGTGGCAGAACGAATTAGCGCAAAGCCGGGCAATCGCGACTATGGGGCTTTGACGGTTATCACTCAGTATCTAGAAAACGTTGAGATTGCAATTAACGTATCGGCCAAGTCCTTTATTCCCTCACCAAAAGTTGATTCTGCGGTGGTCAAGTTAACCCCGAAAACAGATAAAAAGGTGATTGCTTACGATGAAAAAGCTTTCTTTGGCTTTGCGCATGGATGTTTCATGCACCGAAGAAAGACACTCTGGAATAATTTGCAGGGTATTTTTGGAAAGAAACCTGAGGTAAAAGAACAAATTGAACAGGATTTAAAACGGTTAGGCATTAATAAGTCAGACCGTCCCGAACAGTTATCGGTTGATCAATTTGTGAAAATGGCAAATCAGTTTCACATAAGTGGATTGCTGGCATAACAGGCTATTCATCCATTACCTTTACATTATATTGATTTTAATGTATAATAGTAATACGCGAGGTGATTGATAATGCCAACTAGTCTATCTAAGATTAAATTATTTCTAGATAATCACATTGGACAGGAAATCCATGTAACTGCACAAGCCGGAAGAAAACGAACTAACGAATATGATGGAGTTCTGGCTGAGACATTTCCCGCTGTATTTTTAATTACACTTGATCCAGACGAGAAGCTAGGACAAGTATCATACAGTTATACTGATATTTTGACCAAGAACATCGAGATTAACTTTGTTTAATGAATTGACCGAAAGGTCTTTTTTTTTGCTTTATATTATTAGTAGTCTTTAAGATAATAAGGGCATTTAAATTAGTCAAGATAATCCATGATTTCCCCGAGTTGTTAGTTGCATGTTTTAAGATAACAGTGTTATATTAGTTGAGAACTATTGATTAGTTAGTAAGCTTCGTTAGTACTATTGAAGCTCGAAATGGTAGGAGTTTAAAGATGGATGACTTAGTTTTAAAGATAGAAAATTTAACCGTTAATTTTGCGGATAAACACGTTTTAAGTGATTTGAGCTTTAACGTGAAACGTGGTAGTTTTTTAAGTATTGTAGGCCAGAATGGAGTAGGGAAGACCACCTTGATCAAAGTGATTCTTGGTCAATTGAAGCCCACCAGTGGAAAAGTTCAGTTTATCCCGGATCGTTCTCAGGTCAAGATTGGGTATGTGCCCCAGTTTAGAAATATTGATACCGAATATCCGTTGTCGGTAAAAGATTTTGTTGCTCTAGCTTTTAGTGGGTTTAAACTACCATGGCTTTCAAGAAAAGATCGTGAAACGTTAAATCAGGTCCTAACTGAGACTAACCTAACTGATATTGCCAAAGAACCATTAGGAAGAACTTCCGGTGGGGAAAAACAGCGAGCTTATCTAGCACAGGCGCTGGTAGTGAAACCCGATCTTTTGATTTTGGATGAATCGACGGCAAGTCTTGACCCAGAGGCCAAGGAGAACCTGCTTAATGTGGTTTCCGATCTAAACGTCAAAAGTGGGTTAACCGTAATTTTTGTTACGCATGACATTCCGCTAGCAAAGAAGTTCGCTAACGAATACTTGTTTTTGCGTCCTGATAATTATGAATTTGGACCAATTAAGAACTTAAATGTTGAAGAATTTTGGAAGGGGCAAGCCGATGTTTAGTTTTGAATTTATGCGTAATGCCTTTTTAGCCAGTACCATCATTGCGGTGGTCTGTGGGGTAATCGGGGTGTTTGTCGTTTCAAGAAACATGCCGTTTCTGACCCACACTTTATCTGAGATTGGGTTTGCTGGAGCTTCCTTTGGAATGTTTGTTGGGATTAGTCCGTTAAACGGGATGCTACTCTTTACCACCATTAGTTCGGTTCTAGTTGGGAGAATGAGTGCTGGTTCCGTTGCCGAAAGACGAGAAGATACCATCAGTGCTGTTTCGGCCCTCTTTATTGGACTAGGAGTCTTATTTCTAGCCCTTTCAAACAGTAGTGCTAGTTACGCCACTAATATCCTATTCGGAAGTATTGTTGGAATCAGTGCTTCTGAAGTCCATCAGATGATTTGGTTATCGGTGATTGTGTTAATCGTGACCCTATGTATTTATCGGGACTTAAAGTTTGATTCGTTTGATGCAGTGGGAGCCAGAGCCCAGAAAATTCCAAGTGGAATTCTCTCATTGATTTTCCTAGTGATGCTGGCCTTAAGCGTCTCCGTGGCTGCTCAAATTGTCGGGGCACTTTTGATTTTTATCCTTTTGACTTTGCCAGCTGCGAGTGCTAAATACTTTGCCCATTCAGTCGGAAAAATGATTGGACTGGCCATTGTTTTTGGTTTGATCGGAGTTTGGGCTGGATTAACGCTTGGATACTACACGAACTGGCCGGTCAGTTTCTTTATTGCTGTTATTGAGGTTGCCATTTACTTTGGATCACTGATTTATAATCACTTTAGGGAGGGCTAATTTGATTTAGTTCCTCTTTTTTTTACTCTTTTTTCAATAAAGTGAAGTAAAACACGAACATTTATGCTAAAATTTCCTTGTGTGCCAATTTATGACGAGGTGAAAGCATGAAATTTAAAAGAAGTGAACGATTAGTAGATATGACAAACTATCTATTAAACCGTCCTCATACATTAGTACCATTAACTTTTTTCGCTAAGCGCTACAATTCTGCTAAATCTTCCATTAGTGAGGACTTAGCCATTGTGAAGCAAGCATTTCAACAACGTGGGATTGGTCTGGTTGAGACCGTTCCCGGAGCTTCTGGGGGCGCCAAATTTACGCCATACATTTTAAAAGAGGCGGCTGATCAGTTTATTAAAGAGGTCTCTGACATCTTAAACGATAACGATCGTTATCTTCCTGGTGGTTATGTTTATATGTCCGATATTTTAGGCCAACCGGAGAAGTTGAAAACCATTGGGCGGATCATTGCCACCCAATACCTGTTTCAGAAAGTTGACGCAGTACTAACGGTGGCAACGAGAGGAATTCCAGTTGCCGAAGCTTCTGCCACGTATTTAAATGTGCCACTGGTAATTGCTAGGCACGACTCTCAAATTACTGAGGGGTCGACCGTGAGTGTTAACTACGTTTCGGCATCTAGTCAAGAAGTTAAACGAATGACAATCTCAAAAAGAAGCCTGAAGCCAGGTTCTAACGTTTTGATTGTTGATGATTTTTTGCGTGGTGGTGGAACGATTTCTGGTCTGACGTCCCTGATTGATGAGTTTGATTGTCATCTGGTGGGCAGTACGGTTTTTGTTGAAACTGATGATCCAGGTCACAGAAGGGTTACTGATTTTACTTCATTACTTAAAATGGATATTAAAGATGATCAGATTGAGATTAAACCTGGCAATTATGCCCAAAAAATTTTTGGGAGTACAAATTAAAAATTAATTACAAGGGGAACAAAAATGAGTTCAAAGAATACGATTATTTTAGCGGCTGGTAAGGGCACCCGGATGAAGTCCAAGTTATATAAAGTTCTCCACCGAATTTGTGGGAAATCAATGGTTGACCATGTTTTGACGCAGGTATCCAAGTTAGATATGGATAACATCATCACGATTGTTGGTTACGGTGCTGAAGATGTGGAAAACGAACTTGGCAATCGTTGTGAGTACGTCGTCCAAGATAAACAACTTGGGACTGGCGATGCCGTTGCACGAGCTGAAGGACTTTTAAAGAACTCAGATGGTGAGACGTTAGTTATTAGTGGTGATACTCCATTGTTTACCTCCTCTACTCTTAAGCAACTCTTTGAGTATCACGAACAAAAAAAGGCCACCGCGACCATTTTGACGTCTAAAGCTCCTGATCCGACTGGTTATGGCCGGATTGTTAGAAATGACATTGGGATTGTAGAAAAGATTGTGGAGCAAAAGGATGCTACGCCGGAAGAGCAAGCCATTCATGAGATTAACACTGGGGTTTACGTGTTTGATAATCATTCGTTATTTGAGGCTTTGCACAAGATTAATAACGATAACGCTCAGGGTGAATATTATTTAACTGATGCCATTGAAGTCTTAAAAAATGAGGGTCACACAATTGCTGCCTACAAGATGGCAAACTTTAATGAATCGATGGGTGTAAACGATCGGGTCGCTCAGGCCCGCGCCACCCAAATTATGCAAGCCCGGATTAATCGTCAACACATGCAAAATGGCGTTACGATTGTGAACCCTGCTGATACTTACATTGATAGTGACATTAAGATTGGTCAAGATACCATTATTGAACCAGGAGTTCAACTGCAAAACGGAACGGAAATTGGGAGTAACTGTATCATTGGTGCCCACTCTAAAATTTCTGGTAGTAAAATTCATGATAACGTTAAGGTCTTCTCTTCGGTAATTGAAGATTCTGAGATGATGCCAGGTTCTGATATCGGACCAGATAGTCATTTAAGACCGGGTGCTAAGATTGAGAAGGACGTCCACATTGGCAACTTCTGTGAGGTCAAAAGTGCCACCATTGGCGAGGGAACCAAGATGGGTCATCTGACTTACGTTGGCAATGCTAAACTCGGTAAACACATTAATATTGGTTGCGGAGTGATTTTTGCGAATTACGATGGAGCCCATAAGCACACCACAACGGTTGGTGATGATTCTTTTATTGGAAGTAATTCCAACTTGATCGCCCCAGTCCACATCGCTGATCATACTTTTATTGCGGCTGGTTCGACCATTACCGACGACATGGATCAGTATGACATGGGAATTGCTAGAGAGCGCCAGACTAACAAGCCGGGTTATTATAAAAAACTTCCCTTTAAAGGCGCTAATTAATTTGAGCTAAATAGTGAAATTGTTTTCTGAAAATAATATAATGGAATTGATTAGGTAGGAAAAAAATGTGGGGGTTATAATGGCTGAAAAGTATGCTGATCCAAAATTAAAGATTTTTTCTTTAAATTCAAATCGTCCGCTTGCAGAAAAGATTGCTAAACGAGTGGGAGTTCCCTTGGGAAAAGCTTCCGTCAGTCGCTTTAGCGATGGTGAGATTCAAATTAATATTGAAGAAAGCATTCGTGGCGATAACGTTTATATTATCCAATCAACTTCTGATCCCGTTAATGATAATTTAATGGAATTATTAATCATGATCGATGCTTTAAGAAGAGCAAGTGCCAAAACCATTAACGTGGTTATTCCATACTATGGTTACGCTAGACAAGATCGAAAAGCACGAAGTCGTGAACCAATTACCGCTAAGTTAGTGGCAGACATGCTGGAAAAAGATGGAATCACACGTTTGGTAGCCCTTGATTTACATGCTGCTCAAATTCAAGGATTCTTTGATGTTCCCGTTGATCATTTGATGGGGGCACCGCTCCTTGCTGACTACTTCATCAAGAACGGACTCGCAAAAGACGCGGTAGTTGTTTCGCCTGATCATGGTGGGGTGAGTCGAGCTCGTGCCATGGCTGAGTTTTTAAAGGCTCCAATTGCTATTATTGATAAGCGTCGCCCAAAAGCCAACGTTGCTCAAGTTATGAACATCATTGGGGATGTAAAGGGGAAGCGTTGTATTATGATTGACGATATGATTGATACAGCTGGAACCATTACGAAAGGTGCGCAAGCCTTAATGGATGCTGGTGCTTCAGAAGTTTATGCATGTTGTACCCATCCCGTCTTATCAGGGCCAGCAACCGAAAGAATCGAAGCTTCGCCAATTAAGAAACTGGTTGTGACTGATTCCATTCAGTTACCCGATTATAAAAAAATTGACAAGATCAAACAAATTTCAGTTGCACCATTAATTGGAGACGCAATTACTAGAATTAACGAAAATCGTCCCGTTAGTCCGCTGTTTAGTCATCGGTTTGACTATGGTAAGGATGATGAAAAAAAGTAATGGATAAAAAATAATCTTAGCATTTTAAGCTAAGATTATTTTTTTGCGCTCGTTTGTTATTGATTAACGTACTTATTGATGGCGTATGCTACCCCATCTTCTGAATTAGGTTTAGTAACAAATTGGGCGTTCTTTTTAACTTCATCGATTCCGTTACCCATGGACACTCCCAGTCCCGCAAACTTGATCATCGAAATATCATTCCCTTGATCGCCAATGGCCATGACGTTATCTGGCTTTAAACCAAGCTTTTCGGAAAGATCCCGTAAGGCATTGCCTTTACTTGAATTTGAGTTCATAAACTCAAGAAAGACCGGTGAACTCTGAACGACACTCATTCGGTCGTAGATTGATTTTGGTAGATTGCCCTTTGCTTTGGTAATCTTGTCCGGATAATCGACGTACATCAGTTTGTAAATGTTGACGTCACGGGTGATTTCGCCAGGAGTTCGATATTTGATGGGCATCGAAACAAGATGGCTTTCTTCAACGGAAAAGGGACTAATATCACGATTGGTAGTGGTAATGGAATCAACCGTTTCGATTTGGAAGTGGACGCCCATTTCTCGTGACATCATTTCAATTTCTAAAAAGTCATCATACTTAACCGTTTCTTTGATTAACACTTTGCCACTAACCGTTTCGACTAGGGCACCATTATAAGTGATGGCGTATTCGTCGTCTCCGTCAATTCCCAGCTTATCAAGGTATGGCTTTACGCCAGTAATGGGGCGTCCGGTACAAAGGACCACTTTTATGCCTTGATTGCAGGCTTTAGTAATAGCTTCGATGGTTGCTTTTGCTAATTGATTTTTTTCGTTTAATAGGGTGCCGTCGATATCGATGGCAATTAATTTGATATCCATGTTAGTTCTCCTTTGGAATTATAAGGTTGTCATTATCAATGTATTTTTGAAATTCATCGTATAAAGGTTGAAAAAGTTCGACGTTTTTTGTTGGCTTAAGCATTTCACGTGGAAAGAAAAAACGCTTGTCACCAATTAGTTTTCCGGTAATGGCACGAACTAGGTCACTAGCCTGAGAAAGTTCTACCAAATTACCATCATTTTCCATCAGTTCAATCTGGGCGTTTTGATGTTTACTTTTGGGATCGTAGACATCATAGGGCTGATCAAAACTGTTGTCAGTGGCAGTGTAGTACTTTGGATTAAATCCGGCTTTTTCAATGATCTTTTGTAGCTTAGGGATTAAAAATTCCGTCTGATCATTGTATTTAGCGGATTTAAAGGGACGCCGATTTAAGAAACGTTTGGCGAGGTCAGAGAGAATCGGATCTTCTGATTTGCGCCACATGACGAAGTAGGTGTTAAGCACCCCATCGTCAATTTGTAAATAATCATCTAGGGAGTAGTTATTAGAAAAGATTGGCATTAAAAGACTAGGCTTAAAGGTGCTCTTAGGTTGTAACGCTAATTCTTTCGCCCGCATCAGTAGGTGACTTAAAATAACCTCCATCGAACGTGAGACGGGATGGAAGTATACTTGTTGATACATTTGAAAACGACAAACAATGTAGTACTCAATCGCGTGTAAACCACTTGCCCGAAAACAAATCCCGCCAGAGTACGGACGCATCACCTGAAGAATCCGATCCAAATCAAAATTACCGTATTGTGCTCCAGTGTAATATGAATCGCTTAGAAGGTAGTCCATCCGATCGGCATCAACTTGACTTGAAATCATTTGGACGACTTGCGGATTGTCATAGGTCTTGTTAATGACACTGGCGACGCGTTCGGGAAAATCGGGACCGACCTCACTTAAGACGTGGTTAATTTCCGTTTCGTTTGAAGTGATGATTTGTTGGGTAATCTGTTCGTGATTGGTGTGAAAAATGTGTTCAAACGTATGTGAATAAGCTCCATGACCAACGTCGTGAAGTAGAGCGGCACACAGGGCCACAATTCGTTCTGAATCATCCCATAAGCCATCACCCGCTTTTTTAGACGGATAATTTCGCTTAAAATTATCACAAATTCGTCTAGTAATTTCATACACTCCTAAAGAGTGGCTAAATCGGGTGTGTTCTGCTCCGTGAAAGGTTAATGAAGTAGTTCCTAACTGCTTGATTCGTCTTAGACGTTGAAATTCAGGCGTATTAATGAGATCGAGAATTACTTGGTGTTCAACGTAAACGTGACCCAGAACTGGGTCACGAAAAACTTTGTCATATTTCAATGGTTGATTGTAATACTTCAATAAAAGACCTCCACTTATACTAATCTCTCTTCATTATAACTGAAATAAAAATAAACGTCATGACAAACTCAAAGTTAGTGCATTTCCATTGCTAACGGCGTAAAATCAAATTTGTGAGGTGATATTTTTGACAGAAAACGAAAAGATCGAAAAAGTTCAAGTTGAGATTGTAATCGAAATAAAACAGGACGAAAACGTCGAACACCATCATTTTAAAGAAAATGGGCAACTAGTTATGCTCAACGGCTATCGTTATTTACGTTACGTTGAACACGTTGACGGACAGCCGGACGTTCCTGTCACCTACCGGATTGGAAAAGATGCGATTCGGTTAACTCGTGCTGGCAAAAATCATCTTGAACTTCATTTTAAACCGAACGAAACAATCGAAGACTTGTACCGAACGCCATTTGGTAATCTAAAAATTGGGGCACATACCACTAGCATTAAGCAATCTAGAGATGATAAAAACGGATGGCAAATGATTGAGATTAACTATGAGTTGTACACCGACGGACAGAAAGTCGGCGACTATCGAGTCAAATTGCAATTTAAATGTTAAACTAGTATTATTAGTCTGTTAGGAATCTAGAAAGGCGTGGTCGAATTGGAACTTAAAGAATTAGACAAGCAAGATAAAAGCGAATTATCAATGGTTGAAGTGGCTCATGCAATTTTAGCTGATGCTGGTAAAACCATGTCATTCGTTGATTTAACCAACGAAGTACAAAAATACTTGGGGGACAGCAACCAAGTAATTCGTGATCGTTTACCTCAATTCTACACAGACCTTAATGTTGATGGGAGTTTTATTTCCCTTGGCAATAACGTTTGGGGTCTTCGTACTTGGTACCCATATGAATCCATTAACGAAGCCACCATCAATGAAGGTGAAGAAGACAACGGTAATACTCCCAAAAAGCATCGTAAGGTGAATGCTTTTATGGCTGATGCAGCTGACGATGATGACGTGATCGACTATGATAACGATGATCCAGAAGATCAGGATGATTTTGATGATACCCCTGACGATAAGGATAAGTATCATAAGGATCTTGATGAAGAAAATCCTGATACTGATGATGACGCCATTGACGATGATGATGGTGTTGAAGGCGACCTCTCAGAGGTCAATTCAGATGACGATGATGATAAAAAAGATGATGACGACAATGATTAAACTTGACTAATTATGTAGAATCCCTTAACATACTATTTGGGCACTTTACAAACATGTGAAGTATTTCGAATAAGTAACCGCTCCCTATTCAATGAATGGGGAGCTTTTTTTATGTTGTAACCTAAATTTGATGGAGGAGTTAAGCATGACTAAGTATATTTTTGTAACCGGTGGAGTAGTTTCTTCCTTAGGAAAGGGAATTGTTTCCGCTTCAATCGGAAGATTATTGAAGAATCGTGGTTTTAACGTTACGATCCAAAAATTTGATCCATATATCAACATTGATCCGGGAACAATGAATCCTTATCAACACGGAGAAGTCTTTGTTACCGATGATGGTGCTGAAACTGATCTTGATTTAGGTCATTACGAACGTTTTATTGATAACAATTTAAACAAGTACTCTAACTTTACGACCGGTAAAATCTATGAAGAAGTTTTAAGAAAAGAACGTCACGGAGATTATCTTGGGAGAACCGTTCAGGTCATCCCTCACATTACTGGAATGATTAAACAAAAGATTATGAGTGCCGCTCAAAGCACGGACGCTGATATCGTTATTTCAGAAATTGGTGGAACGGTTGGAGATATCGAGTCCCTACCGTTTTTGGAAGCCATCCGTCAGATGAAACATGAAGTCGGTGATGAGAATACTTTTTATATTCACGTTACGCTTGTTCCGTACCTGCACGCCGCAAAGGAAATGAAAACCAAACCAACCCAGCACAGTGTTAAAGAATTAAGGGGAATTGGCATTCAACCCGATATGTTGGTTCTTCGTGCTGAGAAACCAGTTAGTGATGAGATGAAGAAAAAAATTGCCATGTTCTGTGATGTTCCGGTTAAGGATATCATCGAGTCCATCGATGCTCCTAACTTGTACCAAATCCCGCTTAGTTTTCAAAAACAGGACATGGACGATGAGATTTTAAAGCACTTTAACGTTAAAGCTCCAGAGGCTGACATGAAAGACTGGAAGAAGATGGAGAAGCACATCAGAAATCTCAAGGGTGAGGTTAACATTGCCATTGTTGGTAAGTATGTTGATCTAAACGATGCTTATTTGTCCGTCAATGAAGCTTTAAAACATGCCGGTTATGCTGCTGACGATAAAGTTAACATTCACATGGTTGATGCGGGTACGATTAACAGAGACAACGTTTCTAAGAAGTTAAAGGGAATGGACGGAATCTTGGTTCCTGGTGGATTTGGTAATCGAGGGGTCGAAGGAATGATTCAAGCCGCTCGATATGCTAGAGAAAATGATGTTCCTTATTTAGGTGTTTGCCTTGGAATGCAGATTGCTACCATCGAATATGCTAGAGACGTTGTGGGTTATAAGGATGCCAACTCAACTGAATTTGATCCGCAGACTAAGCACAATGTGATTGATCTCATGGCCGATCAAAATGATGTTACTGATGCTGGTGGAACCCAACGCTTGGGTGCTTATAAAACTAAGTTAAAAGCAGGGAGTAAAGCCGCCGCCGCATACGACAACAAAAGGGAGATCTCAGAGCGTCATCGTCATCGTTATGAATTCAATAATAAATTTAGAAAAGACCTGGAAGATGCTGGCTTAGTTATTTCTGGGACCTCACCAGATGATCACTTGGTTGAAGTGGTCGAAGTTCCTGATAATCACTTCTACGTTGCAGCACAATACCATCCCGAATTTTTATCACGTCCAAATCGTCCCGAGGGATTATTCAAGGCGTTTGTCGCCGCTGCCGACAAAGAACACATGCATAATCACAAGAAGTAACCAGGCTTCTTTATAATCTTAATAAAATAATTTCTGATTTTGTATTGTGTTTTGGTGAAAACTTTCCTATGATTATTATTAAAAGATATGATATAAGTGAGGATTACCAATTATGACGATACTAAAAATATCAGGAGGACATCCTCTATATGGCGACGTCACCGTTGGCGGAGCTAAGAATAGTACGGTCGCTTTGATACCGGCCGCTATTTTGGCGGATAGTCCAGTGGAACTTGACATGGTTCCCGATATCTTGGATGTGCATAATCTCATGCTAATCCTCCAGTCGATGAACGTAACATCTGATTTTTCAGATGGTGTCTTAAACATTGATCCAACTAATATACTTGAGGGTGAGTTGCCCGGTAAAGCAATTAAAAGTCTACGTGCTTCCTATTATTTTATGGGAGCGCTTCTCGGCAAGTTTCATCGTGCCACGATTAGTTTCCCTGGTGGAGACAATATTGGACCACGGCCAATTGACCAGCACATTCGCGCCTTTAAGGCCTTGGGTGCAGAAGTCAATGAAAGTGATGATTCGGTCGATATTAATGCAACGGAAAATGGACTTCATGGGGCTTCAATTTTCTTTGACATGGTCTCGGTTGGAGCGACGATCAACACGATTCTAGCAGCGGTAAAGGCTGATGGGGTTACTACCATTAGTAATGCCGCTAAAGAACCGGAAATCATTGATATTGCATCGTTTTTGAATAGTATGGGAGCTAAGATCAGAGGAGCTGGGACCGACGTCATCAGGATTCAAGGCGTTGATCATCTCCAGGCCAAGGCGACGCATACGATTATCCCTGATCGAATTGAAGCGGGGACATACTTGACGTTAGCCGCCGCTGTTGGGAAGGGAATTAACGTTAAGAACGTAATTCCTGAGCATTTACAAGCCTACACGGCTAAGTTGATTGAAGCCGGCGTTCAATTAGAAGTTGGCGAAGACAGTATTTATGTTCCAAAGACTGGGAAATTAAATGGTATCGAGATTAAAACGGCACCGTTTCCAGGATTTGCGACGGATTTACAACAACCAATTACCCCCATGCTGTTTAAAGCAGACGAGGATAGTGTGATTCACGATACGATTTATCCGGAACGTCAGAATCACATTGCCCAGCTCCAGAAGATGGGGGCTAATATCAAGGTCAATCCAACTGATAATTCAATTATTATCAGTAAGAGTGAGAACCTCCATGGGACAACCGTTCAAGCCGGAGAGATTCGCGCTGGAGCATCCTTGGTCATTGCTGGGCTGATGGCTAGTGGTAAGACCGTCATTGAAAATGCGGACAATATTTTACGCGGATATGATAATATTACTAATAAATTAACCAATCTACACGCTAACGTCCAGATGATTGACCAGGACGACTAACGCCTGGGTCCTATTGCGTACGTCAAAAAATAATGTTAAGCTATTATGGTTGATGTTATATTCGATAATCAATCTCTGAACTGTGTTTAGGGCAAAAGGAGCGAAATATTATGAAAAAAGGAATTCATCCAGATTTTCATCAAGTTGTTTTTCAAGATTCAAGTACTGGATTTAAGTTCATTACTGGTTCAACTGCAACCTCTGATGAAACCGTCAAAATGGACGACGGCAACACTTACCCATTAATCCGAGTTGAAATTTCATCTGATTCACATCCATTCTACACTGGTAAGCAAAAGTTCAACCAAGCAGATGGTGCGGTCGATCGTTTCAACAAGAAATATGGTCTTGCCGACAAATAATAATAAATAAAAAGAGCCAACTTCTAGTTGGCTCTTTTTTTGTCTAAATTTAGTTTACGGTCTTCTGTTCGTTTCTGGTTTCGTTTAATACTAACAAAAAGTTAATGAAGACAAGGATTGCGGTTGAAATGAACACACTTGAGTAATCAAACAAAGAAGAAACAATGGATCCGATGATGGGTCCGATACAGTTTCCAGCTGCTTGCATGGACTGGTTCCAGCTAAAAATCCGACCAGTAACGTTAGATGGGGTGTTTTTAGCTAAAATGGTTTGAACGGCAGGTAGCATACAGGCGTTGGAGATTCCAATCAGAAATCTGAGTCCCATTAATTCCCAGACGTTGGTTACAAACGCCATGGGGATGTAGACCAAGATGGCAAAGATGAAACCGCCTAGCATAATCTTGGAGGTCCCGATTCGATCGCCTAATGCTCCCAGTTTGGGGGCGGCAAAAAGCGTGGCAATTCCCGGAACTGCGGCAACAATTCCACTGTAAAAGGTGACTTGAGGACTATTGTGCATGATTTCTTTTACGTACAGTGACAGAATGGGTGAAATGGAGAAATTAGAGGCTTGAATAATCAGGGTGGTCAAGAACATTCCAAAAATCAGTTTGACGTTTGAAAGTTCGAAAATAACCTGTTTGGTAGATAGGTTATCTTCTTTTGCAACCGGTTTAAAGTGTTCTTTAACAAAAAATAGCGTGACAAAAAAGACGGAAATGAGTAAACCACCAGTAATGAAGAAGGTAAGACGATAACTAAAGACAGAAGCTAAAATTCCGCCAATGAAGGGGCCAAAAAGGGTTCCTGAGACGTTGCCGGTGGTTAAAATTCCAAGGGCTTTCCCACTTTCTCGCTTTGGTACCTGAGTCGCAAGTAAGGCGTTGGCATTGCTCATGTATCCAGAGAAGATTCCTTGAATAAATCGAAGGGCAATTAACTGCCAAACAGCAGTAACAAAGCCCATCAATATTAGACAGATTGCCATTCCAAGTGATGCTCGTAAAAGCATCACTTTTCGGCCGTATCTGTCAGCCAAAGATCCCCAAATGGGAGAGACGACGGCGGTAACAATGAAAGAGGCTGAGAAAGCAAGCCCACTATAGATACTTAGTTGACTAGAATTATAGTGGCCTAGGGTAGCGATGAACAAGGAGAGAAAAGGCATGACTTCACTAAAACCTAATCCATTCATGAACATCCCAAACCATAGTGCTACTAGGTTTTTGTGCCATATTTCTGAAGGAACCGGATCAGAGATTGGGGCTTTATTCTGATTCAAATGATTCGCTTCCTTCCTGTTTGCTGTTATGATGTTCTTGCATGTACTTTAGCCACAGGGGCAAAGATTGATCAAGCATTTGATAGGTATCCTCAAATCGATGGGTATACCAAGGATCAACGATGTTGACTCCCTTTTTACCGGGAACAATGTCCATGCATAAATGAAGCTTATTCCATTGACTTTTGGGGATCATCTTTTTAAGATCACTGATATTGTAGTCATCCATGGTAATAATGTAATCAGCATGATCGATGTCGTAAGCGGTGATTGGATGGGATTGTTTCCCACTATAATCCAAGTGATGAGCGTCCATGGTTTTTTGAGCACCAGGATGAGGACGACTACCTGCCTCATCGTTTTCGGTGGCAGCTGAACTTACTGAATAATGATTTGAAAGTCCTTTATTTATAAGCATTTTTTTAAACATTGCTTCTGCCATGGGAGATCGACATATGTTCCCCAAGCAGACAAATAAAACGTTAGTTTTTTTCATAATCCACACTCCCGAAATTTAAATCGTTATTACTATATTAACAGTAATTGAACTCCATATATATAAAAATGAATGCTAATTATAACGTAAGAAAATGACGTGAGTTGGAAAAATGGTTATTAAAATCTTATTTTATGGTGAAAGGGGTAATAAAGATTGGAGCAAGACAAATATGTTAATTAACACAGTGTATTTTCAGGTTAATCCAGTTAAGAATTTTGCCTACAGTTGGGGAATTCTTCCGTCGGATTTTTTAAACGGAATTAAGAATGATCCCCAAAATATTATTTTATTAAATGATGATTATCGTTACGCAAATGATTTCAATATGTTCACTAAATTTGATTTAATTACCGGTCAAAATGAAATTAGAGAGTACATGATTAACAATAAAATTAGTACCAAGAAATGGGTTGATTTTAGAAACCGGGAGGATTTGGACTCTTTAAATGAGGATGAAATCGCAGATTTATTGTACTTGAGTCACATGGGTATCCCACTCAATCAAACGAGTCCATTTTCGGTTAAATTGAAGAATCAATTTGTGTTTTTGGGTGAATCCACTGGCTTTACAAAGGTATACATGCGTCATTTTAGTGTCATTAATCAAATTTTAGCTGTCTGCATTAAACGGCATCTAAAAAAGCAGTGGGACAGTAGACGAATGTTCGTAAAGTCAGTGCCGTTTAGGGATATCGACGAACGTACCATGACCAAGTTGTTAAAACTGGGAATTACGGGAGTTATTATTCCGTATGATATGATAGTTATGAAGAGACCGAAGCTTGAGATTCCCTTAATGAGACACAAAAAACGATCTCCAAAGGTAATTTGGAACTCTTATGACCAGTTGAAAAGTGGAGCCTTTAAAGTTGGTCAAATTACTTATGATATTTCCACTAAAACGTGGGAACTTCAAAGAGACGTTGATGATGAGGGAGAATTAAACGATTTGGTTTAAACCAGCTGAGTCGCTTTTTTATTGATTTTTTTCTGATATACTTTAAATGCATTTACATCGAATTAAGAGGAGTTTTTGTTATGAAAATGAACCTTTTAGAGGTTGCAAAATCCGTTAATGGTGACTTGAATTCAAAAAAATACGAAAACGTTGAAATAACGGGAGTTTCGTTTGATAGTCGGAAATTAAAACCGCATGATCTTTTTGTTCCACTCACTGGGAATCACGATGGGCACGATTTCATTGCTAGTGCCATCAAAAACGGGGCTAACGCAACGTTTTGGAGTCAAAGTCGAATTAGTGATGTTCCGAAGGATTTTCCGGTTATTTTAGTCGATGACACACTAAAAGCCCTACAGGATCTCAGTCGACACTATTTAAATAAGATTAACCCTAAAGTGGTGGCAATTACCGGAAGTAATGGCAAGACCACTACTAAAGACATGATTGCTTCAATTCTTGCCACTCAGTTTAATGTTACTAAGACGCACGCTAACTTTAATAATGAGATTGGAGTCCCAATTACGATCCTTTCCATGGAATCTAACACAGAATATTTGGTGGTAGAGATGGGGATGGATCGACCCGGCCAACTTGACTTTTTAAGTAAGCTAGTTAAACCTGATATCGCTGTCATTACCATGATTGGTGAAGCTCACATTGAGTTTTTCGGAACCCGTGCTAAGATTGCGGATGCCAAAATGGAGATTACCCATGGACTTAGGCCAGATGGGGTGTTTGTCTATGACGGTGATGAACCCTTATTAAACGAACGGGCTAAATCACTTGACGTTGAAAAGTTGACCTTTGGAAGAAAAGACACTAACGATATTTACCCAAAGGATGTCTATGACGGTGACCACGAAACGACGTTTAAGACCAATCGGTTTGGAAACATGAAATTCACCATTCCGCTAATTGGTGACTATAACGTCAACAATGCCCTTGCTTCCATTGAAGTTGGTGAACTAGCGGAAATCCTGCCGGCCAACATGAAATCAGCACTAGACCATGCCAGTTTTACTAATAATCGAACTGAATGGGTTAAGGGTCAAAATGGTGAAATGATTTTAAGTGACGTATATAATTCGAACCCATCGGCTCTAAAAGCCGTTTTAAAGGCGTTTCAATCCACTCATTTACAAGGGAAGCGAGTTGCAGTTCTAGGTGACATGCTGGAACTTGGTGATAAGGGAGTGGAGATGCATGAGGATATTTCTGATGCAATTGATCCGCAATTGATTAACCAGGTTTACCTAGTTGGACCACTTATGAAGTCTTTATATCAAATGTTGCAAAAAAAATATCCCAATCAAAATGCCCTTCATTATTATCCAATTGATCAGCTTGATCGATTAGCTAAAAGCCTAGACTCCCAGTTGTCTACTGGGGATGAAGTCTTGTTAAAAGGGAGTCACGGAATTCACTTAGAACGAGTTTTAAAAGCGTTAGAATAGGTTCTTTGGTTTGTGAAATTAGGCCAGATGGTGTAATATGTTTTAGACACGTAATCGCTGAAGAATATAGAAATAAATGTGAATCAGACGATTTGCGCATTATGGAAAACGGATTTTTTCCAAGCAAATCATTGAATTCACAATTGTAGTTTCAATAGGAGGAACACATTTGAAGTTTAAAGATTTAGGACTATCTGATAGTCTATTAAAAGCCGTGGAAAAATCAGGCTTTGACGAACCCACTCCAATTCAGGCTCAGACAATTCCATTATTGTTAAAGGGTCAGGATGTTATTGGACAGGCTCAAACTGGAACTGGGAAAACGGCTGCGTTTGCCCTTCCAATCCTGCAAGAAATCGATCTGAATAATCCAGATGTGCAGGCACTTGTAATTTCACCAACTAGAGAACTTGCCATTCAAACGCAAAAAGAGATGCAACGTCTTGGTGGCGTTGAAGGAGCTCGAGTGCAAGTAGTTTATGGTGGTTCAGATATTCGCCAGCAAATTAGAGATTTGAAGAAGAAGCCACAGATTGTGGTGGGAACTCCAGGACGAATTCTTGATCACATTAATCGTCGCACCTTAAAACTAGGACACGTTAAGTACTTGGTGTTAGATGAAGCCGACGAAATGCTTAACATGGGATTCTTAGATGATATTGAAAGCATCATTAAGAACATTCCAGAAGATCGGCAAACTTTGCTTTTCTCAGCAACCATGCCAGCACCCATCAAACGAGTTGGGGTTCAGTTCATGAGAGATCCAAAGCAGATCACGGTTAAGTCGAAGGAATTAACCACTGACCTAGTTGATCAGTACTACGTTAAGGTTAAAGATAACGAAAAGTTTGACACCATGACCCGTTTGTTTGACGTTCAAACACCTAAGGTTACCATCGTATTTTGTCGAACTAAACGACGAGTCGACGAAGTTTCTAAGGGATTGATTGCGCGTGGTTATCGGGCAGCTGGTCTTCACGGTGATTTAACCCAAAAACGGCGAACTCAGATTATGAACGAATTTAAGAATGACAAGATTAATTATTTAGTGGCTACTGATGTGGCTGCTAGAGGAATTGATGTTTCGGGTGTCACTTACGTTTATAACTTTGATATTCCACAAGATCCAGAAAGTTATGTCCATCGAATTGGGAGAACTGGTCGTGCCGGTCATCATGGTACTTCAGTAACGTTTGTCACTCCAAATGAGATGAGTTATTTAAGGGGAATTGAACGACTTACCAAAGTTAGGATGCTTCCTTTAAAGCCACCTTCAGAAGACGAAGCCCTTGCTGGTCAGTTAAAATTTGCTGAAGATGATATTGAAAGGTTAGTAAAGAAGACGGATACTGCCAAGTTTGAGCGGGTCGCAAAAAAGCTCCTTGAAAAGTATGACAGTGTCGATTTGGTTTCTGCTCTTTTGAATGACATGACAAGAGATCAGGTTAAGGTTCACATTACGGCCGAAAAACCACTTAAGAATCATGGTGGCTTTGGTGGTCATCGTGGTGGCGGTTATCGCGGTAAGAGAAATGACCGAAACAGTCACAAACGCTTTGGCAATCATCGTGGTGGTCACGACTCAAGACGTCGTGATTCACGAGGTCATAATGGTGGTAACCACGGTAAATCAAAGAATTTTGTCATTAAGAATAAGTAGCAAAGAGAGAGCCTTCTTGGTTCTCTCTTTTATTTAGAAAATTAATTTATTAAGTGTTATAATAATTATCAAAGAATAATTAGATAGTACTTTATTCGAGGAAGTATACGTTATGGCAGTGGGAAGAAATCGAAATGCACAACTAGTTATTGATGAAGATGCCATTTTTCATAACATTAGTGAGGAACGAAAACGATTGGATGCCAAGTCGGATCTATTCATGGTCGTCAAAGCTAATGCTTATGGACACGGTGCGGTTCAAGTGGCGAGGATTGCTAAACAAGCAGGAGCTACTGGTTTTTGTGTTGCCATTTTAGACGAAGCAATTCAGCTTCGAGAAGCTGGATTTGTGTCTGAACCCATTCTTGTTTTGGGTCTTTGTGACCTTTCAAATGTTCCATTAATTGCGAAGTACAATGTTTCGGTTACGGTGAGTTCGATTGATTGGATTAAGCAGGCAGCTAAGTTAGCTGAGCAACTGAAATTAAAGAACAAGATTAGGGTTCATTTGGCTTTGGATACCGGAATGGGAAGGATCGGACTCCAAACTGTTTCAGAAGTTAGAGATGCAATAGTTGAGTTGAACCGAACTAGCGAGTATATTGACTTTGAGGGAGTATTTACTCATTTTTCTACCGCAGATAGCGCTAATGATGATTATTTTAAGTATCAATTGGATAATTTTAACGAATTGATGACTGCGATTCCCGATAAACCTCGTTATGTTCACGTGGCAAATTCAGCTACTAGTATGTGGCATAAAGCAGCGGGTGGAAACATGGTCCGCTTTGGAGTGGCTGGCTATGGTTTGAATCCATCGGGGGTTGAGATTGCTTCACCATTTAAGTTGAAACCAGCACTGAGCTTTACCAGTGAGTTAGTTTACGTTAAAGAAGTTAATGCTGGTCGTTCAATTGGATACGGTGCAACTTATACATCCAACTCAAAGGAGTGGATTGGAACGGTTCCTGTTGGATATGCAGACGGAGTTCGTCGCTCGATGCAGGGATTTTCACTTCTAGTAGATGGACAGTATTGTCCAATTGTCGGAAGAGTATGTATGGATCAACTGATGGTGAAGTTACCACATCAGTTGCCAATTGGAACAAAGGTGACCTTGGTGGGAACTGATCACGGTCATACTATTACTCTCCAAGACGTTGCCGACTACTGTCATACTATTCACTATGAGATTGCATGTGGGTATTCGGATCGATTACCACGGGTGTATAAATCAAGTAATCATTTGAAGTAACTATTTGTAAGGAGGAGTTCTCCATGACATACAAATACACGATTGATGCTATTTGGTCTCAGAAAAATGAAGAATATTTCACCAAACTAGGACTTTCTTTTGACAACCACAAAGTTGCCATGGACTGTGACTCGTTTGATAAAGACCCTCTAATTAATTCTTTAATTTATGGCTACTCAATCATGGCCAATCTAAATTCAAT
Source organism: Fructilactobacillus sp. X2R1C1 (assembly GCF_059901435.1). Taxonomy (NCBI): domain Bacteria; kingdom Bacillati; phylum Bacillota; class Bacilli; order Lactobacillales; family Lactobacillaceae; genus Fructilactobacillus; species Fructilactobacillus sp. X2R1C1. Next base: position 17,676 of record NZ_JBWXUV010000003.1, on the reverse strand, counting down.
AATTGTTGATGAATATTCTCCATGTGAGGATGAGATTGCAAGACGGCTCTTTGACAATTATGAAGACGAGAAGTCACGGTTGTAAGTTTATTTATGCGGAAGGAATAGTCTATGGAAAACGTTGAAATTAAACGTGGCGATATTTTCTATGCAGACTTATCTCCAGTCGTTGGTTCTGAACAGGGTGGAATGCGACCAGTTTTGGTAGTCCAAAATAACGTTGGAAATCATTATAGTCCCACTGTGATTGTAGCCGCAATTACGGCTCGGATTACTAAGCCAAAGATGCCTACTCACGTGGGTATTACACCTCAGAATGCCGGAATTGAGAAGAGTTCGGTGATTCTGTTAGAACAAATTAGGACGATTGATAAGCAGCGTCTTAAAGATCATGTCACTCATTTAAGTAAAGATATCATGAGAAAAGTTGATGCTGGTCTTAGTTTAAGTCTAGGGCTCAGTCAGAGCACGCACGAAGTCTGATGATACATAAGATACAAAAAAGAACGTGGAATTATTCCACGTTCTTTTTTGTATCTAATTTTCTTCGATTGGAGTTTCTTTTGATTCTTGTTTTAGATCTTCAACTTCTGGAACTTTGAATCCCTTTCGTTCTAGAGCTGCAATGATGCGGTCCAGACGATCCTTAGTCACCTTAGACGGGAGGGTAAACATGGTTCGATAGACCGTTTTACCAGAACGATCAACTGAATCCAAGCTGATCACACTTGAAATGGCGGTATATCTAGTAATAATGTGAGCCATCTCTTCTAAGTCCCCACGTTCACCAGGTGAGACAACTGAAATCACGTAGCTACCAAATTTCACGTTCCATGATTGTGACAAGCTTTCCATCAATTTCGTGTGAGTTAAAATGCCATAAAAATTATTGAACTCGTCAAGAACGGCAATGTATGGAAGATCCTTAATCGTAAAGAAGACCTTGAAAAAAGCTGAATTCAGGTTAACAAATTTAGTTTCGTTTCTAATCAGGGTCATAACCGAGTCGGACATCTTGCCGCCATCGGCTTCGTGTTTGTAGATGTGCATGCGATAAATGTTACCCTTGAAGGCTTTATGAGTGGCATCTAAAACGGGAATGCAACGAAAATGATTCTTTTCCATTAATTTTAATGCGGTGTCGAGATCAGTGTTTTCATCAACAGTAATCAGGTCACTTTTAGGTTTAACTAAAGATTGCAAAATCATGGCTAAGGCTCCTCACATAAGTAATTTCTAATTAATATTAACACAAAATAACTGGGAGCATAAAAAAACAGACATAAATGTCTGTTCTTTTTAAACTTATTTTTAAAGGTTGATGGTCTTCATACCCTTAGCAATGGTTTCTTTTAAAGTTTTAGCTGAAGCACTCATCTTGTCTTTTTCGTCATCACTTAATGGAACTTCAAGGACTTTGGCAACTCCTGAAGCATTAACAATGGCAGGAGTTCCAATGTAAATATCGGACAAACCGTATTCACCATTCATTGGGGCACCAATTGGTAAAACGGTGTTTTCGTCCCTTAAAATGGCCTTTGAAATTCTCATCAAAGCAGTTCCAACTCCGTAGAAAGTAGCACCCTTCTTGTTAATGATGTCGTAAGCCTTGTTTCTAGTTTCGTCTTCCATTTTCAATAAGTCATCCTTGCTAACACCATTTTGTTTAGCAAATTCAACCAACGGAACGTTTCCGATTGAAGCTTCATCAATATCAGCAAATTCTGAATCACCGTGTTCACCCATAACGTAAGCATTAACGCTTTGTGGGTTAACGTTTAACTTCTTACCAACGGCAACTTGGAAACGTGAGGTATCAAGTGATGTACCTGAACCAAAGACACGGTTTTTAGGAAAGCCAGAAATCTTTTGGGTTGCGTAGGTTAAGATGTCAACGGGGTTAGCAGCAATTAAGAAGATTCCATCAAAACCAGAATCAACAACTGGCTTAACGATGGTAGTCAAAATCTTCAAGTTTTTGTTAACCAGGTCAAGTCTAGTTTCACCGGGCTTTTGTGGAGCTCCAGCAGTGATCACAACTAAATCAGCGTCTTTACAGTCACTGTAGTCACCAGAGTAGATCTTTTTTGGAGAAGTGAAAGGTTGGGCATCTTCAAGGTCCAATGCGTCTCCTTCAGTTCTGTTTTTGTCGATATCAACAACGACAAATTCTTCGGCGATCCCTTGTTGCATCATTGCGAATGCGTATGATGAACCAACGGCACCATCACCAACTAAAACAACTTTTTCGTGTTTTTCAGCCATAATATTTCTCCCTTTTGAAATTAGTTTGTTCACAAACTGATTATATCATGAACGAATTTATTTATACAGAACCATATTCTTAATGGTACGGGATCAGCTCAAATCGTTAATCTATTATGATACAATAAACATGATTAAGCCGAGTGAGTAATTATTCATTTCGGCCATTTTAGGTTAATTAGAAGTAAATGGGAGACAATAGCAATGAAAATGATTGTGGGATTAGGCAACGTTGGTGCTGAATTTGATGGTACCAGGCATAACACGGGGTTTATGGTGGTTGATAAGTTTGCTGATCAAAACCAGATCGCGATTAATAAACAAAAGATGGATGCCATGTATGGTACGGGAATAGTCAATGGTGAAAAGGTAATGGTAGTCAAACCAACGACGATGATGAATGATTCAGGGCGCGCAGTTCATCCCTTGATGCAATTTTTCAAATTAGATCTTGATGATTTAGTGATTGTTTACGATGACATGGATTTACCAGTGGGACGAATTCGGCTAAGAAACCACGGTTCGGCTGGTGGTCATAATGGAATTAAAAGTATCATCGCCCACCTTGGGACCGATCAGTTTAATCGGATTAAGATTGGAACCAGTCATCCCAAACGTGAAAGTGTTGTGAACTATGTCTTGAGTAAATTTAGTCTGGAACAACGGGCACCGTTTTTAGAAGCGGAGGATCATGCGGTTAAAGCATTAGACGAGTGGGTTTCTGGTACTCCCTTCAGTAAGTTAGAAAATCAGTTTAATTAATTCGTATAATTAATAAAAGAGGAGATGAGTTTTTGAAGCTAGATGAAACGTTAAAAGAAATGCCACAGTATGAAAAAATCAGTTCAAACCTTGCTCCTGATACCAAGCAACTGATCACCGGGACTAGTGGATCCGCTCGTACTCTATTATTAAAACAATTAATTAATGATAAGCAAAAACCTATGATATACGTAACCGATACGATGAACCATGCGGATCAAATTACCGAGTCTTTTAATGAAGTAATGGATTCAGATCAGGTCTTTGAGTTCCCGGCTGAAGAACTCGTCGCGGCAGAGATTGCAACCAGCTCTCCGCAGTATCGAGCTCAAAGAGTGCGGGCCCTAAACGCGCTTGAGTCAGGGAAACCAGTGGTGGTGATTGTTTCAACGGCTGGTCTTAAACGATATCTACCAGAGCCAGCTAGTTTTAATCAAGCCAAATTACACGTCAAGGTTGGAGACGACTTGGACCTTATAAAACTTCAACAACAGTTGGTTCAAATGGGTTACGAGAAGAAGAACATGGTTTCCGCTCCCGGTGAATTTGCTAATCGTGGGTCAATTTTGGATATCTACCCACTTAATTCGGACTATCCAATTCGGATTGATTTTTTTGATACGGAAGTGGATTCCATGCGTTATTTTGATGCTGCTACCCAACGAAGTGTGGCAAATATTGATGAGATTAGTGTGCTACCGGCTTCTGATTTTTTACCCAGCGAAAGCGATCGCAAGCATGGAATCAAGGAACTTTCCAAACGATTGAATCAAACCATCAAAGACGACGGAAATGACGTTTTAGTTGATAACATTCAACAGGTGATTGACGGGCTCAAAGGCCAATCGATTGACCAAAAATGGAGTGAGTATAGTCAGTTTATTTTTGAAAAGGAAACCTCAATTTTAGATTATTTACCTGAAAATGGGATGGTAGTCTATGATGATTACAGTCGCATAAGGGATGCTAATAAGCAACTTGAAAGTGACGAACAGAACTGGCGTGATTCAGTTGAAGATAATCATGAACTGTTTTCTGACCAGAAACTGTCGCTTAATTTTAGAACGGTTACTAGCAGTGACCATCATGCGACCCTTTTATTTTCTCTGTTTCAAAAGGGACTAGGGCGAATGAAGCTTTCTGACATCATCGACATCAAGGTTCACCCAATGCAGCGTTTTTTTGGACAAATGCCGATGTTTAAAGCAGAAATGCAACGTTATCAAGCTGAGAAACGAACCGTGGTCATTGCCGTTAGTGATAAAAAACGAGTGGAAAAGGTTGCGTCAACGTTGAGTGATTTTGGTGTTGATGCCATTCAATCAACCACTGATAACATTATTAAGGGAAAGACTCAGATTGTTTCAGCTAACCTAAAAAATGGCTTTGATTTGCCGGCCGCTAACCTAGCGATTGTTTCTGAATCAGATATGTTTAAACGGGTGAATGAACAAGGGAAAAAGAAACGAGTTAGAAGACAGACCTTTTCTAATGCAGAGCGAATCAAAAGCTATACCGATTTAAAACCCGGTGACTACGTTGTTCACGTTAATCACGGAATTGGACGATACGATGGGATGAAGACTATGGAAGTCGATGGTAGGCATCAGGACTATATGACTTTGACCTATCAAAAGGGTGCCAAGATCTACGTTCCCGTTGACCAACTGAATTTGGTACAAAAATACGTTTCATCTGAAGATAAACATCCAAAAATTAATAAACTTGGTGGAACGGAATGGGCCAAGACCAAACGGTCAGTCGCTTCTAAGGTGGAAGACATTGCTGATGATCTGGTTGACTTATACGCCAAACGGGAGGCCGAGTCGGGTTATGCCTTTCCGGTTGATGATCAATATCAGGCTGAGTTTGAGCAGGCGTTTCCATACACGGAGACACCCGATCAGCTTCGAAGTACTGATGAAATTAAAAAAGACATGGAGAGTCCCCATCCGATGGACCGTTTACTGGTTGGAGACGTGGGCTACGGGAAAACTGAGGTAGCCTTGAGAGCGGCCTTTAAGGCCGTTGAAGCCGGGAAACAGGTGGCTTTTCTAGTGCCGACAACGGTACTAGCTCAACAACATTATGAGACCATGGTTGAACGATTTAATGGTTTTCCGGTTAAAATCGGAGTTCTCTCGCGTTTTGACACGCCCAAACAGACCCGCCAAACCATTCAAGACCTAAAGGACGGAAAAATTGATATCGTGGTTGGCACCCACCGTTTGCTGTCTAAAGACGTGAAGTTCAATGACTTAGGTCTTTTAATCGTCGATGAGGAACAACGATTTGGGGTTAAACACAAAGAAAAAATCAAGGAATTGAGGTCGGATGTCGATGTGTTGACGCTAACTGCCACACCAATTCCACGGACTTTAAACATGTCAATGATGGGCGTTCGTGACCTATCAGTCATTGAAACGCCTCCGGCTAATCGCTATCCGATTCAAACCTACGTGATGGAACAAAATGAGGGTTCGATTGTGGACGGAATCAGACGGGAGATGCAACGCGGGGGACAGGTCTTTTATTTGCACAATCGGGTAAAAGATATTGATCAGACGGTCGACAAGTTGCAAACCCTTTTGCCTGATGCGCGGATTGCTTCCATCAACGGCCAGATGTCCGAAAATCAAATGGAAGGGATCCTGTACGACTTTGTTAACGGAGATTATGATGTGTTGGTTACGACGACCATCATCGAAACGGGAGTTGACATTCCTAATGCGAATACCCTGTTCGTTGAGGATGCGGATCGGATGGGACTCTCCCAGCTTTATCAGATTCGGGGAAGAATTGGTCGAAGTAATCGAGTAGGACAAGCTTACTTTATGTACCAGCCAAATAAAGTGTTGACCGAAGTTTCTGAGAATCGACTAGAAGCCATCAAGGATTTCACTGAATTGGGTTCAGGATTTAAGGTGGCCATGCGTGATCTTTCGATTCGTGGGGCTGGAAACGTGCTCGGAAAGCAGCAGCACGGTTTTATTAATTCAGTTGGTTATGATATGTATACTAAGATGTTGTCTGATGCTGTCTCCAAGAAGAAGGGCCAGCATCGCGTGGTTGAAAAGTCTGATTCAAAGGTTGAACTCGGGATTGAAGCTTATCTTCCGGCGACTTACATTGAGGATCAGCAACAAAAGATTGAATTATACAAGCGAATCCGACAGATGGATAGTGAGGAACAATTTACCGAACTACAAAGTGATTTAATTGATCGGTTTGGTGAATATCCTGATGAAGTAGCTAATCTGCTTGAAATTGACCGCATTAAGATGCTTGCCGATTATGATCTGATTGATAAAATTCGCAAAGATCAAAATAATTTAACCGTTACCATGAGTAAGGTAGGAACCCAAAGATTCACTAGTAAGGAAATTTTGAAAGCCATTGCTGATACGGATTTTCGTTCCTCAGTGAAAATGGTTAACGGGTGTTTTCAAATTAAGTTAGTTGTTCAACCAACGATGAAAGATGCCGATTGGTTGAAACAGCTTTATCAATTTGTCAAAAGCTTGAGTAAAATAAGATTGGATCAAGAAGAACATGAATCAAAAGACAAGTAAAAAGATTGTTAGTGGAACCTTGATCCTTTCGGTAGCTGCCATTATTTCAAAGGTACTAAGTGCTGTTTATCGGATTCCACTGGAAAATTTTGTTGGAAACGTTGGATTTTACATCTATCAGCAGGTTTATCCTATTTATGGGATTGGGGTTGCGTTTGCCTTGACCGGTCTTCCAGCGTTTGTTTCCAAGATGATTGTGGAACGGGAGACTGAAGGGGAGAAGCAAACGTTGTTTTTCCAAATCATGGTGATCTTAATGATCATTTCGGTGATTATTTTTGGTGGATTACAGTTATTTTCATCAGAAATTGCTGCTTTAATGGGAGACTTTGAATTAAAACCCGTAATTCAAGCGGTAAGCTGGATGTTTTTGTTGATGCCCCTCTTAGCGGATGTGAGGGGGTACTTTCAATCTAGCATGCAGATGATTCCAACGGCGACTTCTCAAGTGGTAGAGCAGTTTGTGCGGGTTTCAATGATCATTGTGGTAGCCTATTTAGCAGCCGTCCAGCATTGGAACTTATACAAGATGGGGACGTTAGCAATGTTATCGGCTCCATTAGCAGCGATTTTTTCAGCACTTATCTTGGGATATTATGCACGTGACATACTTGCTCATTTTCACTTTCAAGATTTGAAATTTAACTACCTGAAATTAGCGAAGCAAATCATCTTACAGGGTGGTGTGCTTAGTGTTTTAGCTGCTCTAATGGTGTTAATGCAGTTGGTCGATTCATTTACGGTAAAAAATGGGCTGGTAGTAAGTGGTGTAAGTAATCTAATGGCTCAGACCCAAAAGGGGATTTATGATCGCGCTCAGCCCATTGTTCAACTAGGATTAGTGATTGGAACGGCCATTTCTTCAACCGTCTTGCCGCAGATGGCGTATTATCATCATGCTGGAAAAGAAAGGTCATTTAAGACCCTTGTAAACCACAGTATGCGCATTACACTGGTAGTGACGATGGCAGTTACCTTCGGACTGATTAGTATTATGCCTCAATTAAATCATCTCTTGTTTGGGAGTTATGATTTAGACATCACGCTTTCGGTATACTGTTTGAGCATCCTCTTCGCTACGATGATGACAGCCCTTAACTCGGTTTTACAGAGTATTGATGACTTTAAAAGTACGGTGACCGCTATTTTGTTAGGTCTAATTTGTAAAATAATGATCACTAAGTGGTGCGTAATTCATTTCGGAATCATTGGTGCTTCATTATCAACTATCATTGCTCTGTTAATCGTGTTATTAGTTAACTGGTATACTAGTCCAAAGCGGGTTCATGAGCACATTTTTAGTTGGAAGTTCCTATTAGAGGTATCATTAATCAGTATGGTAATGGTGATTGTCGTTGTTTTAACTGAATTCGGCTTGAACCACGTCCTTGGAGATACCAGTCGACTGTTGGATGTTATTAAATTAATGATTGTTATTCCGATGGGGGCATTCGTGTTTTTAGGAATGTGTCTGAAAGGAAAAGTTTTGACTGCTTCGGAGTTAGCGATGGTTCCAATTATGAAACGGTTTGTAGGAGATAAGCAAAAATGAGAATTGATAAATTTTTAAAAATTTCACGGATTATAAAACGTCGTCCAGTTGCCAAAAAGATTGCCGATCAAGGGCGAGTCTTTGTAAACGGCGAGCCAGCCAAATCATCAAGTAAGGTTTCGGTTGGCGATCAAATTCTGATTAAGTTTGGAAATAAAAATTTAACCGTAGAGGTGCTACAACTGTTAGATACCACCAAAAAGTCTGATTCAGACACCATGTATAAGACCATCAGTGAAACCTATGATCGTGACTATCGGGCTGAAAATGATGAATTAGAATAATTATTGTTGAATTAATATTATATTCTGGCTTTACATGTGGTACTATGTTCATATAAATTCGTGGAGGCATTCCTGATGAACAGAAATAACAACGTTGAATACTTGAATTCTGCTTCAAGGAAAAGTAAAGCAAACCAACATCAAAGAGATAATAAGAAGTTAAGTAAAAGAACCAAGCGACTGGTTGCTCTCGTGGCAATATTTGCCGTGGCTTTTTTGGCGCTCGGGTGGCAAATTGTTAGTGGAATGAATCAAATTCACGGTGTGAATGCCCAAATTACCAGAAAAAAACAGGATTACCAGGTTGAAAAACAAAAAGAAAAGAATCTTAATGAACAAATTAAGCTTTTAAATAACAAGAATTATCTTCAAGAATTGATGCGAGCTAAATATTATTATACAAAACCAGGCGAAACTGTTTACAGTTTCCCACAGAATAGTAAGATTGGTAATGAATAGAGGATTACTAGGATGTAATCTTCTTTTATTTTACTTTAAAGGATTATGTTATAATTAACACAACATTTATTAGGAGGAATGGCTTTTTTATGACAATTAAGGTTGGAGAGAAGGTCACTGGGAAAGTTTCAGGAATTACTAATTTTGGAGCTTTCATTGATCTAGGCGATCATAAGACTGGGCTAGTTCATATCAGTGAGGTTTCTGATGGTTACGTAAAAGATATTCATGATATTCTGTCGGTTGGCGATGAAGTGACCGTTAAGGTTTTGAGCATTGGGGATGATGGTAAGATTGGCCTATCAATTCGCAAAGCTTCCGATCATCCAGAAAAAGAATCACATCAACATCATGGTGAACATAATCATGATGAGCATTCACACTACGGGCACTCAAATAACGGGAATCATGGACATCGCAGTGGCCGCGACAATCGTAATGGCCATAAGGGTAAGAATGAAAGCTTTGATGATTTGCTTTCAGACTTCATGAAAGAAAGCGAAAGTCGGATGTCCGTCATTAAGAAAAACACAGAAGGAAAACGCGGCGGTCGTGGTGGTCGTCGTAGTTAATGAACGAATAACTGGGCAAATTGCTCGGCTTTTTTGTTTTGGAGGTTAATTTGAATTTACGTAATCAAATTAATTCGTTGGTTAAGAAGAAACAGTGGTGGAAAAAAGACGAAAATGTTGTGATTGGGGTCTCAACTGGAGTTGATTCCATGGCTTTGTTAGATTTACTCCAACACTTAAAAGATTTTAAACCTCATATTATTGTTGCTCATGTTAACCACCATTTACGAAAACAAAGTGAGGTTGAAGAACGGTTTCTGATTGATTACTGTAAGAAACACCACCTTGATTTGCGGGTTGGCAATTGGAATCACGACCAGATTAGTAGTGGGGTGGAGAATCAAGCTCGTAAGTTTCGCTATCATTTTTTTGCGGAAGTCATGAATGATTTTAATGCTTCAGTCTTGTTAACGGCTCATCAAGAAAATGATCAAGCCGAGACCATCCTTATGAAACTCATTCGCAGTGGGAATTTGTTTGAGGTTCAAGGAATTAAAGAGAGTCATCCCTTTAATGGAGGAACGATGGTTCGACCATTACTACAGTTTTCGAAAGAATCCATCCGTTTGTATGCTAAAGAACATTCGTTAACATGGTATGATGATAAAACTAACTTTGAAAATACGGTCCTCCGTAATCGGATTCGCAACCAGGTTTTACCAGAATTAATTAAAGAAAATCCTAATGTTATCTCTCATTTTGCTAAGTTTGCTAGTAATTTGCAATCGGAACTCGACGGATCAAGTGGTTTCGCTCAAGCTGATCTTTTGAGACATGACTTAAAGATTAAAAGAGATTGCGTAAGTGCCGAGTACGATACAACGTCAATTAATCAACTTTCCATTTTACTTCGCGCATTGTTAAAACAGTTGACGTCAACGGTTACTCTTTCTGATAATCAAATTACTGAAATTTTGACTTTAGTTAAAGATTTTGGAAAACCACAGGGGAAATTGCGAATTTCAAATGCTTATTTTTTTGAAAAAAGTTATAATAAAATCATGTTTTTTAAACAATCTCCTAACAATTACGATGATCACCGTGATGAAAGTTCGTTTGTGGTAGAATTAAACCAGTGGAACCGCAACGTTAACGGATTTAATTTTGGTATTTTTGATGAAAATCATGTTCCAAAGGGCAACTTTTGGCGTCGAAGTCATTTTGATTTGGCGGACTCTCAGTTTCCATTGTCCAAAAGAGCCTTTAAACCGGATGATACCGTTGAACTCAAGAATGGCGGTCATCAGAGTTTAAGAAGATTGTTAATTAATCAGAAAGTTCCAAGTGCCAAGCGACGTCACGTGCAAGTACTAGTGGACAGTAAGGAGAGTGTGTTGGCCGTCATTGGTTATAAGGAAAGCAAGTGGTTGCCTAAGGGTGCAACTCACGGGTATGAACTTTTAATTACGCGAAAGGATATAACAAATGAATGACGATATTGAGCGGGTCTTATATAGTCAAAAAGACATTGCTTCTGCAGTAAAAAGGCTAGGGAAGCAGTTAAGTAATGATTATCGAGACAAAAAGCCACTAGTAGTTTGTGTGCTGACTGGGGCAGTGCTATTTATGAGCGATATTATTCGCCAGATGGACATATACCTAGATCTTGATTTTGTCGATGTTTCAAGCTATAAGGGTGGGACTGCTTCAACCGGAAAAGTTGAGCTCATCCGTGATCTTGATGGTGATGTTAGTGGCCGTGATATCATTTTTGTTGAAGATATTATTGATACAGGACGCACCCTTCAATTTCTTGAGGATTTGGTTTCAGATCGAGGAGCTAATTCAATTAAAGTTTGTACCATTTTTGATAAACCTGAGGGAAGAGTTGTCCCTGCCAAGGCAGATTATGTGGGTTTTAACGTTCCAAATGAATTTATTGTCGGTTATGGACTTGATTACAAGGGTTTTTATCGTAACTTACCGTACATTGGAATTTTAAAACCTTCAATTTATTCGGTCTAAACGGTCGTCCATTTAAAGTAAAAGTGATAACATTCTATTTGTTATCTTTTCGAGAAATTAGATTGGGAGGCACAAATGAAAAATAATAAAAATGGGCTTTTTAAGAGTAGCCTATTTTATATCATCATCTTTGTGGTTGTCATGGGTGTGATTATGCTTGTCACTGGTGGTGGCAGCGGATCACAAAACACTCAAACTCAGGGAATTCGTTCAAGTCAATTTACAAATGATTTGCAGACGAACAAGGTTAAAAACTTCTCTGTTCAACCTTCTGGCGGTGTATATAAAATAACTGGTCAGTACAAGAAGCCCCAAAATGTTAAGCAGAAAAATAACGGAATTCCGCTTAATTTTAGTAATGGAAAACTTACCAAGTCGAGCAACAATACTTACACTAAGGTAAATGGATTCACTACTAGCATTTTAAAGAATGACTCATCGGTTAGTCAGATTACCAAGTTAGCTAATAAGAATAAGGTGCCGATGAGTACTAAAGAAACACAATCGAATAGCTTTTGGTTAAACTTAGCAATCTCAGTTCTACCATTATTAATCTTCATTTACTTGTTCTACATTATGATGAAGCAAGCTGGTGGAGCAGGTGGTGGCGCTGGTGGTGTCATGAAAGTCGGAAAGAGCCAGGCTAAACCAGTTAAGAGTAATGTTAAGTTTAGTGACGTTGCTGGTGAAGATGAAGAAAAACAAGAACTGGTCGAAGTTGTTGAATTTTTAAAGGATCCAAAGAAGTTTACTAAACTGGGTGCCGTTATACCAAAAGGTGTCTTGCTTGAAGGACCTCCAGGTACTGGTAAGACGCTGTTAGCCAAGGCGGTTGCCGGTGAAGCAAACGTTCCATTCTACTCATTATCAGGGTCTGATTTCGTTGAGATGTTCGTTGGGGTTGGTGCGAGTCGTGTTAGAGACTTGTTTGCTCAAGCTAAGAAGAATTCACCGGCCATCATCTTTATTGATGAAATTGATGCCGTTGGACGAAAACGTGGATCCGGAATGGGTGGCGGTCACGATGAACGTGAACAAACCCTTAACCAGTTGTTGGTTGAAATGGATGGTTTTACTGGTAATGAAGGTGTTATTGTCATTGCCGCCACGAACCGTTCTGATGTTTTAGACCCAGCCTTAACTCGTCCAGGTCGTTTTGATCGGAAAATCTTAGTTGGTCAGCCTGATGTTCGTGGACGAGAAGCAATTTTGAAAGTTCATGCCAAAGACAAACCACTTGCTTCTGATGTTGACCTTCATGAAATTGCTAAACAGACTCCCGGATTTGTTGGTGCTGATTTAGCGAACTTGCTAAATGAAGCTGCCTTACTGGCCGCGAGAAATGGTGATAATGAGATTAATGCGGCTGATATGGATGAAGCTGAGGATCGTGTTATTGCTGGACCGGCTAAACGTAATAAGGTTATTAACGAACACGAACGTCAAATTGTGGCTAACCATGAAGCTGGTCATACCATCGTTGGTTTAGTATTAAATGACGCTCGAGTTGTTCATAAGGTTACCATTGTTCCAAGAGGTCGTGCTGGTGGATATGCCATCATGCTGCCTAAGGAAGACCAACAATTGATCTCAAAGAAGAACGCTCAAGAACAATTAGCTGGGTTAATGGGTGGTAGAACTGCTGAAGAAGTCGTTTTCCATTCTGAATCATCTGGTGCTTCAAATGACTTTGAGCAAGCCACTAATCTTGCTCGTGCCATGGTTACTCAATATGGAATGAGTGACAAGATTGGAACCGTGGAACTCGAAAGTCCTAACCAAGATCCATACGCTGCTCCTAAGTACTCACAGGAAACCGCAGCTAAGATTGATGATGAAGTGAAGTACTTTATTGATGAAGCTCATGGTGAAGCTAAAGAGATTATTGAGGGTCACCGTGATCAGCACAAGGCAATTGCGGATGCGTTGCTTAAATACGAGACGTTGGATGAAAAGGAAATTTTGAGTCTCTACAAGACCGGTAAAATGCCTGAACATTCAACTAATAGTGATGAGTACCCTAGTGAAAATGAAACCTTTGAACAAGCTAAGAAAGCCATTGACGCTAAGGAGCACGAGCACGAAAAGAAACTTGAACAAGAAATTGATCATTCTGAAGAAAAACACGATGAAAATCATGATAGTAATTCAGATCACCAAGATTCTGATAATCAAGATCAATAAACGAAAAGAACGTTGGGATCAAAGCCCACGTTCTTTTTTAATCTAAGGAGGGAATAAAATGAATGATAAAAATGATGTATTAGTTAAGGCACTTACTAAAGATGGGATGTTTCGGGTTTACGGCTTAAACGCGACTGGAATTGTCAGTTATGTTCAAAAAATTCATGATACCTGGAGTACATCAACGGCAGCACTTGGAAGAACGATTGCTGCAACCTTGATGCTGTCGGCCTCAGTGTTAAAGGGAAAAGAAAGCATGACCGTTCGCTTAAATGGACGTGGTCCAGTCGGCGGAATGGTTATTGATGCTGATGCTAAGGGACACATTAAGGGATACATTCAGAATCCTCACGTTAACTTGCCACTCACAAAGGATGGGAAAGTTGATGTTTCTAAGGGTGTAGGAACGAATGGTTTTTTAGAAGTCGTTAAAAATCAGGGAACAAGTGAGCCTTACACTAGTGATGTTCCACTCGCAAGCGGTAAAATTGGTGATGATTTTACCTTTTATTTAGCAAAGTCAGAACAGATTCCATCAGCCGTTGGAGTTTCAGTTGACATTGACGGAGAAAACAACGTCCAAAGTGCCGGGGGATATTTGATTCAAGTCATGCCTGGTGCTTCTGACGAGGCAATTGATAAGTTGGAGCAGACTTTAAAGAATGCGCCCAGTATTTCGTCCATGTTAGAAAAGGATCCTAATCCTGATCACATTTTGGATGAGTTATTTGGTACGGATAATCTGGACGTTATTGATCATATGCCAGTCGAATTTGTCTGCAATTGTTCCAAAGAAAAATTTGCCAAAGACATTGCGGGAATTGGTAAGAAGGATCTGCAGCAATTGATTGATGAAGATCATGGGGCACAGGTTGTATGTAATTTTTGTGGTAAAAAGTATAACTTTTCGGAAGATGAATTGGTTGATTTACTGAATGAGAAGGATAAGTAGTATTAAAGAGCGTGCTGTCATACGGTTCGCTCTTTTTTGTACGGGTATGGTATTATATAAAATGTTTGGAAACAATTTAGATGAGGTGAAAAAATGGAGTGGAAAATTGGAAACGTAACGATTCCAAATCAATTAGTAGTAGCTCCAATGGCTGGAGTTACGAACTCAGCCTTTAGAATCATTTGTAAAAAGTTTGGTGCGGGATTAGTTGTCTGTGAAATGATTTCCGATCGTGGAATTATGTATAACAACAAAAAAACGTTAAGCATGGTTAACGTTGATCCTAATGAACACCCAATGAGTATTCAGATTTTTGGTGGAACCAAAGAAACTTTAGTGGAGGCTGCTAAGTTTATTGATCAGAAGACGGCTGCTGATATTATTGATATCAACATGGGTTGTCCCGTAAATAAGGTCGTTAAGACCGATGCCGGGGCTAAGTGGCTTCTTGATCCTGATAAGGTTTATGAAATGGTGTCATATGTAACTGCTGCCGTTAAAAAGCCAGTAACGGTTAAGATGCGAACTGGTTGGGATGAGGATCATGTTTATGCGGTGCAAAATGCGCTTGCTGCTGAAGCGGCTGGGGCTTCTGCTGTTGCGATGCACGGTCGAACTAGAAAACAAATGTATACCGGTCATGCTAACTGGGAGATTTTAAAAGAAGTTGCCGATGCATTGACGATTCCGTTCATTGGAAATGGTGACGTGACTACTCCACAACAGGCTAAACAAATGATTGATGAAGTAGGTTGTGATGCAGTAATGATGGGCCGTGCCGTTGAAGGAAATCCCTGGGTTTTGAGGCAAACTGAGCACTATCTAGCAACTGGCGAATTAATCCCGGAACCAAGTGTTGAGGAAAAAATCAACACTGCTAAGGAACATTTGCATGGGCTGGTTCGAATTAAGGGTGAATACGTTGGGCCAAGACAATTCAGAGGTCAGGCAGCTTATTACTTGAAAGGAATTTCTCATTCGGCTCGAACCAAAGTAAAGTTAAACAATGCTGAATCTGAAGCAGAGATGGACCAGATCTTCGATGATTTTCTAGAAAAAGATGCGATGAGAAACGCACGGAAAAATGCATAATTACGATGCTTAACTATGTTATTATGAATGTAAGTTACTAGTTTGGGGGATTTGAATTGGCACAAGAGAAGAAAATGAATGACCAATTAAAAGTTCGTAGAGAAAAGATGCAAGAGCTACGAGATGAGGGAATTGATCCTTTTGGTCATGCCTTTAAGCCAACTTATTTGGCAAAAGATTTAGACAAAGAGTTTGATAAGTACGATAAGGAAGAATTAGAACAAAAAGATGTCAAGGCTACAATTGCTGGGCGAATGGTAGCTAAACGGGGCAAAGGTAAAGTTGGATTTGCCGATATCCTTGATCGTTCGGGTAAAATCCAGGTTTACGTTCGAAAAGACGTTGTTGGAGAAGAACAGTATCATATCTTTAAACGTGCTGACATCGGGGACTTTCTTGGCTTTACTGGTGAAGTAATTAAGACAGACATGGGGCAACTAACCGTTCGTGCGACATCCATTACTTTCCTATCAAAGGCACTTCGTCCACTTCCTGATAAGTATCACGGATTACAAAATAAAGAACAAAAGTATCGTCAGCGATACCTTGATTTAATCTCAAATCGTGATAGTTTTGAGCGTTTCCAGAAGCGGAGTAAAATTATTAAGGCAGTTCGAAACTTCTTGGATAATAAGATGGACTTTACTGAGGTTGAGACGCCAGTATTACACACTACTGCCGGTGGAGCATCCGCTCGTCCATTTATAACTCATCATAATGCTTTAAATATTGATTTATATTTGCGAATTGCACTGGAACTTCATTTGAAGCGTTTGATTGTAGGTGGCATGGGACGTGTCTACGAGATTGGCCGTGTGTTCAGAAATGAAGGGATGGATAAGGAACACAATCCTGAATTTACTGAACTTGAGACTTATGCTGCATACTTTGATTTTCATGATGTAATGGATGAAACCGAAGGAATTTTTAGGGCCGCTGCCAAAGCCGTTAGTGATGATGGTAAGGTTACGTATCAGGGTGAAGAAGTTGATTTGAACCAAGAATTCGATCGGATTCATATGGTTGATGCCGTGAAAAAATATACGGGAGTTGATTTTTGGCCTAAGATGTCGGATGATGACGCTAAGAAGTTGGCTGATAAACACGGTGTGCACTATGAATCATACTGGAAAGTTGGTCATATCATTAATGCTTTCTTTGAACAGTTCGTTCAACCAAAGCTAAAGAAGCCAACGTTTGTCTATGGTCATCCAATTGAAATTTCTCCTTTGGCAAAGAAAAATGCTGATGACCCAAGATTTACGGACCGTTTTGAATTATATATTCTTGGTAATGAATATGCTAATGCTTTTTCTGAATTAAATGATCCAATTGATCAACGTCAACGTTTTGAAGCTCAAGCTAAGGAACGTGAAGAGGGGAATGATGAAGCTCAGGGTATCGATGAAGACTTTATCGAAGCACTTGAGTATGGCATGCCTCCTACAGGTGGATTAGGAATTGGAATTGATCGTTTGGTAATGCTTTTGACTGACGCACCATCCATTCGTGATGTTCTCTTGTTCCCAACTATGAGACCAGAAGATAATTCTGATAATCCACAGGATGAAGATAATAAAAAATAGATTTGTTTGATAGAAAAAGAGATGATTTTGATCATCTCTTTTTATTTGTACAAAAATGATTTGAAACATTGTTAGAGTAGCTTTTGTAAAGATTGATCACTTGTCCGATTATGTTCATTTATTAGATGGAAAATAAAAATTGAAAAAAGTTTGACCTTTTTTGACCAAAAGTGTTGACAAAGTATTTGAGCGCATGTATAGTAGTAAATGCTCAGTGAGAGAGAAAAATGATTTGATAATAATTAATAAGTCACTGATTATGAACTAAGTTAATTATCATAAATATTGCTCTTGCACTAAAGTGCAAAATACTGTATTATATTTGATGTTGCAATAATGGTTTTGCCGATTGCTAACAAATAAATTTAAAATAATTGAGTTTATCTGTTGACATTGAAAACACAACGTAGTATAGTTATATATGTTGCGTT
>NZ_JBWXUV010000036.1:0-422 GCF_059901435.1 Fructilactobacillus sp. X2R1C1 | reverse complement strand
CGAACACAGAAGTTAAGCTTCAGCACGCCAAGAGTAGTTGGGGGATCGCCCCCTGCAAGGGTAGGACGTTGCCACGCGATTATTCCGGCATAGCTCAGTTGGTAGAGCACCTGACTGTTAATCAGGTTGTCGACGGTTCGAGCCCGCCTGCCGGAGTACTATGGAGAGTTGTCCGAGCTGGCCGAAGGAGCATCATTGGAAATGATGTAAACGGATTAAAGTCTGTTTCGAGGGTTCGAATCCCTCACTCTCCGTATATTTTTGTAGTATGACCCGTTGGTCAAGTGGTTTAAGACACTGCCCTTTCACGGCAGTAACATGGGTTCGAATCCCGTACGGGTCATTTTGGAGGATTAGCTCAGCTGGGAGAGCATCTGCCTTACAAGCAGGAGGTCACAGGTTCGATCCCTGTATCCTCCATA
>NZ_JBWXUV010000035.1:0-426 GCF_059901435.1 Fructilactobacillus sp. X2R1C1 | reverse complement strand
CATCTGGAATTAAAAATGAATTGATTAAAAATGGTGTAGATCCTAAAAATATTCAGATTATATATAATCCTGTGTCTGAAAAAAATAGGACTATTTTTCCTAATCCAAATGTTTGTAAATTTATATACGTTGGTCGTTTAGAAACCGAAAGCCAAAAAAACCTTCTTCCGTTAGTTAAACATATGAATAAATTATCTGGAAATTGGACTTTTGATATATACGGTGATGGTCCACAAAAAGACCAATTAGAAGATTATGTTAACAATGACGCTAATTTAAGACGTAGAATTTCATTTAAAGGTTGGACTAATGATCCCTGGACAAAAATTAAGTATGCCAATGCACTATTACTTAATTCTAATTTTGAAGGATTTCCGATGGTTATTGCTGAAGCGTTGAGTTTCGGCATACCTTGTGTTTCGTCTG
>NZ_JBWXUV010000034.1:0-428 GCF_059901435.1 Fructilactobacillus sp. X2R1C1 | reverse complement strand
CTAAGGATTTGGTTCCGTTATCCTTTACGGCTTGGGTCTTAATCACGTTGTCAGCGTGATAGCGGTTCTTTAACTCATCAACATCAATTTTTTCTGGTAAATCCGTTTTATTCAATAGGATAATCCGCTTGCTGTGCTGCGTCAGATCCAAAAGTTCCCGATCTTCGTCAGTCAACGGTTCACTAGCGTTTAACACTAGTAGTACCAAATCAGCCTGCTTGATGGCTTTTCTAGAACGATCGACTCCAATTTTTTCAACTTTATCGTTAGTATCACGAATCCCAGCGGTATCAACTAGGTGCAAAGGAATGCCAGAAACGTTAACGTATTCGTCCAAAACATCCCGCGTGGTTCCCGGCACGTCGGTTACAATCGCCTTGTCTTCGTGTAAGAGACGGTTCAATAAACTCGACTTACCAACGTTGGGC
>NZ_JBWXUV010000033.1:0-430 GCF_059901435.1 Fructilactobacillus sp. X2R1C1 | reverse complement strand
ATACATCTGTAAGAGAAATTGCAAGAAAATCTGGGTATTCACATACAACTATTTATCTATATTTTAAAAATAAAAATGAATTATTTAATGAAGTTGCATATCAACCCCTAAAAGAATTATATAAGAAAATGAAATATATAAATAATTCTTATTCTGATGATTCTAAAAGATTTAAATATTTATGTATAGAATATATAAGATTTGGTATAAAACAAAATAAGTTTTATCCATTAATAAGTACATTTGGAGGAGAAAAAATAGATAAAGCAAACTTTCAACATAAAATAAATTCACTTAGAGTAGAAATCTTAGATTTAATTAATAAATCAATTAAATCTGTATTACCCATAGAAGTTAATTCTGAAGTTACTCTTACTTTAACGAGAGGCATTTTTTATTTTTTACACGGAACTGTAATGACGTATGTTAC
>NZ_JBWXUV010000032.1:0-432 GCF_059901435.1 Fructilactobacillus sp. X2R1C1 | reverse complement strand
GCTTCATCTATTCTGTTTCCTACGCCACTATTTCTATTGTTTTTAGCATTTTCTTTACCCTGTAACGCCCACGGAATACTATGTGTATAAATAGAATCATAACAAGTAACAATATCAGTTTTTATACAATATTTATACTTTAGGGCATATTCTATAGAACTCTGTTCTATATTTTTCCACCAATTAGTTATGGTCTCAGCTTTGTCAGTTTTATTGGTTTTAGATTCTATGGGAATACTAATACAACTAATCTTTTTATTATCTTCAAATTCTTTAAATTTATTAATTATTTCTTCCCAATTACTTATTATAATATTAACTAAGTCCACATAGGCAACTGGATGTACAATCTGTAGTTTTCTCCATGCATACATCCCATCCTTATTCATCAATAATGAATAATTAACATGAGATTCATGTGAAAGAGAATCT
>NZ_JBWXUV010000031.1:0-433 GCF_059901435.1 Fructilactobacillus sp. X2R1C1 | reverse complement strand
TTGAGCCGTTAGCTCAGTTGGTAGAGCATCTGACTTTTAATCAGAGGGTCGGCGGTTCGAACCCGCCACGGCTCATTATTTATATAAATAGCATGTATGCCGACTTAGCTCAGTTGGCAGAGCACCTGTCTTGTAAACAGGGGGTCGGAGGTTCGAATCCTCTAGTCGGCATTTATGCGGAAGTAGTTCAGTGGTAGAACGCCACCTTGCCATGGTGGAGGTCGCGGGTTCGAATCCCGTCTTCCGCTTATGTCAATTTATAATGCCGGGGTGGCGGAATTGGCAGACGCACAGGACTTAAAATCCTGCGGTCAGTGATGACCGTACCGGTTCGATCCCGGTCCTCGGCATATTATTATGCACCTATAGCGCAATTGGATAGAGTGTCTGACTACGAATCAGAAGGTTGTAGGTTCGACTCCTACTAGGTGCA
>NZ_JBWXUV010000178.1:0-229 GCF_059901435.1 Fructilactobacillus sp. X2R1C1 | reverse complement strand
AATTAGCCGAATACGTACTCATGTCTTTCATCATAAATGGTGGCATGAGTTCGTTTTTCCCGAAAATGTTCAAGAAGCCAATGAAGTAGTTTCCAGCCAAAATCAACGTTAAGAGCACGTTCAACGCAATCTTACCCAGATACTTCCACTTAGCTCGGGAACGCCAAAGACCAACGACCGCAAACGGGACTAACATAATGACTGTGAACAAAGCACTCAAGATGTGCAT
>NZ_JBWXUV010000177.1:0-229 GCF_059901435.1 Fructilactobacillus sp. X2R1C1 | reverse complement strand
ATTTTACGCAGTCCGTTTTAAAACGAAAGCTGACGGCTGCCAAATACGACCATACGATTCGTGGTGAAAGTAATTACCTCACAAACGTTGACCACGGAAAAGAAGTGGACCGCTTGCGAGTCGCCAGGCAGACCGGCCAACTGAGTCAGAATGAATACGACGATTTAAACGGCTCAATTTCAAAAGCCGGAAAGTAGGAAGTGATGAAATGAGGACGGAACGTGTTGAC
>NZ_JBWXUV010000176.1:0-230 GCF_059901435.1 Fructilactobacillus sp. X2R1C1 | reverse complement strand
GCCTTTCACCCCTAAGCACAACTCATCCGGTAACTTTTCAACGTTAATCGGTTCGGACCTCCAGTGCGTGTTACCGCACCTTCATCCTGGTCATGCATAGATCGCCGGGTTTCGGGTCTAATGCATCAAACTAAATCGCCCTATTCAGACTCGCTTTCGCTGCGCCTACACCTATCGGCTTAAGCTTGCTTGATACATTAAGTCACAGACCCATTATGCAAGAGGTACGC
>NZ_JBWXUV010000175.1:0-230 GCF_059901435.1 Fructilactobacillus sp. X2R1C1 | reverse complement strand
AAAATAAAGACCTGACCGTTGAGCTGGAAGAAGTAACCGAAGTGAGGCCGGTGGAGTTCCCTGGTGCCGACAAAGTGATCACGCTAGATGTCGCGGTCGGTGGCGGCAAGATGAAACACCTTGCCCTGCGCAAACCCATGCCAGGTGACCTGCGTGGTCTCAAGTTACTGGATGTGATCCAAATGGATGCCGGAGCAGTGGCGAACCTGGTTCCTCGTATTGCGATGAAC
>NZ_JBWXUV010000030.1:0-437 GCF_059901435.1 Fructilactobacillus sp. X2R1C1 | reverse complement strand
GACTGAGAGTGACTCGCCCAGTTTCAACCAGTCTGGTGTACAGCAGTGGAAAGGCTGTTTCGATGCCGGTAATCCCGAAAGCCGCATCGTTAAAAGAATTCCCCTTGTCAGAGACGGTGTGAGGGGCGTGGTCGGTCGCAATCATGTCGATGGTGCCGTCCAATAATCCATCTAGTAACGCTTGCCGGTCTTTTTTGGTTCTCAGTGGCGGATTCATCTTGTACATGGGGTCGTCACTGGTAATCATGGAATCGTCTAATAACAGGTGATGCGGGGAAACCTCAGCGGTGACGTGCACACCATCCGCTTTGGCCCGTCGAATCAGTTCCACGCTGCGCGCCGTTGAGACGTGACAGACGTGGTAATGAACACCGCTCATCCGTGCTAGTTCGAGGTCGCGAGCTAGTTGGCTGGTTTCCGTTACTTCAGGAATACCC
>NZ_JBWXUV010000174.1:0-230 GCF_059901435.1 Fructilactobacillus sp. X2R1C1 | reverse complement strand
GTAATTTGGTAAGCACGATGACCAAACAGTTTGGTCCAATCAATGCTGAAAACTTACGAAAAGCTACCAAGTTAGTCGAAAGTAAACAAATGATTGGTAAGGTTGTGGTGGCCAATGATGAAAATGAAAAATAGTAGTGCCACAAAAGAAACCGAAGAACTAAAAAAGAATGGTCAACTCAAAGAGGCACTTGAAGGACAAAAAGACCAGAATCCTAATCACTATTCTGA
>NZ_JBWXUV010000173.1:0-231 GCF_059901435.1 Fructilactobacillus sp. X2R1C1 | reverse complement strand
CGGTAGGACTGTCCGAGTACTGCGTAATGATCTTATTCAAGGTCAATGAAAAGAGAGGGCGCGGCCCCATTCCATTCGTGTATACACTGATCATCGTCTCCGGCAATATGTACTTGGATGGTGGCTTCATGGCAAAGCTTCTGGACGACCTTCCACTGGAGGACACTAAGGTCCTGGGCTTCATCCACGATGACATAGTCGCACATGCTGGGGGCGGGGTTGACCAGATAC
>NZ_JBWXUV010000172.1:0-231 GCF_059901435.1 Fructilactobacillus sp. X2R1C1 | reverse complement strand
CAATACCAATTGTTACTAGTCGCATAAAGAATATTTCATAAAAAGTATTGGTTAGTTTTTGCTTATTATTTCGCACATACGCAATCTGCCGATTACCGTAAAGTGCGACCCCAACACTTCCAAAAATAATGAAGTATTGGATATTAGCATTAGTATATGAATTAATTCCCACACCCTGTGGGCCTAAAATACGTGCCAAATAAGGTGTGGTTAACAAAGGAACTATTAATA
>NZ_JBWXUV010000029.1:0-440 GCF_059901435.1 Fructilactobacillus sp. X2R1C1 | reverse complement strand
AATTAAAAACGCTAATTTTACAAAAGTGATCCCAAATATTATCCCAATTACGCTACTAACTAAGTATAAAATGATATTTTCAATCAAAAGAATCAGATCTAAATTTGCTTTAGTCAGTCCCAAAATATTATACAGACCAAGCTCTTGATCCCGCTGTCGCATCAAAAAACTATTCGCATAGAAAATAAAAATCACAGAAATAAGTAATACAAATACCAGTCCGAGTATCATCAGAGCCTCAATCAACTTCCAATATTCACTGTTATGAAGACTACTATTATTTAATAAACTAAATAAAATGTAGTTAATTCCAATTAATAGTGACGTTGAAAGGATAAATAGGGCATATCGCGAAAGATTATGTCTCAGACTATGGAAGGATAATTTAGCTTCAATCATTATCAGAACCTCCCCTAATAATGGAATTAACACTGTTGGAA
>NZ_JBWXUV010000171.1:0-232 GCF_059901435.1 Fructilactobacillus sp. X2R1C1 | reverse complement strand
GTCATACGCAGGGGGCGCGGACGCCAATCGAGCAGCCTCCGCCACCAGCGACGGATCACGAATTTGCTTCCCGCAGCACGTACCCGACGCCGCGAACGGTGTGGATGAGACGCGGCTCACCATCGTGCTCGGTCTTGCGGCGCAAATATCCGATGTACACCTCAAGGGAATTCGCGGTGGTCGGGAAGTCGAATCCCCACACCTCATGTAGCAGCCACCATCGCTCCAGCAC
>NZ_JBWXUV010000170.1:0-232 GCF_059901435.1 Fructilactobacillus sp. X2R1C1 | reverse complement strand
CTCATGTATTGTCTACTTTTTTGGCTTCAATAATGGTTTTATTTAGTCTAGGTTTATTATTTTTTATTCATGATAGTAATAAAATCAAACTTAAAAGATTATTATTTACTGTTCTTTCGGGCATTGTTGCGATTCTTTTATCATGTGTATTTCTGATTCCATTTATTCAAGATTATAAATTTACAGGGAAAATGAATATAGGAACTGCAACTTTGTATGCTAATGCTATGCC
>NZ_JBWXUV010000169.1:0-232 GCF_059901435.1 Fructilactobacillus sp. X2R1C1 | reverse complement strand
AACTAATGGTGGAAGTATGAAAAAATATCCTAAATTAGTTGGATCAGCACCAATCGTTTGGAAAATTCTTCCCATTTGAGAACTTTGAATTGATCCAGCCATATTAATACCAAAACAACCTAAGGTTAATGCTAATATTGACCAAGTTGCTAAATTTGGTAAATGTTCCGTCTTTTTATCAGCCATTGTTTTTCTCCTTATATATTTATAATTATTTTACTTTCTCCATTAA
>NZ_JBWXUV010000168.1:0-232 GCF_059901435.1 Fructilactobacillus sp. X2R1C1 | reverse complement strand
ACCAAACTGTCCACCCATTTTTTCCATTAAGTTTCCAGCTATTTCAACTGCCCTGCCAAAGACATCCTTGAATGAAGCACTTGCAGCACCCAACTTTTCAGCTAAGAATGCTAATGCGCCTGAAGCTAATTCACTCATTTTGGCACCTACTGCTGAAAGTTTTTCAACTAGCCATGCCATAGCCCCTTTAGCTAAATCTTTTACCACGTTACCGAATGCAACGAAGTAAGGC
>NZ_JBWXUV010000167.1:0-232 GCF_059901435.1 Fructilactobacillus sp. X2R1C1 | reverse complement strand
CGCTGGTAATTGGTGTGATTGGTTTTCTATTGGGATTGGCGTACTCGGCAGGACCAAAGCCCTTAGACGCCACCCCATTCTGTGAGTTAGCGGTCGCCACGTTAATTCCGTTCTTTGTCCCACTCATTTACATGTACATGGGAAGCATCCACCGATGGAACTTCACCCTTATGAGTGTGCTGGACGCCTTTTTGGTGACGCTATTACCGTTTGTCCTCTTCTTCATCATTCA
>NZ_JBWXUV010000166.1:0-232 GCF_059901435.1 Fructilactobacillus sp. X2R1C1 | reverse complement strand
CAATTCATTTTCGGAAATCACTAAATCATTTATAAATATATCAGGATTACAATGTTCCTTTAAATTTCTAATACCCAGAGATATTAGTTTACTTTCATTAATTAAATAATTTTCATCTTTTTGTGTGTTTGATATAATTCCATTATCTGAAATTAGTATTAAACAAATATCTGGAGAAAAATTATATAGTCTACTATTCGTATCTAGTAATTCATACAAATAATTACTACTG
>NZ_JBWXUV010000165.1:0-233 GCF_059901435.1 Fructilactobacillus sp. X2R1C1 | reverse complement strand
GCCATGAGCAGTAATGTTAGCCTGATTTGCTAAAACTGTTACTGGAACAAAGAAGGTTTTGCCGTTTGATGCGGTAATGCCAACCTGATACTGTCCTGGTACCTGATTATTAACCTTGGATGTATCAATCTTGGTAATCGTTGCCTTTGTTCCATCTTCGTTAGTTGCACTAGCACCGTAAGCTGCGGCGTCGGTTGGTACGTTGTCGCCAGCATAAATGGAGATGCCGTGAG
>NZ_JBWXUV010000164.1:0-233 GCF_059901435.1 Fructilactobacillus sp. X2R1C1 | reverse complement strand
GCTTTCACTTGTGCTTACAGATTCACTCTTAGTGGAGTTGCTTTCACTCATCGAGGTACTAGCTGACTCACTGCCACTTAATGAAGTACTGCCGCTCTTGCTAGTAGATTCGCTTAAGCTGTCACTAGTACTTACGGAATCACTATCACTCATCGAAGTACTAGTTGACTCACTACCACTCAATGAGGTACTGCCGCTCGTACTTGTAGAATTACTTAGTCTGTCACTAGTAC
>NZ_JBWXUV010000163.1:0-233 GCF_059901435.1 Fructilactobacillus sp. X2R1C1 | reverse complement strand
AATCGGAAATAACTATGCTGGAGTTGCAGCACCATACGGGGGGCCAACTGCTAATAATCCGGTTTCAACTCCTACTTATGGTGATTCAATTTATGATCCGGCTAAGGGTGATCAACCTAGTTTTGCTAACGTGCTTTACCCAAATCAAGATCCTGACCCTAATCTAAATAATTTGACTGGCAGAACCTGGACCGTTGACATTCAGGGTGACGGAGCTTCTTTTGATTTAAATG
>NZ_JBWXUV010000162.1:0-234 GCF_059901435.1 Fructilactobacillus sp. X2R1C1 | reverse complement strand
ATAATCGACGATGAGTGCTGACCCGTCGCCCCCCACTAAAAACGCGTCAAGTTTTGCTCTGTGCCAACAGTCGTCATCCATCCAACCGGTTTCTGACCAGTCTTTTCGGAACGCCCATTCTTCTTCACAGGTGACCTTTCCCGCTGCGAACTCCTCTTTCAGTTGTGTAAAGCCTTTCTCAAATTGTTGCAACGGCAACGGTACTTCTTCTCCCTCCAACCCCCTCACATACCG
>NZ_JBWXUV010000161.1:0-234 GCF_059901435.1 Fructilactobacillus sp. X2R1C1 | reverse complement strand
AAGCTGTACTGTCCGTTTTAAACAAGAACAACGATGCTGCGTTCACCTTCCAAGGTGCTCAAACCTTAGTTTCAAAGGACAATCCGAACGTTATGAAGGATACCAAGGTTATTTACACGACTAAGGCCATTCCAAATGACGTGGTTGCTTGTCGAAGTGATATGTCGAAGTCATGGCAGAAGAAGATTGCCAAAGCCTACGAGAACATGGCGAAGACGAAAGAGGGTCACGACG
>NZ_JBWXUV010000002.1:0-362962 GCF_059901435.1 Fructilactobacillus sp. X2R1C1 | reverse complement strand
TTGGAGGATTAGCTCAGCTGGGAGAGCATCTGCCTTACAAGCAGGAGGTCACAGGTTCGATCCCTGTATCCTCCATAACGTATGGTCCGTTGGTCTAGTTGGTTCAGGACGCCTGCCTGTCACGCAGGAGATCACGAGTTCGAGTCTCGTACGGACCGTTTGTTGTGGGTAACCCTTGCAACATTAATTAAATAGTTTTATTATTATAAATGTCATAAAAGACAATGGCTCGGTAGCTCAGTTGGTAGAGCAACGGATTGAAGCTCCGTGTGTCGGCAGTTCGATTCTGTCCCGCGCCATTATATGGAAGGATAGCGAAGTCTGGCTAAACGCGGCGGACCGTAAATCCGCTCCTTCGGGTTCGGTGGTTCAAATCCACTTCCTTCCATTTTATTTATAGGGATATCGTACAACGGTAGTATACCGGTCTCCAAAACCGTTGATGTGGGTTCAATTCCTACTATCCCTGTTTATGATGTTATGGCGGTAGTGGTGAAGTGGTTAACACATCGGTTTGTGGTACCGACACGCGTGGGTTCGATTCCCACCTACCGCCCTTTTGATTGCTTGGTTCCAGTAGGGAAGGGCAGTTGTTAAGGCTTAGTGCCTTTATGGCGGTATAGCCAAGTGGTAAGGCAGAGGTCTGCAAAACCTTCATCACCGGTTCAAATCCGGTTACCGCCTTTGTTTTACTGCTTTAGCAATCATTAGCATGCCGGAGTGGCGGAACTGGCAGACGCGCTGGACTCAAAATCCAGTGATCATTGCGATCGTGTGGGTTCGAACCCCACCTCCGGTATAACATAGTTATATAGCTTATCTTAGCAAATCAAGAACGTTGTTATGACAACGTTCTTTTTTTATACTTTGATCTACTGTGTATAGTTTATTTAATTTTTAAGTGGGTCACACCCTTTAAATACGTGTTAGAAATAAAATGGCCAAAATAAAAAGCCATCGTAAAATGACTTTTTATCTTATTATGTTTTATTGGTTAATTTGACCTAAGTTGTTTTTATTAATGGCATACTTAGCTTGTTCAGGGGTGTATCCCTCAGCTTCAGAAGTTAGCTGATCGTAAACTTGTTGAGCTGATAAATGTTGTTCTTTCGAATAGTTTTTTGCTGATTTAACCGCGTTTTCTTGATAATCTTTAACACTGAATTTATTAACGGCCGATTGAGCCGCCTCTGGTTTAAATTTGTTTCCAGATTGTGATGTTAGTTGAGTGTATAAACGCTTCTTAGACATTGGAACAGATTCCATATAGCTTTTAGCGGTGTTGTATGCATTATTGCTCTCAGTGTTTGCGCTATCAGTTGTTGAAATTGCCGACGCCGTTTTAGACGTACTCTCTAGTTTTACTTTTTGGGATGTTTGACTGTCCGATGTGGCAGAACTACTTTTATTTTTATCACTGTTACTTCCAACAACGAAGATTACTACAAGTATGATAATTGCAATTATGATCCAAACCCAGAATCGTTTATACCATTTCTTTTTTTGTTTTTCCTTTGCCATAACAAACTCCTTATATTAGCTTTTAACGTCAATCGGTTTTGGACGTATTTTATAATCATACTGATTATTTATTATTTAATAACACCCGAAACACTACCTATTTAGTATATCAAAGTAGCATAAATAAAAAAATCATCAACTTAATCTTTAGTTGCTGACTCATAATTATTGATGATAAAGTAGTTTTGTCAAAATAGTTGACGTTCCTTATTCTATCGTACACGCGGCAAAGATTGAGGGAGAGGTCAGGTAATTAAGTTTTCTTCTTGCTAAGTAACACTGATCTGACATATACTAATAATGCAGGGATGAGTCCGGGTACATTAAGGTTCTGTTGATCCTTCATTGTTGTTAATTTATTAACTGCCCGGACTTAGACCTGTTTTTTGATGGCTAAGTTAATTATGATAATTGATGCATTAAGATGAAAATAGGGATCACCAAATGGTGATCCCTATTTTCGTTTATTTCGAAGTTTTATTTTTAACTTTTTCAATTTTAATTTTTGTTTCTTAAGCTTTAACTTTTGTTTTTTTAATCGTAACTTTTCACGCTTAAGTCTTGCTTCACGTCTCCCAAGCACATTGATCAACCCCTTAATTGAACTAGTACTTATGATACACTCTTCTTTTTTTATAATCCAATCATCATTTTCATAGCTAAATTTAGCTTTTAAATCACTTTAAGAATTACTATAATTGGTTCAATGTAAATTTTGGTTATCATTTTAATTCAAGGGAGGAAAAAAATGGAAAACGAAAATAAGTACGAAGTTCATCCCATTCCAATGAACGAACGCAACATGAGCTATTGGGATATGTTTGCTAACTGGTTTGGAGCAAACGCTAATAATGGAACTTGGTTTATTGGGGGTATTATTGCCGCTTGTGGTTTATGGGGCGGTTTTAGTGCTTTGATGATTGCCTCAATTATTTCATATCTGTTTCTAAGTTTAATTGGATATGAGGGGTATAAAACGGGGTTATCGACGACAACTTTGAGTCGGGCGACATTTGGAATCAGGGGAAGCATGATCCCATCGGTTGTCAATTTAGTGATGTTTATGGGTTGGACCGCGGTTAATACTTTTATTGCGGCAACTTCATTATCCTATATTTTTAATTCATTCTTTGGTTGGCCAATCTTTGGGAAGCCTGGTGGAACGTTCGGTTTAGTTGTCGGAATTCTGGTTATGAGTATTTTACATATTCTTAGTGTTATATCAGGACAACGATCCATTAGAATTATTGAAAGAGTTGGAATTATTCTAGTTATTGTTTTTGTAATATGGGAAGTCTTGGTAGTGTTTAGAGATGTTTCGTTTACCCAACTTGCTCATTATATGGTTCCCAAAAAGGATCGGATGCCGTTTGGAGCAGCAATTGATAGTCTGGCTGCGTTTAACTTGGCATGGGTTACCAGTGGAGCTGATTTTACTAGATTTACTAATAAAAAGCGTGTTTCAACAAGTGCACCATTTTTTGGAGCTTTACTAGGGGCAGTCAGTTTTGCATCCATCGGATTATGCACTACCATCAGTATTGCCATTACGTCTGGAGTCTATGATCCCAATAATTCTGATCCAAGTACAGTGGCCAATAAATTGGGTCTAGGAATGATTGCAATGATTGTGATTGTCTTAACCAGTATGACCGCTAATGCTGTTAATTTACAGGCGGCTGGATCAGCATTAACGAATATGTATCATAAATTGACATTAAAACAGTCGTTGTTGATTGTCACCGTGGTGGCGATGATTTTAACCTTTACCCCACTTTTAAGTGGAAGCTTTCTTTCTGCTTTTACGGCCTTCCTTGATTATATTGGGATGTTTTTAGGTCCAATCATTTCCATTATGCTAGTAGATTATTTTCTTCTTAATGATCGTGACTACCGTTTGGAATCATTTGGAGATCCGAAAGGAGAGTTTTGGTATAGCCATGGGGTGAATTGGTTTGCGTTTGCACTTTGGATTTTAGGAATTTTGTTATACTTAATGTTGAAAAATGTTGCAATTGTTAAAAATACCATTGGAGCAACTTTTATTGTAATGGCAATTATTGCTGTTCTCTACTACGTTATCGGTCGGGCGTTAGAAAGACGGGACAAATAAAATGATTATTAAACAGGGATATATTGAGAATTCGACAAAAAAACAAGACATTTTAGTTAAAGATGGAAAGATTAAAGAGATTGGTGATCACATTGATGATCCTAAAGAAGAGGTGATTGATGCGAATGGTAAATTAATTATTCCACCATTTATTGATTCACATGTCCATTTAGATTCGACTCTGACAGCCGGTGAACCCCGGTTTAATGAAAGTGGAACCCTATTTGAGGGTATTTCAATTTGGTCTGAGCGAAAACAAAGCTTATCTGAAAAAGACGTTAAGGGGCGCGCCATTAAAACGCTCAAGAATCAGGCTGAACATGGAATTCAGTTCGTTAGAAGTCACGTTGATACTACTGATCCCAATCTTACCGCTCTTAAAGCACTTCTTGAGGTAAGGGAACGGGTATCTAGTTTTATTGATCTCCAATTAGTTGCTTTTCCACAGGAGGGGATTCTATCATTTCCACATGGCAAAGATTTACTAACGGAAGCTGTCAAAATGGGAGTTGACGCCGTGGGTGGAATTCCCCACTACGAATTTAATCAATATTATGGGCGTGATTCACTGAAGCTTTTGATGAACTTAGCTGTAAAATATGACAAACTTGTTGACGTTCACTGCGATGAAATTGATGATCCCAATTCCAGAAATTTGGAAGTTCTAGCTACTTTGGCGTATGAATCAGGACTAAGTGATCGGGTGACTGCAAGTCATACAACGGCTCTTGGATCGTATAACGATGCATATGCCGATAAGTTGATGAGAATTCTTAAGATGTCAAAGATTAACATGGTAGCCAATCCACTAGTTAATATGCATTTGGGTGGTCGATTTGATACTTACCCTAAACGACGTGGTCTAACGAGAGTCAAGGAACTTTTAAAGCATGGAATCAACGTCTCGTTTGGAGAGGACGATGTAAAAGATCCGTGGTATCCAATGGGGAACGGTAACATGTTGGATGCGCTTTACGTTGGTATTTTAGCGAGTCAATTGATGGGGTACCATCAAATTATGGATTCATATAAATTGGTTACTACCAACGCTGCTAAAACTTTACATGTTAGTGATCATTATGGAATTGAGAAGGGGAAACCCGCTAGTTTCTTAATCTTTGATACAGATAATTTTTATAATGAAATTAACGAAAGAAGAACGCTTTTATACTCGATTAGAAACGGGAAAGTTTTGGTTAAAAAACAACCAGAAGAAGTTCAAACTCATTTTGATTAGGTTTTAGTCAGTGGACTTCACTTTCATTTTCCTTGTGATATGATGAACGTAAAGATTACATTGAGGAGGCAATTATAATGGTAGAAGAAGCTAATACCGAGATCCCTAAAACTATGAATGCTTGGGAAATTGTTAAACCTGGACCGATTAACGGAAGGAAATCTCCCTTAAAATATGTTAGAAAAGACGTTCCAGCACCTGGTGATGGTGAAGTCTTGGTTAAGGTATTAACGTGTGGAGTTTGTCACACGGATTTACACGTTACCGAGGGTGATCTGCCAGTCCATAAAAAAGATCTAACTCCTGGACATGAAATTATTGGTAAAGTAGTTAAAAATGGTCCCCGTACTCGTCGATTTAAAATTGGTGATCGAATCGGAATCCCATGGTTACGGAAAACATGTGGTGTATGTAAGTATTGTCGTTCTGGTAGAGAAAATCTATGTCCATATTCTAAATATACGGGATGGGATCATGATGGTGGCTATGAGGAGTATACAACCGTTCCAGAAGGATTTGCTTATCGAATTCCAGAACGGTTTAATTCGCTTCAAGCAGCCCCACTGCTTTGTGCTGGAATCATTGGGTATCGGGCTTTTGAACGTGCTAACATTCCAGCTGGTGGTACCCTTGGAATTTATGGCTTTGGTGGGTCTGCTCACATCACCGCGCAATTGGCGATTGATCAGGGAATTGACGTTCACGTCTTTACACGAGGTGAAGATGCCAAACAATTTGCCTTGTCACTTGGGGCAAAATCAGTCAATAACACATATGATATGTCGCCCGTTCCTCTAGATTCATCGATTATTTTTGCACCAGTCGGTGAGGCTGTTCCTAATGCGTTGAAAAGTTTAGCTCCCGGAGGTACTTTAGCATTAGCCGGAATTCATATGACTGATATCCCTCAGATGAGTTACGAAGAGCATATTTTTCACGAAAAGAACTTAACGAGTGTTGAAAGTAATACGAGAAGTGATGGCGAAGAGTTTTTGACTTTAGCTGATCGTTTACACATTGAACCTGACGTTACTGAATTTCCACTTTCAAAGGCGGATGATGCCTTGAAAAGGGTTGCTAAAGGTGATTTGAAAGGTGCTTGTGTTTTAAACGTAGGGTTATAGAGTAATTAGCTTATAAGTAAAGTACAAGTGATGCCAAAACGATAAACCTTTTTGTTTGGAGATTTTATTGACAAACAATCATAAAAAATATATCATTTCAATTAAATAAATCTTTAAGTGTGTCCAGTGAGGCAGCAAGATTTCGAATTTTAAAGTGATACTGTAAAACTTTATTTAATCGAAGACTGTTGTCCCTTGGACAGCAGTTTTTTTATTAGAGAAGGGGAGTCAGTATAAATGTCTCAGAAAAAGGACTATGTATTAGGAATTCATGACCGTCCATCACCACTAAAATGGATCGGACTTTCCTTGCAACACATGTTTTCAATGTTTGGCAGCACAGTAATTGTTCCATTGTTAGTCGGTTTAAGCCCAAGTATTGCACTTTTTGCTTCAGGAATTGGGACGTTACTGCATATCTTAATTACTAAGGGGAAAATTCCCGCTTACATGGGATCAAGTTTTGCCTTTGTCACTCCAATGATGGCACTTATGAAAACGACTGGAGTTTCAGGAGTTTCTCAAGGAGTGGTTGCGGTCGGCTTAGTTTATGTGGTTGTGGCTATGATCATTTCATTTATTGGATCTGATTGGATTGATAAGATCCTACCACCAGTGGTAGTGGGGCCGATCGTAATGGTGATTGGACTATCACTTGCAGGGAGTGCTGCCCAAAATGCAATGATGGATCATGGAAAATATAGTTTGGTTTTCTTTAGCATCGCGATGGCCACCCTGTTTTTAGCAATTTTTTTCAACGTTAAATTAAAGGGATTCTTGGGATTAATTCCGATTTTATTGGCAATTGTCTGCGGGTATTTAATTTCGATGGCGTGTGGATTAGTTGATATTCACGCAATTGCCACTGCTCCATGGTTTAAAATGCCTCCGTTTCATATCATTGGCACCGAGCGAGGCTTCAAGTTTGACTGGAATGCCATCTTGATTATGGCTCCAATCGCTTTTGTTACGATGACCGAACACATGGGTCATTTGATGGTACTCGGCGAAATGACTCACAAGAATTTCTTTAAGAATCCAGGTTTAAATCGAACGCTTGCTGGGGATGGAGCCGCATCGCTTGCAGCTGGAATTCTTGGTGGACCAGCGGTAACTAGTTATGGCGAAAATATTGGAGTCATGGCAATTACCAAAGTTTACAGTGTTTGGGTCATAATCGGAGCAGCGATTTTTGCCATGATCTTTGCGTTCGTGAATAAGTTAAATGTTTTAATCATGCAAATGCCACTCCCAGTTATTGGTGGAATTAGTTTTCTCCTATTTGGGACAATTGCTGCTAATGGTGTCAAAGTGATGATTGACAATAAATTGGACATGGATAAGAAACGCAATTTAATGATTGCGTCGGTTATCTTGGTAATTGGAATTGGTAATGCATATATTCAAATTGGAAGTTTCCAGTTTACTGGAGTGGCTTTAGCAACTGTGATTGGAATCGTTTTGAACCTTCTCCTACCAAAAGACGAACATGATGATCCAGATCTTGAAGATCAATCTGTTGACCCAGTGAAGAAATAGTAATATTATGATTTTATGTTAAAGAACACGAGAGGGGAAACTGACTATGTGTAAACCATGTTGTTGTAAAAAAGATTTGACGAAATCTGACAACACTTTTGGTATGCACTCAAAGGTTTCTCTATAAATGATATTAATTTATTATAATTATGAGAGGACTGGTGGATCCAGTCCTCTTTTTTGTGTTCTTTTGTGATTATTTAGGAGGTAGCATCATGAAAAAGTTACTTGTCTGTTTAAATTTTTAGAGTAAAATAAACATAGCGAGTTAGTTAATTTTGCACAATATATTTTAATGAATGGGGATTTTAATTATGAAGAAAAGATGGCCTTTACTTTTACTAACAGGAGTGGCCGCGTTGGCTCTTACCGTTACCGCATGTGGGAAACAATCTGAGACTAAAAAGCCTGGGACTTTGACGGTTGGTATGGAAGGAACTTATGCTCCGTATTCTTACAAGGATAAGAACGGTAAGTTAACCGGCTTTGAAGTTGATTTGGCTAATGATGTTGCTAAAAAGATGGGGATGAAGGTTCAATACAAGTTAACTGGATGGGATTCATTAATTCAGGGACTCAATTCTAATTCTTACGATGTTATTTTTAACAATATGGCAATTAATCCAGCTAGAAAAAAGCAGTATCGGTTTGCCACTCCATACATTTATTCAAAGGCAATCATGATTACTAAGAAAGATTCACCAATTAAAAATGCTCAAGACTTTAAGGGTAAGAAGGTCGCTGAAGGTACTGGTACTGATAACTGGAATAACGCCGAAAAGCTGCATGCTAAACCAGTTACTTCACCAGACTTTAATACTTCAATGCAAATGATTGATCAAGGTCGTGTTGTTGGTGCCTTAAATGCTCAGCCAGCATGGCAAAGTTGGTATGCAAGCCATAAAGATACTGACCTTCAAGCTAAACTAGTTCCAACTAATGTTATTCCACAAAGTCAAATTGCTCCAATGATGAATAAAAAGTCTGCTAAGTTAAATAAACAAATGGACAAAGCAATTAATGAACTTCGAAAAGATGGTACCTTGAAACGACTATCAATGAAGTACTTTGGAGAGAATATTACCGATAAATAATATTAGTTAGGAGCTTAAAGAATTATGTGGGACATTATCATTTCATCATTACCGAGTCTCTTAGAGGCAATGATTAAATACACCATTCCACTAACAATTATTTCATTCTTTTTTGGTTTAATTCTTGCGATTGTTACCGCACTGATAAAGTTTTTAAAACCACATGGGAATGCATTTGTTAGAGTTATGTGGGGCATTTTTAGAGCCATTGCAGATGTATACGTGTGGGCTTTTCGTTCCACTCCATTATTGGTTCAGTTGTTCATTATTTATTTTGGTTTACCGAACTTGCAAAATTTCATTCCCGGTTTTAATTTTGAAATTCCGGCCTTTACGGCAGCAATAATTGGGTTTTCGTTAAATACTGGTGCTTATGCTTCGGAAACCATTCGGTCAGCTCTGATGTCTGTTCCCCAAGATCAATGGGATGCTGCGTATACTCTGGGTTTTAGCACCACTCAAACCCTGTGGTACATTGTTTTACCACAAGCAGCACGAATCGTACTTCCTCCACTATCTAATGAATTTATTGGATTAGTTAAGGATACCTCTCTTGCAAGTACGATTACCATCACAGAGATGTTTCAGGTTAGTCAACAAATTGCGGCGCACAACTATCAGCCACTACTTATGTACACAGAAGTAGCCGCTCTTTACGCTATTTTGTGCAGTATTTTAACGATCCTTCAACACTATCTCGAAAAGCGTTCTTCAAGATACTTAAAGGGGGATGAAGGCTAATGATTAAGATTGAAGACATTGTAAAAAAGTACGATGGAAAAACCGTTCTGGATAAAATTAGCACGGAATTTTCTGAGGGAAAAACGACCGTAATTGTTGGTCCTTCTGGTTCTGGAAAGTCAACGTTGCTACGTTCCCTGGACTTGTTGGTTCATCCCGATTCAGGCGTAATTAGTTTTCCCAATTTTTCGTTAAACTACGCGGATAAGATTACCAGTAAACAAAGTAAGGAATTACGAGCACAGACTAGCATGGTCTTTCAAAATTGGAATCTTTTTCCTAATTTACGGGTGATTGATAACATCACGGCTGCACCAATCCATGTTCATAAGATTTCGAAAAAAGATGCGGTAGCTCAGGCAGAAAAATTATTGAAACGGGTTGGTCTTGAAAAATATGCTAATTTCTATCCCGATGAATTATCTGGAGGAATGCAACAACGAATCTCGATCTGTCGGGCATTGGCAGTCAAGCCTAAGTACATTTTATTAGATGAACCTACCAGTGCGCTTGATCCGGAGTTAGAGACGCAAGTTTTAGAAATGCTGGAAGAGTTAGCTGATCAGGGACAGTCAATGATTATGATTACT
Organism: Fructilactobacillus sp. X2R1C1; assembly: GCF_059901435.1. Lineage (NCBI taxonomy): Bacteria > Bacillati > Bacillota > Bacilli > Lactobacillales > Lactobacillaceae > Fructilactobacillus > Fructilactobacillus sp. X2R1C1. The sequence goes on along the minus strand of NZ_JBWXUV010000002.1, from coordinate 353,003 downwards.
CACAACATTGAGTTTGCTAAATTATCTGCTGATAAAATGTTATTCATCGAAAATGGTGAGAAGATTTTTGATGGATCAAAGGACGAATTTTTTAATAACCCTTCGCCAAGAATCAAAGAATTTTTAGATGCAATTTCTTTACAGTAAATAAAAATGAGGACTTCATATTTTGAAGTCCTCATTTTTATATGAAAGTTGCTAATCCAATAATTATAAATGAAAGTAAACAATTTTCTGGGGTTTCTTTTTCGCTGAAGATTTGAATTCCGTATGAGATTAATACTAAAGTAATTAAAATTGCACATTTTAATAAGGGAAAATTTGCTAGCAGAAGCGCTGCAAAGATTAAAATGAAGATAAAGTTTAATTTAGTTTCAAGTCGGTGATTAAAGAACGGAACAAAGAACAAACAGTATAAGCAAAATAGAATTCCAACGTTTACGAGGACACTTGATTCTAGGTATTGGTTATCGAGATAACAAAAAGAAATGACCGGAGCAATTGAATTTAAAAAGGAAAAGCAAACCAGTCCATAGTAATTTTCGAGTTTAAATTTGGGCATCATTACAATGATGTTGGTGATTCCAAGGATGACAAACAGGATGATTAATAAGATGGGAAACAAGGAGACAATCGCTAATAACACTGGGATGACGTTGAGAAATAAATTGATCCTCGGATCATAACGAATGATGAAAAGTAGAAGGGAAGCCGACCAAAGAAACTCTGATAGGATTAGCACCACCAGTCTGGTATTCCATTGTACTGATAGTAAGTCTACTTGCGAAGCAAAGAGCCATATTAGTGTATTCAAGATGATGAATACCGTAAGAATTAGGGCATGTAAGGTGGTTTGATTTTTTTCAATAAAAGTTTTCATAATATTATCCTTTTTGTATTAATAAATCCATGTTAATCAATTATGTAAATTTGTTCAATGGAGGTTTTGTGTGCTTTTTAATTACTTGCGAATATGTTATTATTATAAAGTTATGAGCAGATTCCCGATAGGATTCACGAAGAGTGAAGTTGCCTTGTAACCACAAACAATAGGGGGGAATAAGAATGTCAGAAAAGCGTTTATTTACTTCTGAATCAGTTTCAGAAGGTCATCCGGATAAAGTTGCCGATCAAATTAGTGATGCAATCCTGGATGCAATTTTAAAAAAAGATCCAGATGCACGAGTTGCCTGTGAAACCTCAGTTACTACAGGGCTTGTATTGGTGTTTGGTGAAATCTCAACTAGTGCCTATGTTAACATTCAAAAAGTTGTTAGAGATACAATTCGTGAAATTGGTTATAATGATCCTAAATACGGATTTGATGCAGACAGTGTTGCTGTGTTAGTTTCACTTGATGAACAGTCACCAGATATTGCGCAGGGAGTTGATGAGTCGGTTGAGACTCGTGGTGGAGACGTCGATCCTCTTGATAAGATTGGTGCTGGGGACCAGGGAATTATGTTTGGTTATGCAGACAGTGAGACTCCTGAGTTAATGCCACTCCCAATCTCATTGAGTCATCATTTAATGCAGAAGCTTTCTAAGCTTCGTAAAAATGATTCTATTCCTTATCTTAGACCGGATGCCAAAGCGGAAGTAACGGTTGAATACGATCAAAATGATGATCCTAAGCGTGTTGATACCGTGGTTTTAAGTACCCAACATGATCCTGATGTTACTCAAGAGCAGATTCGAAAAGATGTTATCGAGAAGGTCATCAAAACGACGATTCCATCTAAGTATCTTGATGAGAACACTAAGTATTTAATCAATCCAACCGGAAAGTTTGTGGTTGGTGGACCCGTTGGGGATGCCGGTTTAACTGGAAGAAAAATCATTGTTGATACATATGGTGGGGCAGCTCATCATGGTGGCGGTGCTTTTTCTGGGAAAGATGCGACTAAGGTTGATCGTTCTGCAAGTTACGCAGCACGGTATATCGCTAAAAACATTGTTGCGGCTGGACTTGCAAAAAAGATTGAAATCCAGTTGGCATATGCCATTGGGGTTGCTGAACCAGTCTCAATTTCAGTTAATACGTTTGGGACTTCAAAAGTTTCAGATGATAAGTTAGTTGCTGCCATTAGAAAAGTATTCGACTTGCGACCGGCTGGAATTATTAAGATGCTTGATTTAAAGCGGCCAATTTATAAACAAACAGCTGCTTATGGTCACTTTGGAAGAACGGATGTCGATCTTCCATGGGAACACACCGATAAGGTAAAAGAGTTACAAAGTTATTTTAAATAGGATTTAAATGACGACCTTCAATGGTCGTTTTTTATTGTATCAAACAGAAAGATGATGAAATATGAAGGGTAAAACAAACGTTAAAGTTGTGACAATTGCATTATTTGTTGCCACATTTATGAGCGCAGTTGAAGGAACCATTGTTTCGACGGCAATGCCCACGATTGTCGGTGATCTTCATGGGGTGTCGTTGATGAACTGGGTTTTCTCAATTTTTCTTTTGACAAATTCAATTGCCACCCCAATTTATGGGAAGTTAGCCGATCAATTAGGTCGTAAATCGGTTTTTATATTTGGTCTGGTGGTCTTTGTCATTGGTTCCATGTTGTCAGGAATGTCCAATAGTATGGGAACATTGATTTTATGGCGAGCAGTTCAAGGAGTCGGTGCAGGAGTGATTATGCCAGTATCATTTACCATTATTGCTGACATGTATTCTTTTGAAAAACGAGCTCAAGTGGTTGGTTTAAATGGATCAGCGTGGGGAATCGCCTCGGTGGTTGCACCGTTACTAGGTGGATTTTTGGTTGACAATCTTTCTTGGCACTGGGTTTTCTTCATTAATGTTCCGATTGGGATTCTGACAATTATTTTGATTGCATTATTTTTACACGAACCAAAACGCAAGATTGAAAGTAAGATGGATCTACCTGGCGTCGTCTTAATTGCGGTTCTTTTGTTTTCGGTTATGTACATGTTCCAAGTCTTAAGTGAAGCTCCAATCAATTGGATAATGGTGATTGGATGTTTAGTGGTCGCAATTATCAGTGGATTTTTGTTCTATCGGCAGGAGAAAAAAGCAACTGATCCACTAATTCCAATTCAGATGTTTAAAAGTCGGACATTTGTCACCCAGAATTTAATTGCGGCTCTTATTAGTGGTTTTATTTTTGGATATGAGGTTTATTTACCCGATTGGACTCAGGGAATTTTGGGATTAAAAGCCACAATGGCGGGCTTTGCGATCACACCCAGTTCCGTTCTATGGCTGGTTGGCTCTTTTATTTCGGGAAAAATGATTCTGAAGTATCGGCCACAACAGATTATGAACTTTAGTTTGGCATTTGTTTTGCTAGGAGCAATTTGTATGGTCCTGCTTCCGATTACTACGCCATTTTGGGTTTTCTTTGTTCTTTCAGCCGTTTTAGGAACTGGCTTTGGAATTACCATTACTACTTCCACCGTTACGGTTCAAAACGAGGTTTCACCAGAACACGTTGGGGTGGCTTCTTCGTTTAATACCCTGAGTCGGACCCTTGGTCAAACAATTATGATTTCCATCTTTGGAATTGTGATGAACACTTCGATGGCAAAAGGGGTTAGTGAACATCCAGGGACTAACTTAAAAATGATGAATACACTAATTAATCCCCAGACGGCGGTTAATTTATCCAAAAAAGTTCTGCCCGTACTGCATGAGATTCTTTACAGTGCCATTCATCATATCTTTATTTTGGCTTTATTATTAGTGATTTTATCGTATGTTGTGAACTGGTTTGACCATAAAAACACGCAAAAGAAAACGAACTAACATTACTTAGCTCGTTTTTGAATTGCCACTAGGATTGGTGGATCATTGATTTGATTGATAAATTGATATTTTAAAACGTGGTACCTGTGCTGATTGAGACTACTAGCAAATTTTAAAACCTGCTCCTTTTCTTCTTTACCGCCAGCGTGACCATAGTACAGTACTAAAATGATGATTCCGTTAGGAGTTAAACATTTAAGAATATCACTGATGGCTTTAATGGTGGTTTTGGGTTTTGTTATGATTCTTTTGTCACCAGTGGGAAGGTATCCTAAGTTGAAAATTGCGGCCGCAATTGGACTGTTCTGAACGTATTTCTTAACGTTTTCATGTCCATCAAGAATAACTTGACATTGTTTTTGCTCACCGTATTTCGTTAAGCGTTGTTTGGTGGCTAAAACGGCATTCGGTTGAATATCAAAGCTAAAAACATGGCCGTTTTTACCAACAAGTTGAGCTAAATAAAGGGTATCGTGGCCTAGTCCGGCCGTTCCATCGATTACGGTTTCACCTGGTTTAACAATTTGTTTTAGTAGGGTATGGCTAAAATTTAATGCTGATTGTAGTTTCATTTGAAACACCTCACTGATTATTATATCAGTTGTTTGTGATTAACTTGTTTTTTTGGATAAAATTTGGTAGAGTTTATTTAATCATACAATATATCATGTAGGTGAAGTATTAGATTGTTTTATTTTTCAGAAACCAAGTGGGTGATGCAAACTTGGAAATAGAATGATTGAACTTATCATCGAAGTTTTAACCGAATTAAAAGTTAAACGTTTTTCCGCGTTATGGAGTCAAGGGTCTCTTATGAGAAATTTAGGTGGTACCGCGGAACCTCGTCCTATAGAATTGTTTTTCTATAGGCTTTTTTTATGGTGACTTTTAACGAACTAATAAGGAGTGAATTTGATGGCTTACGATCATTCAAAAATTGAAAAGAAATGGCAAAAGTATTGGGATGATCACCAAACTTTTAAAACCAGTGATAAACAAGAGAAAGATAAATATTACGTGCTAGACATGTTTCCTTATCCATCGGGTCAAGGGCTTCATGTCGGTCATCCAGAAGGTTACACTGCCACTGATATCATGGCGCGCTTTAAGCGAATGCAGGGTAAAAACGTCCTTCATCCAATTGGATGGGATGCCTTTGGGCTGCCGGCAGAACAATATGCGTTAAAGACCGGTCACAACCCACGTGATTTTACGAAGAAAAACATTGACAATTTTAGACGTCAGATTAAATCGCTTGGGTTTTCCTATGATTGGGATCGTGAAGTCAATACTTCGGATCCTAGTTACTATAAATGGACCCAATGGATTTTTGAACAGTTGTACAAAATGGGATTAGCCTATGAAGATGAGATTGAGGTTAATTGGGCCCCCGATTTCATGGGTGGAACCGTTGTTTCAAACGAAGAGGTTGTTAATGGAAAAACTGAACGTGGTGGTTATGACGTTTACAGAAAACCTATGAAACAGTGGGTTTTGAAAATCACTGCCTACGCTGACCGTTTGTTAGATGATCTTGACGATTTAGACTGGCCTGAAAGCATTAAACAAATGCAACGAAATTGGATTGGCCGTTCCGTTGGGGCTAGTATCTCATTTGATGTAAATGAAGAAGACGAAAAGATCGAAGTCTTTACTACTCGTCCTGATACTATTTATGGGGTGGCTTACCTGGTGCTTTCACCGGAAAATCCGATTGTAGATAGGATTATGACACCAGAACAAAAGGCCAATGTAGAGAGTTATCGGGCTAAAATTGCCTCTAAATCAGATCTTGAAAGAACTGATTTAAACAAAGATAAATCGGGAGTATTTACCGGAGCTTACGCAATTAATCCTGTTAACCAAAAAAGAATTCCAATTTGGATTGGTGATTACGTTCTGCCAAGTTACGGAACCGGTGCAGTCATGGCCGTCCCCGCTCATGACCAACGGGATTTTGATTTTGCTAAAAAATTCAATCTGCCCATCATTCCAGTGATTGAGGGTGGTGATGTTGATCATGCACCTTACACGGGCGATGGGGTTCACATTAATTCCGGTTTTCTTGATGGATTGAATAAGAAACAAGCTATCGATAAAATTATCGAATGGTTAAAGGATCATCATGCTGGTAATAAAAAGGTTAATTATCGATTACGTGATTGGATTTTTAGTCGTCAACGTTACTGGGGTGAGCCCATTCCAGTAATTCACTGGGATGATGGCACAACTTCCTTAGTTCCAGAAGACCAGTTACCATTACGACTTCCTAAAGCGGCTGACATTCAACCGTCTGGAACCGGAGAGAGTCCGTTAGCCAATCTTACTGACTGGGTGAACGTGACAGATAAAAACGGTCGTCATGGTAAGCGCGAGACTAATACGATGCCACAGTGGGCCGGCAGTTCATGGTACTACTTAAGATACGTTGATCCTCATAATGATAAAATGATTGCTGATCCGGAAAAATTGAAGTACTGGCTTCCAATTGATTTGTACGTCGGTGGTGCTGAACACGCCGTTCTCCATTTGTTGTATGCGCGGTTTTGGCATAAGGTGCTCTATGATTTAGGGGTAGTGCCGACAAAAGAACCATTCCAAAAACTAGTTAATCAAGGTATGATTCTTGGTACTAATCATGAAAAAATGTCAAAGTCCAAGGGAAATGTAGTTAATCCCGATGATATTGTTAAACAGTACGGTGCTGATACGCTGCGACTGTATGAGATGTTTATGGGACCACTTTCTGAATCTAAACCGTGGAATACAGATGGAATTGTTGGTGCTAATCGTTGGATTAAACGAGTTTGGCGCTTATATATGAATGATGACAATACGATAAGTAAGGCGATCGTTGATGACAATGATGGTAGTCTTGATAAAATTTATAACCAAACCGTTAAAAAGGTGACTGATGACTTTGAAAACATGCGTTTTAACGTTGCCATTTCTCAAATGATGGTTTTCATCAATGAGGCATATAAAGCACAAAAGTTGCCTAAAAAGTACGCTGAAGGGTTCATTAAACTTCTTTCACCAATTACGCCACACGTTGCCGAAGAATTATGGCAAAAGTTAGGTCATGATCATTCCATTGAACTTGCCAAATGGCCCGAAGCTGATGAAAGTAAATTAAAAGAAGACCAAGTTGAACTGGTGGTTCAGGTTAATGGAAAAGTGAGAGGTCACATTAAAGTTGGCGTGGATGCTGGGAAGGACGAGTCTGAAAAAGTTGCTTTAAATGATGAAAATGTTAAATCATTCCTTGATGGAAAGACTGTTAGAAAGGTAATCGTCGTTCCAAAGAAAATTGTTAATATTGTTGCAAATTAAGCTTGAATAAATTTGAAATTATTTTTCGAAATGGTTAAAATTTATATTTGTAACGTGAAAGTAGGGGAAATTTGTGAACAACGATTTCGAACAAGATGAATTAGAAAAAGAAGAAATTGAAGATAGTGAAAGATCACAAGGTAAGATGGTTAAAGGATCAGCCTGGATGACCATTGGAAGCATCCTCTCACGAATTCTTGGTGCCATTTACATCATTCCTTGGCGATTGATTTTTGGAGCGTCATTGTTTCCGCTTGCCAACACGTTGTATACCATGGGTTACAACATTTATAGTGAGTTTTTGACAATTGCCATTGCGGGGATTCCGTCGGCGGTTGCAAAAGAAGTGGCCCATTATAATGCGTTAAATGAGTATGGGGTAAGTGCGCGACTTTATAAGAAGGGAATTACCCTTTCGGTTATTACCGGAGTCGTTTGTGCACTTTTAATCTATTTTTTTGCTCCAATCTTAGCTGGTAGTGGGGGTAAAAATGCGGTTCCGGTGATTCGTTCGTTAGCATGGGCCGTCCTAATTATTCCTGCGATGAGTTTAACTCGTGGATATTTTCAAGGCTTCCAACAGATGGCTCCGTCAGCAATGTCACAATTTGTTGAGCAACTCGCGCGTGTCATTTACATGTTGGCTTCAGCCTTCTTCATTATGATCGTGATCCACGGAAGTTGGGTAACCGCCGTTACCCAGTCAACTTTTGCCGCCTTCATCGGTGCTATTTTTGGTTTTTTAGCACTAGGATGGTATTACTGGCGACGACGTGATCATTTTCAGGGGCTTATTGCTTCAAGTGATAACGCTATTAACGTTAAGACTAACGATCTTTATAAAGAAATTATTAGTCAAGCGGTTCCGTTTATTATTCTTGGTTCTGGCATTACCATTTTTCAATTAATTGACCAATATTCCTTTTTTAGTATTATGCGTTGGGCAACTAATTATACTAATACTAATTTACAGTATATTTATGCTATTTTTGCGGCTAATGCGAATAAATTGATTATGATTGTGGTTTCGTTAGCTTCCGCCTTGGCAATTACCGTAGTTCCGTTGCTTTCTGAAGCCCGAACCAAAGGTGATATTCATTCAATTAGTAAGCAACTTAGTAATGCGTTAATTTTATTTGAATTCGTCATGCTTCCTGCAGCTTTAGGGATGGCAGCTATTGCTGGTCCGATCAACCGAACCTTTTATGGAACCGCCAATATGGATTTAGGAGCGGACATTTTAACGTTTTCTGCTATCATTTCAATTAGTCTAGGCTTGTTTACGGTGGTTACCGCATTAATGCAAGGAATCTCTGAAAATAGACGAGCAGTTAAATACTTTGTGGTTGGAATTGTAATTAAGTTAGTGGCGCAAGTTCCTTTAGTTTACTTCTTTGGAGCTTTTGGAGCCTTAATGGCAACCGCAGTTGGATTTACAGTTGCTAACTATCTGATTGTGCATTCCTTAAGACATGAGTTTGGATTGGAAATGAGTAGTATTAAATCTAATTCTGTTAAAATTTTAGCGTTTGCTTTGATCACATACTTTGTGGCCTTAATTGTAGTTTATGGAGCTAACTTCTTGTTTGGGATGGTAGTTAATTATAATAGTTCACTAATCAGTTTGTTTGTTTCGATTTTGGCTACGTTAGCTGGTGGATTTGTGTACCTATTCTTGGTACTTAAAAGTCGGGTAGCTGATAAGGTCTTAGGAAATAAGATGCAAAGTGTAAGGAAGTTTTTACACATTCGATAAAAAAAGAAGATCCAGTCAGGATCTTCTTTTTTTATCAGTTAAATTCATGCTTCGTGTTCATGCATGAATCGTGGAAGCTGTTTTGAGATTTGATGAGGGAGAACTACATACTGAGTGGCAGCTAGTTCATCGGCAATTGCACTGTGAGAATAAACAGCCGCTAAAACAGCATCTACCTCGTCGTCAAATTGGGCAACAAACCCACCGATAATTCCAGCAAGAGTGTCTCCCATTCCTCCAGTCGCTTGAGCAGGCGTTCCAGTTGTATTTTGGTATACTTCATCTGGGGTATAAACCTGAGTACGATCAGATTTAAGAACGACAATCCCACCAATTTTGTCGCGGGCTTCTCGGTTACGTGTCTCAGTTTGATCGGCCATTTTAATTCCGGATAAACGTTGCCACTCCATTTGATGCGGGGTAAAAATTAATTTGGCTTGTGGTAATTTTAACCCACGTTCAGCGATCATCGTGATTGCCGAACCATCAATTAGGAGGATTTGATCGGGGGTGACATTATCAAATACGGTTTCCATAATTTCACAACTATGATCATCGGTCCCAAGCCCAGAGCCAATGGTAATAACTTTCATAGCTTTAATGAGTTGAACCATTTGATCAGTGTCGTTATAGTCAGCAAACATTGCTTCGGGTAGCCAAGAGTGGAGCGCACTTTGATTCGTTGGATCCGTGATAGTAGTTGTGAGTCCAACGCCAGAATAAACTGCTCCAAGCGAACTCATTATGATTGCACCACCAAAGTTTTCGTTTCCACCAACTAAAGCGATTTTACCGTAAGTTCCTTTAAAACTATTTTTGGGTCGAATGCGAATGGTTTTAGTTAGAATTGATTTATCAATTTTCTTCATTTTGTTCACCTCGAATGCATTATATCATGCATTGGTTGAATGTTCTCCAAATGAGTTGTTACTTTCTTGATTATGTTAGAATAAGGAATAACTAAGTAGGAGGGTATAACATGGCAATTGACTGGAAAGATAAAGCACAAAATTACAAAGATGATTACTTAAATGACTTAAAAAAATTGATTTCAATTGATAGTTCAAGGGACTTGGAGCACGCAACGGACGAATACCCATTGGGCCCAGGTCCAGCTCATGCATTACAACAGTTTCTCTCTTTTGGTGATCGTGATGGGTTTACCACCAAAAACATTGATAACGTAGTGGGATACATTGAGTATGGTTCAGGCGATGAAACCATGGCAATTTTGTCACATGCTGATGAGATGCCCGGTGGCGCAGGTTGGGATTCCAATCCATTCGAACTAAAGCTTGTGGGTGACAATGCAATTGGTCGAGGAGTTTCTGATGACAAAGGACCAGGACTTGCCGCATATTATGGATTAAGAATGCTTAAAGATGCAGGGATTCAACCGAAGGTCAAAATTCGCTTGATAATTGGAACGGACGAAGAATGTGACTGGACTGGAATGAAACGCTATTTTGAGGTTGAACCAGATCCTTCATTTGGATTTTCGCCAGACGCCGAGTTTCCCTTGATCAATGGGGAAAAGGGTAATGTGACGCTTGAAACGCATTTTGCTTCCAATAAAAGTGATGGTGAGAACACCCTGATGCATTTTAATGCCGGATTGCGTGAAAATATGGTACCACGTGATGCAGAAGCTGACGTTGTTGCTGCAGATGTCTCCAAAATGGCCGATGAATTTGAAAAATATTTAGATAGGGTTCCCGTAACTGGAAGCTATGAAATTGAAGGGAACAATATTAAAATCAGTGTAGTCGGGAGAGCAGCACATGGAATGGAACCTAAGAACGGCATCAATGCTGGAACCTATTTAGCTGACTTTTTGGTTGATTATAGTTTTGATACTAGTGGTGCTAATATCCTGAACTTCATCGACGAAAAACTGCATGATGATTCTCGTGCTCATAAATTGGGGCTTAATTTTACTGATGATGTGATGGGAGAACTAACCATGAACGTCGGTCTAATGAATTTTGATCATGAAAATGGTGGGATGGTCAACACTAACTTTAGGTATCCCAAGGGGATTACTACTGATAAAATTTTAGCTAAAGTTCAAGATGCCGCTGATCGGTTTAACGGGTCAACCAAACAAATTTCGCAAATGGTGCCCCACTTTGTTGATGCAGACGATCCCATTGTAAAAACCTTAATGGGTGTTTATCGCGATCAAACTGATCAGGATGACGCTCAACCAGAAGTTGTTGGTGGTGGTACGTATGCGCGAATGATGAAACGTGGGGTTGCCTTTGGAGCACTTTTCCCAGGAACAGAGGACACGATGCACCAAGCTAACGAATACACACCTGTTAATGATTTGATTTTGGCAATGTCGATTTACGGTCAGTCAATTTATGAATTGTCTAAGTAGAGATAAAAAAACTTTGAACATCGTGTTCAAAGTTTTTTATCGGATCGTTTTTAATTTTTCATCAATTTTTGCCAATACCTTAGAAACGTTTTGGGGATCTTCTAGATCGTACTTTTGAAGATTAATTTTCATCTTAGGACTGACGTTGTATTCGTCATACCATTTTTGGTAAGCTTTCCACATTTTGTAATAATATTCTTCCAGTCCTGGATCGTTGTCCCATTGTTCATAGTCACGACCACGCTTTTTGATTCGGTATAAGATGGTATCGAAATCGCTGTAGGCATAGACTAAAAGGTCAGGACTTGTTTTTGGAAGCTCTTTAAGTTCATCCATCATATTGTCAAGCAGCTTTAAATAAACTTCTAATTCAACGTCAGAAATATTTCCCTCAGCATTATTTTCTTTGGTGAAAAGCGCGTCTTCGTAAATAGATCGATCCAACACGTTGTTGTCTTGTTTTAACGCCTTTTTAATCATCGAAAAACGTTTATTTAAAAAGTATATTTGAAGTAAAAAACCATACTGTTTTGGATCTTTATAATAAAGTGGCAAAACAGGATTGTCTCCCACTGGCTCGTAGAAGGGCTCTGTTCCATAATGTGCGGCAATTTTTCCCGTTAAGGTTGTCTTACCGACACCAATCATTCCAGCTGTAATAATCACCATGCTTAGCTCCTCTTTTAGTTTAATAACGTCTTTTAGTATATCATTTCGAATCAGTTAGGTTAACGATGGATTTGAACACTAATTTTCCTTCTTTGTTTCAGACGTTATTATTATGGTATTCTATGTTAGTGGAAAAATTTGGAGATGAATTGGATTAATGAAGTGGGAAATGAGTTTAATTAAATTTTTGAAAAGAGCCGTTGTATTTATTGGACTAATTTTTTTGATTTTTGCGGTTCAAGTACCAGTTCAAATGATTGGAATTCACGATTATCATGGATTCAAGACTTTTCTTTATGGAACTTCTTACATTGTTATTTTTCTTGTCGTAATTAGTTTAGCGCTATGGGCTTATCGAAGTGTGTACAGACAACGAAGTCATCGGCTTACTGGTCACGATTTAAAGATTATTTTATTGTCAATCTTTAGCTTTTTTGTTATTGAGATTGTGCTTCAAGTTTTAAATAAATTGATTTTTAACCAACTGGGAACAAAGAATAATAATGCCATTTTAAGTCTTTTTCAAAGTAACATGACGGTGTTGGTTTTGATGAGCTTTTCGGCGATTTTTTTATCTCCAGTGTTAGAGGAATTGGTGTTTAGGGGATTTTTTATTAATGCCTTTTTTAATCAAAATGCATTTTGGCTGCCAATTGTTTTTAGTGGATTACTTTTTTCTTGTGGTCATATGAGTTCGAACGTGATTAGTTTTATGATTTATGCTATTTTGGGAATGATTTTAGCGTATGTATACAAGAAGACTGGGAAGATTGAAGTTTCGATTGGGGTCCACTTTTTAAACAACTTAATTGCAACCGGATTTATGCTAATGGCAGCCTTATAGTGGTGGAGTGAAAAATGGATGTAGTTGAATTTAATTATTTTAATCAATTAAAGAATCAATTAGTGGCGGCCGATGAAGAGTTGGAGCAGCTTAAAAAGCAGTATTTACACTGGATCATGAATCTTGATCAACTCAAAAATGATTATGACGTGAACACAATTGATGAATTAGCTAGTGTTTTAAACGATGGGGATGACGATCAAAAGTCAGAGGATTTAAAAAATGCCCTACTCAATAATGATAAGGATTATTTGTTGAATCGGATGAAAGAGTTGAATAATACTGACTTTCAGAAGTGTAACGTAATTAATCAACGAATTCATAATTTAACCCAAAAATTACGTGAAGTTGAAATATTTTATAAGAATGTCGTTATTCCGATAGTTAACGAGATGAAGAAGAGTAAAATAATAGAGGTTATTGGCGTTTTAAGTTCTAGAAATAGTAGTGACGTGGTTTTGAACTTTAGATTTTTATCGAGTTTTGCCGAATTTCAAAGAGATTTTCATAAAGAGATGTACGTTGATGCAATTATAAAGGGTCATCTTAAGGATAAAAGTGTAATGACAATGATGATTACTCAAGATAATTATCCAAACGAATATGATATGACCCTGATGAAAGATATGGAGGAAGATTAACTAATGGTAGATCGAGGAGACTATAAATATCCTGACACTCAGGCGTATAATTTTGTGCTTAAGCGACTGAATGAACATGGAGTAACGATTAAAGATATTGCACAGATTGCAATTGATTTACAGAAAAAATATTCAAATGTTCCTGATTTAGACTATGTTTGTGGGATTGTTAATGATATTTTGCATAAAAGGGAAGTATTGAATAACGCAATGGTAGGGCTTGAACTGGATCGTTTAGCACAAGATGGCGAGTTAGAAGAGCCACTTGAAAGCATTGTCTCTCATGATTTAGGGGTGTTTGGCGTTGATGAAACGTTGGCACTTGGAATTGCTTCAATCTATGGGACGATTGGGGTTACTAATTATGGTGAAATTGACACTAATAAAAATGGAATTGTAAAAGAACTCGATACAAACGGTCAAATTGTCAATACTTTTATTGATGATATTGTTGGAGCTATTGCTGGCGCTACTGCCGCTAAAATTGCACATGATAATGCTTAAAAAAGGTCCTCACAAAAGTGAGGACCTTTTTTTAGTTTGACTTCTTTACTGCTTTGATGCATTTTGAATTAAACCTGAATTCATCATGAATACTGGTTGATTCACCAACGTCATGTCTCACGACTTTTAACCAATCGTCTTGGTTATCACCTAAGCCAGTTGGGTTAACAAATGTAACTTCGACTAAATCGCCAACTTCATAAGGAAGATTTTTATCGTATTCAACTAAATTATAAGTTTCATAAGCTTTTGTTTTCATATTATTTCCTCCATTGGTTAATTATATCAAATTATGTTTTAATCGCTAAAATTATGCAGTAAATTTTTGTCAATAAAGCGACTGATTGGTTATATTATATAATAATAATTATTATATTATGAGACAAAAGTGAATTAATAATTAGGGTAAATACTGATGTCAAGGTATTATAATTATGTTTTGTGAAATTTAAGACTCTATTGTCGTTGTTTTTAATAAAGTTTATAATCTAAATTGTGAAGTAAGCAGTAAGAGATTCATAATGAAATATTGAATGTTGAGATTAAAAATAACTAGATAATTTTGTGAATGCTAATGTAGGAAATAGTGTTCACGTGGTGTTAGAAAGTGTGAGAAGCTTTTAACACCGTAATTAATACTGTCATAAATGATAAGTTGGTGGAAGATAAGTGTTATTGAGTACGTGAAAAATCATTTAATGATAGCCTATGTCTTGTTATAAGATTTGAAATTAAAACAACTATGCGAATTTATTCGTATTTCAATATGATGAATACTCTGAAATACCATTTAGGTCATGCTACTTCGTAGTATGACCCTTTTTGATGGGAAAGGAGGTGAGTCATAATGAAGGAGTTTAAACTAGTAGTTCCAAGTACAGATCGAAGCGTTCGGCTTAGTGGTAGAACTATTTACTATTACAGTATTGGAAATAAAAACAATTACTCCGTTGTTTTTCCATATGATGCCGAATATTTGAACTTACCGAACGGGAAAATGGTTTTTCGCTCGATTACAGACGATTATTTTGGCAAGGCCACAGATGGTAGTTCTTATCACGCTACTATTCGTCTAAACGACTAGTTATTGTAGAACCAGAAGCTAATACTTCTGGTTCTTACATAGACTCCAATGATTTTTATTGGCATGGTGATAGTTTAATCAATGTTTTTATGGATAGATTATAACTATATAAATCCAATGATATAGATTTATAGAAACTAAAAGAGGGAATAATAACGCACATTATTATTCTCTTTTTACATAATTAATGTAATTATTATGGTATTTTTTTCACATGATAAAGCATAAATGTTGACATGACGGCATTTATGGCCTACTTTAGAAGTGTAAGGAAATATAAGAGAGTGAGATGATCTAATGAAAAAGGTAATTAAGGGAGCATTAATCGCAGGTGTGACCGTTGGTTTATTCTTTGGCTTGCAGATGAATAGTTCAGCAAGTCACACTGAAACTACATATGCAGCAGCAACGGATACTAAGGAAATGACCTCACAAGCTAGACCTAGGATTTCTAAATTAAGATATGATCGTGGTACGTGGGGACAGGTCAACTGGAACTATAATGAGATCAATCGGACTTTAACGTTGAGCGGTAAAGATAAAACCTTGGGAACCTATGCATATTCACAACTTGGAGATTTACGTCAGGCTTTAAATGACGCCCGGGTTATTAATATCCAAGATAAGATGTATGCCCCATCAAATTCTGATTATCTTTTTTCTCAATCGGCAGATGATGATCCACTCCACCAAGGCAATCAAGGATTAAAGAACCTGCAAACTATTAATGGTCTCGATAAATTGGATACATCAAAAGTATCCGGCATGGATTATATGTTTAATGGTGATACCGCACTAAAAAGTATCGATGTCACTCACTTTGACACCTCAAATGTTAATCGTATGAGACTGATGTTTGGTGCCGATATTAATCTTAAAGACATTGATGTCAGTCATTTTGACACTTCTAAAGTTGTCGATATGAGTTCAATGTTTGTTGATGACTATGCTGTTAAAAATATTGACGGTTTAACGAGTTTTAGGATTAATCCTAGTAATCGTAGCTTGAGCAATATGTTTCAGGATGACTATCAGTTACAAAACTTAGATTTGACTAGCTTCGATACTCGGGCTGCCTCAAAGGGTAAATATAATGGATTGTCCGCTTTCATGAAGGGTGATAATCAGCTTCACCAAATTAAGTTAGGTGATAAGACAATCTTAAAGGCTCCTGATGCACCTGGTGCAGGTCCAATTATTCCAGAACCGGTAGTAGGTACCCAGTTTGTATTTGACGGAAAAGATTACACTGTTAAATCACCCAATTGGATGAACATTGATAATAACAATCAATTGCAGAATAATTTAAGTCTTGCAGATGGACAATCACATCCCGGTAATTGGATTTGGGCAACCAACTACAATGTCCCTTCGATTTCCATAACTGAACAAGTTAATTTTGTAAATAAAAAGGGGCAGTACGTGAATGCAACTTCAGTTACTGGCATCCCAGGTGAAAAGCAAACTTTAATTGCTCCAACTGGATATCGATTTGAGAATAATAACGCTACCATTACCATTGGAAGTAAAA
This sequence comes from Fructilactobacillus sp. X2R1C1, assembly GCF_059901435.1. Taxonomy (NCBI): domain Bacteria; kingdom Bacillati; phylum Bacillota; class Bacilli; order Lactobacillales; family Lactobacillaceae; genus Fructilactobacillus; species Fructilactobacillus sp. X2R1C1. The sequence goes on along the minus strand of NZ_JBWXUV010000002.1, from coordinate 336,474 downwards.
ATGCGACGGTAAACGTTGTTGTTGTTCGAAATAGATAGGTCATAAAGTGGTCCACTTTTATAAATATCGCTACGAAAATTAGTGATACTTATTTTTACAAGTGGCCAAATAGTTTCAAATATTTTTGAAGGGGATAATGTGTATGATTACAATTGCATCTACTACTGATAACAATATGGCGATACCGCTGGCAGTCAACTATTCGTCAATATTGAACCATAATAAGAATTCAATTTTCACGTTTTACGTTGTTAATGATCATTTAAGTTCCAACAGTGCTGATTTGTTAAAGGCCCTGGAAAAAGTCTACGACAACTGTAAGGCAATTAACTTTTTGCAACCCAACACCGCTGCATATAAGGATGCTAATGTAAAATCTCCGGATAGTGCAATTAAGGAAAACACTTACTATCGAATTGAGATTCCTGAAGAAGTTCATGAACCTAAAATCCTTTATTTGGATGCTGACATGGTATGTGTGGGTGATATTTCGAATCTTTTTAATACCGATCTTGATGGCAATATTGTCGGTGCCGTTGAGGATTCTGGCTACGTTGATCGGTTAAAAAGGATGCATGTTAGTGATGAGCCGGGTCAATATTTTAACGCTGGTCTATTGCTGATTGATACGAAAGCTTGGAATGATAATGATACTTCTGAAAAGGTTAGAAAGTTAGCAATTGATAAACCTGATATGCTGAAGTATCAAGACCAAGATGCTCTAAACGCCATTTTTAATGGACACTGGAAAAAACTTGACCCTAAGTATAATTTGCAAAGTCATCTAGTTAAGGGTGAGAGTGGATTAAATCCTATCCCAGAGCGTCGAGCAGCTGAGGCAAATGCACTTAAGCACCCTGTGATTATTCATTACACTAATTTTGATAAGCCATGGATCGTTAAAAATAACCATCTTCATCCATTACGCAATTATTATTACCAAGCTAAGAACCAATTAATTTACGATCTAGGCGATTATATTAGATAAAAAGTAGTGAGAGAGTGGACAATTGTCCACTCTTTTTGTTTACATAATTTAATTACTATTAATGAAAAAAGACGATATCAATAAGCTTGATAACGTCTTGTTAGTAACGAATGCCCGAGATGAGATTCGAACTCATACTCAGTAAACTGAACAGCGACCTGAACGCTGCGCGTCTGCCAATTCCGCCACTCGGGCAATTACTACCTTTCAATCATACAATAAAAATGTCGTAAAATAAACACTCAATTTTGTGGTATCCTTGTATTTATTATTTAATTGTGTAAAATATAAGATAGTACAAGAGTTTTTAGAAAGAAGAGATTATAATGGTTGAACCACGTAAGATTGAAAGCCAGTTGTGTTTTGGAATCTATAATACAAGTAAAAAGTTTAGTCGGTACTACCAAATCGTTTTATCTCCATTTAATTTAACTTATCCACAATACATTACCATGTTGGTGTTATGGGAACATGCCCCAATGACCGTTCGTGAGCTTGGATCTTACTTAGACTTAGATAGTGGGACTTTAACTCCGTTGTTGAAACGGCTTGAAAAGCAGGGATGGGTGACAAGAACACGTAGTCATAAAGATGAACGAGTTGTCATCGTTGACACTACAGAATACGCTAAGGAACATCGTGATAAAGTATATGAACACGTTAATCAATGTTTTTCTGTTTTGGATATGAGCCAGGATGATATTGAAAAATGTTTGAAGATGGTGAATGCAGTTGGTGACCGATTGGATAATGTTAGTGAACAAAAATTAAAAGATGTTAAGTAGTAAAAAGACATTCTGTGTGAACTGGAATTAATTTAGTTTACGCAGAATGTTTTTTATTATATTAATTTATGTTTTCATTATTGGTTTTGAGTTAGTCATTATCTCTTTCTTTTGGTAGAATTGTCTAGGAGTAAATTAAAAACAAAATTAAAGTCCGAATGATTTATTTGGATTTCCATTACAAAAATTAGCGGAATGGAGCTGAATTTTTTGTCACTAAGCATTCAAGAAATTAAAAATATTCTTCGTGAACATGACTTATTAAAATCAGTTAATCAGACTAATGATAATGATTTTAACTATGTTAGTTATGATTCACGAGACATAAAACCGAAAACCTTATTCTTTGGGAAGGGAAACTTTAAGCCTGAATTTGTTACGTTAGCAAAAAAGGCTGGAGCAACTGGAATAGTGTGTGAAGATCATTTATCTGAAAGTAACGGAATGAATGAGATTTTGGTTACTAACATTCAAAAAGCAATGTCTTTGATCTCTGCTGCATTTTTCAATTATCCACAAGACGATTTGTTCATCATTGCCTATACGGGTACTAAGGGGAAAACGACTTCTTCATATTTCACTCGGGATGCAATTAGGAGGGCGAGTGGGGATAAAACCGCCTTATTTTCAACTATCAATACCGTGGTTGGTAATGAACCAAATCAAACATTTAAGTCACATCTAACTACTCCAGAATCACTAGATATTTTTAAGAATATGAGAGCCGCTGTCGATAATGGGATGAAATATCTCATTATGGAAGTTTCGTCTCAGGCATACTTAAAAAATCGGGTTTTTGGATTAAAGTATAACGTAGGTAATTTTTTAAATATTTCTCCCGATCACATTGGGGAAAACGAGCATCCGACTTTTGCAAACTATTTGCACTGTAAAGAACAACTCTTGGTTAATTCAAATAAGTGCATTTTGAATGCCGATTCAGACCACCTGATTGATATTTATTATGCTGCCAAAACCACAACTGATCCCCAAAATATTTATTTGTTTGGTAAAAAGGGGACGACTCCACAACTTGAAATCGACCTTGATTTCACGTACGAGCCAGTTTCAGATAGCTTGACTGATAACGATATTCAATTAAGTTCCATTTCTGATAAAGCTAAAAAGTTAGGCTTAGACGGAAATTATCGCATTGGTATTCCAGGTGATTACAATGAATCAAATGCAACCGCTTCGATCATATCGGCTGGACTTGCTGGCTTTAAACGTGGTGATATGTTAGATGGTTTGGCAGGAGCAAAAATTCCTGGAAGAATGGAAATCTTTAAGTCTAAAAACCATGGGAACGTTCATGTGGATTATGCCCATAATTATGCTAGTATGAATGCATTACTAGGATTTTTAAAACGACAAGACCCCAGTGGAAAAGTTATTGTAGTGGTTGGTAGCCCAGGCAATAAGGGAATCGACCGTCGAGAGGGATTTGGCAAAGCGTTGACTCAGAATGCCGATGTAGCGTTTTTAACTACTGACGACCCCGCTTATGAGGATCCCATGAAGATTGCAAAGGAAATTGATAGTCATATCGATCATGATAAGGTTGACGTTCATTTCGAAATGGACCGTGAAAAAGCCATTAAAAAGGCCATTAATTTTGGCAAACGTGGAGATATCATTGTAGTAGCGGGTAAAGGACGCGATCCTTATCAAAAGATTAATGGTGTTGATACACCTTATCCAACCGATTCGGTTATCGTGGAAGATTACTTGGAGGATTTAAATAGTAATGACAAATGAGAAAGTTCCAGATTTCACTCCAATCTTACTTGGAAGTGATTTTAATGTGTACGGGATGGCGCGTTCTTTCTACGAGTTGTATGGTAAGCGTGTCAAGGCTTATGCCCAGGAACGATTAGCCCCCACAAGATTTACCAAAATTGTGGATCTGACGTTTATTCCCGGCTTTAGTGAGGATCCAGTATGGTTTGAAGAGATGAAAAAGTTAAAAAAGAAGTATGCCAACCACAAAGAACCGGTCATTTTAATTGGGTGTGGGGATGGTTATGCTGAATTAATTTCTAAACATAAGAAAGATTTAGAAGATGTCTTTGTCTGTCCATACGTTGATTATTCGTTAATAAAACAACTTAATAGTAAAGAAAATTTTTATAAAATGTGTGATAAGTATGGAATGCCATATCCCGGCACCAAGATTATTTCCAAAAGCAATTTTGAAGATAATGACTTTGATCAACCATTTGATTATCCAATTGCACTTAAACCAACCAATAGCGTGGAATGGTTGGATATCCGTTTTGAGGGAAGAAAGAAAGCTTTTACCATTAAAAGTGATGCCGAGTATCGTGACATTGTTTCAAAAATTTATAATAATGGTTATACTTCAGACTTGATCGTCCAAGATTTCATCCCAGGTGATGACAGCAACATGCGGGTCTTAAATGCTTATGTTGACAAGAATCATCATGTTAAGATGATGTGTTTAGGCCATCCACTTTTGGAAGATCCGGCACCGTCTGCAATTGGTAACTACGTCACGATTATTCCTGACTTTGATCAACGGATTTATGATCAGATTCAACAGTTTTTAGAGTCGATTGAATTTACTGGGTATGCTAATTTTGACATGAAGTATGATGTTAGAGACGATACGTACAAGTTGTTTGAAATCAATTTGAGACAGGGACGCAGCAGTTTCTTTGTCACCCTAAATGGATATAACCTTGCTCAATGGGTGGTTCGTGATTACGTTCAAGATGACCTAGCGGACCAAAAGACAGTGTATGCCAATCAAGATCCTAAGAAATATTATTTATGGTTAGGGGTGCCCAATCGTGTTTTTCGTAAGTATGCCAAAGATAATGAAGATAAAAAGAAGGCAGAAGAGCTGATCAAAAAAGGTCAGTGGGGAACGACTTTTTGGTATAAAAAAGATGAAAACTTCATGCGTTGGCTACTTATGAAATGGATGGACCATAATTACGCAAAAAACTTCAAAAAATATTTTCATATGAATAAGGAATAAGATAATGAAAAAGTTTTTCACAATTATTGGTGGGATGGGGACCCAAGCGACTGAGAGTTATGTTCATTTACTAAATCAACGGACCCCAGCTCACTGTGATCAAGATTATTTAAATTATATATTAGTTAATCATGCGACGGTTCCAGACCGGACGGATTATATTACTGATCCAGAAAATAATCCGAGCCCACTAGTTCCACTTGAAGAAGATATTAAACAACAGAGCAAACTGGGACCAGAATTTTTTGCGTTACCATGTAATACTGCCCATTATTTTTATGATCAGTTACAGAGTATGACGGATGTTCCAATTTTGCATATGCCTAGGTTAGCGGTAGCCGCAATTGCTAAGAAGTTTCCACACGCTAAAAGAGTGGGGCTAATTGCCACTAAGGGAACTCTAAAGGACAAGGTATATGATAAAGAAATTACTAAAGCTGGATATGAAGTTGTGCACCCTACCGCTGAAATTGCGGATGAAACGATGGATTTAATTTATAAAGGTGTTAAGGAGCAGGATTATGTCGATCCAAAATTATATCATCATATTTTAAATCAAATGGTTAATGAATTGGATAGCGATGTGGTGATTTTAGGTTGTACTGAGATTTCGGTAGCAGAAGAGCGAGCTGGTAATCATGACTACCCTGTGATTGATGCGCAAGCGGAGCTAGTTGATGAATCAATTCGGTTAGCTGAAAAAATGCAAAAAAATAAATCATCCAAGTGATTGGATGATTTTTTAGTAGTAGTTATTGAATGAAAAACAAAAGCCCAATTGAGATTAAAATCGAAATCAATGTCAATAAAATTACGTAGGGTTTTAAATTACCTTGGATTTTTCTCTGGTAACAAATATCAATGAAAGAAATCGCGACGATTGTCATTATAAAACTTAAAGAGACCAAATAACGATGCTCGTTAAAGTGATTCAGGGTAAAAACCACTTCACTAATCAACAAAAGAATGTAAAACGCGCGCGTATAGACGACACCCTTAATAATCTTTTTGTCTTGTTTTCGCGTGATTCCGATTGTTAGTGAGATTAATAAAAGAATCCATAGTAAAGTAATTATGTAGATTAACATGATGTTTAGCCTCCACTTGAATTTTATCATACGGCTCTGTAGAAGTCTTGATGACAAGGGTTATAATTCATGATATAATTATACACGTATTGCGGGTGTAGTTTAGTGGTAAAATTTAAGCTTCCCAAGCTTACGTCGCGGGTTCGATTCCCGTCACCCGCTTTGGGAAGCTACCAACGATGAGAGTGTAGTACTAATTATAATTTCAAAGCAAATCTAAGTTGATGTGAGTTAGATAAATTGTGATTGGGAAGGCGTCCTTTCTAGGTATACAAATTTAATAATGAGTGGGTATTTCCAAATAGAGTGGTACCGCGGGTAATCTCGTCTCTTGCATTGATTTAATTAATGTAAGAGGCTTTTTATTTATGAGGAGGATATTATGGATTACAGACAACAAGTTGCAGACGTAGTTGCTGATGCAACTAACAACCAAATTTCAACGAGTGATATTTACGGAAAAATTGAGAAACCGAAAACTTCAGATAACGGGGACTTAGCATTTCCAACTTTTATTCTAGCTAAGGAGTTACATAAAGCTCCTCAACAGATCGCAAAGGATATCGTCAATAATGTTGATGGAAGTCAGTTTGATAAAGTCGTTGCCGTTGGTCCTTACGTTAACTTCTTCTTGGATAAAGGAAAAGTTAGTAAGCAAGTCATGTCAGAGGTTTTGACGGATAAAGAGCATTATGGTGATAATTACGATGGCAAGGATCAGACCGTGACCATTGATATGTCTTCTCCAAATATTGCTAAGCCAATGTCAATGGGACACCTTCGTTCCACTGTGATTGGAAATTCAATTTCCGAAATTTTAAGAAAAAATGGATATAAAACAATTAAAGATAATCATTTAGGTGATTGGGGAACCCAATTTGGTAAGTTAATTACGGCTTACTTAAAGTGGGGAAATGAAGAGGACGTAAAGCGTCATCCAATTCATTACTTAGTTCAGTATTACGTCAAATTTCATAAGGAAGATCAGAAAAATCCTGAACTAGACGAAGAAGCACGCGAATGGTTTAAAAAACTCGAAGATGGTGATCCCGAAGCTACCAAACTATGGAAGTGGTTTAGGGATGTGTCGTTAGAGGCTTTTAATAATACCTATAAAAAACTGGGCGTTAAATTTGATACCTATAATGGTGAGTCATTTTACAATGACAAAATGGATGAAGTGGTTGACATTCTAAAAAAAGATGGATTGCTTCAGGAATCTCAAGGAGCTCAAGTGGTCGATTTAAGTAACGCTAACCTAAATCCAGCACTTATCTTAAAGAGCGATGGGGCTTCTCTTTACATTACTAGAGACATTGCAACGGCGTTATACCGTGAACGGACGTATCATCCGGTCATGAATCTCTACGTGGTGGGATCCGAACAAACTAATTATTTCCATCAACTAAAAGCTGTCTTAAAAAAGATGGGCATAAAGAATGCGGATGGTGTTCATCATATCCCGTTTGGCTTAATTACGGTTAATGGTAAAAAGCTTTCAACTAGACGTGGAAATATTATTTTATTAAACAAAGTTTTAGATGATTCAATTACCATGGCAAAACAACAAATTGCTGAGAAGAATCCTGATTTACCAAATAAAGATGAAGTGGCTACACAAGTTGGGGTTGGTGCCATTATCTTTGGTGATCTTAAGAGTGAGCGAATCAATAGCATTGATTTCGTACTTAAAGACCAATTAAAATTTGAAGGTGAGACTGGCCCATACGTTCAGTATGCCCATGCTCGTGCTGAGAGTATTTTGCGGAAGTCTGGTAAAAAAGAATTTGATGAATCAGCAAATGAATTGACTGATGCAGGTGCTTTTGAAGTCATTAAGTTACTTCAGGCTTTTCCAGAAGTTGTAAAACAAGCTCGAAATGAATTCGAGCCTTCTGATATTGCTAAGTATTCGCTAAGACTAGCTAAGTCATTCAATAAATATTATGCTCATTCTAAGATTTTAGCGGACGATGATGAGCAAGACGCCCGTCTCGACCTTGTTAAAAGTGTTGCGATTGTATTAAAAGAGTCGTTAAGATTGTTGGGAATTAAAGCACCCGATCAAATGTAGAATAAAGTGGATGTCAATTGACATCCACTTTATCTTTTAAAATCCATTAATGTCCATGTGTTACAATAGCATTTAATGATAAAAGGAGATTTGGACTTTTATGGATAACAACAGCAAAAGTAAGTCAATATTTAAAAGAATTTGGGGTTACTTCAGAAAATTCTGGCGTAGATTTCAAATTACGAGATGGATTATTGTAGTTGTTTTATTCGTTATCTTGGTTTTAAGTAGTTATTTGACGATTGTGGCAAAGACTTCGCACGTTCGTGATCTTCAGTCTAATTTATCAAAATCGACTGTGATTTATGATTCACATCACCAAGAAGCTGGCAAATTGTACGCACAAAAGGGTACTTACGTTCAGATGAATAAGATTTCAAAAAATATTCCTAATGCGATTCTTTCGACGGAAGATCGCAATTTCTATAAGGAACATGGCTATTCGGTTAGTGGTTACGGGAGAGCCATTTTACTTGCAATTAAGAATAGGGTACTGGGTCGTGACTACATTAGTGGTGGAGGAAGTACAATTTCGCAGCAGTTAGCCAAGAACACTTTTCTTTCCCAGCAACAAACTTTAACCAGAAAACTTAAAGAATTATTCATTTCAATTGAGATTGAGAACGTTTATTCAAAGAACCAAATTTTGACGATGTATATGAACAACGCTTACTTTGGTAATGGCGTGTATGGGGTCGAAGATGCCTCGAAGCGATACTTTGGGCAGTCTGCGGAAGATTTACCGGTCCAGGATGCAGCTGTGTTAGCAGGGATGCTATCGAATCCTAGTAATAATCCGATTGATCATCCGGAGGCGGCACGTCAGAGGAGAAATGTGGTTCTTGATTTAATGGCAAAGAACCATAAGATCACTAATTCAGAGGCAAAAAAATACCAAGCCATGCCGTTGAACACTAAAAATTCCTATCGTTCTACTAATGGGTATAAATATCCCTATTATTTTGATGCTGTTATTAATGAGGCTATCTCAAAATATGGATTAACTGAATCTGACATCATGAATCATGGGTATAAAATTTATACGAATCTAAATCAGCAACAGCAGCAAAGCTTTCAGACTGATTTTAAAAATCCTAATTTGTTTCCTAATGATGCTTCGGATGGGACCAAGGTCCAAGCTGCATCAGTTGCTTTGAATCCAAAAAATGGTGGGGTTCAAGCGGTTGTTGGTGGACGTGGTAAGACGGTTTTCCGTGGTTATAATCGTGCGACCGATATTAAACGTCAGCCTGGTTCGACGATGAAACCACTTGCGGTCTATACGCCAGCTCTTGAAAACGGGTATTATTATGATTCTGAACTTGAAAACCAGAAGAAATCGTATGGATCAAACCACTATACTCCGCATAATTACAATGATGTTTATACAGGAAAAGTTCCGATGTACCAAGCTCTGGCACAGAGTATGAACGCGCCCGCAGTTTGGTTATTAAATAAGATCGGAGTAAACAAGGGATACGATTCGGTTAAAAAGTTCAACTTACCGGTCACGGATAAGGATAAGAATCTAGCATTGGCCCTTGGGGGCTTGTCCAACGGAGTTTCCCCACAACAAATGGCTGGTGCCTATACTGCTTTTGCTAATAAAGGGAAAATTTCACAGCCGTTCTATATTACTAAGATCGTTGATTCGACAGGGAAGACGGTCGTTGATAATGAACATCCAAGTTCAAAACAAATCATGTCTCCTTCAACGGCACGACAGATGACAAGTATGATGCTTGGTGTCTTTGATAATGGAACTGGTGTTGATGCTAAACCGAGCGGGTATCAAGTTGCCGGAAAAACTGGAAGTACTGAGGCTGATAATACTCCAGATTCCGATGCTACCAAAGATAAATGGATCATCGGATACACTCCTAACGTTGTGGTAGCAACTTGGGAAGGCTTTGATAGTACCAACTCTACGCATCATTTAGAGAATTTGACTGGGACCGACGTTGGTCCGTTGTACAAGACACAAATGCAACAAATTCTTCCGTACACCAAGGGAACCCAATTTGGTGTCCAAGACGCACAAACGGTGGCACGTGATGGTGATGAAGATAATGATACGCAGAATTCTAAACTATTTAAGGGTATTACTAATGATACTGGTAAAGTCGTTAAGGGAATCGTTAAAGAAGGTGCCAGTGGAATTAAAAAGGGTGCCTCAGAAGTTATTAGCGGTGCGAAAGCTTTACTAGGCCGATAGCTTCACGTATGTTAAAATATACACTGTAACAATATTTAAGGAGGGAAATAATTATGGCAGAAAATGATGTAATGAAAGACGCACAAACTTTACAGGATGCACTAGTAAAGACTGATGAATTTAAAGAACTCCAAGCCACATACGATGAGTTAAAGAAGGACAAAGATGCTTTTAAGACATTTAAGGACTTTCAAACTAATCAAAATGAATTAAGACAAAAGCAAATGGCTGGTCAACAAATTTCGCAAGATGATATGAAAAAAGCTCAAGATCTTGCCAATAAAATGAACAGTCTTGATATCATCAAAAAATTGATGGGTAAAGAAAAAGCAATGGGCAAAGTCATTGATGATGCTAATATGTTAATTACTAAGCCTTTACGTGATATGTATGAAGCTTAATTGATCGTTAATCGGAGCGCCCATTGGTGCTCCGATTTTTTTGTATGGGAGAAATTATAATGAAGTTTATTCATGCGGCAGATTTACATTTGGATAGTCCGTTTTTAGGAATCAGAGAGGATGCTACCACTCCGAGTAAGCTGTGGGACATTTTGCACGAGGCTCCATTCGATTCATTAAAGAAGATTATTGATGATGCCATTTTAGATGATGTTGATTTTGTTTTGCTAGTGGGAGATTTGTTTGACAGTAGTCACCAAAGTGTCAAAGCCATTAGTTTTTTGATTAAACAGTTAGAACGATTGGATGAACATGATATTCCTGTACTTCTTTCGTTTGGTAATCATGATTATCAAAGTGAAGGTGCCAAAAATTTCAATTTTCCGGCTAATGTTTACGTATTTCCCAAAGAAGTGACGACGCACACATTGACTCTTAAAGACGGAAGAACAGTTGCTATTACAGGTTTTAGTTACGCTACTAGGAATATTTCAGATGATATTATCTCTGGATTTCCAGAACGTTCAAACGCTGACTACCAAATTGGGATGGTTCACGGTGCTATTAAGGGTGGCAACGACTCACAGTATGCACCGTTTACCATTAACGAAATGGAAAATTTGGGATATGATTATTGGGCATTAGGGCATATTCATAAACGTCAGCAGTTAGGTCATCATCCCTTAATTGAATATCCGGGGAATATCCAGGGCCGTCATAAAAATGAAATGGGTGAAAAGGGGTACTTATTAGTCAGTGATGAGACTAATGGAGGTTTAAACGTTCAGTTTGAACCCACCTGTCCGCTCATTTGGTCAAATCTTTCAATGAATTTACGGGGAACTGACTCAGAAGAAGCGGTCGTTAATCAAATTATGGAGAAAATTGAGTCGAGTGATTTTTCTAAGCTTAATTTGTTGAGCGTGAAGTTAAATATGAATGAAGAAGCCAATTTTTCATCAGAAGAACTGCTCGACCGGGTTAAGGAAAAGTTACAATATGATTTTGAACGATTTAATGCTTGGGTTTATGAAATTGACGTTGTTGATAATTCTGGGATGAAATTTAATGATCTAGATCAGAAATTCTGGGATGACACTAAGCATGAAGTTTATAATGAAGAAAACCTTAAAAATTTGGCGAAGAAGCTTTTTAAGCACTCTTACATTCGTGACAACTTTTTAAGTGATGAAGCCATCTCTAAATTACTTGATGAAAGTATGAATTTAATTACTAGTAAAACGAAAGGGAACGTGAAGGATGAGGATTAAAAAAGTTGAAGTATTCGGCTTTGGAAAACTTCATAATTTAACACTGAACTTTAGTGGGTTCCAGGTTATTTATGGTAGAAACGAGGCTGGAAAAACAACCCTCTTAAATTTCATTAAAGATGTTTTATTTGGCTTTCGGGACAGTCGGAGTAAGCGAGACTTCACTCCCAAAGATGACTATAAAATGGGTGGTCGTTTAACGGTTGAACAAAATGGAACTACTTATCTTGTTCAAAGAAATGAAGGTAAAAATGGTGGGTTATTAACCGTTTTTGATCAAAATAAAAATGAATTACCTGCTGGAATTTTGGATAAAATTTTAGGTCCAATCAATCGGGAATCATATGATAACCTGTTTTATTTTGGCAACGTTGATTTAAATGATATTTCGAGATTAAATCGTGAAGAATTGTCAAAACGAATCCAGCGTGTTGGGGTCGTAGGGATTGATAACTGGATTGAACTAGAGGACGAAAATCAGGAAAATGGTGGTAAGATCTATAAGCCGACTGGTAAAAAGCCTGAGTTAAACCGACTTTTAGTTGATCGAGAAAGATTAAACGCGAAAGTACATGAAGCCAGTAATGAATATCCCAAGTACCATGAATTGACCATTCAAGCTAAAAAAGAACAAGAAAAAAAGACTCAGAATCGCAATAAAAGAAATAAATTTTCTGAGCGATTAAATCAGGTTAATCAAGATTTAGCGAACTGGGATAAATATGCTCAATTAAGACAGTTACAAGACGATAAATTAGCGGTTAAACACGGCTTTTCTGAGCATGACTTTGAAACATTTCAAGACATCCAAAATAAGATTAGTAATATTCAATTAGATGTTAAGAATGATGAACAAAACATTATTGATTTTAAGAATACGCATCAGGAATCCAATTCTGATTTGAAATTTTACAATGATAATGCTGATTTAATTCGTAATTTATATTTAGAACTGGACGGCCAAATCCAACAGGTCAGACGGATTGAACAGCTTGATCATGATATCAAAACATATCAGACTCGTTTGGCTAATGATGAATTTGATGCTGGTGGAAGTGAAAGTATTCCGTTTAATGATGATGAGATTGACAAAATATCGACCTTAATAGATGAGTATCAAAATGTAAAAGCACAAATAAACTATCAGGTTCATGCGATGCCCACAAATGAGAGCGGAGATAATTCGTTATCATTAATTGCTGATGCGGTTGGTCTAATAATTATTGGAATTGGAATTTTTATGGGTGGAGTAACTCTTCCTATTTTGGTGGTCATTGGGTTATTGTGTATTGGTTTTGGCATTTATCGTTATGTGCAAAAATCGAACCAACCAGTTAAAGAGGAGAATGATACTGACCATTTAAAGCGAAAATTGACTCAGATTGAGCAAGAGTTGGGTCAAATGGGAAACGAGCATCACATCCAGAGTATTCCATTTAACCAATGGACAAGTGCTTTACAAAACTCCATTAAACGACGTGACTTAGATCGTGATAGTTTACAGAATTTCATTGGAAACCAAAAGACAATGAATGAGAAGGTTGAGAGTTACCTCGATCGTTGGAATTTTGCTTCCAGTAAAATTGGTTTAAGTGATTCCGATAATGAAATGGTAGCGTTAAGTAAAATTAGACAGTTCATCTCAAATGTAAATGATCAAAAGCGAAATGCAGAACAGGTGAGCCATGAATTGAGTAGTTTAACTTCAATGGTTGATCGCCATCGTGAGCAGTTGAAAGAAGTAAGTGATCGTCTTGACCATTTCCTAAAGGAACGAAACGTTGCAAGTAGTAGTGATTTTAAAAAATTATACGATGAGCAGCGGATCGCTACGGATAAAAACAAACGTAAAGTGGAGTTAGAAAACTCACTTGATCAGACAATTGTTGAAAGATTACAAAAATACGATAATGTTAATCAGTTAAAAAACGTGATTAATGATCTTCAGAAACAAATTGGACAGTTGGACGCAGATTTTTCCGATCAATCTGATCGGTTGGCGCAACTTAACGTGCAAATTAATAACATGGAAAAAGATGGGACGCTTGATTCATTGACCCAGGAATTGGCCAGTATGGATACTAAAGTTAACGAATTGGTTCAAAAATGGTTGGTTTACCAGTTAACTAATCAGTGGATTGAAAAAGTACTCGATGCCGCTAGTAGTGGAAGAATTCCTAAAGTTAGAAAGGATGCAGCTAAATTCTTTGAAACACTAACGGACGGTCATTATAGTAAAATTGATTATAATAAGAGAAGTATTACGGTTGTTAACTCTGATGGAGTTAAGTTCAAGGTTGAGGAACTTTCAAAAGGAACCATGCAGCAGTTATACTTATCGTTGGTTTTTGCGTTAACGTTGGCTTTTAGTGATGAATATCCAATGCCAATTATGATTGATGATGGTTTTGCTGACTTTGATCACTTTAGAACTGATAAGGCAATTGAATTAATGAAAGCTTTGGCTAAAAGCACGCAGGTGATTTATTTTACGGCTGATGATCGAATTAGACACGATGTAAGTGGCGATCATTTAATTGAATTAAAGTAGTGGAGGTGGAGTCAAATGAGCAAAAAATTGAAAGAATATCAAATGGATGAAGAAATCGATGCGTTTGTATTGGTTAAGTCGGCCGATACTAGAATTGCTAAGAACGGAAAACAATTCATTTCGTTTGTTTTTGAAGATAATTCCGGAGAGATCGGTGGAAAACTTTGGGGTGCCAGTAATGAGGATGTAAAGACTTTTAAAGCTGGGCAGGTCGTTCACATTAATGGCAAACGGGAAGCTTACCAGGGAAGTCCACAAATTAAGATTAATCATCTTCGACAAACAGAATCTGGTGAACCCAGTGATCCATCTAAGTTTATGCAACATGCTCAAATGACTCGTTCCGAGATGGAAGAATATATTGGTCAGACAATTTTCGAAATTATTAATCCAACGTGGAATCGAATTGTTCGGGTACTTCTTAAAAAGCACCAGGATGAATTCTTTACTTTTCCGGCAGCTAAATCGAATCATCATGCTTATGCAGGCGGATTAGCATTTCACACCATTTCGATTTTGAAGCTGGCCAAGGAAGTCGCTAAGCTCTATCCACAAGTTAATTCTTCACTTCTGTATGCAGGTGCCATCCTTCATGATTTAGGCAAGACTACTGAGCTGTCAGGACCTGTTTCGACATCTTATACTAGTGAAGGTGATCTGTTAGGACATATCAGTATTATTGATGGGGAAATTGTTGAAGCTGCTGACCAACTAAAAATCGATCAGCATTCTGAAGATTTATTACTTCTAAGACATATGGTGCTCTCACATCATGGAATTAAGGAGTATGGATCCCCGGTTACGCCTGAATTGCTGGAAGCGCAGATTCTCCATGATTTAGATGAACTTGATGCTTCAATTAACATGATTACTGGGGCTTTAAATGATACGGAAGCAGGATCATTTAGTAAACGAATTTTTGGAATGGATCGAAATAAGTTTTATAAACCTGATAAAAAAGAAAATGGTCAGTAACTTTTAAGTTACTAACCATTTTCTTTTTTATGATTGATTATTTCATTGGCTTTGGAGTTGATGTGTAATCAGCCAAGATGTTTTGTAAGTCTTTGTCTTGGATCTTTACATCTCCATCTTTAAGAACTTTTGAAACGACAGCGTGTAAGACATTACTATCGCTCATGCGTTCAGTTGCCAACTGGTCTTTTAATTCAGCTTTGTGATCCTGATATTTACCCTTGGAAGGGTGGTTGACCATTTGGATTACTTGGTATCCAGCTTTAGTTTTGACAGGTTCTTTGGTGTATTCACCATTTTTGAGTTTAAAGGCAGCATTTTTGAAGTTATTGTCAAGACTTGGATCCATATTATCGAATGGAGCCATCTTGCCGCCGTCTTTCTTGTTAGCATCAGTTGAGTACTTCTTGGCTAAGTCAGAGAATTTTTGACCGTTTTCTAAGCCAGAAATTACTTTTTCAGCGTCACCTTGATTTTTGGTGGTAATCTCATTAACGGTTACTTTAGGTTGATATTTCTTGAATTGGTTTTGCAAATCTTTGTCAGAGAAACTTGTGTTAGCAATCACAGCTTGCTTTAACAGAAGATTATCTTTGATTTGTTCTTTTAAACTTTTCTCAGTTAAACCTTGTTGACTGAGAAGGGTTTTAAATTGAGAACCATATTGTGACTTGTATTGGTTAAATTGGTCATCAACTTGAGATGATTTGACTTTATTACCATATTCTTTGTTAAGAACTTTGTTCAAAATCATAGTTTGGAGAACTGTTTTACCCTGTGGGGTCTTCTTCATACTATTGTAATATTGACTTTCTGTAATTTTACCACCACTAGTAGTAGCAACTGTTTTACTACCACAGGCAACCAGTGAAACACTTAAAAGTAATCCTGCAACTCCAACGAGCCATTTTTTCTTCATATATTAGCACATCCATTTCTTCAAAATATTAAAGTACTCAATACATTCAGTACTCCATTTATTTTTAATATAACATATATTTGATGCAAATTAATATTTGGTCGAATAATTTAATTGAAATTAAATGTTATTTATTTCGTTAGATAAAAGATCAATTCTAGGCTTTAGCTGAAATTGGGCTTCCTGTACGTCACGATTAAGACCATCTATTATTGGTTTTGCATCATTTAAAGCTTTTGTGAATTGGTTTAAATTTTGGTTAACTGAACTAGCTGAATGAAAAATGTTTTTAAGGTCGGCAGTGGTTACGTTATCTGTGGGATTAGACTTCCTTTTTAAAAGTAGTAGACCCGTAACAGAAACACCAACTATTATTCCGGCACTAACTAAGCAAGCGGTCTTTTTTTTCATGAGTTAATCCCCCAATTGTTTGGTAATTGAATTGGCAACTTCTTGGTATTTAGTTTCGTCATATTCTTTAGAATTATCAGAAAAGTTAATTGAAAAAGTATCATCCACACTGTAACGGGGAATTAAATGAAAGTGAGCATGTGGAACAGATTGATAGGCAATTTTCCCGTTATCATTGACAATATTCATTCCCTTGATGTTTGGGTTAGAATTTTTGACCGCACGTGCAATTTCTGGTACTTTCGCAAATACTTTACTAGCTGTAGCTGAGTCAAAATGAAAAATATCCTGAATATGTTTTTTAGGAATCACCAGAGTGTGGCCTGGAGTTGTTTGGGAAATATCTAAAAATGCAAGAATTTCGTCATCTTCATAAACTTTATAACTAGGGATTTCACCCTTGACAATTTTACAAAAAACGCAATTTGGATCGTAATCAGTCATATAAATCTCTCCCTTCAAGTTAATCCAATTATACACTAACATTACCTGCATAATAAGTGATAGCAAGCAATTATGGTATACTGATTACAATAATGAAAAGAAATGAAGGGTAAATATGAGTTTGCAAGTAGAAGACTTGACTGGTGGCTACTCTGGTATGCCAGTCTTAAAAAATGAGACTTTTGATGTTAATGATGGCGAATTAGTTTCTTTAATTGGTTTAAATGGTGCTGGGAAGTCAACTACCATTAATCATATTATTGGACTCATGAAGCCATTTACTGGAACCGTTAAAGTCAATGGTTTGCAGATTGGTCAAAACATTGAAAAATACAAACAACAAATTGCATATATTCCGGAAATGCCAGTATTATACAAAGAATTAACTTTAAAAGAACACATTGATACTACTATCATGGCTTATAATTTGGATAAACAAGTAGCGTGGGAGAAAGCTAATCAGTTACTTAAGACTTTTCGGTTGGATAAACGACTTGATTGGTTTCCTGCCAACTTTTCAAAGGGAATGCGTCAGAAAGTGATGATTGTTTGTGCGTTCATTACTAATGCGTCGCTTTATGTAATTGATGAACCATTTTTAGGTCTCGATCCGCTCGCGGTCGATGATCTTTTGCAGTTGATTGAAGAAAAGAAGAGTAAGGGTGCCAGTATTTTAATGTCGACTCATGTTCTTGATACCGCAGAAAAGTATTGTGATCGTTTTGTGTTAATTAACAAAGGTGAGATTCAAACGGAAGGAACGATGGAACAGATTAGAAAAGAGTATCCCAATGATGGGAAGTCACTTTCAGATATTTATCTGTCTTTAGCAAGGGATGATAAAAATGAATAGGATTTTCCAAAAAAGGTTAAGCAATCATTTAATCGAAATGACTAAATACCTTAAATATGTTTTTAACGATTTTTTTGTGATTGCGATTATGTTCTTTGTGGGTGGCCTTGGCTACGCTTACTCTGGATTTTTAAAGCAATTATCAGGCAATTTATGGTGGGAGCGCCCGATTGCGATTTTGATTTTACTAGTGGTGCTTCAACTTGGTGGATTGGCAACTTTAATCAAGTCCGCTGATAAGGTTTTTATGGCCCCTAAGGAATACCAATTTGCTGGTTACTTTAAGGGAGCATTTCTCTATAGTTTGTTTATGGCATTGCTGATTGATTTAGTAACGTGGTTTGTACTAATGCCATTTTTAAGTGTTTCGATTGGATGGACAATTTCAGAGTTAATCGGGTTGTTAATCGTAATTTTGCTTTTGAAAACCGGTTGGATGTCATATCAAGTAATCAAACTCTATTTTCAGTTAAATCGACATGTAGTATTAGCCGGTGTAACTGAGTGGGTTATCCCCCTTATTATTCTGGTATTAGCATTGTACTTTAATGTTTTTATAGCTGCACTATTAGCATTAGTTGTGGCTGCATTGTTAATGTATGTCGCTATTCTAACCAAAAATAAGATCTTAAACTGGAATTATGCAATTGAACATGAAGATTCTCGTATGAATCTGATTTATCATTTTTATAGTTTATTCACCGAAGTCCCTGAACTTTCAGGTCGGATTCACCGCAGAAAATACTTGGATCCAATTTTTAAGTTGTTAAAAAAAGATCAAGGTCACGTCTATTCGAATTTGTATCTTCGATCATTATTAAGAGACAGTGGACCAGGGTCTCTTTACTTTCGCTTAATAATTATTGCCGTTATTTTGGTATTGATTATTCCTAATCAAATTATTGTTTCGTTAATGACAATTATTTTTGTTTATTTAGTCGGATTTCAGTTAATCCCATTTTATGAGCATTTTGAAAGTAATGTGTTTACCCATATTTATCCGGTTAGTCAGAAGATCCAGCTGACGGATTTTCGACAGATCGTTCAAATTTTACTTTTGTTTGAATGCTTTATCCTCCTGATTGCAATGTTAATCGCCCGGATGTCGGTTCCTGTAATCTTAATAACGGTGGTAATTTGGATTGTTGAGGGATATGTCTTAACGATTCCCTATTTAAATAAAAAAGTTAAACAAATTAGAAACTGAGGTTAAATGATGAGAGTTAGAAATAAGCCCTGGGCAAATCAATTTATTTTAGATCATCCTGAATTAATTGTTGATGATCCAGAAAAATACATGGGAAAGTGGGAAACACGTTTTTCTAGAGACGCCCCAATTTATGTCGAAATTGGTTGTGGTAAAGGAAAATTTATTACTGAAATGGCAGAAAAAAATCCCAATATTAATTTTATTGGGATTGAAATTCAAAAGTCAGTAATTGCAATGGCACTAAAAAAAGTCGTAAATAGTCGTTTAGATAACGTTCAATTGATTCATACTGATGGCGGTCTTGTGAACACCATTTTTAAAAAGGGTGAGGTTTCAAAAATTTTTCTAAACTTTTCTGATCCCTGGCCAAAGAAACGACATACAAAACGGCGACTTACCTCGCCGCGTTTTCTTAAGAGTTATCAAGACGTGTTACCTGACCAAGCTAAACTGGAGTTTAAAACTGATAATCGTGGATTATTTGAGTATTCGTTGGTTAGTTTGAATAATTTTGGGATGAAGTTTGAATCCGTTAATCTTGACTTGCATGCTAGCGATGCTGCTAAAGATAATGTAGAAACTGAATATGAAGAGAAATTTAAAGAAAAGGGTCCAATCTATAAGATTGTAGCCCAATTTGTTGATTAACTAATCGACTTTGTGTTTAAAAGTTGAACGTTATCGAGGTTATTTGTGGTCAAATCGAATGTAAATCCATATGATTTAATGTCATGGTTATCATCGTCTAAAATGTTGATTCCGCCAAGGAACTGGCCATCTTCGTTTTGGTTAAAGTCGATCCAGTAACCATACAACTCACTATTATCAAACTTTTTGCTTAATGTATCGGACAAGTGACGTCTAACCCGATCTTGGTCGCGTTCTTGCTTGAATTTAATAAGTGAATACAGCGAAACTCCCGCAATTACGGATCCAGTAATAAAAGCTAGTTTGTGTTTTATGATAATAAAAAGCATCCCTTCGATTGAATTTGTTGAATTTATTATATAACATTTTTAATACGAGTGGGTTATAATATTAATGTTTAGGAGGGATACGATGGAACAATTACCAGTAATGAATCTTAACGAATTAAAGCAAAAAATTAAGCATGGAAAGTACATCCTATTTTTCTCTGCCACATGGTGTCCAGATTGTGCGTTTATCAAGCCTGTTATGCCAGAAATTGTAAAAGATTTTCCAAACTATGACTTTATTGCAGTTGATCGAGATGAAAATATCGATTTAGCTAAGGAAATGAACATTTTTGGAATTCCAAGCTTCGTTGCCTTTGATAATGGGATTGAGACTGGTCGTTTGGTTAATAAAGATCGAAAAACCAAGGAACAAGTAGAAGATTTTATTAAATCTCTTCCACAATAAATTCGGAGGTGAGCTAAATTTGATGATCGCAAGTTATAATCCAAGCCAAATGGGTGATGTTTTGGTTGTCATTCTTGGAGAAGGATCGGAACCACAGAAAATATCAAAATCAAATGATATTGTTCAGATTAAAGATAAGAAGGGACACGTAGTTGGCTATAATTTTTTCAATGCCAGTGAGATTTTAGGGAACTTAAAATCAGAGAATGGAAAAGTTGATCTTTCAAGTAACGATGTTGAAGTTTTAAATGATGCGTTGAAAGAGGCTGGGTTTAAAACTTTCTTACCTACTAGTACCGAACCAAAGTTTGTGGTTGGCTACGTTGAAAAAATGGAAGATCATCCGAAGTCTGATCATCTTCACATAACTCAAACAAAAGTCCAGAATGGGGAAATGCTGCAACTTGTTAGTGGGTCTCCCAATATGAGACCGGGAATCAAAGTTGTCGTAGCGGAAGTTGGAGCCATGATGCCAAATGGACAAATTATTTGGCCAGGAGAGCTTCGTGGGGTAAAAAGTGATGGAATGATTTGTTCTGGAAGAGAATTAGACATTCCTAATGCACCCGATAAACCAGGAGCTTTAGTTTTACCCGATTCTTATGAAGTTGGGCAACCATTTGATTTTGATAAAGCAAAAAATCTTTTTGACGAATAGTTTCTATTCGTTTTTTTATACATAATTCTTTAAGGGTGATTAAATTGGAACATTATGATGGACCGGCATTTTATCGTAAATACTTTAATGGGAAAGTTCCCTTTAAGAGTAGCGATAAAAAAATCAATGATTTTCATAGAACAACAAAAAAATCAAATCAAGAAATTATCCGTAGTGACGATTCTAATGTTAAACAATCAGCCTATCAGTCTCGTTATCAACCAAAGTATCAGAGCGGATTTCAATTGCGATTTAAAGATGATAAAAAGCACTATGTTGAGTCCCGAAATTCCTTAGTGGAAAGAACAAAAGAATTTACTCCGCGTTCCCGTAACCAAAATAGTAATTTCTATTCCGTTCATCAGTCAGTCGGAAAACCATATCAAGATGCAGCCGTTGAATTGGAGAAGAATGATGATGATTTTGTTCTTTATCTAAATCCTAAAGATCCAACTGCCGTTCCAGCTGATGATCTAGATTTATGGGAAAATGACGTTCAACCAATTGTTAAAGAAAATGTAAATAAGAATGAAAACATTGTGGATAACTCTAAGCCTGTGGATAACTTTGAAGATGATAAAGAATCTTCAGCCAGTAAACGTGAATTAGGCCACTCGCTCGCAGATATCTTTAAAGAGGAGAGTGGCTTAGCGGCTAATCTAGCTTTGTTTAGTGATGATAGAAGAGATAATGATGATCAAAACGCATCAGGTACGGTATCAAGTAATCCCACTTTAAGTGAATCGGATCCACAAGATAAGTTAAAAGAACCTGATGAAAGAAGCGATAACGAGAAGACGTTTTCTCCAATTGATAGTACTGATAAGCGTCAAGATGAGGAAAAAGCACTTCTTCAACCTGCTAACGAACTTACTGATTCAAAAAGTGAAACCACAACGAATCATAGGCATTTGTCAGATACTTCAAGCAATCAGGAGGATCAGACTAATTATCAATTTCCTCGTCGTGACCTACTTAATCCACCAATTTCGACTTCTGATGATGGTTTGAATGAATGGATTGAAAAGCAAGTTCAAACACTTGATGATACATTAAGGGCGTTTGGGGTTCATGGTCACGTAGTTGATTGGACCGATGGACCGACCGTTACTCAGTTTCAAGTTAAGTTGGAACTTGGTGTTAAAGTAAGCAAAATCACTAACCTAACTGATGATTTAAAGATGGCCCTAGCAGCCAAAGATATTAGAATCGAGGCTCCAATTCCTGGTAAGTCGACGGTTGGAATCGAGATTCCTAATCCAAAGCCTAGACCAGTGATGCTTTCAGAGATTCTAGATTCAAATGAATTTGAATCTAGTCATTCACCGTTAGAAGTAGCATTAGGGATGAGTATTGGTGGCGCTTCTAAGACTGCCGATATTCAAAAAATGCCACATGCTTTGATTGCTGGTGCAACGGGATCTGGAAAGAGTGTGTTCATAAATAGTTTGCTTGTTTCATTGTTGTATCGCAATTCACCCCGTGATTTAAGGATGATTTTAATTGATCCTAAGGCGGTTGAATTAGCGCCATATAATGGGATTCCACATTTATTAACTCCGGTTGTTTCAGATCCGAAAGAGGCTTCTGCTGCTTTAAAATGGGTCACTGAGGAAATGGACAACCGTTATGAGCGGCTAGCTGTTGCTGGGGTCAGAAATTTAACTCAGTATAATCAAGAAGCACATAAAAATGGTCGTGATGCGGATAAGTTGCCACAAATCCTAGTTGTCATTGATGAACTTGCTGATTTGATGATGGTTGCATCAACTGAAGTCCAAGATTATATTGTTAGGATTACACAAAAGGCTCGGGCAGCTGGGATTCACTTGATTGTTGCCACTCAAAGACCGAGCGTTGATATTGTAACTGGGACCATTAAGAATAATATTCCAACACGAATTGCCTTTATGGTTTCAAGCCAGATTGATTCAAGAACAATCATTGATCAAAGCGGAGCTGAACGACTACTTGGTAAGGGAGATATGCTTTATCTGGGTAGTGGTGCCAGTCAACCAGTGCGACTTCAGAGTGCTTTTGTTACCAACCAAGAAGTTGAGCGAGTTTGTGATCAAGTTCGAAGTCAGGAAACACCAAAGTACGAGTTTCAGCCCAAATCATTGCTTAAAAGTGCAGAACAAGCTCAACAACATGATGACTTGTGGAAATCAGTTTTGAGTTATATTGCAGACGAAGATGGAATTTCAACTTCAAAATTGCAACGAGTGTTTTCCATTGGATACAATCGTGCTGCAAGTATTATTGATGATTTGGAGCAAAATAATTTTATTTCAGGTGAGCATGGATCTAAACCGCGAGATGTTTATTTGACGAAAAATGAACTTGCTAAATTGAATATTTAAATTTTTAGATTTTCATTACTTTAATTGGTATTATTAAACCAGACAATAAAAAGGGGAATTCCAACTAAATGACTAACATAAATAAAGACACTACTTATTTTTTTGTAGGAATTAAGGGTACTGGGATGAGTGCGATGGCACTTATTCTCCATGATCGCGGTTGTAAGGTCATGGGTTCTGACATTGAAAAATACACCTTTACTCAGCAAGGATTAGAAAATGCTGGAATTAAGATTGAACCATTCAATCCTGATAATATTAAAAAGGGAATGACGATTATTAAAGGGAATTCTTTCCCTGATACGCATCCGGAGATTGAAAGAGCCGAAGAGTTAGGACTAAAAATTTATAGTTATCCTGATTTCTTGGAAGAATTAATTGAGGGATACACGAGCATCGGAGTATGTGGTGCTCACGGAAAAACCAGTACCACTGGACTACTTTCTCACGTATTAGGCGGGATCGCACCAACTGATTATCTGATTGGTGATGGATCTGGGAAAGGAACCACTGATGCGCGTTTCTTTGTCTATGAGGCCGACGAGTATCGCCGCCATTTTCTGGCAACTTATCCGGATTATGCCATTATGACTAACATTGATTTTGATCATCCGGATTACTATACCGGAATTGAGGACGTTTTTGACGCTTTTCAAACCTTTGCAAACCAGGTTAAAAAGGCTATTTTTGCTTGGGGCGATGATCAGAATTTACGGAAGTTAAAAGCTTCAGTTCCAATTTATTACTATGGAACTAGTGATGATGACGATTTTCAGGCGGTGGATATTAAGCGAACAACTGCTGGATCGACTTTTCACGTTAAATATGACGGAAAGGACCTAGGGGAATTCAGTATTCCTTTGTATGGAGAACACAATGTCTTAAATTCTTTGGCGGTAATTGCCGTTGCATATTTTGAAGACGTTAATTTGGACGAAATCAGACGTGAACTTCAAACTTTCAAGGGGGTTAAGCGTCGTTTTTCTCAAGTTAAAGTTGGCGATATGACAATTATTGATGATTACGCACATCATCCCTCTGAGATTAAGGCCACTTTAGATGCCGCTAGACAAGAATATCCCAATAAGGAGATCATTGCTGTTTTTCAACCCCATACTTTTAGTCGAACGATTGCCTATCTTGATGACTTTGCTAAAACGTTAAGCAAAGCAGATAAGGTATACGTTACTAAAATTTATAGTTCTCCAAGAGAAAAGTCGGGACACGTTAAGAGCGAGGATTTGGTTAATAAAATTACCAAAGATGGTGGCTTAATTGAGGAAGAAAACATGTCTCCACTGTTGCAATATCACGATGCCGTGGTAATATTTATGGGTGCTGGAGATATTCAAAAGTACGAAAGAGCCTACGAGGAATTGTTAAGTCATTTAAGTAAGAAGGTTAATTAAAGGAGAATAAAAATGAATAATTTTGATGGAGAAAGTGGTCGTCGGGTAGTTGGCGATAATGCTGGACTCAACGCGTTTTTTACCAAAGTATATGGGATTATGGGAATTGCGGTTTTAATTTCTGCTATTTCTGCGTATTTAAGTAGTGTTTTTATGCCAAACATCAGTAGTGGAGCCTCAGGATTAGTAATTTTAATCGTTTGGTTCATAATTTCCTTTGTGATTTCGGGATTTGCACAAAGTAATCCGACGTTAAGCTTTATCGGATTATTGGTTTTCTCGGTTTTAACAGGGCTTTCACTTAGTTACATTTTCATTGCCTTTAATCTTGGTACCATTGGAGCAGCGCTAGTATCCAGTGCTAGTATTTTCTTGGTAATGAGTGCGATTGGTTTCACTACTCACAGAGATTTAACCAAGTTAAGCACGCAATTGTTTGCAGCATTAATTGCTTTAATTATTGCGATGGTAATTAACTTATTCTTGAGAAATCCATGGATTGAGTTATTTATTTCAGCCGTTGGGATCATTATTTTTACTGCGTTGAGTGCTACTGATACACAAAACTTAAAGAAAATGTACATGCAGTACTCTGGTAACATTAATGTAAACGGACTTGCAATTTCTGGTGCACTTCAGTTGTATCTTGATTTTCTAAACCTATTTACATTTCTTCTTGAGGTCTTTGGTATTTTTGGAAATAATCGAGATTAATAAAAAAACATGGTCGATTGACCATGTTTTTTTTCGCAATTGAACTGATTATAAGTGTTAAAATAATAGTAATTAATTCTAAAGGAGAATTTTATGGCAGACAAGAAATTATTATTAATTGACGGAAATTCTTTAACGTATAAAGCATTCTTTGCGTTATTTACTTCCTTGGAACGTTTTACCAATGAAGACGGATTGCACACCAGTGCGATCTATGGTTTTAATCGAATGCTAGATGACATTTTAAAGGATGTTCAGCCAACGTCAGCTCTTGCCGCTTTTGATGCAGGTAAAACAACCTTTAGAACCAAAATGTACGAAGATTATAAAGCCGGACGGGCAAAAATGCCCAACGAATTACGTGAGCAATTCCCGTTTGTAATGGATTTGCTCCATGATCGGGGAATTAAAACCTATGAATTAAAAAACTATGAAGCTGACGATATTATTGGGACGCTTTCAAAGAAAGCGGCTGATGACGGCTATCAAGTTACTATCATAACGGGAGACCGTGATCTTACCCAACTTTGTTCGGATAAAGTTACCGTTGCGATTTCGAAGAAGGGTGTGAGTGAAATTGAGAAATACACGCCAGACTTTGTAAAAGAGACGATGGGAATTACTCCTAGACAGATTATTGACGTAAAGGGTCTTCAGGGAGACAACTCGGATAACTATCCGGGTGTTGAAAAAGTTGGTCCAAAGACCGCGATCAAGTTAATTCAAAAATTTGATAGTATTGATAATCTTTATAATCATATCGATGAAGTTTCTGGTAAAAAATTGAAAGAGCATTTGATTAAGGATAAAGACCAGGCATTTTTGTCTAAAAAATTAGCCACCATTGACTGCAATGCTCCCCTCACAATTTCATTATCAGATTTAAAGTATGATGGTCCCGATAATGATAAGTTAGTTGATTTTTATAAGAAAATGAACATGAAATCCTTTTTAAAGGAAATGGAAGGATCAGAGAGTCAGTCGGCTGAGAAACTTCCAGATGTTAAATATACGATTTTAAATAAAGACAATTTAGCCGAGTTAGATCACTTGTCAGAAGATGTTGTCTTTAACATTGAAATGTTGGATGAAAATTACCATACTGCTCCATTTGTTGGTTTTGTTATTGGGGATAAGGATCATTGGTTTGTAAGTAAGGATATTGATCTTTTAGATGATCCGAAAATAAAAGGCATTTTAGAAAATCACGATATTAAAAAAAATGTTTTCGATGCTAAAGCGCAAATTGTGGCTGCCAATCGCGAACATATTCAGTTAAATAACGTTGATTTTGACATGTTATTAGCTTCATATTTACTGAATACCCTTGATAATAGTAATGATTTGGCCAAAGTGGCTAATCGGCACGGATATTATGGGGTTAAACCGGATAGTGAGGTTTATGGAACTGGAAAGAAAAAACAGCTGCCAGAAAATGATGAGACTTTTTTTGCTCACATTGTCAGGAAAGCATTGGCAATTAATGATTTAAAAGATAAAATGATTGATGATTTAAAGAAACACAATCAATTAGATTTGTACCGTAACATAGAAGTTCCATTGTCTTATGTGCTAAGTGCAATGGAGATTGAAGGAATTACGGTGGACGTAGATACCCTCGAAGCATTGAAGAGTAAATTTACTGAGCATTTATCAGAAATTGAGCAGTCGATTTATCAGGAGGCTGGAGAAGAATTCAACATCGGGTCACCAAAGCAGTTAGGTGAAATCCTGTTTGATAAGTTGAAATTACCAGTTGTGAAAAAAACCAAAACAGGGTACTCTACGTCGGTTGATGTGTTAGAAAAAATTGCGGGTCTGAATCCGATTGTCGATAATGTCCTGGCGTACAGGCAACTGTCAAAATTGATTTCAACTTATATTGATGGAATCAAAAAAGACATTTATTCTCGTGATCATAAAGTTCATACCCGTTATCTGCAGACCTTAACTCAAACTGGAAGATTGTCCTCGGTTGACCCAAACCTTCAAAATATTCCAGTTCGAACTGAAGAAGGTCGCAAAATTCGTGAAGCGTTTGTTCCTCGTCATAAGGGATGGCAACTATTTTCATCGGATTATTCTCAAGTTGAATTACGTGTCTTAGCTGCCATTTCTGGAGATAAGAACATGCAGGGAGCTTTTAAAAATGGGGAAGATATTCATGCAGCGACCGCACGACGGATATTTGAACTTCCAAGCAACGAGGATGTTACTCCCGAGTTGAGAAGACAAGCAAAAGCTGTCAATTTTGGGATTGTCTATGGAATTAGTGCTTATGGACTTGCTAAAAATACTGGCATATCACGAAAACGGGCTCAAGCATTTATTGATAAATATTTCAAGGAATATCCAGGGGTCAAAAAATACACCCAAGATAGCGTTAAGTTCGCCGAAGATCATGGGTATGCCGAAACCATCATGAAACGTCGTCGCTACCTGCCGGATATTAATTCTAAGCAATTTCAGAAGCGTTCGTTTGCCGAAAGAACAGCAATGAACTCACCCATTCAAGGGAGTGCTGCCGATATTGTTAAAGTTGCAATGATCAGAATGCAAAAAGAACTTAAGAAACACGGTTTAAAGGCCACGATGTTACTGCAAATTCATGATGAACTAATCTTTGAAGCACCAAAAGAAGAGATTCCAATTTTAGAAAAATTAGTTCCAAGTGTTATGGATTCTGCGGTTGATCTGGATGTACCGCTAAAAGTTGAAAGTCATTACGGACCAAATTGGTATGATATAAAAAAATAATGGGGTGTAGGAATGCCTGAGTTACCTGAAGTTGAAACGATAAGAAGAGGGTTAACCAATCTTGTACAGGGTAAAAAGATTGTTTCCGTGGATGCTTTGTATCCAAAAATGTTGAATTTACCAGTAAAAGAATTTGAAGATTTGTTAGCTGGTAAGGATATTTTACAAATTGATCGGAGGGGTAAATACCTCTTAATCCGGCTAAGTGACGATTATACTTTAGTTTCTCACTTACGAATGGAAGGTAAATATGATGTGGTACCTGAGGGTACTGAGAATCAAAAACATACTTACGTTGTTTTTCATTTAAGCGATGGTCGAAAGCTTCGTTACAATGACACAAGAAAATTTGGAAAGATGAATTTAGTTAAGGATTCTCAGGTTTATGATTTCTCAGGATTGAATAAAATTGGACCGGAGCCAACTGAGAAGGATTTAACGTTTGATTATTTAAAGAAGCAACTGCATAAGTCTCACCGAAAAATTAAGGCATTTTTATTAGATCAATCTAACATTGCTGGGATTGGGAATATTTATGCTGATGAAAGTTTGTGGTTATCTAAGATTCATCCGGAACAGGCTACTAACTATTTAAGTGATCAGGAAATTGAAACTTTAAGGGAAAACATCATTAAAGAAATTCAGTTAGCTATCAAGGGTCATGGAACAACGGTGTTTACTTATAAAAATGCCTTTGGTGAAGAGGGCAGCTTTCAAAATCATCTTCATGTTTATGGTAAAAAGGGACAACCGTGTGAGCGTTGTGGAACTACTATTGAAAAAATCAAGGTTGCACAAAGAGGTACTAGTTTCTGTCCTCATTGTCAAAAAGTTCATGGTGATCTAAGTGAGTAAAGTTATTGGATTAACCGGTGGAATTGCAACCGGCAAATCGGCTGCAAGTGATTATTTAGTTACTTTAGGGGTTTCTACATTAGACCTAGATTCCATCACACATGAATTGGAACAAGATAATCGTGAGTTAATTCATCAAATTAGTGAGCAGTTTGGCAGTTTAGTGATTAAAAGTAACGGGCAAATTGATCGAGGTGTTTTGGGTAAGATTGTTTTTTCAAATCGTGATGGTATGAAAAAGTTAGTCCAAATTGTTAACCCATACCTTTTTCGTGAAGTTAATACTCGACTAAACAAGTTACAAGACCAACGTTTGGTGATTTTAAACGCTCCCACCCTTTTTGAAAATGGATTTCAGATTTTAACTGATGCTAATCTGATGGTTACGTGTGATCCAATTGTTCAACTGCAACGGTTAGTTAGAAGAAATGATATTTCAATAAGTCGAGCTAGTAAAATGATTGGTGCTCAATGGGCACAACCAATAAAAGCACGACTGTCTGATTGGTGTATTGATAACTCTGGCACTTTCGATCAATTGAAGTCGTCGGTTAAAGATTGGTATGATTTAGTAAGTGTTATGTAATTAGTGAAGGTGAAAAAATGCAATGTCCACGGTGTCATCATATCGGTTCAAAGGTTTTAGAAAGTCGTCGAGTCAAAGATGGTGAAAGTATTCGTCGAAGACGGGAATGTGAAGAATGTGGATTTCGGTTTACGACATTTGAAGTGATTGAATCAAGCCCCTTGTTAGTTGTAAAAAAGAACGGTGATCGAGAAGAATTCAATCGTTCTAAGATTTTGCGTGGAATTGTCAGATCATCTGAAAAGCGTCCAGTTTCGATGGAACAGATGAACCATATTGTTGATAAGGTTGAAAAAATAGCTTATGACGCTGATGATGGCAGCCATGAAGTGGCTAGCCAAACTATTGGTGAGGGTGTTATGAAGGGACTGAAAGAAGTTGACGAAATTGCTTACATTCGGTTTGCAAGTGTTTACCGCCAATTTAAGGATATGTCAGTCTTTTATAATAAACTCAAAGAATTAATGGATGATGAAGACGAAAATAATGAGGATAAGAATAAAGAATGATCAACGGAATTAATCCTAAAACTGATTTTAAAGTTTATCGATCACAGCCCATTAGTGATGTTGAACGTCATTATGTCGATTTGTTGTACATGCCCGTCATTGGTAAAAATGCATATGCCTTATACAATTGTTTATGGTTAATTGATGATGAGAAGCACGTTAATTTTGAATTAATGTCTGATCTTAGCATTGATGCCAAAGAACTAGATGATTCACTTATGAAACTTGAAGGATCCGGTTTGCTTAAGACGTATGTTGATCATTCTTTTGAAATCGACTTGTATGAGTATCAACTTTTACTGCCACTTAATCCTGACCAATTCTTTAGTGATAGTCTTTTGAGTCTGTTATTACTTGAAATGGTTGGTGAAGATCGCTATTTACAACTTTCAGATGAACTCTTACCAGAACATTTTGATTTTAGTGGGTTAGATGATCAAACTCGTAATTTCCTGCAAGTATTTTCAGTTAATAATGAGAAAGTAAATGACCAACCAAGTGTAATCAAGGCAGTTCGACACAAGACTAATGTAAAAAAAGATTCCTTTGATGATAAGCTTTCAAACGATCAGTTTGACTTTAAGCTATTGATGAATATTTTGGATAAGTCCTTTGTTGAAAATGAAAGTGTTAAAAAGTATGAGACACTCTTTAGTAACACCAACCGATTATATGGAATTGGTGAACTTGAGATGGCACAATACATTGAGAAGGCCAGTAACTTGGTTAACAATCGTTTTGACCCTAAAAAGTTTAAGATATTAATTTCTAGACGAAATCAAATAAAGGCTCCAGCAGAAAATCAATCCAATCAAAACCATGTCCATGAGGCAGACAAGTTACAAAGTAAGCTAACGGCCAAGGAACAGCAATTGGCCCAAATTGCGGATTCGTCCGCTCCAGTAGAATTTCTTGATTCATTAAAGAGTGAAAAGGGTGGTTTTACCACTTCTGCTGAAGAAAGGATTTTATCTGAACTTATTAATCGCAACACTTTGAGTAACGGGGTGATCAATATCCTTGTTTATCACATCTTGATTGACGAGGGGAAACCTACCATCAATAAAAATTTAATTGATACCATTGCAAATGATTGGGCGCAAAGAAAAATTAATAGTGCATCGAAAGCGATTGACGATATTAAGCACCGTCAGGAACAGGTTACTGAAAGTAAAAACAATCGACAAAGAAGATACCGAAGACGTACAAATGTCAAAGAAACATTGCCTGACTGGGCTAAGGAAAATAAAAGTCGGGGTAATGAAAAAATTTCGACTACTCAGCGAAAACGAATTGCTGAGAAATTAAATTCATTAAATAAAAAGTCTGGGGATGAGTAATCATGAAGAATGTTAGTGATGAGATGAGCCAATTGATGAAAAAGAAAAATTTGAATCATAATTACCAACAGTTAATGAATTCGGTTTATTCTGATCCAGACGTTAAACAATTTTTAAGTGACAATGAGAGTGAGTTAAGTGATGATGTTGTGAAACGGTCGGCATCAAAACTGTATGAATTTGTCAATGAAAAGAAAAAGTTGGAAGAGGGAAGCGCTAACTTTGCTAAGGGATACCAACCAACCTTGGTTTTAAGTGACCATTTGATTGACGTTTCGTACGAACCTACGCAAGCGTTGTTAAACAAGCAGAAGCGAGAACAATTTGCGTCACGCATTAAGTCCATTTCAATGCCCAAAGAAATTAAATCGGCAAATTTAAGTGATTATGAACAGACAGCTGAACGAGCTCAAGCTTTGGAAGGAGCACTTGATTTTATTGGTTCATATGAAAATAATCCTCAGCATTTTCAGAAGGGGTTGTACCTATACGGTCCCTTTGGCGTAGGTAAAACTTATTTACTTGGAGCAATTGCCAATCGTTTGGCCTCTGACGGTTATAGTTCGGTTTTGATTCATTTTCCAAGTTTTGCCGTTGAAATTAAAAATGCAATTGGAAACAATCAAGTTGGCGGTAAGCTGGATGAAATTAAAACTGCTCCAGTTTTGATGATTGACGATATTGGAGCAGACTCAATGTCATCTTGGATCAGAGACGACATTCTTGGGGTTATTTTAGAGTATCGAATGCAAAATGAGCTTCCCACCTTTTTTAGTTCTAACTTTTCTATGGATCAATTGGAACAAGAGCATTTAAAGGTTAATGCTCAGGGAGATGTGGAACCACTTAAAGCTAAGCGATTGATGGAACGAATTAAATTTTTAGCAAAGCCCATTGAACTTGATGGTAGGAATCGCAGGAATAAATAATGATTATTCTTGACATGTAACAGGTCGTTGTTTAGACTGTTAATTGTTAAGGACATGAGTGATTACGAATTTCACAGAGAGGATAGGTTTTCTGGAAACTATCTGTTTGGAGTAACTTACTTACCACCTTTATTAAATGACATTAATAAATAGGTTTTAAACGAGATGTCCAAATAAATGGACGAATTTGGGTGGAACCGCGCTAATGGCGTCCCTAGTATTGATTTACTAGGGACTTTTTTTATGAAAGGAATGAGTAAAATGGCTAAATTATCATTTGAGTTTCCAGATGGTAACAAGAAAGAATTTGATTCGGGGGTTACTGCGGCAGATATTGCCAAGTCAATTTCAGTTAGTCTAGCCAAAAAGGCAGTTGCGGCTAAGATTGATGGAAAAGTTGTTGATTTGATGCAACCACTAAAAGATGGTGGCAAGATTGACATCATTACTTCCGGTTCTGATGAGAGTCTTAAAATCCTACGACAGGGTGCTGCTCAGTTACTGGAAACGGCGGTCAAAGAAAAGTATCATGATATTCGCATTGGTGAAATTGCCGCGGATGAAGATGGTTTTTTTGTTGATACTGACAAAGAAGATCGTCAAGTTAGTTCAGATGAACTTGATGAATTAGCTGATAAAATGAAAAAGATCATCAAAAATAACGCTACGGTCGAAAGGGTTTATCTAAGTAAAGATGACGCTTTAAAAGAAGTTGATGGTGATCCTTATCAAGCACAACTAATTGCCAACATTGATTCTGATAATATTCTTTTTTACAGTATCGATGGTGTTAAAACGCTAGCTCAAGGGGTAGTAGCTCCAAGTTTGAAAGATCTAAAACACTTTAAGCTCTTGTCTGTTGCTGGTGCTTATTGGGAAGGTAAGTCATCCAATCCAATGCTTCAAAGAATTTATGGCACGGCTTTCTTTAAAGCTGATGACCTAGATGAAGATTTGAAGAAGCGTAAAGAGGCTAAAGAGCGTGACCATCGTGTTATTGGGAATAACCTCGACTTATTCTTTGTCGATCCAAAGGTTGGGGCTGGTCTTCCTTACTGGATGCCAAAAGGTGCAACGATTCGTCGTACAATTGAGCGTTATATCACTGATAAAGAGATTGCTCATGGTTACCAACATGTTTATACCCCAGTATTAGCTAATTTGGATTTGTATAAGCAATCTGGTCACTGGGATCACTATCGAGACGACATGTTTCCACCAATGAAGATGGATGATGACGAAATGTTGGAATTACGTCCAATGAACTGTCCATCTCATATTCAGATTTACAATCATCATATTCGTTCTTATAAAGAGCTTCCTCTACGAATTGCTGAACTAGGAATGATGCATCGATACGAAAAGTCTGGTGCACTTAGTGGTCTTCAACGAGTTCGTGAAATGACTTTAAATGATGGTCATACGTTTGTTGCACCCGATCAAATTCAAGAAGAATTCAAAAAAATCTTGAATTTGATGATGGAAGTTTATCATGATTTTGACATTAATAACTATACGTTCAGATTAAGTTATCGTGATCCCAAGAATACCGAAAAGTACTTTGACGATGATGAAATGTGGAACAAAGCGCAAACGATGTTAAAGGGCGCTATGGATGACTTGGGCCTTGATTACGTTGAAGCTGAGGGTGAAGCTGCATTTTACGGTCCAAAGCTTGATGTTCAAACTAAGACGGCTCTAGGAAATGAAGAGACGTTATCTACCATTCAACTTGACTTTATGTTACCGGAACGATTTGATCTTCATTATGTTGGTGAAGATGGTAAGGAACACCGTCCGGTTATGATTCATAGAGGAATTGTTTCTACCATGGAACGATTTACCGCTTACTTAATTGAAATGTATAAGGGTGCTTTTCCGACATGGCTTGCACCCGATCAAATTCAAATCATCCCGGTTAGTGATGAAAAACACGGAGATTACGCACGTAAATTAAACGAAAAGTTTCGTGCGTTAAACTTACGTTCCAATGTCGACGAGCGTGGTGAAAAGATGGGATACTTGATTCGTGACGCACAAACCAAGAAGATTCCATATACGTTAGTTGTTGGTGATGATGAAATTAAGAATAATACCGTTTCTGTTCGTAAGTATGGTGAAGATGACAGTCGCGATATGTCAATTGATGACTTTATTTCAGAAGTTCTTCATGATATTGCTACTTACTCACGTAATGATGATGAAGATTCTAAGTCAGTTGACAAAATTAAATAAAATTGGTACTATTATGTAGTCAAAAGCAGAAGCTTCCCGCTTCTCGCCTGAGTGATTTTGATCGCTGGGCAATCTACGAATGAAAGTCCTAATGTTTTTAGGTGTAGCGGGTGCTCTGTAGCATCCGCTATTTTTCTGCTTAAAATTACCTGGAGGTGAATTACCATAGCAAGAGATAAGATGGTTAACGAGGGTATCCATGCTCGCGAGTTGAG
Source organism: Fructilactobacillus sp. X2R1C1 (assembly GCF_059901435.1). Lineage (NCBI taxonomy): Bacteria > Bacillati > Bacillota > Bacilli > Lactobacillales > Lactobacillaceae > Fructilactobacillus > Fructilactobacillus sp. X2R1C1. The sequence continues at coordinate 301,332 of NZ_JBWXUV010000002.1, read as the reverse complement.
ATTAATCGGTGCTAATGGAGATCAATTAGGAATCAAATCTACTAAAGAAGCTTTGTCAATTGCTGAAGAAGCTAATTTGGATTTAGTTGTTGTTGCTCCCAAAGCAAAACCACCTGTAGCCAAGATTATTGATTACGGGAAATATCGGTTTGATCGCCAAAAGAAAGAGCGTGAAGCTCGAAAGCGTCAAAAAACTGTTAGTGTTAAAGAAATTAGGTTAAGTCCTACGATTGATAGTAATGACTTCAACACCAAACTTAAAAATGCCAAGAAGTTTTTGACAAAGGGTGAACGTGTTCGAGTTTCTATTAGATTTAAGGGACGTGCCATTACCCATAAAAGTATTGGAAGAGATGTCTTAAATAAAATGGCGGAAGCTACTTCTGACGTTGCCGATGTAACTCAACGAGCAAAGATGGATGGCCGAAGTATGTTCTTAATGCTTGCACCAAGTAAGAATGAAAAGAAATAACTCATTTAATTGGGTTATGAATCGATGAGGAGGAATATAATATGCCAAAATTGAAATCAAATCGTGCTGCCGCAAAGCGTTTTAGAAAAACTGCTAATGGTGGTTTAAAGAGTGGTCATGCCTACACTAGTCACCGTTTTCACGGTAAAACTAAGAAGCAACGTAGACATTTACGTGGAACACGTATGATGGCTAAGTCAAACTTGAAGACTTACAAAGAATTACTACAAAAATAAGCGAATAATATAGTTTGTATAGGGGGATTTTAATATGCCACGAGTAAAAGGTGGAACTACCACACGTAATCGTCGTAAGCGTGTTCTTAAATTAGCTAAGGGATACCGCGGTGCTAAGCATCGTTTATTCAAAACTGCTAAAGATCAAGTAATGAAGTCACAGGAATATGCCTTTCGTGACCGTCGTGCCAATAAGGGTAATTTCAGAAAGATTTGGATTGCAAGAATTAACGCCGCCACTAGAAATAATGGATTAAGTTACAGTAAATTCATGCATGGTTTGAAACTTGCTAACATCGATATGAACAGAAAAATGTTAGCTGACTTAGCAGTTAACGATGCTGATGCCTTTTCTGCATTAGCGGAAAAAGCCAAAGCAGCATTAAAATAAGCCTAAAAAACTTTCACCGCTCTTGTTTGGTGGAAGTTTTTTTATCGGATTGGGATGCTCCCAATCTATACATAAATGATTTAAAATAGAAACATCAATTCTTATTTACAGAGAGGTCTATATGCTATCATTATTCAAACCGACTTGGATGGTTAACAATATTTATCAAATTTCCCCAGAAAAACTTGAAAGTTACGGGATTAATGTAATTCTGACCGATTTAGATAATACCCTAATTCCGTGGAATAATCCTGAGGGAACCGTAGAACTCCGCGATTGGCTCAAAAGAGTTCGAGATCATGGAATCAGGGTGATTGTGGTTTCAAATAATAATCGGGAAAGACTAGAGAAAGCTCTTACTAGTCTTGAGTTACCATTTATTGCCCGGGCTTTAAAACCACTTACTTTTGGGATTTTAAGGGCTCTTAAAACGTATCGTTTAAAACGAAGCCAAGTGGTAATGGTGGGAGATCAAATTTTAACGGATATATGGGCCGCTAACAATACTCGAATTAGAAGTATTTTGGTAAAGCCATTGGTTACTTCAGATGCGTGGAACACACGGATTAATCGTTTCTTTGAAACGTTTGTATATGCACAATTGATGCGAAAGTACAGTGATTTAAAGTGGAAGGATGATATTGATTAATGGATAATGATGAAAATAATGAGCCCTTATATTGCATTGGGTGTGGGGCACAAATTCAAGATACCGATCCGAAACAGGCTGGTTACACGCCTAAATCAGCAATCAAGAAGGGAATTGATTCTGGAAAATTATACTGTCAGCGTTGTTTTAAGCTTCGTCATTATAATCAAATTGAACCAATTAGCATCTCAAATGATGAGTTTGTAAAGTTATTGAGTGAAATTAGCGACACTGATTCGTTAGTAGTATACGTCGTGGATGTATTTGATGTAGATGGAAGTATGATTCCTGGGATTCAGCGCTTTGTTGGTAACAATCCGATTATTTTAGTTGGTAACAAATCAGACTTGTTGCCATCGTCGTTCAACCAGAACAAAGTTAAAGATTGGTTACGTCAAATGGCAAATAAGAATGGAATTAGACCCATTGATATTGAATTAGTATCTGCCAAGACGAATCAATCAGTCGACGATCTGTTAAAAGTCATTTCAAAAAATCAGAAGGGGCGAGATGTCTATGTGGTTGGAGTAACTAACGTTGGCAAATCTACCTTAATTAATCAAATTATCCAACAAAGCACTGGTGAGAAGCAGGTTATTACGACCTCTAAGTTTCCTGGTACTACCCTCGATTTGATCAAAATACCGTTGGAAGATGGAAAAGAATTGATCGATACACCTGGTGTCGTTCATGAAGATCAGATGGCTCACTATTTAAGTTCTAAAGACTTGAAGTATGTTTCACCGCAAAAACGGATTAAACCCAGGACTTATCAGTTGGATCCAGGGCAGACGTTATTCTTAGGTGCGATTGGCCGGTTTGATTTTATCTCGGGGGAACGTCATGGCTTTACCGTTTATGCTGACAATAATCTGATGATTCATCGAACCAAATTAACAAATGCTGATGAATTTTTTGAGAAGCATGCCGGTGAATTATTGACCCCACCAACTGGTAAGGACAACGTCGTTGGGTTAAAACGACATGAATTTAAAATTACTGACAGAAGTGATTTAGTGATTGAAGGACTGGGATGGATTACCGTCCCGAAAGGCTCCACGGTTGCTGGATATGCTCCTAAGGGTGTGTCAGTGTTAGTTAGAAAAGCAATGTTTTAGGAGTATTTAATAATGAATTTAAAGGGAAAACAAAAACGATTTTTAAGAGCAAAAGCGAATCATATGCGGCCCATTTTCTCAGTTGGAAAGAATGGGTTAGATGAGACTTGGATGAATGAAGTTAAAAATGCTGTTGATCACCGTGAATTAATTAAAATTAATCTTCAACAGTCTGCCGATGTGGATGTGAGTGACGTTAAACAATTTATTGAGAATAACTCGGACATCCAAGTTGTCCAAACGATTGGTAAGACACTTTTATTGTTTAAGGAATCGAGTAAGGACAATTATCGTAAATTATCGATTGAAGTGGCAAATTTGTAGGAGATTGATTGATGCGCAAAAAGGTTGGAATTTTAGGTGGGACGTTTAACCCCATTCACTATGGTCATTTAATTATGGCTGAACAAGCTTTAACCCAATTAAACCTCGATTTAGTTCTATTTATGCCTGACTATTTGCCACCACATGTTGATCATAAGTCCGCAATTGATGCTTCTGATCGGGTTAACATGATTAATTTAGCCATTAGGGATAACGCTAATTTTAAAATTGAAATGATTGAAGTAAATCGCAAGGGGAAAAGTTATAGTTATGATACGATTAAGGAATTAACTAAAATTCATCCAGATGTTGATTATTACTTTATCATTGGTGGCGACATGGTCGAATATCTGCCAAAATGGTATCGAATTGATGATCTTATTAAAATGGTTAAATTTGTTGGGGTTAATCGTCCGGGTAATTCTGAGTCTTCTAAGTACCCAGTAAGTTTTGTTGACTCACCTGAGATAGCTATTTCATCGTCTTTAATTAGATCACATCTTGAAAAGGGTGAAAGTGTCAGATATTTGTTGCCAGATGCGGTGTTACGGTACATTAAGGAGCATGATTTATATGGATAAAGAGAAAATTAATTATCAAAAATATTCTAAGTATGATCGTGATCAAATTGTTGCCAAACTAAAAGCGACGTTAAAAGAGAAAAGGTTTCAACATTGCTTGCGAGTTGAAGAGACCGCCATTACCTTAGCACGAGAGTTTAATGTGGACGAAACTTTAGCTGGACTTAGTGGTCTGGTTCATGATTATGCCAAACAACGGCCGGATTCGGAATTTATTGACATTATTAAGTCCCATCATTTGAATCCAGAACTACTTAATTATGGAAATGCTATTTGGCATGGCTACGTGGGTTATCTGATTGTGGAATCAGAACTTGGGATTCATGATAGTCGAATTCTAAACGCGATTAAATATCATACGATCGCATCGCCTGACATGGACAAAGTTGCACAGATTACTTATATGGCTGACTACATTGAGCCGGCCCGTGATTTTGATGGGGTTGAAAAAGCTCGTAAGATTACCAATCAAAATTTATGGGATGGTGTTAAATATCAAACTAAAAGTACCATTTCATATTTGGCAAGCAACGGAAAGGCAATTTATCCCGGTGCGATTACAGCTTTTAATGTAATTGTTGCTGGTAAAAAGTAGGGGATTATATGGATAATAATAAGATTTTACAAAATATTGTTGAAACTGCTGATAGTAAACGCGCCCACGATATTGTGGTTTTAGACATTGAAGAATTGTCGTTGGTCGGTCGTTATTTTGTCATTATGGATGCTCCTAGTGTTCGTCAGGTGAAGGCAATTGCAAATGATATTATTGATCGATTGAGTGAGGAGCACGTTGAAGTTTTACGGGTCGAAGGGCTAAATACAGGATCTTGGGTATTAATTGACCTCGGTGATATTATTATTCACGTCTTTAAGAGTGAACAACGGTCCTTTTACAACTTAGAGAAGCTTTGGTCCGACGCTCCTGATCTTGATATAACTGATTGGGTCAGTGAAGACTGATATGATTTATTCTGAGTTTGCGTCATTTTATGATAAATTATTTGACAATCATCTATATCAAAAGTGGTATGAGTTTGTAGCTGATAACGTCCCTAAAGAAAAGCATATTTTAGATTTAGCCTGTGGGACTGGTCGCCTTTTGGTTACTTTAAAAAAAGCAGGTTATGTCGTATCTGGAGCTGATTTATCGGATGATATGCTGGCAATCGCAAATGATCATTTAAATGAAAGCCATGTGTCTGACGTGGCGTTAATTAATGCCAATATGTTAGATTTGGATGGTGTACCCAATTATGGTGTCATTACGTGTTTTGACGATTCGATTTGTTATTTAGAAAATATTGAGCAAGTTAAAACAATGTTTGCTCAGGTTAAAGGACATCTTGTTAAGAACGGTAAATTCTTATTTGATGTGATCACCCCTTATCAGACCGATGTTGTTTATCCAGGCTATATGTTTAACACCAACGATGGTGACCATGCTTTTATGTGGAATACCTTTGTTGGTGATTTTCCTCATTCAGTGGAACATGATCTATCTTTTTTTGATTACAATCGGAATATTAACGGTTTTGATGAATATAATGAAACCCATAAAGAACGAACCTATCCCTTGGTAGAATACACTCAGGCACTGAATGAAGTCGGATTTAATAACGTTAAGGTGACGAGTAACTTTGGAAAAGATAAGGTTAAAGATGATACTACCCGTTGGTTCTTTGTATGTAGTGAGGAATAATCCAAATGAAAGCTGTTGGAATAATAACCGAATATGATCCTTTCCATAATGGTCATCTTTATCAATTACAGGAAGCTAAAAGACGAACTGAAGCGGATGTAACGGTAATATTTATGAGTGGTAATTGGACTCAGAGAGGTGAGCCAGCTATCTATGATAAATGGATCCGAACTCAGATGGCTTTAGATAACGGGGTTGATTTAGTAATTGAACTTCCAATATCGAATGCGGTTCAACCTGCCAGTATTTTTGCAGAGCGGTCGATGAAACTTGTAGAAGCTCTGAGCTGTTCATACTTATCGTTTGGTAGTGAGCACAGTGACTGGGATTTTACAAAGTTGGCATCTATTGACGTTCATCCGTCTGATGATTTTCATAATTATAATTTTTCCTATCCAAAATTATTTCAACGAACCATTAAAGAACAGAGTGGAATTGATTTAATTAAGCCAAATGATACACTTGCGTATTGGTATGCAAAGGCCAATCAGAAGTTGGGTTCCCCTTTAAAGCTAGTTCCGGTTAAACGGTACAGTAGTGAGCATAATAGTGGAGAGTTGAGTGGAAAAATTGCGAGTGGCAAAGCTATTCGCGCTTCAATTAAATCACATGATCATCGTTACCAAAAGTTTATTCCCAATTCTTCTGTCGTCCTAGACAACGAAAAACCAGTTTTCTGGTCAGATTTTTGGCCCTTTTTACGTTATGAATTGACTCAGAGTTCGATAGCTGATTTAAATCAAATTTATCAGATGACTGAGGGATTAGAGAATCGTCTAAAGCAAATGGCGGTCAAAGACACAACCTATCAGGCGTTTATTAAAGATGTTAAGACAAAACGGTATACCTACACTAGGATTCAAAGACTGCTGGTCTATACGTTATTTAAAATAAAGAAAACACAAATGATTAGTTATAATCCAGTTGTCCGAGTTTTGGGAATGAACGATACCGGGAAAAGTTATCTGAATCAAGTTAAAAAAGCAATCCCATATCCGATCGTTGATCGAATTGGAAAAGAAGAATTTAATAATACGTTGGAACTTGAATGCCGTTCTGGAATTCTTTATGGAATGATCAATGGTCGAATGCAAGATAAATTTACTTATCCCATTGTTATATAGAAGACCGTGCTATCAAGGATAGGACCTTGACAATGAATTTTATGGTATGTATAATTAGTCGTGTTGCATTGGAGGTTAAATTATGAAGTGGTCATTTGAAAAACTACTAGGATATAAGAAAGAGCCGTTTACAACCCATGAGACAGTGGATTTAAAAGACGATTTAATGAATCGATATCCGAAAAGTATTCTTGATGCCACTTCCTTTGACGTTGATGTATCTGCCACTCCTGACAACGGAGATGTGATTATAGATGCTCACGTCAAGGGTAGTGTAACAGTTCCTTCTTCACGATCGTTAACCCCAGTTAAGTTACCCATGGATTTTAACATTAGTGAGATTTATGTGTTAACTGAAACTGCGCTAAATCGATATGATAATGAAGAAGTAGTGTTAGTTGTTGGTGATAACTTGATGATTGATTTTGATAAAGCAGTTGCTGATAACATAATTGTCAACATTCCGATGCAAGTTCTTTCACCAGAAGAGCAGAAAGGCAAAGCAATGCCTGAAGGAAATGACTGGGAAGTTATTTCTGAAGATGATTTTAATCGACAGGTGGAAGAAGATAAAAATGTTGATCCACGTCTTGCAAAATTAAAGGATTTCAAACCTTCAGACGATGACAAGACTTAAAAATTCACTAGTGGAAATCAAATTAAGAGGAGGTTGTGAATAATGGCTGTACCAAAGAGAAAAACTTCTAAAGCAAGAAGAAACATGCGTCGTTCGCATGACAGTTTATCAGTTCCTGGCATGAGCCCATGTCCTAACTGTGGCGAACTACGTAAGTCACATTTTGTATGTCCTAACTGTGGTTACTATGACGGTAAAGAAGTAGTTGCCAAAAAGGGTTAATTTAAAATAAAGAACTTCAAAAACACCATGGGTTTTTGAAGTTCTTTTTTTGTACTAAAAAACCGACAATTTAATTGTCGGCTTTATTTACTCGTTATGATTATGATGCTGTTGTTTTCCCGCATTACGTTTTCGGTTGTTTTCGTGTTCAATCTCAGTCTCGGATTCTCCAGGTTTAGAAACTGTATTTTTGGAGCTGGTTGTTGAACTTGGTTCGGCCCCTGTCTCAATCTCTTCTTCTAATTCTTTTGGAATGACAACTTTGGGAGGATTCTTTTGGGCTTTTTCATTAATTTGTTTTCTAATTCGTGGACGGGACAAATTGATGATAAAGGTCTGAACGCAGGCAAATAATCCGCCAATAAAGAAGTAAATTCCTAATCCAGCTGGGGATGAAAGAGTAACAAATAGAATCATGATCGGACTAATTAACATCATAATCGCCATTTGCTTTTTCTGTTCTTTAGGGATCCCAACGGTTGAAAGGTACCCCTGAAGTGCATAAGCCAGAAACGACAAGACGGCTAATAAGATGCTGGATTGGCCTAGTTTAATGCCCATAAAGACGGTATGAGAAACTTCAGGTGAGTAACGAATAGCTGCATACAGAGCAGCAAACACTGGCAACTGGATCAATAATGGCAAGCATCCAATCCCACCTGTCATACTGATTCCGTTGTCTTTATAGAGTTGCATCATCTGCTGATTTAAGGCAACCTGCTGTTCTTTGGTCGTTGCTTTTTTTAGGAGTTGTTGAATCTTGGTCATTTGTGGTTTAACCAAATTCATTTTTTCCTGTTGAATAGTAGATTTTTTCATCTGACTAATCATCATTGGTAAAAGCAAGGTTCTAACAATTACGGTAATTGCAATTAAAGCCCATCCATAGCCACCAACGTATTGTGCTAGCCAATCCATAACGTGTTGCCCGGGAACGGCTAAATAATGATAAACGAATCCAAAGGGACGTCCCTTTGAATCGGTTCTTACACATCCAGTTAAAAAAATGCCAACCACGGCAATAAAACCGAATAAACCTAGTTTCTTAATTTTTTTCATTTAGTTAACTCCTAACTTTTAAGTAACATGTTACATACTAACCTAATAAGAATATTTCAGCAATTTCAAGTTAGATTTTAATTGAAAATGAATTTGGAACTTTTGGAAGTTTAATTGACTGTGTTTTAATGTTTTGGATCTTAGCAAAACCATTGGGTGCAGTTTTAATTGAATGAATAAAATCGTCTAACTCCGATTTAGTCCCATTTGCGATGATTAAAACGGTTCCGTTTGGCATGTTTTGGACACTTCCAGTAATCGAATATTGATCTGCGATTTTTTTAGTACTATATCGAAATCCAACGCCTTGGACAAGTCCTGAAACGATTATTTTGACTGACTGATTGTTTGACAAAATGATTCTCCTTAAAAGCGTTTACCGTAACTGTGATATTATAATAACAACAATATCAATTCTAATTCATTTTAAGGGGAATATAAATGGAAAGAATTAATTCTAAACAAAACCAAACCATTAAAGATATTAAAAAGTTACATACCAGTAAGGGAAGAAAAAAGAGTGGGGAGTATTTAATTGAAAGTTGGCATCTGGTATCCGAAGCAAGGAATTATCTTAAAGCAGATCAGTTGGTAACCATCTTAGCAACCGAAGATCAATATTTGGCTCATGGAGATGACCTTTCTGGTGAAAATATCATTGTTATATCAGATGAAGTGGCTACTGAATTAAGTGATACTTCGACAACTCAAGGAATTTTTGCCGTGTGTAAGATTGAAGAACCAAAGATTGATGTTGCTAAAGTTAGCGGAGCTTGGCTTCTGCTTGATAACGTTCAAGATCCCGGTAATATCGGAACGATGGTAAGGACAGCGGATGCCGCAGGTTTTTCTGGAGTGATCTTTGGTGACGGAACTTCTAGTGAATATAACGGGAAGGTTTTACGTGCCATGCAGGGAAGTCAGTTTCATCTTCCGATTATTAAAATGAATCTAGAACATGCCGTTGAGATGTTTAAGAAGCTAAAAATTAAGGTATATGGGACAGAGCTTAATTCCAGTGCCATTAACTATCGAGATGTCCCTTCTAAAAATGATTTCGCTTTAATTATGGGTAATGAGGGGAATGGAATGAGCCCTGGCTTACTAAAATTAACTGATGATAATTTGTATATTCCCATTGAGGGGAAGGCTGAATCTTTAAATGTGGCAATTGCGGCTGCTGTTATCATGTTTCGAATCAAAAATTAAATTGTTTCTTAAAGTGAGTCCTTATGATTGAATGGAACTTATCTAATTGGGTAGAATTAATCTAGAGACGGATTGGAGTAATGTAGTATGGAAACAGAATCGTGGAAAGATGACCCTGAATATGTTTCAATCATTTCTGATTTGTTAGAAAGTCCGCAAATTCAAAAATTAGGTGATTACACCCAACATCACCATTCGACTAGATTGAAGCATTCAATTGCAGTGTCTTATGAGAGTTATAAAATTGCTAAAAAGATGAATTTAGATTATCGAGCGGCTGCCCGTGGCGGATTATTGCATGATCTATTCTATTATGATTGGCGAACCACTAAGTTTGATTTAGGTTCACATGCATATATTCATCCACGTGTTGCTTTAAGAAACGCCAAAAAGATCACTGATATCACTCCGAAGGAACAAGATATTATTCTAAAACATATGTGGGGGTTAACCCTTGCAAGACCCAAGTATATGGAAAGCGTGATTGTTTCACTTGTTGATGATTATTCGGCAGTTGATGAATTTTTCTCACCGATGAAGAAAAAAGTTAAAGGATTATTAAAAAGATAAGTTAGGAGGATATGAGAATGGATTTAACTGATAAAGAAATCATTCATTTGTGTCCTAAATTTCAAGTGGCGTTTCAAATTCTAGGGAAAAAATGGAACGGTTTAATCATTGAATCATTTTTATTGGCCGGACCACTTCGATTTCGCGAATTAGCCAATAAGGTTGAGGAATGTAGTGATCGTGTATTGACCGAACGCTTAAAAGAGTTGGCTAAAGTGGGAATCGTAAAAAGACAAGCTGATAAGAACTCTGGAGTGGTTTATTATCAGTTAACTTCTAAGGGTGAAGAACTTCGTCCGATTATGAAGGCGGTTCATGGATGGTCTGACAAGTGGTGTGATCCTGATCATGCTTGACCAGTGATAAAAATTGCTATAATATTTATTTAAATACAATGATAAAAGAAGTAGTAGACCGACGAACACAGAGAGTTCATGTTAGCTGAAATTGGACGTTACGGTTGAATTCGCTTTTTGATGTTAGCATTGAATATTAAAATGTTCGGTCGATGTCGTTATTCATCATTATAAGTGCACACTTTGGTGTGAATTTGGGTGGTAACGCGATGCTTCGTCCCTTTTTTGGGATGGAGCTTTTTTTATGGAATTGGAGGTTAGTATGGCTTTAAAAGAAGATTTAGAACAAATTAAATCCAGTGGGTTGCAGGATATTGAGGCTACTAGTGATAGTAAAGCTTTAAATGATTTGAAGGTGAAACTTTTAGGAAAAAAGGGCTCAATTACTAAAGCCCTTCATGGAATATCATCACTTCCAGTCGAAGAAAGACCAAAGATTGGTAGCTTGGCGAATAAAGTTAGAGACGAACTTTCAAAAAAGATTGATTCCAAAAGATTGGAATTAGATCAAGCTGCTCTAAACCAAAAGTTAAAGGATGAAAAGATTGATGTCACCCTGCCAGGGGACTCGGTTCCAAAGGGGCATCCTCATGTTATCCAACAAATTATTGATGAAATTGATGATATTTTTATTGGAATGGGCTACCAGGTTCTTTCGGGTCCGGAAGTAGAAGAGGAAGTTTATAATTTTGAAATGATGAATCTGCCGAAGAACCATCCCGCAAGAGACATGCAGGATACTTTTTATATTACCAAGGATATTTTAATGAGAACTCATACCTCACCGATGCAGGCACGAGCACTTCAAAAACATGATTTTTCTAAAGGGCCCTTAAAGATGGTTTCACCGGGCGTAGTTTATAGACGTGATACTGATGATCCAACTCATTCTCACCAATTTCATCAGGTAGAAGGAATTGTGATTGATAAGCACATTACGATGGCTGATTTAAAGGGAACTCTTGAAGTAATGACACACAAATTGTTTGGGGATAAATTTAAAGTCCGTCTCAGACCAAGCTACTTTCCGTTTACTGAACCTTCAGTTGAAGCAGACATTACCTGTTTTAATTGTAATGGAAAGGGTTGCGATGTATGTAAAAATACAGGTTGGATTGAGGTCCTTGGGGCAGGAATGGTTCATCCTAACGTTTTAAAAATGGCTGGAGTAGACAGTAGTGTATATGGTGGATTTGCCTTTGGGGTGGGTCCCGACCGATTTGCCATGCTGAAATACGGAGTAGACGATATTCGAGACTTTTATCTTAATGATCTACGTTTCTTGTCACAATTTGATTAAGGGAGGAAATAAATTTGCTGATATCTTATGAATGGTTGAAAGACTACGTTCAAATTAAGCTTTCTCCAAAAGAACTAGCTAATAAAATTGAAAAAACGTCAGTTGAAGTTGACTCCGTTTTTAAGCGGAGTGATGGATTAAAGAAAATCGTGGTTGGAAAAATCTTGTCCATTAAGGATCACCCCGATGCAGATCACCTTCACATTACGCAGGTCGATGTCGGCGAACAGGAACCGATTCAGATTGTTTGTGGTGCGCCAAACGTTCAGGTAGGTAAAAAAGTCATTGTTGCCTTATCTGGCGCTCGAATTGCCGATAACGTTAAAATTAAAAAGTCCAAGATGCGTGGGGTTGAATCAAATGGTATGCTCTGTGCCTTAGATGAGATCGGGTTTGATAAGTCATTGGTTCCTGATGAATGGAAAGACGGAATCTATTTCTTACCAGAGAATGCCCGAATTGGTGACGAGGTTTATAACTATTTGGGAATGAATGAATCGTTAATTGATTTGGACGTCACTCCTAATCGTGGAGACATGTTAAGTGTTCGTGGAACTGCTTATGATTTGGGGGCGGTATTTAATGAGTCGGTTGACTTCATCGAACATGCTAGCGCTCCAACTGGAACGCACGACAGCAAGGAATTTGTTTCAGCAAAGGCTGATACTAATTTAGCGCCAATTTATAAGCTTAAAGTTGTTAAGGGCGTAAACGTGAAGCCTAGTCCACTTTGGCTTCAAATTAAATTATGGAATTCGGGCATTAAACCAATCAATAATGTCGTTGATATTACTAATTTTGTTATGACTAAGGTTGGACAGCCAATGCATGCCTATGATCTTGACAAACTAAAAACTAATAAGGTTGAGGTTAGAAATGCCAAAGATGGTGAGTCAATTACGACTCTAGATGGCAATGACCGTAAATTAACCGACACGGATGTTGTTGTTGCGGCTGACCAGCCAATTGCTTTAGCAGGACTAATGGGTGGAAAAAATTCGGAAGTTACTTCTGACACTAAGAATATTTTATTAGAGGCAGGAGTTTTTGATCCAGTTAAAACCAGGAAGATGGCACAAAAACAGCTCTTACACACGGATGCCTCACAACGCTTTGAACGGGGAATTGACCATGGAAACGTTGAACAAGCACTTGAGTATGCTTCGGGAATGACCCAAGATTTAGCTCTTGGTCAATCTCAACAAGGGGTTGTTAGTGGGAGTGATGTTGAGGTTAAGCCACGAGTGATTTCAATTTCAACTTCTCACATTAATCACGTTCTTGGGACTAATCTTAGTGACGAGGAAATCATTTCAATCTTTAAACGTCTAGGTTTCTCAGTTGAGGCATCTGGAGACGATCTGACGGTCACGGTTCCTACTAGATGCTGGGACATTCAAATTGATGCTGACTTAATTGAAGAGGTTGCCAGAATCTATGGATATGACAATATTCCGTCAACATTACCAATCACTCAAACGACTGAAGGTGGACTAACACCAAAGCAATTAATGATTCGAAAATCTAGAGAAACACTTGAGGGGCTTGGATTAACGCATGCTATGTCATACTCGTTAACTACAAAAGCCAAGGCAAAGATGTTTATGATAAATGGTAGTCATGAGACTAATTTGCAGTGGCCAATGACAGAAGATCATGCCGTTTTACGTATGAATTTAATTTCAGGATTATTGGATGATGTGGCATATAACCAGGCTCGAAACGTGCTTAATGTGCCACTTTATGAGCAAGGTCGTGTTTTTTATAAGCAAACTCCTGATCAGATAAGACCAGACGAAGTGGAACATATTGCTGGTGCCATTTCTGGATCGTTAGTTGCTCCAAGCTGGGACCAGAAAGCTAAGTCAGTTGATTTTTATCAAATTAAGGGAATTCTTGAAAAATACTTAGAAAGTCTTTCCTTAAAGGGTGACGTTACTTATGTTGCGACTGATAAAATTCTCGAAATGCATCCAGGTAGAACAGCGCTTGTTAAACTAGATGATCACATCATCGGTTTTGTGGGAGAAGTTCATCCAGAAGTCGCTAAACAATTTAAGATTAAAGAAACCTATGTTTTTGAACTTGACCTTGATTATTTAAATGTGGCTCCTAAGTCTGGACAACAATACCAAAAGGTTGGTCAGTACCCTGCTATTCATCGTGATATTGCTATGTTAGTGGATCGTACCATTACTAATGAGGACATATATAATGTAATTATTAGGAGAGGTGGCGCCTACTTACAGAATGCTGCCGTATTTGACGTATATCAGGGGCAAAATGTGCCTGAAGGCAAAAAATCAATTGCCTATTCATTGATTTTTGAAGATCCTAACGCCACTTTGAAAGACGAGACTGTTGATAAAGCGGTCGATAAAATTCAAAAACGTTTGACCACTGAATTAAGCGCTGAGATTAGATAAGGGTGGATTCATAATGAGTGAGAGAAAAAGGCATTTGGGTGGTTTTATTTCCAAAATTAAAACTAGTTCATTTGGGAAGAAAATTATTTATTCCGTGATTGCAATTATTGTAATTTTAGTAATTGCAATTGCGTTATTTGGACATCACTATTTTAAAACTTCACTTCAACCACTGGATCCTCATGATAATGAAGTGACTCAAGTTGACATTCCAAGAGGTGCTTCCACCAAAAAAATTGGGGCAATCTTACAGAAGTCAGAGGTAGTTAAAAGTGGGATGGTATTTAATTACTATGTAAAATCACACAACATTACTAATTTTAAGTCAGGATATTATCAATTAAGGCCGTCGATGTCCCTAGATACAATTGCTAGGAGTTTACAAAAGGGAGGAAGTTTTGAACCCATTCAAAGTAATGATAGTAAAGTTACCGTTCCAGAAGGAGCTAACATCGACCAAATTGCGGATATTGTGGCTAAAAATACCGATTTTTCTAGGGCAGAATTTATTTCCCTGATGAAGAATCGTAATTTCTTTGATGAAATGACCAAGGATTATCCAGAATTACTGGGGTCCGCTAAAGATGCCAAGGGGACCCGCTATCTTTTTGAAGGATACCTTTATCCAGCGACATATCCCGTCCCTAAACATTCGTCGTTGAAGATGATGGTCAGTTTAATGCTCGCTAAAAGCAATCAAATGTATGGTCCATATTATCAAAGAATGAAAGAGCAAAAGCTGACGGTTCAGCAAACTTTAACGTTAGCATCTTTGATTGAACGTGAAGGTGTAGGTCAAAATGATCGTAATAAGATGGCTGGTGTGTTAAGAAATCGCATTGATAAAAAGATGCCACTTCAATCGGATGTGGCCGTTTTGTATGCACTTCATAAAAACTCAAAGACACTTTCAAAACGTGATTTAATGGTTAATTCCAAATATAATCTTTATGTTAATAAAGGGTTTGGTCCTGGACCATTTGATAACCCTTCGGTAAGCTCAGTCCAAGCTGTGCTATATCCAACTGATATGTCTAAAGGATATTTATATTTCTTGGCCGATCCGAAAACTAAAAAGATTTATTACGCTAAAACCTTAAAAGAACAGCAAAATAACATTAAAACTCATATGGATCGATAGTGGAGGATTAAAATAGTGAAAAGCAAAAAAAGACCCGTAATTATTGGAGTTACCGGAGGCTCTAGTAGTGGTAAAACAACGGTAAGTAGGTCAATCTTGAATCGTTTGCTGGGACATTCAATTGCAATCTTGCAGCAAGATTCTTACTATAAGGATCAATCCAATATGACGATGGACGAAAGAAGACAGGTTAACTACGATCATCCGCTTGCTTTTGACACTGATTTAATGGTTAAGCAATTGAAGCAGCTGTTAAACTATGAATCAATTGAGAAACCGGTTTATGATTATTCCAAATTCACCCGTAGTGGTGAAACTGTCACTCAAGAACCACGTGATGTAATTATTGTTGAGGGGATTCTAATCCTTGATGATAAAAGGCTCCGGGACCTAATGGATATTAAAGTTTATGTAGATACTGATGCTGATATTCGCGTCATTAGGCGGATTGAGCGGGATACCAAAGAACGTGGTCGAACGCTTGATTCGGTAATTCAACAATATTTAGCAACCGTTCGCCCCATGCATCTCCAATTTGTTGAACCCACGAAACGATATGCTGATATAATTATTCCTGAGGGTGGCAAAAATCAAGTAGCAATTGACTTACTAGTTACTAAAATTCAGTCAATTTTAAATGACGTTGGTGACGATCCGATTAGTAATGCAATTGATACGACAATATAATTAAGTTGCCAAACTTTAATTTAAATGGTATTTTAATTTTGAATAAAATAGTGAGGTGTAAGAATGGCTGAAGATGAAATGTACCCGATGACTGAAGAGGGGAAAGAAAAGCTCGAAACTGAATTAAAAGATTTAAAGGTCAATCAAAGACCAAAGATTGTTGATCGAATCAAAGTCGCTAGAAGTTACGGCGATTTATCTGAAAACTCTGAATACGAATCTGCCAAAAACGAACAAAGTATGTTAGAGAGCAGAATTGCTACGGTAGAGCACATGCTACAATATGCTCAAGTGGTTGATAAGGAAGAGACCGACGAAGATGAAGTGACCGTTGGAAAAGAAATTCAGTTTAAGGAACTACCTGATGAAGAGCCAGAGACATTTACAATTGTCGGAGCTGCTGAAGCTGACCCGATGAGTGGAAAAATCTCGAATGATTCTCCAATTGCACAGGCTTTGCTTGGCCATAAAGTAGGGGAAAACGTTGATATTGATATTCCTGCTGGCGTAATGCATGTCAAGATATTATCAGTTAAATAATAATTTTAATTTAAAATAGGGCAATCGTCTCAAGTGACGATTGCCCTATTTATTATATCTTTTTTTAAACCAACTTCTTAAAATTAAGGTGAGAAGTGTCAAAGCACTAATGATTATTCCTATATTTAAGAATGGTGGCCAATATGAAAGCTGAATGTGCTTCATTCCCTTTCCAGTTTTAAGTGCAATGAAGTAATGATCCCATTTCGTGATTGAATGTTTCTTTCCGTTTATTTGGGCACTCCAGCCCTTCGAATACGGAATACTTGAAGCAATTACTGAATTAGAACCGTTTGTCTTTATATCAGCCTTTACCGTTCGTGCGTTTGGGCTGGATATTTTTTTGGTTCCCGATCGAAGTTTTCGATCGGTTTGCTTAAATAAAGAATTATTTAGCTGGTATAAAGTAAAGTTTTCTAACCAAAGTGATGACTTTTTCAAGCTGATTTTTACTTTAATCTTTTTGTTTTTTGCATTATTGGCAATGTTAATGATCTTAGTCGAATTAGATTCAGGACTAAGTGATAGTTGGTTACCATCAACTGATAAATCACAGTTACCGTTATTTAACGCTGTTCCCATCGTTAAGTAGTAAGAGTCATTAGTTTTTGGCTTAAACGTGAGATCAAGCGAGGCCGGCTGTAAGACGTTGACTTTGTTGAAGATGGTGCCAGTAAGTTGATTGTGTTTGGTTACGTTGTTATATCTGACGTGATTGAAGTTACTGCTCGAAAAGAGGTGACTTTGGACTTGGTTGTCCCCCGTTAGATTTGACCATAATTGTGCTTGGTATTGAATGGGATCTGGACTGGCAGCATTTTTGTGGATTGATTGGTTACTGGCTCTAAACATCATTGGTAACGCATACGGGTCTTCGTATATTGAGAATCCCTCAGATGATCCCATGTTTTTGTATGAGTTTTGGTCATATCGTTCTGGGAATTCTCTAATACCTGGAACGTCAACTGAAGCTGTGTAGGGACGAGCCAGATGGTATTTCATTGAGAGCAGTGCATCTGAAACCATAGTCCCACTGGAATATTCGATTACGCCATCGCCATTTGGCTGACCAATTTTTCCAACTAGATTAGACATTTTAGGATTCATGACGGATGAAAATAATGAAGCACCATAAAAATTAAAGTTAAAGGGGTCGTTTTTAGTTCGGGAAAAGTCTTTGCTGATTCGATATGGGCCATCTAAAGAATGATGTTTCAGGTAAGTTGTGACATGATCTAATTTATTTACGTAACCACGGTATTCTGAGTTACTTAAGTATGAGATGTTATTTAAAGAGAGAATAAGATTAATGGTAATCCCAAAGACAATTAGTGAAAAAACACCCAAATTAAACCATTTTTCATTCCGGAAGTGGGTTAATAAAACGATGATGGCGGCTAAAATCATAAGTCCCTCAATCACAATTGTGAACCATTTAAGGTAGTTATATTGAGGCATTCTAATGGTGGTATAAGCGACCATTAGTGCAAGCAATAAAATTATGAGCCACGTTCCAATTTGCTTAAAACTAATTGCCTGAATGTGAGATAAGCTAACTAGCGCGACCATGATGAACCAGAAACATATTACAAACGAAAAACGGTAGGGGTACCAGATTGGGAACTGAAATGCGTGCCAAAATAAGTCGAGCGTCTGAAAACACGTTGAAAACAGTAAAAAGATGGTCATTACCAAAGTTAAAACTCGAGTTCTTTTGGAAAAGGTTTTATTAACAAAAAAGAACAAAAATAGTACCAAAATCGTTTCTGAAATAAAAAGGTTTGGTAAGCCCTTGGGCATTTGGTCAAAATTAAAAGCACCAGGAGCAAATTTAGTTACTAAGTCAAGCATTGGATATTCAAATTTAAAGTTCAATTTATCAGAAAATCCCTGGCCCTTGGAGTTAATCAGTGAATAAATGGTGGGCAGAAGAATGAAAGCAGCTAACCCCACCGAAATTAATCCATTTGCGACTAGTCGCAAAAATCCAACAAACATATCTTTGATATTTGAAACATGGATGGCTAAATAGTAGATAGTTAGTGATACGATAAAAATCGTAATCATGTATGCCATATAATAGTTGATGATCAACATAGCGGTATATGATGTAATGAAAAGTAGTTTTTGGTTGTTTTTTAAGAGTTTAACTAAACCAAGCACAATTAAAGGAAGTAAAATCATGGCATCAAGCCAAATGATATTTAGGTTATTTGCAATCATCCAACCATTTAATGCATATGCAGTTGCAAATGATGACAGTATGAGTGAAGAATTAGTAAGATGAAGTTTGCGAACTAGAATGGTAAAGGTCAAACCAGATAAGCCAATCTTTAAAAGTAATAGGATGAGAATCCCTGATGGGAGGGATGCGTTATTAAAAAAGAGTAAGATAAGGTTTAATGGACTCATTAGATAGTAAGCCCAAGTCCCGATCATTTCATTCCCTAGTCCGTTAGAAAACGAATAAAGAATTGATGAAGGATGGTGCAAGAGGGCTCTTCTAAAATATGCAAAAAAATCAACGTACTGTTGTCCTAAATCAACCGTTAAAATCGTATTATTTCCGAAGGGTGCCATATTGCGATATGCTGCGTATAATGCCATAATAACTAGTGGTATTAAAAAGCTTAGGATTAATGCGAAGTTTTTAGATAGGCTCTTTTTTATTTTTTGGTTAAGCATTTAATTACCTCATTAATTTATAAAGCAATGAATTATAATAAGATTAGATTTGTCGTTTTTCTAATAAATAGAGTATCATATATAAATTAAGAAAAGCGCCATAAGTGATGAATTCGAGTTATTGATTAGTTAAGGAGCGTTAGCATCGTGAGAAACTTTTTTGATCGGTTATTTAGAAGAAGGAGTCGGGATTCAAGCCGGCGAAACGGTAATTCCAAAATTCCATTTCGACTGAATTTTATCTTCGCAATTGTTGGAATATTGTTTGCAGTTTTAGTATTTCGACTAGCATACATGCAGATTTTTCAAGGATCAGTTTATAAATCTGATGTTAATCAGAGCGATAATTCAGTTAAGTATGGTAATGTTCCGCGTGGGATGATCTATGACTCAACCGGGAAAGTTTTAGTTGGTAACAAAACTCATCGGGCCATCACCTATACTAAAGGATTAAGCGTAATGCCCCAGGAGATTTATAATGATGCCAATAAACTTGGGAGTTACATCACCCTCCCAACTAAAGGGCTTACTAAAAAGCAGATTGGTGAATACTACTTGGCCGATAAGACTAACCTTACAAACGCTACTAAGGAAGTTCCTAATGGAACAAAGTTAGCGCCACAAGCAGCTTACAATAAAGCTTTAGATATGATCCAAAATGGGAAAATTGTAAAGGTTACTCCTCAAATGAAGAACGCAGCTGCTATTTTTACGGAAATGAGTGGGGCTTATCAATTATCAACTACCAACATTAAAACTGATGGTGTAAGTAACAAAGAAATTGCTGAAGTTGGTGAACATGCTTCTGAAATGCCTGGAGTTCAGGTTGGAACAAGTTGGTCTCGTGATTATCCATCTGGAAACGAGATTCAAAGTATTGTTGGAAATGTTTCATCTAGTAAAACTGGGTTACCTTCTGATCGGGTTAATGAACTTTTAGCTGAAGGGTATTCAAGAAATGATTCAGTTGGACAAAGTAATTTGGAACAACAATATGAACCAATTTTACGTGGCTCTAAGTCCCAGACCGAGGTTAAAGTTGGAGGGGATAACAAGATTGTTAAAGAAGTTAAGAAGTATCCAGGCCAACGGGGCCAGAATCTTCAGTTGTCCATTAACTCTAAGTTTCAAAATAAACTCCAAGATTTAGTTAAAGGTGCAGAGTCTGGGGGCGTTGGTGATTCAACGGGGGCTTATGCCGTTGTTATGAACCCAAAGACCGGTGCGGTAATTGGAATGGCTGGTGTTAACCGTGATCCTAAGACTGGTAAAGTGACACCAAACGAATTAGGAACCATCAACAGTGCCATTGTAATGGGATCGGTTGTTAAGGGTGCAATGGTTTCAGGGGCCCTAATGGATAAGGTTATTACACCGAATAACAGTACAATGGAAGATATGCCAATTGATATTGGTGGAGCTAAAAAGAGTTCTTGGTTTAACAAAAATGGTGAGGCCAACATGCCGGTTAACGCCCAGGGTGCTCTAGAGGTTTCCTCTAACTCTTACATGATGCAACTTGCTATGAAAGAAGGGGGCTTCAGGTATAAAGCAGGAGGATCACTTAACATGAGTCCCAACATTTTTAACATCGAACGAAACTACTTCAATCAATTTGGTTTAGGTGTTAAGACTGGGATTGATCTACCGGGTGAAACTGCCGGCATTCAAGGACCATCAACGTTTGCTAATATTGGGAAGTCTTTGGATGAATCATTTGGTAACTATGATTCGTACACTACGATTCAATTAGCCCAATACATGTCCACCATTGCTAATGGCGGATATCGTTTGAAGCCACATGTGGTTCAAAATGTAAGATCAACCAATACCAAGAACGGACAACTTGGAGCTGTTCAAAATACGACGATGCCAACGGTGTTAAATGAAATTCCAATGACACAACAAGAACGAAACGTTGTTACACAGGGATTGTATCAAGTAGTTCATGGTACCAATAAATATAAAACCGGTGGAGATTTGTCAAGTCTATCTCCCGAAGTATCTGCTAAGACGGGTACTGCCCAAACATTTTACAATGGTAAACCAACTGTTACTCTGAGTTTGGCCTCCTATGCACCATCAAAGGATCCACAGGTAGTGGTCGCATTAGCCATTCCTAATCTTCCGGTTGACGCTGAAAGTAATAACTTGAATCTTGCTAAACAAATTTATCAAGCATACTGGGATGATGTTCAGAATAAGCCATAAAATACTGTTAAGTAAAATTACTTAACGTTCTTTAAATGAGACTGGATATATAGTGCTAAAGATGTTAATATTATGATTGTTGAATTAGTTATAAAAAACGAATATGTTTGGAGGTATTTGACATGCGTGTTCATATCACTTTGGAATGTACTGAATGCCACGAACGCAATTACTTATCAACTAAGAGTCGTAGAAATAATCCCGATCGCTTAGAATTAGAAAAGTATTGCCCACGTGATAGAAAAGTTACTTTACATCGCGAAACAAAATAAGATTTTGGGTTTTTACCCAAAATCTTTTTTATTATAAAATTAATGGGTGATGTAAATGAATAAAAATAAAGTTAGAGAATTGGTTTTAAAAAGAATGAAAAATGCTAAGCCATCGGATCAATTCTTTTATGGGTTGTATGAAGCGCTCTTTGACCTTCAAGAATGGCAGAACGCCAAGGTGGTTGCCACAACCATGAATACCTCCATTGAGATTCCCACAGCTCCCATCATTTTTGCGGCTTTAAATGATGGGAAAAAGGTGGTGGTTCCTCATACACTTCCTAAGCATCAGATGGAGTTTGTTGAGCTTAGCCACACTTTAAAGTTTCAAAAGACTAAGTTTGGGATCTGGGAGCCCGTTAATGGAAAGACGATCATCAGTAATTTGATTGATTTGATGGTGGTTCCAGGAGTTGCTTTTAATCCTGATAGTAATCAGAGAATTGGTTATGGTGCGGGATTTTATGATCGTTATTTATCTCGATTTGACGGCTATAAGGTTTCACTGGCCCAAAAAGCACAAATCGTTTCTGAGCTAAATTGGAAGCCAGATCCATTTGACGTTAGATTGGATCGGATTATTTTTTAGAGGATTTAAGATGATCAAACAAAAACTTAAAAGAGTCAATAATTATCCCTGGGTAACGTACTTATTACTGTTCATCATGGTAGTTGTATATTTAATGATGACTTTAAGTGGTGGCTCAGAGAACACCGTTAATCTACTAAAGTTTGGTGCACAATATAACCCCTTAGTAAAAGATGGTCAGTGGTGGCGTCTAATTACTCCCATTTTTGTTCATATTGGTTTTCAACATATTTTAATTAATGGAATCACCTTATATTATTTGGGAAAATTAATTGAACCAATCGTTGGTCATTTAAGATATTTTGTCATTTTTATGGTTGCAGGATTTTATGGAAATTTAATGAGCTTCGCGTTTGGAAGTGGAATTTCAGCAGGATCCAGTACCGCTATTTTTGGATTATTCGGTGCCTTTTTGATGATTGCTTTTCAGTATCGTGGTGATTCATTTGTCAGAAGTACTGCAAAAACGTTTATTCTTTTTGTGGTAATTAACCTTGTATTTGATATCTTTACGCCTGGTATTGATATTTTTGGTCATATTGGCGGATTCATTGGTGGTTACCTGATTAGTTTTGTTGTAGGATTAAAGCACAATATCAATTTAAATAAAATTATGAGATTATTTTATGCAACCGCTTTAATTATTGGTATAATAATAATGTACTATTTAGGTTCTGTTCGTTGACACGTTGTACATAGTTAATTTAGGATGATGATTAAAATGACAACTCTATATGATGTTCAACAACTGTTAAAAAAATTTGGAATATATGTATATGTCGGTAAACGACTTTGGGATATTGAAGTAATGGCCTTAGAACTCGACCATCTTCATGATGCTCATGTAGTTAGTGATCGAGAGTTTACATCCGCAAAACTAGTATTAACACGTGAACACAGGATTGAAGAAAAAAACTTAAAATCTAAAAATGAGACGGGAGGTCTATAGAATGGCAAAGAATTTGATTGGAATTGACTTAGGTGGTACCACTACTAAAATGGCTTTTTTGGACGAAAATGGTGAGGTTCTTGATAAATGGAGAGTACTCACTGATACTAGTGATAAGGGCGCTCACATCGTTGAGAATATTGTTAAGTCAATCAACAAACATATCGAGGATTCTGACAAAACCATTAATGATTTTGTTGGAATTGGAATGGGAACACCAGGAACTGTAAACCGTGAAAAGGGGACAGTTTCCGAAGCTTTTAACCTTAACTGGAAAGATGAACAACCAGTTCGAGAATTGATTCAGAATGGGGTTGGATTACCATTTCAATTAGACAATGATGCCAATGTGGCTTCCTTAGGTGAATACTGGAAGGGTGCAGGCAGTACTGAAGACGACGTAGTCTTTGTTACGTTAGGAACTGGAGTTGGTGGTGGAGTCATTGCTAACGGTAAACTCCTTCATGGCGTTAATGGTGGAGCAGGTGAAGTTGGACACATTGCTGTTCAACCAAATGGTTATCTTTGTACCTGTGGCAAAAGGGGTTGCTTAGAACAGTACGCTTCAGCAACTGGAATTGTTCACGTAGCTAAGGATATGTCTAAAGATTTTAAGGGACATTCACGGTTAAAGGATCTCGAAAATACTGATGAAAAAATCACTTCAAAAATGGTTTTTTACCTAGCAGATAATGGCGACATTTTTGCTAATCAGGTTGTGGATAAGATTTGTTTTTACCTTGGACTAGCCTTATCTGATATTGGAAATACTTTGAACCCAGCAAGTATCATTATTGGTGGTGGAGTTTCGAATGCTGGAAACACTTTGCTTCAACCAACTACTAGATATTTCCAGGAAAATGCCTTTCCATCAATTAGAGATTCAACTAAAGTTAAATTAGCTCAGTTGGGTAATGATGCTGGGGTAATTGGTGCAGCTTCGTTAGCATTACAATTTAGATAAAAGTATTGGAGAGATTTTAATTGAGTAGTGTGATAGTTTCAGTTCTTTATTTCCTGATCACTCTAGGAGTGGTTCTGTTAATTTGGTGGTTATACCATGAATTTACTATTTTAATGGCCAAACGCTATTGTAAGTTTTTAAATGAAGATGAATTTCAAAGTGGGATTCGCAAATCGCAAGTTATTGACTTACGTGAAAGTAAAGCTTTTAATGATGGTCATATTCTTGGTTCAAGAAACATGCCATATTCAACTTTTCGAAGTTTTTATCAAGAACTGAGACCAGATCTACCAGTTTATTTGTACGATCAGAATAAGACTTTGAGTATGAAAGCTGCCAAATTCCTTCACAAAAAGGGTTTTAAAAATATTTCAATTCTTAACGAGGGTTACCAGCGATGGGATGGCAAAATTAAAAAGGGTTAACTAAAAAGAGAACTCGATCGAGTTCTCTTTTTATTATTAATAATTAACTTAAATGAGCTGAATGACTTTTTCTGTTTGCTCTTTTACGGTTTTCATTAATTTTGGACTCTTGTTCCTCCATTGGTTGAACCACCGTTTTCTTGAATGAAAGCCAAACCCCTGCAGCGATTCCAATACATGCTGCAACTCCCGTAGTAAATCCTTGTGTAAATTTACTCATAGTCATTGCCTCCTTTTTTATTATCTACTTGTCCATTATGCGTTATTTGCGCTAATATATCCAGTATAGAACATCATTAATTAGGTGAATTTATGAACAAATTATTAGCAATTGTTGGTCCAACGGCTGTTGGAAAAACGGACTTATCAATTAAAATTGCAAAACAGTTTAATGGAGAAATTATTTCTGGCGACTCAATGCAGGTTTACCGTCATCTAGATATTGGTACTGCCAAGATTTCTCGAACGGAGCAACAGGGAATTCCTCATTATTTAATAAACATCATTGATGTTGACGAACAATATTCGGTGGTTGATTTTGTTGAAGCTGCTGAAAAATTAATTAAGGAAATTACGAATCGAGGGCATCTTCCAATTATTGTTGGTGGCACTGGATTTTATCTTAATTCACTCTTAAGGGGATTAAATTTAGGAAGTAAGAATGATCCTGAGATTAGAGCAACATTGATTAATGAACTTAACGAATTTGGTCCAATGAAAATGTGGGATAAATTAAATCAGGTTGATCCTGTAACGGCATCAAAGACACCTATGCAAAACACACGACGCATTTTACGGGCTCTCGAAGTATACCTTGTTAGTGGAAAGCCAATTTCCAAGCAGAATAATCAAGGACAGCAGTATGATGAATTGATTGTGGGACTTAATACGCGTCGTGATGTCCTATACCAGCGGATTAATCAACGAGTAGACCAGATGATGGAAAACGGGTTAATTAAAGAAAATAAATGGCTTTTTGAAAATGGGGGGAGTAAAATTCCTGCTAGTAAGGGAATTGGGTATCGCGAATTCATCCCATATTTCAAGGGTAACGAAAGTTTGGATCAAGTAGTAGAAGATGTTAAGCAAGACTCAAGGCACTACGCTAAGAGACAACTAACGTGGTTTAGAAACAAGATGGACGTTACTTGGTATGATTTAGTTCAACATCCCGAAGAAATTACACAAATTGAACAGCAAATTAAGGAGTGGCAAAATAATGATGGATATTAACAAAATGGTTTCTAATACAGTCAACTTATATCGGCAGTTAGATGCTAAAAATCAAACAATCTGGAAACCCGGAACTCATGTTTCAAGTTCTTACGTTTCGTTAGACATTCACTTTTCTGAATTGGCTAAAAATTCTGGGATGCTTAAAACAGACATCACTAGTTCCGAGAACAATCGTGACAACCAGCTCGAAAGTTACATTAGGACTCTCAGGGACTTTTTGCTAATTGCTAACCTACAAAGTTGGGTGGATGTGATTACTGTGGATGACGAAATGTTAAATAAGTTATTAGGAATGAAAAAGACTGATGACATTAATTCTTTATATTTATCAATGCTGAATATGTTACTAAAAAGTTATTATGAGAAAAGCAAGATCGGATATAAGCACGCTTGGACTTTATTCTTAAAGTTCGGCCTTGTTGATTTAGGCTTTAGTCCAGATACAATCACCGATAGATTTAACAGTCTACTGCAAGATGATTTAAAGCTGGTTTTAAATGATCATTAAATCAAGCAATGTACTAAAAACCATTGACTTATAGTTTGATATTCAATATAATTATTCTTGTTGTTTGAGTTTATGTCGCAGTAGCTCAGCTGGATAGAGCAACGGTCTTCTAAACCGTAGGTCGAGCGTTCGAATCGCTCCTGCGACATCTCGAAAAAGGCACACGCTTAATATCTGGCGTGTCCTTTTTTTATTTGACTTATAACATTAATTTTTATATACTTATGATGTTGTAATTGTGGACTTCCACAGCTACAACCGCTCAGTTTGAGTTTTAAAGCCCAGTGGGTACTTAATACTGGCGAGTCTAAGCAAATTATAAGGAGGTGCACTACATGTACGCAATTATTGAAACAGGTGGCAAGCAATACAAGGTTTCTGAAGGTGAAGCCATCTTTGTTGAAAAACTTGATGCTAACGAAGGTGACAAGGTTACTTTTGATGATGTTGTCTTTGTTAGTGGCAAGACCCCTAAGGTTGGTTCACCATTAGTTGATGGTGCTTCAGTCGAAGGAAAAGTTGATAAGCAAGGTAAGGGTAAGAAGATCCGTATCTTTAGATACAAACCTAAAAAGGGTGCTCAATCAAAGAAGGGTCATAGACAACCTTATACTAAGGTTACTATCAACAAGATTAACGCTTAAGTCGTATGATTAAAGCTACATTTGATTTAAATCATAATTTAATAACCGGATTTAAAGTAACTGGCCACGCTGATTCTGGTGAGTACGGGCATGATATCGTCTGTGCAGCAGTATCAGCGTTAGCAATTTCTTCTGTGAACGGGTTAATTACCGTTTGTGACATTGATCCATATGTAGAACAGAATGAAAAAAATGGAGGATATCTCCAAGTTAAGATTCCGGTTGAACATTTGAATGATGTTAAGGTCCAAACGTTACTTAAAAGCTTTATGAATGGACTTATGGATATTTCAAAACAGTATTCGAATTACGTTGAAGTAAAATAACACTTTTAATTTGGAGGTGTAAACGCATGTTAAAAATGAATCTACAATTTTTCTCTCACCATAAAACCGGTGGTTCATCATCTAACGGTCGTGACTCAGCTGGACGTCGTTTAGGGACTAAAGCTGCTGATGGCTCATCAGTAACAACTGGTACAATTTTATACCGTCAACGTGGAACTCATATCTATCCAGGTAAGAACGTTAAACGTGGTGGAGATGACACATTATTTGCTTTAGTTGATGGGATTGTTCGTTTCGAACGTTTAGGTCGTGACAAACGTCAAGTTTCTGTTTACCCTGAAGCAGAAGTAGCAACTAAGTAAATCCAAAGAGGCCTAGCGTTAACGCAGGGGTCTCTTTTTTTATCAATATCGTAACTTGCTTTTACGTGATCAATATTGATATGATAGGAACATAAATATGTGGGAGGCATGAAAATGTCAATTTCAATTGTAAAAGTAAAAAATGGTATGACCATTCAAGCTGACAATAACATCTGGAAGATTGTTAGTTTTCAACACGTAAAGCCCGGTAAGGGTGGAGCATTTGTTCGTACTAAGTTAAAGAATTTAAGGACGGGAGCCGTTCAGGAAAAAACTTTTCGGGCTAGTGCTAAAGTTGAAAAAGCTAACATTGAAACCAAAAAGATGCAATACCTCTATGATGATGGTAGTGGACTTGTCTTCATGGACATGGATAATTATGAACAACTAACGATTCCAAGAGAGCAAGTTAAAGAAGAAATGAACTACTTACAAGAAAATATGGAAGTTCAAGTTATTCAGTACGGCGGTGAAACTTTGGGAGTTGAAGTGCCTAAGACGGTCACACTTGAAGTAGCGGATACTGAACCTGGGATTAAAGGTGATACTGCTTCCGGTGGTTCTAAACCCGCTACTATGACCACTGGTTTAACGCTTCAAGTTCCATTCTTTGTAAATAAGGGTGATAAGTTAGTGATCAATACTGATGACGGTACTTACATTTCTCGGGCATAATGGTCAGAATGATCTGATTGTTTAGCCAATTGGGGGTTATATTATGGCAGCAGACGAAAGTTTCATTACACTCGACAATAAGAAATCAGACCTAGGGTCGATTAAAATTGCACCTCGTGTGATTGAGGTCATTGCTGGAATTGCGGCCGTGCAAGTTGAAGGAGTTAACCGGATGCGTGGTAGTTTTTCTTCCAGTGTTAACGAATTATTTGGAAGAAAAGAGCGTGGTAAGGGCATCAGATTAGCAATTGAGAATGGCAAATTGAATGTTGATATTTTTGTATACCTAAATTACGGGGTTTCGGTTCCTAAGGTTGCTTTAGAGATTCAAAACCAAGTAAAACAACAGTTGTTGTTTATGACTGACCTTCGTATCGGTTCCGTAAATGTTCACGTTGAGGGAATGATTCCTCCAAAGAGTACTGGTAAAGTTGATACTGATAAATTATTCGATAATGAGGATAAAAAGTGAAAATAAGTCGACATCAAATTAGAGAGTTAGCTTTTCAAACCTTATTTGCGATGGAAAGTAATGATGCTGTTGAACCAAGTGAATTTTTTGATTATCTTACAAATGAAGATGTAAGGGCACCAGAATATTACTTGGAAATCGTTAATGGGGTAAGAGAGCATAAGAGTGAACTTGATAAGATCATTACGGATCACTTAGCGAATAAATGGTCGATTGATCGAATTAGTAAAGCTGACCTAATTATCTTAAGAATTGCGCTGTATGAAATTAAGTATGAAGAAGCAACGCCAAATAAAGTTGCCATTAATGAAGCTTTAGAATTAGCTAAAAAGTTTTGTGATGATAAGTCACGAAACTTTATTAATGGCGTTTTAGATAGTGCGATTGAAAAATAGGAACCCGTTATGGGTTCTTATTTTTTTACATTTAGCTAGAACAAAAATAATATGCTAGAATTGTACTAATAATGTATCGGGAGATGTTTTCGTGGTTAGCATAATTGATGGCAGAAAGGTTGCAAAAGACCTGAACTTAAAAACAAAAAAGCGAGTTTTTAAACTAAAACAAGCTGGAATTAATCCAGGATTAGCGGTAGTAATCGTTGGAAATGACCGGGCAAGTCAAAGATATGTTCGAAGCAAAGAAAAAAAGGCAACAGAGTTAGGCATCTATTCCGTTAAGAAAGCTTTACCTGAATCAACCACGCAAGACGAATTGATCCAAATTGTGAGAAGTTTGAATGAGAACCCTGAAATCAATGGAATCTTAGTTCAATCGCCACTTCCTGATCATATTAACGAAGACAATGTGATTGAGGCAATTGATCCTACAAAAGATGTGGATGGTTTTCATCCCGTTAATGTCGGCAAGTTATTTCTTAATCTTAAGGAGAATTACCCGGTTGCATGTACTCCGAAGGGCATTATGACTTTACTATCGGAGTACCATATTGACTTAGATGGTAAAAACGTTGTGATTGTTGGCCGTAGTTCAATTGTTGGAAAGCCAATGTTAGCTTTGATGCTTAACGCCGATGCAACTGTGATTGACGTTCATAGTCACACTGATGATGTTTCAAAGTACACGAAGCAAGCTGATGTAGTTATTTCAGCGGTCGGCAAGTATGCCATATTAAATGATGATGATTTTAAACCAGGTGCCGTTGTTATTGATGTTGGTCAAAATATGGATGAGAATGGTAAATTGGCTGGCGACGTCGAATACAAATCAAAAAGTGACAATATCGAATATATCACTCCGGTGCCGGGTGGCGTAGGACCAATGACAATCGCAACCTTGATGCAACAAACGGTTGATATGTGTGAATGGAGCAAAAAGAGTGGCAAGTAAATATTTAACTGTATCAGCTTTGACGCAGTATATCAAAAAGAAATTTGACGTTGACCCATACCTAGGACGAGTTTACCTTACCGGTGAAATCTCCAACTTTCGCTTGCGACCAACTCATCAATATTTTAGTTTAAAGGATGACAACTCAAAAATTAACGTTACGATGTTTAAATCGGCCTTCTCTAAGGTTAAATTCATGCCAGAGGAGGGAATGAAAGTCCTTGTTACTGGACATGTTTCCGTGTATGAAAAAACCGGAATGTATCAGTTTTATATTGATCACATGGAACCGGATGGAGTAGGTCAACTTTATGAAGCCTACGAACAGTTAAAAAATAAACTTGCCAAAGAGGGCTTGTTTGAGGAAATTCATAAAAAACCTCTTCCAATGTATCCTAAGAGAATTGCTGTAGTCACGTCTCAAAGTGGTGCAGTTATTAAGGACATCATCACTACCGTTAGACGGAGATTTCCGATTGCTCAAATTGTCCTGTTTCCAGCAGCTGTTCAGGGTGAGAATGCAGCGAGTGAGATCGCTCATCAAATTAACCGAGTCAACGAAATTGGCGGCTTCGATACTCTTATTATTGGTCGTGGTGGTGGTTCTATTGAAGATTTATGGCCATTTAATGAAGAAATTGTCGCAAGAGCTATTTATAATAGTAAAATTCCAGTGATTTCATCAGTTGGACATGAAACTGATACAACGATTGCTGATTTAGTTTCTGACAAACGGGCAGCAACCCCGACCGCAGCTGCGGAGTTGGCAGTTCCTGTGCTTAGTGATGTAATTCTTGATTTAAAGACTAAACAGACTAGGATTTATAATGCCATGGATAACATTTTGGCCCGTTCGAGGTCACAATACGATAAAGTAATGAATTCTTACGTTTTTAACCAGCCCGAACGTCTTTATGAATCCTATGTCCAGCAATTAGATACTTTAAATACCAAACTGGGTACTAACATGAAAGATTTACTAAATCATTACCATAATCAACTTCAAGCTTATTTAGAACAACTAAAATTAAACTCACCGGTTCATAGCATCAATGCAAACCAAAAACAGGTTAATTATTATCTTGAATCGATGAAAAAGTCCGTTCAAGTGATTTTGAAAACAAAACGGAATCAGTTAAATTCAAACGTCAGTGCACTCGACCATCTCAGCCCACTACGTTTAATGAGTTCTGGATATGGGATGGTTACAAACGATCATGAGAAATTAGTTAAGTCGGCTAAGGATTTAAAAAAGGATGAACACATTCGTATTCAGTTCAGTGATGGAAGTGCTAGTGCAACCGTTGATCATGTTGGACTTAAAGGAGACAGTAAATAATGGCAGATAAAAAACCAACTTTTGAAGAAAATATGGATAAATTAGAAGAAATTGTTAATCAACTTGAACAGGGGGACGTACCTTTAGAAAAAGCCCTTTCAGAATTTAAAGATGGAGTTGAGTTAAGTAACGAAATGCAAAAGACACTTTCAAATGCACAAAAAACGCTTACTAAAATGATGGATGACAGTGATAATGAAATCCCATTTGATCGTGATCAACAAGGTGGAGACAGTGATGACACCCAATAAACAAACTCTTTCAGAATTTAAAGCTGAATATATTCCGAAAATCGATCAAACTTTAGAAACAAACATTGATAAGTCGAGCTCGATAAAATTAATTGTAGATGCCATGAAATATTCTTTGATGGCTGGTGGAAAACGATTACGACCATTATTGACGTTAGCCACCCTAAAAACTTTGAATTACGAAGTTGACGAGTCCACCATTAAAACCAGTTCTGCGGTTGAGTTAGTTCATACCTATTCTTTAATTCATGATGATCTACCAGCCATGGACAATGATGATTATCGTCGTGGTCAACTCTCCAATCACAAAAAATTTGGCGCTGATATTGCAACTTTAGCTGGAGACGGATTGTTGACGTTAGCGTTTAACTGGCTTTCAAGAGCTGATTTGTCAGCTGTAAAAAAAGTTCAATTGATTCAGTTATTGTCCCATGCTGCTGGTCCAGACGGAATGGTAGCTGGTCAAACTGTAGATGTTAGTTCAGATAACCAACATTTGAATCTGGATGAATTAATGCATTTACATAGAAACAAAACCGGTGAGCTGTTTCATTATTGTGTTATAGCAGGAGCGACCATTGCTGATGCTGATCAAGCAAGTCGGAAATGTTTATCTGCGTTTGCTTGGAATTTTGGGCTAGCATTTCAAATATTTGATGATATTAAAGATGCTCCTAACCTTGAAAATCGGGATGATGTTGATAAAAATACGTATGTAAATTTGTTGGGAATTAATGGAGCAATTCAAAAATTAGATGAGACTGTTAGTAAAAGTCAAGAGGCATTAAGTAAGTTGCCGGATGAATTTTCACCCGATTTGTTAGATTCATTTTTATCTTATTTTGTGGTGAAAAAGTGAGGTTATAATGGCAAAGGATAAAGAGCGGGTTGATGTCTTACTTGTCAAGCAAGGATTGTTTGACACACGCGAAAGGGCAAAAAGAGCCGTCATGGCTGGTGAAGTACTTGGAAAAAATGAACAACGCATGGATAAGCCTGGGGTGAAGATTCCAGTTGAAACCAAGCTGCATTTAAAGGGAAATGCACTTCCCTTTGTCAGTCGGGGTGGATTAAAATTAGCAAAAGCACTCAAAAGTTTTAATATTAGTGTTCGTGATAGAATCGTTTTGGACATCGGATCCTCCACCGGTGGATTTACGGATGTAATGTTACAAAATGGAGCTAAATTGAGTTACGCCTTAGATGTTGGGACAAACCAATTAGTTTGGAAGCTTAGAAACGACCCTCGTGTTGTTGTAATGGAGAATACTAATTTTCGGTACAGTAAACCAGAAGATTTTACTTGTGGAGAACCTAGTTTCGCCTCAATTGACGTTTCTTTTATTTCTCTTAAATTAATTTTAAAGCCCTTAAAATCAATTTTAGTTAAAAATGGGGAAGTAGTGGCATTAATAAAACCCCAGTTTGAGGCTGGTCGTGGAAACGTTGGTAAGCATGGCATTGTAAGGGACAAAAACGTGCATAAACAGGTGATTACTAACGTCATTCAGTTTGCGACTGAGGCTGGTTTTTCTGTTTTAGGACTTGATTTTTCTCCCATCAAGGGTGGTGAAGGGAATATCGAATTCTTGATTCATCTAAAGTCATCTGATGACCCTGAAGTAGGAAACGATGTTGCAGTTGAAGATGTCATGGATCGGGCTTATAAAAGTTTAAATAATTAAGAAGGTGAGAAGTTGTTACAGGAAATTTCAATCAAAGACTTTGCGATTATTGATCAATTGGAAGTTAATTTTTACTCAGGGATGACAGTTCTGTCAGGAGAAACTGGTGCAGGAAAGTCGATTATTATTGATGCCGTTGGTCTACTTGCTGGTGGTAGGGGATCGTCTCACTTTATTAGAAAAGGTGCGAACAAATCAATTTTACAGGGAATGTTTGCCATTCCTAAAGATGGTCTTACTGCTCATGTGTTGGATAAATTTGGGATCGAACATGATGATGATACGGTAATTTTACAGCGTGAATTATATCGTAATGGCCGCAACGTATGTCGCATCAATGGCATATTGGTGAATACAAATACGCTAAAAAAAGTTGGCGAAACTTTGGTTGATATTTATGGACAAAATGAACATCAAGCGCTGATGCAACCTGATAAGCACATTGGGTTACTTGATGAATTTGCTGGCGACAGCCTCAAACCTACGCTTAAGCTTTATCAGGAACAATATGAAAAATACCTTAAATTAAAGAAAGAATTAAATAATAAAAATAAAAATGAAAAAGAATGGGCTCAACGCATTGATATGCTTAAGTACCAGGTAAATGAAATTGAAACGGCTGATTTAACGGATGGCGAAGAAGAAGATCTGATAGCCGAAAGGGATCGTTTAAATAATTTTCAAGCCATTAGCGATAGTCTAGGAAGAAGTTTTAATGATATTAATGGTGATGAAAGTATTAGTCCGATTGATATGATCGGGGATGCCATGAATGCTCTTGAAGATTTAGAACGGTTAGATGATGAGTTTAAGTCAATTTCTGAGAATGTTAAAAATGCTTATTATACGCTGCAAGATGCTTCTGGAGAGATTAGTAATCAGATGGATAATTTGGAGTTTGACCCTGACAGATTGAACGAAGTTGAGCAACGCTTAAATACTATTTTTGAGTTAAAACGAAAATACGGTGATTCGATTAAACAGATTTTAAAGTATTACGATAAAATCTCTGGTGAATTAACTGATATGGAGACGGATGAAAAGAGTGGCAATAATTTAGAAGAACGCTTCAATGCTTCCGTCAAAGAATTAAATAAACTTGGGAAAAAGTTAAGTGATATTAGACATCAGCAAGCCGAAAAGTTAACTGCTGAAATTCATCAACAATTAGCTGATTTGTACATGGATAAAACGCAGTTCGAAGTTCGTTTTTCCAATTTACCTAAAGATACTTTTAATCGAAATGGAATTGAAGAAGTTGAGTTTTACATCCGAACGAATCCGGGTGAGGACATGGCACCGTTATCCAAAATTGCCTCAGGTGGTGAACTTTCTCGAATTATGTTAGCTCTTAAAACGATCTTTTCCCGCGTCCAAGGAGTAACTTCAATCGTGTTTGACGAGGTAGATACGGGTGTTTCGGGAAGAGTGGCTCAAGCAATTGCAGATAAAATTAGTGCAATTGGTAAGAAATCCCAGGTTTTGTGTATCACCCATCTGCCACAGGTTGCCGCCATGGCTGATAATCATGATTTCATCTCGAAGCATGTTGATTCTAATAATCGAACGGAAACTTCGGTTCAACCCTTATCAGGTGAGCAACGAGTTAAGGAACTTGCTAGAATGTTAGCAGGAACCACAGTTACTAAGTTAACCATGGAACACGCTTCTGAACTTTTAAACTTGGCCAATCAACAAAAAAGACAAAAAATTAAATAGCATTCATTTTATCTCTTATTGATTAATTGATTTATAAATTGCATAATATATATAAAGAAGTTACGAAAAAGGAGCGGTTTAAGTGAGTGAAAGAGGAATGTTAATTGTTCTTTCTGGTCCAAGTGGAGTGGGGAAGGGAACGGTTAGAAAAGCCCTTTTTAATGAGCCTGATGTCGATTTCAAGTATTCAATCTCGATGACTACCAGAAAACCCCGTGAGGGAGAAGTTAACGGGGTTGATTATTACTTTGTTTCAAAGGATCAATTTGAACAGAATATTAAAAATGGTAAGATGCTGGAGTATGCTAAGTATGTTGACAATTATTATGGCACCCCGTTACAATACGTAAACGAGACATTAGATTCAGGAAGAGATGTTTTTCTGGAAATTGAAGTTAATGGTGCCATGCAGGTGCGTGCCAACTGCCCCGATGGAGTTTTTATTTTCCTAACTCCACCTGACATTGATTCACTTAGGGATCGTTTGGTTGGCCGTGGGACTGATGATATTGAAGTTATCAACAAACGAATTGAAAAAGCTTCTAAGGAAATCCGAATGATGCAAAACTATGATTATGCAGTTGTGAATGATAAGGTTTCAAATGCGGTAGACCGAATTAAAACAATTGTTAAAAGTGAACGTTTAAAGGTAAACCGTGTTATGCCAAATTATCTTAATAAATTAGGAGATGAAGTTTAATGTTTATTTATCCACCACTTGAAGATTTATTGCAACACGTTGATTCAAGATATTCGCTCGTTATGTTAGCAAGCAAAAGAGCTGAAGAACTTGATCAGGGTGCGAAGCCATTGCTTCCCCATTATAAGTCAGTAAAATCAGTTGGAATGGCGTTGGAAGAAATTGCTGCCGGCGTGTTAACCATCGCTCCAAAAAGTAAGTAAGAAAGGACTTTTGTGATGAATCTCATCACAGGGTCTTTTTTTATTAAATGAATAATAAGGGATGTGTAGTATAATTAATAAGAAATACTTTGGAGGGTATAATTTTGTTAAACGGGAAGCAAATTGTCTTATTTGTATCTGGTAGCGTTGCTGCTTATAAGGCAGTTTATTTATTGAGACTTTTAAAAAAGAATGGTGCTAGTGTCAAAGTTGTAATGACACCGTTTGCCAAACGATTTGTCTCGAAATTAACTTTTCAAGTTTTATCGAAGAATGATGTCTATGATGATCAAAGTTATTTTGATGACTCAACAACGATTAATCATATTGGGCTAGCTAAATGGGCCGATTTGGCAATTGTTGCCCCTGCTACCGCTGATTTTATTTCTAAAACAGCAAATGGGATTGCGGATGATTTTGCAAGTACGACTATGTTAGCCATGGAGTGCCCCAAGTATTTTGCGCCAGCAATGAATGATGTCATGCTAAAAAATCCAGCTACCCAAAGAAATCTTCAAAGATTAAAAGATGATGGTATCGAATTTATTGAGCCACAAGTTGGTCCACTAGCCGAAGGATATTCAGCTCTAGGTCGACTTGCTGAACCAGAAGAAATTTATCAGTTTGTGGTTAGTCAATTAAGTGATCATGATGACCAACCTCTTTCTGGGGTTAATATACTAGTAACTGCTGGTGGTACTAGAGAACCAATTGATCCGGTTAGGTACTTATCAAATAATTCATCAGGAAAGATGGGATATGCAATTGCTGAGGTTGCTAAAGAAATGGGGGCTAAAGTGACACTTGTAAGTGCCAACAGTCAGTGCCAGATTCCAGATGGTGTGAAAGTTATCAAAGTTAGTTCTGCTGATCAACTGGAGCACCAGGTACAACGCTTATTTTCAGATAATCAGGTTTTGATTATGGCTGCTGCAGTTAGTGATTTTAAACCTACTCATGCGGAAAAACAAAAAATCAAGAAGGATCAAGACCATGATTCTTTAGATCTCCATCTAATTAAGAACGATGATATTGTTGCAAAAGTGGCACAACAGAAGAACCCTAATCAGGTGGTGGTCGGTTTTGCGGCCGAGACCAATGATCCTCTTAAAAATGCTAAGCAAAAGTTGATGAAAAAGAAATTAGACCTAGTGGTATTAAATGATGTTTCCAATTCATTAATTGGTTTTAATAGTGATGATAATCAGGTTTCAATCATCTCAAAGGATGGTTTGGTCAAAAAGACAGAAGTTGAGTCTAAATTAAAAGTTGCTAGTGAAGTGTTAAATGTCGTTGTTGACCTTTTATAGCTAATCTGTAATATGCAAGAATGGAAAGAAGGGGTAATTTGAAAATTGCAAAAGTGATTGTTGATGTTCCGACCATGCAAACAAATGTACCCTATTCATACTTAATTCCTACTGGATTAGAAGATCAACTGAAACGAGGCATGAGGGTCATTGTTCCATTTGGGAATGGAAACAGAAAAGTTGAAGGTTTTGTCGTTGATATTACAGATGAGAAACCGGACCAGCTTAAGCAACTCAAAAAGATTGATAGTACCATGGATTTGAGCCCAGTGTTGAACGACGAAATGATTGAACTTTCTAAGTGGTTGGCTGATACAACTTATTCTTTTCGAATTAGTTGTCTTTTGACCATGCTTCCTAATGCGATGAAGGCAAGATATACAACCTATGTAAAAGCAACTGGAAATCTTGCCGATCAAGAGCTTAATGATAAGTTTAAGGACCAGAGTATGGTTCCGTTTGACAAGGAGCATTTTAATAGTACTGAGATGGGGAAACTTGCTAAGTTACGTAAGAACAATAAAATCCAAGTGATTTACAAAGTTCAAAATGAAGCCAAAAAGAAAACGGAAACGGCCATTTTAAATCAATTAAGTGATTTTGGTCAGGCAAAAAAACAACTTCGTAAGAATGCCACTTCTCAATTAAACTTACTTTCTGTCTTAGAGAACCATACTGATCAACCAATTATTCAGACCCACCTCGTTAATGATCTTAAAATATCCAATTCAGCGATTAGCAGTTTTGAAAAGAAGAATTGGATAAAAAAAGTTCAGGTTGAGAAGTATCGTGATCCGTACAAACATGACATTACAATTGATCAACCAAAAAAGTTAACCGTTGATCAAGCACATGCTGTTCGTGAAATTGATCGTTCCATTGAAGCCCATCGAAATGAAACCTATCTACTTGAAGGAGTAACTGGATCAGGTAAGACTGAGGTTTATCTTCAATCCATCCAAAAGGCTCTGGATTTAGGTGAGACGGCGTTGATGTTAGTTCCAGAGATTTCTTTAACCCCCCAGATGGTTAATCGAGTTAAAAATCGGTTTGGTAATCAAGTTGCTGTAATTCATAGTGGTTTGTCAACTGGGGAAAAGTATGATGAGTGGCGTAGAATTAATAATGGAAAGGCAAAGGTAGTAGTAGGGGCAAGATCAGCAGTTTTTGCTCCTCTTTCTGATATTGGGATTATTATTCTTGATGAGGAACACGATACAAGTTACAAGCAGGATGATAATCCGCGTTATCACACGCGGGATGTTGCCATTTGGCGTGGCAATTATCATCATTGCCCAGTCGTACTTGGGAGTGCAACACCTTCGCTTGAGTCAAGGGCTCGTGCCGGAAAGGGAGTTTATAAATTTTTACGCCTTCCCGATCGCATTAATCAAAGGCGTTTACCAGAAGTTTCAGTTGTTGACATGACCAGAGAGGAAGAGACTCATGATGGAATCTTTTCGCACCAATTACTTAGTGCGATTAAGCAAAGAATTGAAAAGCACGAACAAGTAGTGTTAATGCTTAATCGTCGGGGATTCTCGTCTTTTCTGATGTGTCGAGATTGTGGCTATGTTTTAAAGTGTCCCAACTGTGATATTTCTTTGACGCTTCACATGGATTCTCATACGATGAAGTGTCACTACTGCGGATTTGAGGAACCAATTCCTAAGTATTGTCCCAACTGTCACAGTAAAAATATTCGTTACTTTGGTACTGGAACTGAAAGGGTAGAGCGACAATTACATGAACTCATTTCAAAAGCGCGAGTAATCAGAATGGATGTCGATACAACCCGGAAAAAGGGTTCTCATGAGAAGTTACTTCGTGAATTTGGTGAACATCATGCTGATGTTTTACTAGGAACGCAGATGATTGCTAAGGGACTGGATTTTCCGAATGTAACTTTGGTGGGGGTATTAAATGCTGATACTGGATTGGATTTACCTGATTTTCGTTCTAGTGAACGAACGTTTGATTTATTAACTCAAGTTTCCGGACGAGCTGGACGAGCTGATAAGGATGGAGAAGTCATTATTCAGACCTATAATCCAGATAATTATGTGATTCAATTGGCTAAAGACCAGGATTATGAAGCATTTTATCAAAAAGAAATGCAATTAAGACATTTAGCTGATTATTCTCCATACTTCTTTACCATTAAAGTTTCAATTAGTTCACTAAATGAGAGGCAGGCGGCTAATGAATCTTATGAGGTTGCTAATTATCTTAAAAAGTCGCTTGATCAAACTACCATTATTTTGGGGCCAACCCCTAGGCCGATTGCTCGAATGAAAAAACGTTATTATTTCCAAATCATTATTAAGTACAAACGTGACTTAAAACTCAATGAAAGCTTAAAGCATATTTTACAAATATCACAAAAAGAAGTTAGAAAGGGTTTACGGATCGGGATTGATCCAGAACCAGTCAGTTTTATGTAGGTGAATTATTATGAAATCAATTGTATTTATGGGAACGCCTGAATTTAGTGTTCCAATCCTAAAAGCTTTAGATCAGAACTACAAAGTGTTGGCAGTGGTAACCCAGCCAGATCGACCGGTGGGGCGAAAACATCAAATTGAAGAATCACCGGTTAAGAAAGCTAGTCAAGATTTGGGGTTACCGGTACTACAACCGCAAAAATTAGGTGGAAGTCCCGAAATGGAAGAAATCATTCAAATGAAGCCAGATTTTATTATTACTGCTGCATTTGGCCAATTTTTGCCGACTAAATTGCTTGAAGCAGCGCAAATTGCGGATATCAATGTTCATGGATCTTTACTGCCGAAATATCGTGGTGGGGCTCCGGTTCAATATGCCATTATGAACGGAGATAAAGAAACCGGAATTTCGATTATGTACATGGTCAAAAAGATGGATGCTGGTGACGTTTTAGCTCAACAACCTGTTAAGATTGAAAACACCGACGATACTGATAGTATGTTTAAAAAGTTGAGTTTAGTGGGACGTGACCTTCTCTTAAAGACTTTAAAAGAAGTTATTAATGGAACTGCACATCCCCAAAAACAGGATGAAGAACAAGTTGTGTTTTCGCCAAACATTAAGCGAGAACAAGAAGAGTTAGATTTTTCTCAACCTGCTAGTTTGGTTGATGCAAAAGTCAGAGCGTTAAGACCCGATCCGACCGCATTTGCAATGGTGAATGGGAAACCAAATAAGATTTGGGAAACAACGGTTATTGATGAGCAGACTGATTTGGATCCTGGTAAGGTGGTTAGTAAAGATAAACACCATTTAAAAATTGCTGCTGGGAACGGAACGGTTTTGGGAATTGAAGAAATTCAACCGTCTGGGAAGCCAAAAAAGTCAATTACCGAATATTTGAACGGCAACCAGAAATTAGAAATTGGAGATCAATTTATTGACAGAAAATAACTCAAGTAATCCACGATACTTAGCCGTAAAAACACTAGAGCGTGTTCATGGCGGTGCATATTCTAATCTTCAAATCAACAATGTGATCGATTCTAGCACGATGAGTCCCAAAGATATTTCCCTGTATACTAATATCGTTTATGGTGTGATTCAGCACCGGTTGACGTTAGCTTATTATGTTGACCACTTAGTAAAAAGATCTGACAAACTTGATGGTTGGGTGAAAGAATTACTGTATACAGCAATTTATCAAATGCAGTATTTAGACAAAATACCAGATCGTGCGATTTTTGATGAATCAATTAAGATTGCCAAAAAGCGTGGGCATGATGGTATTAGACGACTTGTTACCGGAGTCCTTCACCACATCCAACGAAATGGATTGCCGCCAATTGATAAAATTAAAGACACTGCCACTTATGACTCAATCTTTTATAGTGTTCCGCTGTGGATTGTAAAGCAACTTAATGAGCAACTTGGTATGGATAAGACGGTTGATATACTTAAGAGTATTAATCAGCCAGCTAAGCAATCAGTCCGGGTAAACCATCGTAAGATTTCTGATGATGATTTAAAGAAGAAATTTGTCCAAGAGGGATATGAGGTTAAGAGTAGTGAAGTAGCTGATCATGCGCTTATCTTATCTGGTAAAAGTGCTAGTGGTAGTCCTCTGTTTAAAGAGGGTTTGTTTACGATTCAGGACGAAAGTGCCATGTTGCCAGTTCAATCCATGGACATTAGAAATGATGACTATGTACTAGATGCTTGTGCGGCTCCTGGTGGTAAAACCACGCAAATTGCTGAATATTTGACTACTGGTAAGGT
This sequence comes from Fructilactobacillus sp. X2R1C1, assembly GCF_059901435.1. Taxonomy (NCBI): domain Bacteria; kingdom Bacillati; phylum Bacillota; class Bacilli; order Lactobacillales; family Lactobacillaceae; genus Fructilactobacillus; species Fructilactobacillus sp. X2R1C1. The sequence continues at coordinate 259,528 of NZ_JBWXUV010000002.1, read as the reverse complement.
TGAAGCTTTAGATCTGCACCTCAAAAAATTAACCAAAATTGAGCAAAATGCAGCCCGAATGGGTGTGAAAGATAATATTGAAGTTCATGCCATTGACGCTCGTAATGTTTCTGAATTATTTGGTGAAAGTACTTTTGATAAAATCCTGGTTGATGCTCCCTGTTCGGGACTTGGATTGATGAGGCGTAAACCAGAGATTAGATACGATAAGACACTTGATGACGTTTTACATCTTGTAAAGATTCAAACTGAAATTTTGAATGCTGTGGCACCAACACTCAAAGTGGGCGGACAGTTGGTATTTAGTACATGTACCATCATGAATCAAGAAAATAGTGAGAATGTCAGCAGGTTTTTAGATCAGCACCAAAACTTTAAACCGGTTTGGGTCAAGACAAGAAAAGACCTAAAGCCAAATCGTGATACAGATGCTTTAAAAATTTATCCAGACGACTATGATTCTGATGGCTTCTTTATCGCGGGCTTTCAGAGGATTCAATAGGAGATTAATGTGAGAAAAGGTAAGATTTATCAATCCTTGAGTGGGTTCTATGACGTTGAGTCCGATGAAAAAATGTACCGGACGAGAGCACGAGGGAACTTTAGAAAAAGAAATATTAAACCCATCGTTGGCGACCTGGTTGAGTTTGATGAAACTAATGTGAACGAGGGCTACATTTTAAGGGTTTTACCACGGGTTAATCAATTAGTTAGACCACCAGTTGCTAATACTGATCAGGCAATTGTAGTTAATTCAGCCATTGAACCTGCTTTTTCTTTCTCACTATTAGATAAGCAACTTGTGGCCCTCGAAAAGCAGAAGATTATCCCGATTATTTATCTTAGTAAGACTGACTTGTTAACGTCAAAAGCGCAGGTTGATTTTTTTAAAACGGTTGCGGCTGATTATAGGAAAATTGGTTATGAAGTTGTGTTGCCTGATAAAAAAGATGATGTAAATGCAGTGAGCGATGTTTCGAAGTTACTTCCTCACAAACAATCAATCGTAATGGGTCAGACCGGGTCCGGCAAATCAACACTGCTTAACGAAATTGACCCTAAGTTAAAGCTTAAAACTGGAGTCGTATCTAAGTCTTTAAGTCGAGGGAAGCATACCACTAGGAAGGTGTCTTTACTAACGGTAAATGGCGGCTTGATTGCTGACACACCAGGCTTCTCTTCTTTTGATACTTTGGAAATTAAGTCAAATGAATTAAAAAATTATTTTCCGGAATTTGTACGTGCTTCACCCAACTGTAAGTTTCGTGAATGTCTGCATGTTAATGAACCTGGTTGTGCCGTGAAAGCTGGGGTTGAAAGTGGTACAATTCTATCGAGCAGGTATGATGATTATCTGCAAGAATATCATTTATTAAAAGCACAAAAGCCAATTTATAATAAGAAAAGAGGAAATTAAACATGATTAAAGTTGCTCCTTCAATTTTAAGTGCGGATTACGTAAACCTACAAAAAGACATTGAAAAGGTCGATAAGGGTGGTGCGGAATTACTACATATCGATGTTATGGATGGGATGTTTGTTCCAGCGATTGCCTATGGTCCAGGCTGGGTCAAAGAGATTCGCCCCATTACTGGATTAACACTTGACTGTCATTTAATGATTGAGAATCCTGAAAGATATATTGATACTTTTGCTGATGCTAACGCAGATATTATTGGGGTTCATGTTGAATCAACTCCCCATATTCATCGTGCTCTTCAAATGATTAAAGATAAAAACGTTAAAGCTGAAGTGGTAATTAATCCGGGAACCCCAGTGGAGATGATTAAGCCAGTCTTGTACATGGTTGATCAAGTTCTTGTGATGACTGTTAATCCCGGATTTGGTGGTCAAAAGTTTATTCCTGAAACGATTAGTAAGGTTAGAGAATTAAATAAATTACGTGAAGAAAATGATTCATATTCCTATGACATTGAAATTGATGGTGGTGTTAACAATAAGACGGTGGTTGACGCCTATAAAGCTGGCGCAAACGTCGCTGTAGCTGGTTCATATGTTTTTGATGCAAAAGATCCTGCTGCTCGTATTCAGGCTCTTAAGAACGCTACTAATTTTTAGTTATGAATAAGGTAAATGTCGTTGTTGGGGGACCAATTGAGTTATGGCCATCTAACTTAAAGACTAAAAAAATAAAGGGTCCCTTCATTGGGGTTGATCGAGGAAGTTTACGACTAATCAAATTGGGCATTATTCCTGAATACGCTGTTGGTGACTTCGATTCGGTTTCAGATTCGGAATTTAAAATAATATTACAAAAGGCCAAGCATGTTATTCGGGTTGATCCGGTAAAGGATGAGACTGATACTGAATTGGGTATCAGGACCGCTGGCAAGTATTTTCCTAAGAATGAGATCGATATTTATGGCTTTTCAGGCGGGCGTCTTGATCACTTGCTGACCAATTTTTTGATGGTCTTAAAGCCAAATATTAAACCCTATCTTTCAAAGCTGAGACTCATTGATAGTCAAAATGTAATCCGATACTTTCTAAGTGGGTCGTATCATATTAAGAAAATCACTGGAATGAAATATTTAGACTTTTGTCCGCTGTTACCAATGCATTTAACGCTCAGTGATGAAAGATATCAATTAAATCATCATTGGGTGGGGTATCCAACTTCTTATTCAAGTAATGAATTTATTGGAGATAGTGCTTCGTTTGTTTTTGATGAAGGAGTATTGATGGTGATTCAAAGTCGAGACTAAAAACAGTACAACCATTCAATGGTTGTACTGTTTTTAATTAATTAATTAAAATAATAATGATTATACTCTGGTAATCTTACCAGATTTTAAAGTTCTGGCACTAACCCAAACACGTTTGGGCTTACCATCAACTAAGATGCGTACCTTTTGTAGGTTTGGCTTCCAACTTCTTCTTGATGAGTTTAAAGCGTGAGAACGACGATTGCCGAAATGAGTTCTCTTACCATTAATTTGATCCTTAGCCATAATATCCCTCCTTACTTTGGAATTCTTTTATATTCAATAGTTCACCTAAATAACTTACCATAATACCGTCATAAATGCAAAGTTTCTTTCAAGTAAATGTCCTTGACACCATGATTCATATTTTTGTTTTATAATGGGGTGTGGTAACATTAGATATCGTTATGAGCTCGAAAGGATAAGGGGGATGCAAACGATGGCTGTAAAGTTAAACACTCAATATGGATCAATTGATATTGATAATGATGTAATTGCTACAGTAGTCGGCGGTGCCGCAACTGATAATTATGGAGTTGTTGGCATGGCTAGCAAAAACCAATTTAAAGATAATATGAATGAAATTCTTCGAAAGGATAGTTACTCAAAAGGAGTAGTTGTCAGAGAAGTTAACAAGAAAGTTCAAGTTGACGTCAACGTCATTGTGAGTTATGGAACCAAGATCTCTGAAGTTTCTCGTAATGTTCAGTCAAAAGTTAAATATAATTTGGAATCAATGTTAGGGATTAATGCGGATTCAGTAAACGTAATTGTTCAGGGTGTTAAGGTTATTAACGACTAGTGGTTTGAGTATAAGGAGGATTTGATAATAGTGTCATTAACTAAGATTACTACTAAAGAGTTCGACCAAATGGTTCAAGCCGCCGCGGTCGTTCTTAATAATAATACGGATTTTATTAATTCGTTAAATGTTTTCCCAGTTCCAGACGGAGACACTGGAACGAACATGAGTTTGTCATTATCAAGTGGGGAAAGTTACGTCGATAAATCAAATGATGATACGATTGGCGGTAAAGCTTCTGCACTTGCTAAGGGTCTATTAATGGGAGCGCGAGGTAACTCTGGTGTCATTATGTCTCAGATTTTCCGTGGTTTTGCAAAAAACGTTGAAGGTAAAAAGGATCTTGATGCTCAAGAATTTGCAGATGCTATTATCGCTGGAGCTAAGACTGCTTATAGTTCGGTCATGAAGCCCACTGAAGGTACCATCTTGACGGTAGTTAGACTAGCTGCTAAAGCTGGTGAAAATACTGCTTCAGATACTGATGATGTTATAAGGGTAATGGACTCAATTCTTGATGCTTCTGAGAAAGCTCTTAAAAAAACTCCAGATCTTCTCCCAGTATTAAAGCAAGTGGGAGTGGTGGATTCTGGTGGACAGGGATTGGTATTTGTTTTTCAAGCTTTTGATGATGTTTTAAATGGTCGAAAGATTGAAGATAAAGGCGAACATCAACCTAATTCTGAAGAAATGAACGAAATGATTGATGTTGAGCATCATAAGAGTGCTCAAGGTAAATTAAACCCAGCAGACATTGTTTATGGGTATTGTACCCAAATTATGGTGCGAATTGGGAAGGGAAAGCAGGTTACCCAGAAATTCGACTACGATACTTTTTATAACTATCTGGCGAAATTAGGGGACTCACTTTTGGTTATTAATGATGATGAAGTGGTTCGCGTTCACGTTCACACGGAGCATCCTGGCAAGGTCTTATCGTGGGGACAACAATTTGGTGACTTAGCAACCGTTAAAGTTGATAACATGCGACTGCAACAAGAGTCAATCATGGAAAGCGATGAAAAAGCTCAAAAGACCGATGATTTAAAGGAAGAAAAAGAGCATAAAAAGCCGCGTGACTTAGCAATTATTGCGGTGGTTGCGGGAGCAGGTTTAGAGAAGCTCTTTAAGAGCTTAGGAGTAACTAACATCATTAGTGGCGGACAAACGATGAACCCTAGTACGCAAGATATTGTTGACGCTGTTAATAACAGTAATGCTAAAAAGGCGATCGTTCTCCCTAACAATAAGAATATTTTCCTATCGGCAGAGCAAGCCCAGGGAATCACAGACATTCCGATGGAAGTTGTCCACACCAAGACAATCCCACAAGGATTAACCGCGATGTTCTCATTTGATCCTGATAATACTTTTAAAGAAAACCAGACCCAGATGGACGACTCTTTAGATACCGTTAAAAGTGGCCAAGTGACGACTGCTGTTCGTGATACAAAGATTAATGGAATGGACATTAAAAAGGGTAGTTACATGGGAATTATTGATGGAGACATTCAGGTCCTTGGTTCTTCTTTAGATGATGCAGCTATTAAGATGCTGAAAAAAATGTTAGATGATGATAGCGAAAACGTTACGATTATTTTTGGAAAAGACGCTGATCAAGATGATGCTGATAAAGTTTCGAATGCTGCCTTATCAGTGGACGATGAATTAGAAGTTGAGACTCATGAGGGGGATCAACCAGTTTATCCGTTGATTATTTCCGTTGAATAGGTAATATTATATAGATAGATACTTAATAAGACTGCTAGTCCTTGTGGATTAACAGTCTTTTTAGGAGGTGAATTTGATGAGTGGGTTAGATGACCATGTGGAAACGCTTAGAGGAGTCGGTCCCAAAAAAGTTGAAGCTCTAAATGATTTGGGGATTGTGACCATTTATGATTTACTGACATACTTTCCATTTCGTTATGAAGATTTTCGAACTAAAGATCTTTCTGAAATTTCTGATCAGCAGGTGGTCACTCTGAAGGGTAAGGTTGCTATCAATCCAACGGTTAATTTTTTTGGAAGACGTAGAAGTCGTTTAACTATTAAGTTACTAGTTGGTAATGATGTGATTCCGGTGTCCTTTTTTAATCAGCCGTGGCTAAAGAAACAGGTTGAAGCCGGGGATGAAATTTTGATTTACGGAAAGTTTGATGCAAATAAAAAATCGATGTCCGGAATTAAAATTTTGAAAGCTGGTGATGGCGAAAAATTTGGTTCGATTTATCCCGCTAGCCATAAGATTACCCAGAATACCATTCGCCAATTGGTAACCGAAGCCTATGATCAGTACCAAGGTCAAATTGAAGATTTCATCCCCAATTGGGTTTTAAAAAAGTATAAATTAGAAAATTTAAAAAGTGTCATTTCTAACATGCACTTTCCAAAAAATCAAAGAGCAGCAGCACTCGCACGTAGAACCGCAAAGTTTGATGAATTTTTCTTGTTTCAAATGCGAATGCAAACTTTAAAACATCAGAAAAATCAGGCCCCTAATTCTGCGATAACCATTAATCGTGCTAAATTACAGACGTTTGTGAGTTCTCTTCCGTACGAATTGACCCTGGCACAAAAAAAGGTTATTTCAGAAATTTTATCTGATCTAAAGCGTCCATATCAGATGAATCGGCTTTTACAGGGAGATGTTGGGAGCGGAAAAACGGTTGTAGCGGCTATCGCAATTTATGCTGCGGTTCTTTCTGGGAAACAAGCCGTAATAATGGCTCCCACTGAAATTTTAGCCGAACAACATGCTGACGGACTTGCTGAGCTTTTTAAGGATACTAGTGTTAACATTGGACTACTGACTGGTGATACTTCTAGAGCGGCTCGAAATGAACTTTTACCCCGTATTGAAAGTGGCGAGATTAACTTGGTGGTGGGTACTCATGCATTGTTTCAAAAAGAGGTTAAATACCATAATTTAGGATTAGCTGTCATTGATGAACAGCATCGGTTTGGAGTTAACCAAAGAAAGGCCATGCGAGAAAAGGGTAAATCGACGAACGTGTTATCAATGACCGCTACGCCTATTCCACGAACTCTATCGATCACAGCGTATGGTGAGATGGATGTCTCGGTAATTAATGAGTTACCAGGTGATAGAAAACCAATTAAAACGGCTTGGATTAAGAATCAACAGATTGATGCAATGCTTAATTTTGTCAAAAAGCGCTTAAATCATGGAGAACAAGTTTACGTGGTAGTCCCCCTTATCGGTGAATCTGAAGCAGTGGATATGAGAAACGTGACTGATACATACCAAAACTTTCAGCAAGAACTTGGTGATAAATACACGGTTGGCTTACTCCATGGTCAAATGAGTGATGAAGACAAAAATAAAGTAATGGATGCTTTTAAGACTAATAAGGTACAAGTTCTAGTTTCTACTACAGTAATTGAAGTCGGAGTTGACGTTTCCAACGCAAGTACCATTGTGATTTATGATGCTGACCATTTTGGGTTGGCTCAACTACATCAACTTCGGGGTCGTGTGGGGCGAGGGGACCAGCAAGCTTATTGTATTTTAATTGCTGATCCTAAAAATGAAACTGGTAGAAAACGAATGAATGTGATGTGTTCATCAACTGATGGTTTCTTTATTTCACAAAAAGATTTAGAATTAAGAGGTCCTGGGGACATTCTTGGTAAAAATCAGTCTGGAATGCCAACTTTTAAAGTTGGAGATCCAGTTGCTGACATTAATATTTTGAGCACAGCGCAGACCGTTGCAAAAGAAATTGTTGATGATGTTAACTGGGAACATGAACCGCAGAATCGAAAGTTAGTAAAAAGACTTAAATCTTTAAATCAAGATGTTAAGTTTGATTAAGGAGCTTTGCCTATAATGATAAAAATTGCTGTTGATGCAATGGGTGGCGATAATGCACCTGATGAAATTGTCAGAGGGATTGAGCTTGCTCGTGATGAAATGGATCACGTGGAGTTTCAACTCTTTGGTGATTCTGATAAAATCAATTCGTTGTTAAATAACAAAGAAAATATCAAAGTGATTCAATCAGATGAAGTTATTAAAATGGAAGATGAACCCGTTAAAGCAGTAAAAGAAAAAAAGGGATCAAGTCTGGTAATGGCTGCTCGAGCTGTTAAAGATGGAACAGCTGATGCATTTTATTCCTGTGGAAATACTGGGGCCATTCTAGTTGCTGGTTTATTGATAATCGGTAGAATCAAAGGAATTGATCGTCCGGGACTGGTTACTACTTTACCAGTAATTGATAACGATACTGGTTTCACGTTAATTGATTGTGGAGCAAATGCTGATGCTAAGGTTGTTAACGTTTATCAGTATGCACTACTAGGTAAGTATTATGCTGAAAGAGTCTTAAAGATTAAAAATCCACGGGTTGGGTTGATTAATAATGGCACCGAGTCTGACAAAGGAAATAAGATCCATCAAAAAATGTATCATGCTTTAAGAAAAAATGATGACATTAATTTTATTGGTAACATCGAATCACGAGGGTTGCTGGATGGAGTTACCGATGTAGCGGTAACCGATGGCTTTACCGGTAATGCGGTTTTAAAGAGTATTGAAGGAACTGCATTGTCAATGATTAATATGTTAAAAGACGGCATTATAAATGGTGGAGTGAAGTCCAAAGTGGGTGCTTTATTACTCAAGGATACTTTAAGAAAGATTGCCCACAAGATGGATTACACTAAGTACGGGGGTGCCGTCCTACTTGGATTGAAGGCCCCAGTGGTGAAGAGCCACGGTAGCAGTAAGGCTAAGACAATTAGAAATACGATACTTCAAATTCAGCAAATTATTAATTCTAATTTTGTTGATTCAGTGAAAGAATATTTTTCTAATCATACTGATGAAATGGATAGTATTAAAAATGGTGAACAGTAGGAGGGATCACTGATGGATAGAGAAACAGTATTTAAAAAAGTAGCAGAAATCACCTCAAGTCGTTTTAAGGTTCCGGTTGATAAGGTAACGAATGACTTAAACTTTACTAATGATTTAGGCGCTGATTTTATTGATATGGCGGGATTTATCGTTGAATTAGAGGATGAATTTGGCGATGTTTTCACCAGTGAAAATACTGAGAATATCAGTGATGTCGGCGATCTAGTGAATGTAATTATGCGAGATATTGATCCAAAAACGAAAAAACACATTGCAAAGAAATAAATGATTCGTTGTTATGACGGGTCATTTTTTATTATGCAATTATCGTAATTTAGGCATTAATGATATAATTAAAAGAAAAAATGTTACCTTTGGAGGAAATAGAATTGCAAAAGCAGTTTGATGACTTGTTAAAAGACAAGTTTAATATTAAGTTTAACGATGAAGCACTTTTAGATGAAGCAATGACCCAAGCATCATACGTGAACGAGCATCCCGGTCAAGGATTAAAATTTTATGAACGTCTGGAGTTTTTAGGGGATGCTGTCTATCAATTAGTGGTTTCAGACTACATCTTTAGACGTTTTCCAGAATTACCACAAGGTCGACTGACTAGATTAAGGGCTGCTATGGTTAATGAGCATAGCTTTAGTCGTTTTGCCCGTGAATGTCATTTTGACAAGTATATCCGACTCGGCAAAGGTGAAGAAAAGGCGAATGCCAGACAACGTGACTCACTTTTATGTGATATTTTTGAATCATTTATTGGAGCGGTGTATCTCGATCAAGGAATAGAAACGGTGAGGAATTTTTGTCAGATTGTGATTTTTCCTAAGCTTGATGAGGGTTGGTTTGACGAATTCTTTGATCATAAAACTGAATTACAGGAAGTTGTTCAAGAAAATGGCCCAGTCGATTTAGACTATGAACTAGTTAGTGAAGATGGTCCTGATAATGACCGTAAATTTAAAGTTGCGGTAAAAATTAACGGCAAAGAAATGGGAGTCGGGTTAGGACATTCCAAGAAAGATGCAGAACAGAAAGCGGCAAAGAAAGCACTCAATGAACTGGGAGTAAGCACAAGTATTAAGTAAATGAGGCATTAAGGTGAAGTTAAAATCAATTGAGATTGCAGGATTTAAATCTTTTGCAGATAAAACCACAATTGACTTTCAGGATGGGCTTACTGGAATTGTTGGTCCAAATGGTAGCGGAAAAAGTAATGTCATCGAGGCAATTCGTTGGGTTTTAGGTGAGCAGTCGGCCAAAACTTTACGTGGTAAAAAAATGTTAGACGTCATTTTCTCTGGGTCCAAGGGGCGCAGAGCTCTTAGTCGTGCAGAAGTTAGCATTTATTTTGATAATTCTGATCATTTTTTGGATTCTGATTATACCGAAATTAAAATCACACGTAAAGTTTATCGAAATGGTGATAGTTCTTATTCAATCAATGATAAAGATTGTCGTTTGAAGGATATTAATAATCTTTTTATGGATACTGGATTAGGTGAAGGTTCCCTTTCAATTATTTCGCAAGGGAATGTTGATGAAATTCTCAATGATGATGCTGAAAAAAGGCGATCAATTATTGAGACAGCTGCTGGAGTTTATCGATATAAAAAACAAAAGGTGGAAACTGAACAAAAGTTAGCTGATACTCAAGGAAATTTGGATCGAATCTCAGATATTATTAACGAGTTGGACAAACAAATTGGGCCTCTAAAGGAGCAAAGTGATGCTGCGTCCCTCTATTTAGATAAGAAAAAGTATCTTGATCAATTGAAGTATTCTAAATTAGTGATTAAGATTAAAAATCATGAAAACGTGAAAATGAATCTGGAAAAGGAGCTCAAAAAGCAAAATACTACTTTTACTAATCTAAAAATACAAATTAAGGAAGTTAAAGAACGCAAACAAGGGTTAACGAATAAGATTAAAAGTTTGGGTCAAAAGCGTGAACAACTTCAAAATCAACTTTTAAGTGACACTAAATCACTCGAATCAGCTCATAGTGATCAGCAGTTATCTCAGCAACGACGTGAATTTAATCAACAAAAGATTAACGACTTAGAAAGTAAAGTAAGTGATTTAAAAGAGCAACTGGGAAACGTTAAAAACAATATTACTGATAATCAAAGCCAAATTAGTAAAAAGCAGGCTCTCATTTCCAACTATTCTCATAAGATGAAGCAGCTTGAAACGGCTCCTATTCAACAAAATTTATTGGAAAAGCAAACAGAACTTGAAAATATAAGAAATGATTACATAGATTTGATGCAGTCATTAGCCAGTGCCAAGAATAATTTAAAGTTAATGCAAAAATTATCCAAGCGTAGTGATAGTGAGGTAAAAGAGAAGTACCAGCGGATTAATGCGATTGAAGATCAAAGCAACCTTTTAAAGCAAGAAATCACTTCAGAAGAGACCGAATTATCGAAACTTCAAAACAACCAGAAACAAATGGTGGATGAATTAAAGCAAGTTGATAAGAAGTTGTCAGATTCAAGGGACAAAGAAAAAGAATTAAAGGCAAGCTGGTATGCTGCATTACGTGTTTTTCAGGAGACTAAAACGGAACGAGATAGTATTAAGTCAATCTTGGAAAATCATAATTCGCTTTATCGCGGGACGCGAAACTTATTAAAAAGCAAAGCGAATTTAACTGGTATTAAAGGAACAGTAAGTGATTTTATTGAAGTTCCTGATCGTTATGTTATAGCCATTGAAACAGCACTGGGAAGTCAGATTCAGCAGGTTATCACCGAGAACGTTAAAGACGCTAGAGAAGCAATTCACTATTTAAGCGAGAAGAAACTGGGAAGGGTTACGTTCTTGCCTATGAATGCCGTTAATGAACGTTATTTATCCTCTAATGTGTTAAATGAGGTAAAATCGATTTCTGGCTTTGTTGGAATTGCTTCGAGCTTGGTCAAAATGCCATCGAATATGACACGGATTAAGAATCACCTGCTGGGTGGTACGATGATTGCAGTTGATTTAAAAAGTGCTACAAAGATCAGTAAGACAATTGGTCATAAGGCTAAAGTGGTAACTTTAGATGGGGATGTCGTTAATGCTGGAGGTGCAATCACCGGTGGATCGAATCGCAACCAGTCCACTGGCTTACTAAGTCAAAAAGAAAAATTGGTCCACTTAAATCAGCAAGTTGAAGAAATGAGCCAGAAGATGAATGCTGGTGAGGAGACTATCAAAAAATTCCAAGATCAGCACACAATAAAGCAGAATAAGCACGATGAACTTCGTCAAAAATTAAATGAATTAAAAGGAGAGATTCAAGCTAAACAAAAAAGCATTAGTATGAATCAAAGTAGTTTAAAGGAGTCTCAAAGAAATGCTGATGCAATTCGATTACAATTAAAAAACACAACTAGTGATGATGGTGTAAATGAGATTGATCTTTCTCATAAGATTAATGATTTAAAAATGCAAATTAAGCAAAATCAGTCTAAGAATACCTCAATCAAAAGGCAGATTGAAAAGATTACTCGGAATGTTAACGAAAATAATATCAAATCATCTGAAATCAAAGAAAAGTTGATTCGCTTAAAGGAACAAAATAGTCAACTCAAGTCCAGTAGGGAAAGTCTTTTAAAACAAAGGTTGAATTTTGAAACTCAATTAAAAAGCTTAGCCAATAGTATAAACGGACTTAAGCAATCAATTAATCAAGAAGTGGTGGCAGTAAAAACTAATATTCCCGAACTAGAACAACAAATCCAAAGTACTAAGCGGGATGTTAACGATCTTAATTCAAAAATTGATAAGTTTAACCAAGATGATCAAAAATATGATCAGCAAGTTTCCGATCTTCAGGATCGTTTAATTTCTCAAACAGGAATAGTTCAAAAGCTAGAATCAAATTTAAAAACAGCTATAGATAACCTTGATTCTGAGCGTTATCAACGAGATAACATGATTAAAGGAACTAGCTCAATGAAGAAGGTGGAACTTGAATTACCCGAAATCGATTCATTGATTAAATCACTCCAATCTGAAATTGACGAGTTGGGTCCGATTAATGTTAATTCGATTGATGCCTATGCAGAAGTAAAGGATCGTTACGAATTTATGAATCATCAACTTGATGATTTAATTGAATCTAAGAGTCAACTGATTGGGATAATGAATGAAATGGATCAAACGGTAAAAGTTAAATTTAGCGAAACTTATGATAAAATTGCAACTGCGTTTAGTCATATTTTTCGCAATATTTTTGGTGGTGGGGAAGCCAAACTAAAAATGGATGACCCGCATCATTTACTTACAACCGGGATCGATATCTTGGTAAAACCACCCGGAAAGAAATACCGTAATCTCAATTTACTTTCTGGTGGTGAGAAAGCTCTAACGGCTTTGGCACTGCTTTTTTCAGTTCTTGAGGTAAAACCAGTTCCGTTTGTAATATTGGATGAAGCTGAATCTGCTCTTGACCCTGCCAATGTGGATCGTTTTGCGCGGTATATGCAGAGTTTAAAGAATAATACACAATTTATTGTAATCACCCACAGAAAGGAAACGATGATCTATGCGGATCATCTTTATGGAGTTACAATGCAAGATTCGGGTGTATCTAAGGTTGTTTCGGTCAACTTAGATGAATCTAAAAAACTAGGAGAATAATTATGGGTTTATTTGATATTTTTAAAGGTAAGAAGAAAGAATCTGACGACAAAGAGAGCAAAACCACGCAGTCTAAAAGAGAAGATGAGAAAGCAAAGGTTACTGGTGACGACACCTCTGATCAAGGTGACCACTTTCAACAAACTGAAGAAAATGAAGTTAGTCAGAAAAATGATGGATCAAGCGAGAGTGAGAACGATGGAGCTGATGTTTCTGAAGAACCGGAAGAACAAACGCAAACATCAAAAGATGGTGTTCGAAGCACTGACGATAACAAGTCAGATGAAAAAGGCCAGTCTGTGGTTGATACAGATCATTCTTCTAATAAAAATGAAGATGTCAAAGAGTCTACTGATGATGTAACTAAGCAGCCCGAATCAGCTGAAAAAGCATACGAACATGGTCTGGCAAAATCACGGTCTTCGTTTGGACAAAAATTAAATGCGCTATTTGCTAATTTTCGCTCAGTTGATGATGACTTCTTTGATGATTTAGAAGATACGCTGGTCGAATCCGATGTTGGATTTGAAACTGCAATCCAACTAACTGATGAACTAAAAGAAGAGGTTAAATTAAAAAATGCCAAGAAACCAAAAGAAGTTCAAAATCTAATCGTCCAAAAGATGATCGATTTGTATGATGCACCAAGTGATAAAGATAGTTCAATCAAATTATCCCAAACCGGCCCAACCGTGATTTTATTTGTTGGTGTCAATGGAGTTGGAAAAACGACAACCATTGGTAAGATGGCCAATAATTTTAAAAAGCAAAATAAAAAGGTGCTTTTAGCTGCTGCTGATACATTTAGAGCAGGTGCCATTGAACAATTAGATGAATGGGCCAAACATGATGGTGTTGATATTGTTAAAAAGTCAGCTGGAAGTGATCCAGCTTCGGTTGTTTTTGAAGCAGTAGATAAAGCCAAAAAAGAAAATTATGATATTTTATTTGTTGATACTGCCGGAAGATTACAAAATAAAGTTAATTTGATGAATGAACTTGCTAAAATTGATAAGGTCATTAAGCGTGAAATTCCAGACGCCCCTCAAGAAGTGTTGCTGGTGATTGATGCAACTACTGGTCAAAATGCTTTGAATCAAGCCAAGATGTTCAATGAAATCACTAACATTACGGGAATTGTTTTAACAAAGCTTGATGGAACTGCCAAGGGTGGAATTGTAATTGCAATCAAAAATAAGCTTAATATTCCGGTAAAGTTCGTTGGACTTGGAGAAACGGTTAATGATTTGCGTAAATTTGATTCTAAGAGCTTTATTGACGGTTTATTTAAGGGATTAATTCAAGACAATTAGTGGTGACTTTAGATGGACATTAAAAAGAATAATCGGATTAATGCTTTGTATGATTTTTATGGTGAATTACTCACTAAGAAACAGGCAGAGTACATTCAAGAATACTATGCAGATGATTTTTCGTTAGGTGAGATTTCAGAAAATTTCAATATTAGTCGCCAAGCGGTTTATGATAACATTAAAAGAACTGAGCAAATTCTTGAAGACTATGAAAGTAAAATGCACCTATATCAATTATTTGTATTACGCAATCAGCAAACCGATGAAATTAGAGATTACGTTAAGAAGTATTATCCAAATGATGAACACTTAAATGAGTTAGTGGATCACTTAGAAATTACGGAAGAAAATTAGGGGTGAAAAGATGGCTTTCGAAGGTTTAACCGATCGATTACAAAAAGCTTTTAAAAACTTAAGAGGAAAAGGCAAGGTTAGCGAATCTGATTTGCGTGAAACGATGCGGGAAATTAGATTAGCATTACTAGAAGCGGACGTTAACTTTAAGGTGGTTCGTCAGTTTGTAAAGAAGGTTCAAGAAAAAGCTAAGGGCGCTGATGTTCTTGAAGGATTAAATCCGGCCCAACAAATTGTTAAGATCGTTAACGATGAACTGACTAACATGATGGGTGAATCTGCCACTCCACTAGTTAAATCAGACAAGATTCCTACAGTCATTATGATGGTAGGACTTCAAGGAGCAGGTAAAACTACTTCAGCAGGTAAATTAGCTAAAAGGCTTAAATCTGAAGATAATGCGCGTCCATTAATGATCGCTGCCGATGTTTATCGTCCCGCAGCAATTGAACAGTTAGAAAAGGTGGGCGAACAAGTTGATGTTCCAGTATTTCAAGAGGGAACGGATGTTGACCCAGTACAAATTGTTCAAGATGGTTTAAAGGAAGCTAGCAAAAATAATAACGATTATGTGTTAATTGATACGGCCGGTCGGCTTCAAATTGACGAAAACTTGATGGATGAATTAAAGAATATTAAAAAGGTGGCCAATCCAAATGATATTCTTTTAGTTGTTGATGCTATGACAGGTCAAAATGCCGTTGATACGGCGGTCGGATTTAACGATGCTTTAGATATTACCGGGGTTATTCTAACAAAGTTAGACGGAGATACTCGTGGTGGAGCTGCTTTGTCAATCAGGGCTGTGACTGACAAACCAATTATGTTTGTGGGTCAAGGTGAAAAATTAGATGATTTGGATGTATTTCACCCAGATCGAATGGCTTCTCGAATTTTGGGAATGGGAGACATGCTCTCGTTCATCGAAAAGACTCAGAAAGAGTATGATGAAAATCAAGCTAAGGAATTAACCGAAAAAATCAAGGAAAATTCTTTTGATTTTGATGATTTTGTTGATCAATTAGAACAAATTCAAAAGATGGGTCCAATTCAAGATTTGGTTAAAATGATTCCAGGAATGGCCAATAATCCGGCATTGAAGAATTTAAACGTTAATCCCAAAGATTTAGACCACATTAAAGCGATTATCTATTCAATGACTGATGAAGAACGATCCAATCCGGATGTGTTAAATCCTTCAAGGAGACGTCGAATTGCTCGCGGATCGGCTCAACCGATTCAACAAGTCAATCGACTCATTAAACAATTTGATCAAATGAAGAAAATGATGAACAAAGTGTCTAACGGAAATATGTCGGGTTTATCAAATATGATGGATTCTGCTGGAATGGGTGGAGGAATGACTGGTAAATTATCGAACCTTGCCATGAAGCGGATGAGTCGCAAGATCAAAAAAAATAAAAAGAAGCGACGAAAAAATAAAAAAAGACATTAATTTCAGACTGTAAAGAAAAAAACCTTTACATCATTAATATTTATTGGTAATATTAGTAACTGTTAAGAAAACTATTAGGAGGTGTGTTTATGTCATTAAAAATTAGATTAAGAAGAATGGGTTCAAAGAAGCGTCCATTTTACCGTATCGTGGTTGCTGACTCACGTAGCCCTCGTGACGGTCGTTTTATCGAAAATGTTGGTACTTACAATCCATTAACTGAACCTGATCAAGTAACTTTAAAAGAAGAATCAATCATGGACTGGTTGGAAAAAGGTGCTAAACCTTCTGATACTGTTCGTAATATTTTGTCAGATGCAGGTATTATGAAACAATTACATGATGCTAAATTAGCAGCTAAGAAATAAGTGATTGATTATGGTTAATTTTGATAATTTAATTAAAACAATCGTTAAGCCATTAGTTAAGTATCCTGATGATATTAGTATTAATCATCAGGATACTGATCAATTTAGCGAATATATATTGTCTACCAATCCTAATGACGTTGGACGTATTATTGGAAAAAAGGGTCGAGTTGCTCAGACGATTCGAACCATAATTTATAGTGTTCACGTTAATGATGGAAAGCGAATTAAACTCGTTATTGATGATGGCAAAGATTAGCTCTTAGATAAAACTCGTTTTTATTTAAGAGTTTTTTTATAGAAATAGGTGAACTATGGATTACTTAGAAATTGGGAAATTAGTAAATACTCAGGGAATTAAAGGTGAAGTACGAATAAAACCTACTACTGATTTTATTGATCAACGCTTTAAAGTTGGTAATCTTGTTTATGTATTCCCCAAAGACGGAAAAATGGAAGAATTGAAGATTGACGGGGTTAGAAGCCATAAGGGATTTATTCTGTTGCATTTTTCTGGTCGCAATTCTATAAATGATGTTGAATACCTTAAACCTGCCATCCTAAAAATTACGTCGGAGCAAAGAAAAAATACTGACTTACAACCAGGCGAATATTTCTATCAACAAATTATCGGCATGGATGTTATCGATAAAGATGATAATAAAATTGGTGTAATAAGTGATATTATGGATATGCCTGCCAATGATGTCTGGGTAGTGGAACGTGAAAATAAAGATGATTTGTTACTTCCAAAGATTGATTCGGTCGTAAAAAAAGTGGATATTCCTAATCATAAAGTAGTCGTTGAGTTAATGGAGGGAATGCAGTAACGATGAAGATCGATATATTGAGCCTTTTCCCTAATATTTTAAAGGGCCCTTTGAGTGAATCCATTATCGGTAAGGCCATTGAAAAAGAAATCATAAATATTGATATTACTAATTTTCGTGATTTTTCGACTAATAAACATCATAACGTGGATGATACCCCCTTTGGTGGGGGAGCTGGAATGTTACTTAAGCCTCAACCAATGCTTGATGCTTTTGCGCATTCTCAAGAAGTTTCAGAAAAACAGGGTTATTCATCTGGTAGAGTCATTTTAACTGATCCGGCAGGGAAAAAATTTGATGAAAACGATGCTGCAAATCTTGCCAAAGAGGACCATTTGACCTTTTTATGTGGTCACTATGAGGGCTTTGACGAACGAATTAAATCCGTAGTAACTGACGAGTATTCAATTGGTGATTTTGTCCTTACGGGTGGTGAATTGCCTGCGCTAGTAATGATTGATGCGACCGTTCGACTCATTAAGGGTGTCCTTGGTAATCAAGAGTCAGCCCCAGGAGATTCTTTTTCAAGTGGATTGCTTGAATATCCTCAATACACGCGACCAGCAGACTTTAGGGGGTTAAAAGTTCCACCGATTTTAACTAGTGGTGATCATAAAAAAATTGATGATTGGCGACAGAAGGAATCTTTAAGAAAGACATATTTAAGACGACCAGATCTGATTAATTACAACAAACTGTCAAAAAGGCAAAAGGAATTATTGGCGGACGTTAAAATTGAGGAAGAAGATCGGTAAGTATTGAGTTTTTTGGTTTGTATGTTATAATTTTAAGTGGTCTTTTATGGCTAAATAAAACGGTATTCCGCTGTCGAGAAGATAAGAATGCTAGTTAGGAGAAATGATTATGCGTCAAAATAAATTGATTGATAAGATCAATAGTGATCAACTTCGTTCAGATATTCCTGAATTTCGTGTTGGTGATACCGTTACGGTTTCCGTAAAGGTTGTTGAAGGTAGTAACGAACGTATCCAGAAGTTTACTGGTGTTGTAATTAAACGTCATGGTTCAGGCATTCAAGCTACTTACACAGTAAGAAGAATTGCCAGTGGAGTTGGGGTTGAAAGAATCTTCCCATTACATTCACCACGAATTGCTAAGATTGATGTTGTTAGACGTGGTTCAGTTCGTCGTGCTAAGTTGTATTACTTACGTGATCGTTCTGGTAAGGCTGCTCGTATTAAAGAAGCAAGTCGTAAGCATTAATTTTATGTAAAAAAAAAGAGTTCGCATTGCGAACTCTTTTTTTTATTGGTCATCAACTTCTTTAGCAGTTTTAGTACCTCTTCGACTGTTGTATTCATACATTAACCAACCAACCAGTGCAAAAGCTAGTGGTCCTACAATGGTCCAGAAGGCGGTGGTATAATCGTGAGTCAGGATTGGTTGAATAGCAGTAAAACCAATTCCTAACACTAGTACAACCAAGATAATGGTTACCATGATGTTAGTAGCAATTCGATTCTTATAAAAGACAAAGGGACGAGGAACATTTTTTAGTTTCTTGAAGAATGGGAAAGCTCCAACTAAGAATAAGTATGGGAAAGTTGTCGAAATATTAGCCATGTCAGTTAAAATTAAGTAAAATTGTTGAGCATTATTGCCACTGAAAGAAATGACAAAGATAACGGCAACAACGACGAATGCTTGAATCCACATTGCAAACCCTGGCATGCCATGTTTGTTTAATTTAACCACTTTTTTAGGCCATAAATCTGGATTAGATCCCTCAATAAATGATTTGATTGGGGAATATATCAGAACAAAGAAAGAACCTAAGTATGGAATAAACATCCCTAAACCGGCTACTCGGGCCATGAAGCGACCAAATTCCATTGCTGATCCAGCTGAAAAGCCAAGGGTTTTAGCGAAAACATAACCAAGGTTATTCATTAAAACGTAAGTGATGTTACCCAGGTTGACCGAACCCTTTCCGACAACTTCATGCCAGTTAGCTGTAATACCAACCAAAAAAATGGATCCAGAATAGATGACTGCCATGATGATTGCGGCAATGATGACCCCACGGGGAAAAGTCTTCGTAGGATTTTTGACCTTATCAACGACTCCACCAATTGATTCCATTCCTCCATACGCAAAAATCGCATAAACAACAAATGACATGATGGCGATTGGGGTTACGAATAATGGATTAGGGGATTGAATGAAACTTTTAGCGCCATTGACTGGCTCAGCAAGTTGGCCCTTATTTAAGACCCAAACAATTACTGATAAGATAGCAAAGATCAGTGGCAAAGCAATTGATAATACTCCCCCGATGTTTGCAATCTTAGCAATTGAATCAAAACCATGACTCGCACACAAAGTAATAATTAAAATCCAGGCAATCCCAAGGATTCCAATTGTTTGCATTGGGGTAAAAATTCCGAACAAATGCCATGTTTGGGTTTTGTCCGTTCCGAAAATAATGTTAGAAAATGGGATCCAAACCTTAGAAGAAGTCGAGATCATCCAAATGATCCATGATGATAGCCAGATAAAGGTTCCGATGAAGGCTAAGCGTTCACCAATTGACTCTTTAAGCCAGGAATAAATTCCACCTTTAGCACTACTGAAAGTGGAACCATATTCGGCAAACATTAATGAAACCGGTAAGAAAAATACTAGTGCTCCAAATATGTACCAGATAATACTGGCGTAGCCCATTTGATCATAGGCGACGGTCGTATTACCAAAGCCAAATATCGCAGTGAGTATCATTAAAACTAAAGACATTAAGCCTAATTTACTTTGCTTTTTCCCTTTAGACATAAAGTCACTCTCCTTGATTAAATTTAATGGAAATACTAATAAAGTATACTCTCTTTTTTTATAGATTTAAATCTTGGTGATAGTTGAGAGGAGAGAAGTCCGTTGAGTTTGTAATCAAGTATTGACCAAGGTTCTTAAAGCTACGCAAAGCGAGTTTACTTGCCTTAGAACTGGCCTCATTAGCAAGCTGAGTTAGTTCCGTTGAATCCAAGCCGTCGGACTCTTGTTCTACCTGCTGTAATATTTGTTCGTATTGTTCGATTAAATTTTGTTGCACGTTTTTAAGTTTGTCACCAAATTCAAGGTAGTGGGGGTCAACTAAGATTCCAACTAGCTTGAAGATCCAGTAAGCCGATTTAGGATCAAAATCCATCTTGACGTGGTACTTATATGCTTTGGGAGTATCAGAAATTCCCTCAAGAAATGGGACGTAAGTACTCTGAGCCGCTACACCCATAGCAAGCCAGTGAATTCCACCAATTTCAATTGGTAGATTAGGTTTGATTTGGAGCACGTGTGATTCTTGGGTTTTGGCTAAACTCACGGGACGAAATCGAGTTCGATCAGCTTCTTCGCCTGCACCAATTGGATCGAACTGAGTTCCCTGATAGTGTGAACTGAGCAACTTTTGGGCATCGAGCGCCGATATTAATTCTTCACTTTTCCTTGTAAAGGGGAGGTCTTGGGAAGTGGGATCCTGCTTGATTTCTGGGTTAAACATTTTTTGTCCGTACCAAACTCGAGGGGTGTTGTAGTAGGTGTCTGATAAGTCATGGGTTCCAAAAATGTGTCTAAAGTTAAAACCAGAACGATCCGGATTTAAATTGTTTTTTGATACAAAGTCCCTAATCCCTGGTGACCACATGAAGTGATCATTATCTTTAAAGTTAACTTCTTCAATGGCCATTTGATTAGCAACGATGGCGTATTCATCGTCAGGAATTCTTTCAGCGATCCATTGGTGTCCGGAACCGATCTCTAAGTACCAAACTTCTTCTTTATCGGACATAAGGACTCCGTTGTTTTCACTGGCCCCATATTTTTCAACAATGTTACCAAGACGTTTGACGGCTTCCTTTGCGGAATGGACATAAGGCAAGACTACGGTTACCATGGCTTCTTCGCCAATTCCATCTTTTACAAGGGGATCATAACCTAGGACACGTGCGTTAGCGTACGTACTTTCAGTTGCGCTCATAGCAACCCCATATTCGTTAATGCCATCCTCTTCAAATAAACCATCTTGGTCTGTCCATTCAGGAGTAGCAGTGTATTTCCCTCGCGTCTTTGGTAGTGGCATCTTGAAGCCGTTGTCAGTTGATTTGAATTCTTGATTATCCTTATATTCTTTATGTTCGTGGACAACAAATCGTTTTGGCCATGATGCTTTAGCATCTTCATTGCGACCAATTAAAGTGCTGCCATCAACCGTGGCATCTTTTCCAACTAAAATGCTAGTACATGCGGAATATTCATTAAAACTTGTCATTTAGATTGCCTCCTATTAAATCACATGTAAGTATTCTACCATATTGCCTTTGTTATGGTATAACTTCACGTTTGGTATGCTAAATTACTTAGGGTATAATTAACATACAACATTTATTTGAAAAAACGAGGGAAAATATGAGTAGCAAGCAATACATAATGGCAATTGATGAAGGAACGACCTCTACCCGAGCAATGTTATTTGATCATGATGGCCAGATTGTGGGAAAAGTACAACGTGAGTTTAAACAATCTTTTCCTCATCCAGGGTGGGTGGAACAAGATCCAATTGAAATTTGGAATGCCGTTGAATCTGTGATTTCTGAGGTATTGATTAACTCTGAAGTTCCTCCCTATAAAGTGCGAAGTATCGGCATTACTAATCAACGTGAAACGACTGTAATTTGGGATAGACGAAGTGGAAAGCCCATCTATAATGCTGTGGTGTGGCAATCAAAACAGACCAGTGAAATTGCTGATCGGTTAATAACTGATGGTTACGCTGATTTAATTCACCAAAAGACGGGACTGATTGTTGATTCTTATTTTGCTGGTACGAAAATTAGATGGATTTTAGATCATGTAAAGGGATCCCAGAGACGGGCGGAGAATGGAGATTTATTATTTGGAACCATTGATTCATGGTTGCTATGGAATCTGACCGGCGGAACCGTTCATGCCACTGATTATACTAATGCTAGTAGGACAATGTTATATAACATCAACGATTTGAAATGGGATGATGATCTGTTAGAGCTCTTCGATATTCCTAAGAAAATGTTACCTAAAGTGAAACCATCGTCACACTTCTTTGGATATACGAAGGGATATTCATTTTTAGGGGTACAGATTCCAATTGCCGGAATTGCCGGTGACCAACAAGCATCATTATTTGGACAATTAGCATTACAACCCGGAATGACGAAGAATACTTATGGAACGGGTGCCTTTATTATGATGAATACAGGAAAAACGCCAAGGTTTTCTAGTAATGGATTGTTAACCACAATTGCCTACGGATTGAATGGAGAAGTTAAATATGCTTTAGAAGGTAGCATTTTTGTGGCTGGATCGGCAATTCAATGGTTAAAGGATGAGATGGGTTTAATTTCATCGGCTAAGGCCTCTGAGCAAATGGCTTATGATGCCAAAACGAGTGACGGAGTTTACGTAGTGCCAGCGTTTACTGGACTAGGGGCACCATATTGGGATCAGGAAATTCGTGGATCGATTTTTGGCTTGACATCATCAACGACGCGTAATCAATTAGTTCGTGCGACCATTGAATCGTTAGGATTTCAAACAAAGGATGTTCTTGATACGATGGTAGAAGAGACTAAGATTCCGGTTAAATCACTAGTAGTAGATGGTGGAGCTGCTAAAAATGATTACTTAATGCAGTTTCAAGCCGATATTTTAAATGATCAAATTGAACGGTCATTAATTTCAGAGACTACGGCACAGGGAGCAGCTTATCTGGCTGGTTTGGCGGTTGGATTTTGGAAGGATATTGATGAAATTAAAAGAAGTAAGCGTGTTGGTACTTTTTTTGAATCACATATGAGTGGCGATAAAAGAAAAAAACTATACAAGGGATGGAAGATGGCCGTGAGAGCTGCCAAGCAATTTGAATAATAAGGACTTATCAGTATGAAATTACCTGAAGATTTTAAAAGTAAATATCATAATCTGTTAAAAGATGATTATCAAAGTTTTATTGATTCTTTTGATGAAGACTCTTACAATGCCTTTCGAACTAATCCGCTCAAAACTAAAGCTGATGTTCGTTTGGATATGACAAGCCCGATTTCCTATACCCAAAATGGTTATTACGGAAAAATTAGCGGGAAAACCGTCGAGCATCAGAGTGGTTACGTTTACAGTCAGGAACCATCTGCCATGTACGTAGCAGAGGTGGTTGATCCTAGTATGGGAGATCAGGTATTAGACTTGTGTGCTGCCCCAGGAGGAAAGTCGACTCATTTGGCTGGTATGATGAAAAACAAGGGCTTACTTGTATCAAATGAGATTGACCGGAGCCGAGCTAAGGTTCTAGTTGAAAATCTGGAACGGTTTGGGGTGTGGGATCCTTTAATCTTGAATGAAGATCCACATAACCTGTCAAAGCATTTTCCAAGGTATTTTGATAAGATCTTGATTGACGCACCATGTTCGGGTGAGGGAATGTTTAGAAAAAATCATGACGCAACAAAATACTGGTCAATTGATTATCCGAAAGAGTGTGCTGTGCGGCAAAAAGACATTGTAAGAGAAGCCGTTAAGATGTTAAAACCAGGTGGACAATTGATTTATTCAACTTGTACTTTTTCACCAGAAGAAGACGAACAGATAATTGCTTGGATCTTAGCTAATTATGATTTTAAGGCTCTCCCGATTAAGAAGTATGATGGGATGATCGACGGAAAACCGGAATGGGCGGATGGAAGCGAAGAGTTAACTAAAACGGCTCGTCTGTTTCCTAACTTATTTAAGGGTGATGGGCATTTTATTGCCAAGTTGCAGAGTACAGATGTTGGAAAATCCAAAAAGATTAAGCATCAAAGAAGTAACGTCTCAAGTAGTATAAAAAAAGAGTGGAAAGAGTTCTGTAACGTTAACTTTAAGCGCGATTTTTTGACAAAAGATTTTCTAGAATTTGGGAGTACCCTGTATTCATTTAATCCAGCAATCCCCGATTTAGATGGTTTAAAAGTAATGCGACCCGGAACGCCACTTGGAACGATTAAAAAGAATCGGATTGAGCCTTCGTATGCATTGGCATTGGCAATTAATCCTAATGACGTAAAAAACATCGTTAAAATTACTGATCATCAGTGGCAGAGTTATGTCCATGGTGACACCGTTGCCGTGGATCCCAACTTAAAGAAGGGGTGGTACTTAATTCAATGTCGCGGAATGAGTGTTGGATTTGGTAAAGTCGTGAATGGGACGTTAAAAAACTTTTTCCCTAAGGGATTAAGGTTTAAAGCATGAGAAAATAAAAAGACCTTCGTTTTTTAAACGAAGGTCTTTTTATTTGCGTTGATTTAAGTAATTTTGTAATTCTGGACTAGTTACTGATTCACATTGACGCAGTTCAGTAATGTTGTGTGCGCCTAGTGCGGTGAAAATGGATTTAATGCCAATAATCCAATCGTTAATCATTTTCACGGTCTCGTCTTCACCGTCATCAATTAGTTTCACCAAAATCTGACTCGCAATGCCAACGGCATCGGCACCCAAATACAAGGATTTGACGATTTCCATGGGATTAGTGATGCCACCAGTTGCTACGATGTTCATGCTAGGAACTTTTTGGGATTCAAAGAGAGATTCCACCGTGGTAATTCCCCAGTCTTTAAAATAGTCCATTTCTTTTTGATGACGACGGAAGTTCTCAATTTGAGCAAAGTTAGTTCCGCCACGACCACCAATGTTTACATATTCAACTCCAAGGTCCAAAAGGGTTTGAATTGATTTAGAACTCATCCCGAATCCAACTTCCTTGACGATTACTGGCACTTTAATATTTTGGACAATGTTTGAAATATTGGATAGCCAGTTAAATGAATTTGATCCCTCGGGCATGATGAGTTCTTGAACTGAATTAACGTGGATCTCTAATGCATTAGCTTGAAGAATATCAATTGCTTGCTCAGCCGCTTTTGGGGTTGTCCCAGCACCAATGTTAGCAAAGATCAGTCCATCTGGGTTTTGCTTTCTAATGATCGAAAAGGTATCGATTAGTTCCGGATGTTTGATTGCTACACTCTCTGATCCCGAAGCCATTGCGATTCCACAGCGCCTTGAGATAGAAGCTAGGTGAAAATTTAATTTTTTGGTATACTCACTGCCACCAGTCATCGCCTCAATGTAGAAGGGGACCCTTAAAGGCAGCGAGCCTAATTGAGTTGAGATATCTACATCCTGATATGTCATTTCAGGGAATGTTACTGGCATAAAATGAACCTGATCGAATCCAGCTTCAGATTCCGTATGGTGAAATTTTTTAGCAAGCGAGACGTGTTCATCTTTTCGATGTGACTGTTGGTTAGTCATTTGTTTCTCCTAATTATTATGAATCTTAAGGTTTAGTAGCTTAATTCCATGGCGGTTCCAATCGCTAACAAGATCATCGATATTATCATCCTTATTAATAATGACGATCCCACAATCACCGCCACCAGCTCCCGAAGTTTTGGCTGCACCACCAAAATGATCGGCAATGTCAATTAATTCTTTTAGCTTTGGGGTTTCAATTTCAACGTTGGCAAATTCACCGAGTTTTAAAAGGAGCTTGCGGTTGTTTTCAATGTTCTTTTGGATCATTTCCAGATTAGAACTTTTAAAGCCATTAACAATATTTAAGACACACTCCTGACTGAAGTGAAGAAAGTCTTGATAAAGTTCAGAATTTCTGGCTTTTTTTAGCTCCACTCGATCAACTAGATTTGAAGTTGAAGCGGGTGAACCTGACCATCCAATTAATAATTGTAAATTCTTTGGTGCTGTTAGCGGCATAATTTTTAAACTAGGCCACTTTAAATCTAACAGTTCCACTAAATCCACATCTTTACGGGCATTGGCTAACCACTGTCGGTCAAATGAATGGTAAGCAATCCAACCGCCGAATACACTAGCAGCTACATCGCCTAATGAACCATTTCCTTGAACTTCAAAATGAGCAATTGCGGCTAGCTTGAAGAGTTGCATCGTAGAAAGGTTAATGTCGTAGAATTCGCATAAGGCTTTAACGGTTGCAACCGTGACGGCAGCTGAAGAACCTAATCCGTACTTACGTCCATCGGCACTATCGAGTTCA
The DNA here is from genome assembly GCF_059901435.1 of Fructilactobacillus sp. X2R1C1. NCBI lineage: Bacteria > Bacillati > Bacillota > Bacilli > Lactobacillales > Lactobacillaceae > Fructilactobacillus > Fructilactobacillus sp. X2R1C1. The sequence continues at coordinate 233,050 of NZ_JBWXUV010000002.1, read as the reverse complement.
CTATTTACGATTATATCGTATGTTTTTAAACTTTTATTGAGAGTTTCAACGTATTCTTCAGTTACTTTAATCGCTGAAATGATGTACTGAAAAGGATTATCACGATTATCGAAGACCATGCGATGGCCTAATCTCTTCCAATGGAGCATATTTTCATCGTACTGTTTTGAATAGATGCTTCCAAAATCTGAACTTGCTTTAATGCCAACCCTAACAAAGCGATCACATGCAGCGATGATAGCAGGGTAGCCGGTCTCAACTACTGCATATTCACCAGCTACGTACAATTTACCCGGTGCTTTTGCGGAAATCATGTAATTAATTACTCCCTTAATTTAAATATTCGATTCCAGGACCTGGAGTGGTAGCAACCACGTTTGATGATCCAAAAGTGCTTTTAAATCGATTTACAACTTGGTTTAAATTATCATGTTGGACTAACACTTTTACATTTGGACCAGCGTCAATTGTAAAATAGCAACTGATGCCATTGTCTCTTAATTCGTGAACAATTTGAATTGCTTTAAGTGTATCTCCATTAAAATATGTAAAAGCTGGATCGGAACTGAACGTGAGGGCGTGCATTTTCATGGCATTTTCCTCAGCAGTGTGGCCCATTAAGTCGAAGTTATGAGTACGAATTGCTTTTCTCATCGTGGTCATGTCATGACTAGTAACTTTTTTCCATGCTTGATAGTAAGGGGAGGTGGACTTAGAAATTTTCATACCCTCTCTACTAGAAATCTTTTTTTCGTTTCGATTAATAATAACAGCTACTAGGTTAATGTCCCAATCAATGTCTTCTTCAACTGGAATGGCAAAGGAAGTTTCGTCACTATGACCCTTTTCCCATTTGACGAAACCGCCAAAAATAGAGCGCGTTGCTGAACCTGATCCTCGTCTAGCGAGCCTAGAAAGATCTTTTTTAGAAAGATTCATTCCAATGGCTTTACTAGAAGCGGCAGCGAGAGCAGCAAAACCTGAAGCAGATGAAGCAAGCCCAGCAGCAGTAGGGATATTGTTATTTGTCTTAACGTGGGCGTGAATATCAACATTGGCTTTTTTTCGAACGATGTCAAGAAAGCTGACAATCTTTTTTTCTTCCGAATCATTAATTAGATGATTGTTAAAAGTGATTTGATCAGAACTTAGAGATGGGTCAAAGCGAACTTCAGTATCGGTATAGAAGTCATTTAAAGTTAAAGACAGGCTACTGTCTTCTGGAATAATGAGTTGACTATTGGCCTTTCCCCAATATTTGATTAGTGCAATATTAGTATGAGCACGAGCCTTCTGGGTTCTATAGATATTAGTATTGTCGGACATAATAAATCTCCTTACTTCATTTCATTTAATGATTGGACCCAAACTCCTTGTGCTCCACTTTGTTTAAGGGTTGTCTTGATTTTTTGCGTGGTGGTTTTAGAATCTGACAGAGCAATAATGCATCCACCGAGTCCGCTTCCCGTTAGTTTAGCACCGAGGGCACCCGCCTGATTAGCAGCATTTACCAGGGTATTAATTTCTGTTGAACTAACTCCCAATTTTGAAAGATCATTTTGGGCCAGATTCATTAATTTGCCGGTTTGTTTGAGTTTATTGTATGTCAGAGAATGTTTAGCTGCTTCAGCTAAATCCCCGAGGTCGTTAATTAAATCATTCGTATTTTGAAAGTTATGGTCCATTTCATCTCTTACCATTGAAACCGCCGTGGAAGTATTACTTGAAATGCCGGTATCAGCAATGATGAGAGTTCCTGTGCTTGAAACGGGGAAATCATAAAACTGACCCTTTTCAAATAAGATGGGATTAAGTGCGCTGACGGTTTTAGCGTCAATTCCACTTGGATTACCATGAGTTATCTTTTCCTCTACATCGGTAAATTTCTTAAGCTGGTTAGCGTTTAGTTGATGATTAAAGAAATGAAAAAAGGCTTTGGTAACTGCACTAGCTGTTGCAGCGGATGAACCCATCCCTCTCCCCAACGGAATTGCACTATCAATTTTGATATTAATTGGGATGCTATTAGGATTTAATGATTGGTTAAGACGATTAATAAGTGTCTGTAATCCATTCATTGAAGAAGGAAGAGCACTAATTGGACCATGGTAGTATTTACTGAATAGTTGATTGTTACCATCAGAAGTAATGGTGGTTTTCACTTTAATTTGTGGCACAGGAAAAACAATCGCAGGCTTTTGGTAGACGGCACTGTGCTCACCTAAAAAAATTATTTTTGCATGACTCAACCCGGTTGCAGTCGTGTTCATATTTCAATCGCTCACTTTCCAAACATACCTATTTTATCATAATTTAGAACATGACCAATATATTTTAGAATACTTTACTAATGATTAAATGTTGGTTTATATAAATATTAAGATAAATGTAGTAATATTGTAGTGGAGTTAGTTTTAAGGGTAGGTGAGACAGGTGTCCAAGAATACAAAATATGCAGTCGTTGACATGGAGACAACTGGAACGGATGTCTCTAATGGTGACCAAATTATTCAATTTAGTTGTACTTTTGTTCAAGATGGTCAAGTGGTCGATTCCTACTCAACATATGTTAATAATGGTGAGGCGATTCCAAAAGATATCACCCACTTAACTGGCATTAACGCCCAGACAATTAAAGGAGCACCAACGTTTGATCAAATTGCTCCCCATATTTATAAGATACTGAGCGGTACTGTCTTCGTTGCCCATAACGTTAATTTTGACTTTCCGTTTTTAAATGCGGAATTAGAAAGAGTGGGTTATCCTGAGTTAGATATTAAAGCCATTGATACGGTCACGTTGAGTCAAATCTTTTTTCCGGAATTAACGGGATATCGATTAAAAGACTTAAGTCATCATTTTGGGATTTCACACACCCATCCGCATTCCTCTAAAAGTGATGCTGACGCAACTGCTCATTTACTGTTAACAATCATGAAGAAGATTGAAAAATTACCCTTAGTGACAATTCAGTCTATTCTTAAGGTTCATCCTGATCTCCCTAGAGATACGGTTCAATTTATTGAAGATCGTGAAGAGATTAAGCGGGAACATTTAAAGAATTTGAATTCGCAATATGTGGTTGTAAATGGGATTGCGCTAAAAAACCAAGTACCATCCTATTCAATCTCAGAGCACAATTTGATAAAGTATCCTAGGACTAAGAAGCAGAAGAAACGCCAATTTATGGGTAAGTTAAATTGGCGAAGCTCACAAAGTAAAATGATGAACTTAATTTATAATAATTATCATGATAAAGAAAAACCCACCTATAATTTATTAATTGAAGCACCAACCGGGAGTGGGAAAACCCTGGGATACATGGTTCCAATGGCTTATTTGGTTAATGAAGGTGAACAGCTAGTGGTCAGTACTTCTACCAATGGACTTCAGGAACAGTTGTATTCTACAATTAAGAGTCAACTAGAACCGTTACTTAATACTAGTTTTGATGTTGCCATGTTAAAGGGTGTCAATCATTATATTAATCTAGAACGGTTTAGCAAAACACTTCAATTTCACGATAAATCTAAACAGTCACAATTCATGAAAGCACGAATCTTGGTCTGGCTCACTGAGACAAGCACGGGTGATCTTGACGAATTAAATCTTCCCAATGAAGTTCCGTTTATTGATCAAATTAATTATCAAAATTCTCATGTGGAGACGGATAAGAAGAACTCTTTTCGGGATGTTGACTTTTTACTCGCTCAATTGAAGCGGGTGGAACGTGCTGATATTGTTATCGTTAACCATAATTATCTTTTTGAGAATAGTCGTCAATTAAGTAATTACATGACTTCAAAGCCATACTTAGTGGTTGACGAAGCTCATAAACTTGCTGACGTTGCGTTTTCATCGCAAGAAAAAGTCATTAAATTCAATACTTTAAAGAAAAATACTGGAAGGGTTAAGAATGATTTATTTCAAACCCACGGATTAAATTTAAATGAAATCTTTTCTGACGATATTGATGAGTTAAATCGACTTAATGGGTTAGATTCCCAGCTAGATGCTATTTTTGATACAAATCAGTTGATTTTACAGGATTTTAGGGTAAAATTCATGAAACCTGTTACTACTAGGCGTTCTGAGTCTTCGATTAGTGCAAAAGAACTACTTCAATTTGTGAAAGACCATCAGGATCAAATAAACCATTTGACTCATATTAACGTAAAATTAGAAGAATTTATAAATACTTTCAAAAAGTTAGTTAAGAAGGAAAAGAATCGTTGGACGATTTCTGATGAAGCTTTGATTGAAAAGTTTGAACGTCATTTACTTACAATTACTGATTACATTGATAGTGTTAATGTGGATCAAGTTAAGCAAAGGGTTAGTGAGCGATCCTCTTTTTACTGGATCTATTATACAGAGGATCTAGATCCTAATCATGTCAACCTCATGACTGGCGATTTTGCTTCCAAAAATAAGTTAAAGGAAAATATCTATCACTATTTTAAGCCAGCAATTTTTACCGGTTCGACGTTGTTTACATCAAAAAAGTCACAGTATATTTTTGATCAGCTTGATTTAAGTCGGAGTGATACGAGAATGAAACGGCTAAAATCTTCTTTTGATTATTCCAAGCAAGCTGAAATGATGATTTCTGAAACGACACCGATGCCACCTAGTGTAGATAATGATGAATATATCTCTTATCTGGCTAACTCAATTTGGAAGCTTATCAACGCTAATGCAGTACCAACGCTAGTACTGTTTAACTCATTGGATATTTTGAAAAAAGTGTACGAAAAATTAGATCAGAACAATAACGATAATTTTATGATTCAAGCCGCCGGTGTTTCTGGGAGTCAAGAAAAAATGATCAAAAGATTTGAGTCAACCAAGGATGCAGTTCCAGTAATACTTGGAGCTAATGGTTATTTTGAGGGTGTTGATTTTCCGGATAATTTACTCAAGCAACTCATTATTACCCGGATACCGTTTGAATCTCCCAATAATCCGGTTGTTTCAAGTCGGGCTAAGTTTTTAAAAGAACAAAACAAGAATCCATTTTATAATTTTGACTTACCAGAAGCTATTATCAAAACTAAACAAGGGGTGGGAAGATTGATTAGAAGCTCAACTGATTATGGTATCATTAACTTTTTGGACAGTCGTTTGATTGACAAACGGTATGGTAAGCAAATCATCGATGCGCTTCCCTCTGATTTACCAATTAAAACGGGGTCAATCGCTAAGATTGTTAAAGATGGTCAAGATTTCTTTAATAAGAGGGATTAATTAATTATTAAACAAGGAAAGTTTGCTATAATGATGCATGTAAAAGCTAAATAAAAGAGGAATTTTCATGTACAGAGAACAATTAAAACGAAAAAGGACTCATCGGATTCGATGGATAACTGTTGCGGTGATCGTTCTAATCATTCTGGGTGTTATTATTTTCTTTCATGTTGCTAAAGCACCCCAATTACGCGCTCGTTCTCATGTCACTACGGTAGCAGAAAATAGTGCTGGATTTCATGATATTAATCATTTCTACTCGTCTAATTTAAATAAGACATACTATTCAGTTGGTGGTTATAATAAACAGAATCAGTATGCGTATGCCATCTTACCTAAGAACGGGAAAAGTATGCAGGTCGTTACCCAAAAGAGTGGGATTACACAACAGGAAGCAGAAAAGACGGCTCAAAAAATTGGGAAAGCCTCTAAGATTATTAACACCGGACTTGGGATTTATCAGGATCAGCCAGCCTGGGTGGTTTCCTATTTAAATCAGAACAATCGAATGAATTATGTCACGGTAAATTATAAGACGGGCAAGATTGTGCAAACAATTAAGAATTTGTAATGATGAATTATTGAAGGAGGAATAAAATGAGTGAAAATTTAGAGCGCTATTTAGAAAGTGGTTCAATTAGCGTTTCTGGTTTTTTATTGCAGCATTTCTCTGAGTTGGGGATGAGCCCAACTGAATTAGTGGTCTTCTTGGAGTTAGTACTAGCTCGTTCTAAAGGGGATTTGTTTCCAAGTGCTACTGAGTTGTCGAAAGCGACTGGTTTAAAAGAAAACGATATTTATAATTTATTACATCAATTAGTTACTAAAAAGATTATCAACATTTCTAGTACGAAGTCTGGGAAGGACGAATATAAGTTTGATCTTTTAAATCATAAAATGGACAAGTTGCTTGATTCTACATCGTTAGTAAACACTAATAATCATGCTCAAAAAGAGCGTAACAAACAAAGTAATGATATTAAGGAACGAAAAGGATTATTTAAAAAAATTCAAGAGGAATTTGGTCGGCCATTATCTTCAATCGAGTTGGAAACAATCAATCAATGGCTTGAACAAGATCATTACTCACCAAAGATTATTGAATTAGCCCTCAAAGAGGCGGTGCTAAGTCAGGTTTATAGTTTGAAGTATATGGATCGAATTCTTTTGAATTGGCAGCATCGCAACATTAAAACCGCTGCACAAGTTCAGGAAGCCAATGAACAGCGACAGAGAAATTTAAACAGTGATCAACCAAGAAAACCAAAACAAAATATCCCGATTTTTAAAATTAATCAATGATGCATGGATGTAAAAGATCTATGCATTTTTTTGTGGTTAAATAATTAAAATTCAGGTGAAAAGTTAAAAGTTACTTTAACTTAATTAAAAAAACAAAACAACAACAAAAAAGACCCAAGCCACATAAATCATAAAGTGGATGAGTCTTAAAGAGAATATTCAATTTATTGATTTGGAGTAGAAGTGCTTGATGATTGACTATTATTAGAAGCAGGAGTGATCTGATTATTGTTATCTTGATTATTTGATGATTCAGAAGATGATTGATCATTAGGTTTGCTTGATTCAGATGGCTCTTCAACCTTAGAACTAGACCCCGATGACGTCTGACTTGAACTAGAATTATCGTCAGATGATGAACTGTTGGAGTCTTTTGAACTTGATGAATTTGAGACAACTGAACGATTCTTGGATGCTTGTCCAGATTGACTAGCATTATTAGCTGAAACCGCGGTTCCCATGTGGCCTTCGATATAGTATTCGTTTACGCCATCTCGTTTGGTTTCAATCACATTATCCGGCTTCTGCCAATCAATATTAGGTTTATTAGTAGATGCCTGTGACATTACTTCTTTGTAGTAGGTTTGAGCAATTCGTGTTTGTGGCTCGGAAATATAGTTTCCAGGTTTAAACTGGTGGTCATATCCGGTCCAAATAGAAAGTGAGAAATTCTTCGTGTATCCACTAAACCATGAATCCATTGATGATTGGTCAGGCACTTTCTTAATCCAATCGTCTGGATATTGAGTAGTACCAGTTTTACCAGCTTGATAAAGTCCAGGGATCTTAGCAGCAGTTCCAGAACCATTAGGGGAAGTCATGACGCCTTTTAGCATGTCATTTATCATAAAGGCAGTATCTGGTGACATGGCTCGATGCCCCTTAGGGCTGTATTGCTTTTCAGCTCCGTTGACATTAACTACTTTATTGATTAAATATGGTTTGTAATACGTCCCACCATTTGCAAATGCAGCATACGCAGCTGCTTCCTGCTCTGATGAGATATAGGCACCAATTCCGTTTTGTAGTTCAAGTGGTTTATTAAATGTCATTCCTAATCCAGCTAAAAAGTCTTGTGATCGTTGGATTCCAACCTGTTGAAGGGTCCTGATCGCAGGAATATTACGTGATTCAACAAGTGCTTTTCGCATCGTGATGGTACCTTCGTGCTTATTGTCAAAGTCTTGAAGTTCTTTATTTGTTCCGGGATACGTGAAGGGCGTGTCTTGAACGGCTTGATAAGTTGGCCATTTTAAGTATTCAATTGCTGGTCCATAGTCCATTAGTGGTTTCATAGTTGATCCACTAGAACGATCGGTTTGAATTGCACGATTTAATCCAAAGGCAATTTTTTGTTTTCTTGATCCAAGCATCGAAACCACTTTACCGTTATTGGAATTTACCATCGTGGCACCAATTTGGAAGTTATTGTTAGGAAATTGAATAGGTGAGTTGGGATCGTTGGCCAGTTTATACATTTGTTTTTGAGTGTCCATATTCAAATTTGTATAAACCTTATTTCCAGCATTTAATTTGTATCCCTTTTGGTCTAGTTCTTGAACAACTTGTTGGATATAGGCATCGGCATACTTCTCATTTTTTGCGTATGGAGACGAATTTGAATTGTGTTGTTTAACCAGACCATCTTGAATACTGGTCTTTTCAGCTTCACTAGCTTGCTCCTTAGAAATCACTTTATTGTTAGCCATTGCTTCTAGAACTTGATTTCTTCGTTCAGTTGCTAACTTAGGATTTGTATAAGGATTATATTGAACAGGAGCTTGAGGTAAACCAGCCAAAAAAGCCGTTTGTGGGAGGTTAATCTTCTTTAATGGTTTATTGAAATAATAATCGGAAGCAGTTTGCATTCCGTAAGCATTATTACCCATGTAAACCTTGTTGATGTAAAACTCTAAAATTTGTTGTTTACTATAATCATGGTCGACTTTGACCGCTAACCAGGCTTCTTGAGCTTTTCGTTTTAGCGTTTGGTCGGATGCCTTAGTCGAAAAGACTGATAATTTGACTAATTGTTGAGTAAGGGTACTGCCACCCTGTAAACCACCTTGGCCACGAAGATTTGAAAAGGCTGCTTCAACAATTCTAGCAGGATCAACCCCATGATCCTTATAAAAATGACGATCTTCAATTGAAATAATCGCATTTTTTAGATTATCAGGAATCTGATCTTGTTTTACGTAATCCCGATTTTGGGCACCTAAACGCGAAATTATTTTACCACTTGAATCATAAATCGTCGTTGAATTATCGCTTGAAAGGGTATTATAAGATATCTTTGGAGCACTAGCTGCATAGTAAGTAAAAAGCCCTGCTCCACAAATAAATATGGCAACGATTACTGCTAAAATCCATAAAATGATTTTTTTCCAAAGTTTCATCTTTTTCCTTCTTGGTCGCTGATGATGCTTAAACCTTTGTACCCTAGAAATATTTTCATCTGAATCAGCCATTAGACTTCTCCTTTACATATTGTTCTTATTATCGATAATTTGATCAACCGCTCTGAGGTACGGAATCAAGGGTTGAAGATGGTACTTAATTTGGTATGCATTATCCTGAAGCTCTATTTTTGAAATTGACTTTCTTCCGCCCTGATTTTGTCGGTCCCAATAATAGAATAGATTCGGTCCTTCAAGCACAAAAAGTTCATTACTTTTAACAAATTTTATCATTGCAAAGGTGATCCCACCTAATTTGGTGCATTTTTTCATGTGTTCAATTTGATGTTTATGAAAGTTACTAAGAGGAAAAGAAGTGGTACTAGTAGTTTCTTTAGCATCAAAATCAATATATTTGCCCCGATAAATACCGTTATAGTCGGTTGTAGAAGCATGCTGGAAATATGCCTCCTTAATAACGGCTGCACTACGTTTGGGGTAGTCAACATTTACAATTTGAATTGGGGTAGGTTTTTTATGAACCACTGCAATATCCCTTTCCAAATAATATTGGTTGCTTTCATTTAATTCAGCTTCAAGGGACATCCCCCGATCACCGTACTTAATGGTAGATTTATTTTTTTTAATGATAAGTTTACTTGATTTACTGGTACTTCGATAGGAATTACCGTTAGGATAATGGAAATTCATTGTATAACCTCAATCCATTTATTAAAAATGATCATGTTATCATATACGTAGTATATTATAGCAATTGTAGGTAACTTGGAGAAATAATTATTGAAAGGTGGATAGAAATGAGCCGCGTTTGGGTATCAGGGTACCGGAGTTATGAATTAGGAATCTTTCAAAATGATGATCCTAAGTTAAAAATTATTAAGCAAGCTTTGTTTGATCAACTTTCACAGTTAATTGAAAATGGATGTGACTGGATTATCACCGGCGGACAGCTCGGGATTGAGCAATGGACGGTTGATGTTTCTAAAGAACTTCAAAAAAAGTATCCACATGAATTTCAATTAGCAGTAATGTTACCATTTAAAAAATTTGGGTCAAACTGGAATGAAGATAATCAAGCAAAATTAAATCGAGCAGTTTCTAAAGCTGATTTTGTAAGTTCAGTAAGTGACCATCCGTATGATTCACCTAAACAATTAAAAAATTATCAACGATTTATGCTAACGCATACAGACCAGTCGTTATTAGTGTATGATCCAGAAAATGAAGGTAAAACTAAATATGACTATCAAGCTATTCAACAGTTTCAAAAAAATCATGCATATCCGATGCAATTGATCGATTTTGATCAGTTACAAGATCTTGCTGATGATTATCAAAGACAGTTAAATGATGACTTTTAGTTTTATTTCTGATAGAATAGAATTATGCGGAAATGATTGGTGAGGTGTGCATTAATGGAAAATATTAATTTTACTCCAAAACAAATTCTACAAAAGGAATTTAAGCAAAAAATGCGGGGTTACGATCCTGCTGAAGTTGATACTTTCTTGGATAGTATCATTAAGGACTATGAGACTTTTCAACGTGAGATTGATCAGTTAGATCAGGAAAATCAAGATCTAAAGTTAAAAGTTGACGAATTATCTCGTCAAGTATCAATGGGATCGAGCACACAAAGTACTCAACGTCCTATCGAACGTTCAAGTGCTCCACAACGGGCACCAGAAGAAACAACTGCTGAGCCAACTAAATCTGCTGAGGAAGCATCAAAGAATACTGCTTCAAGTCAGCCGGCTCAAGGTCAGAATCCGACTGACATGGATATCTTAAAACGGTTATCCAGCTTAGAGCGTCGTGTATACGGCGAGGATTCAGATAAATCTAATAGGTTTTAAAGACTTGGTGCAGGTCCTGAGTAATCGCGGTCAACAATTGTTGGCTGAGGAAAGTCCACTCTCGCACAAGCTGAGATGCTTGTAGTGTTCGTGCTCGGTGAAAAAATAAGCCGAGGGATCATTGATTTGATTACGGCGAAAGAAAGAACTAAGGCAATTGCTATGCTCTAGTATTTCATAAAGTGCCACAGAAACGACTAATTTGAGAAATCAAATTATTGGAACGCAGTAAACCCCGCGAGCGGGAAACCCAAACTTTGGTAGGGGAGCTTCACACACGGAAATTGAACCAAGTGTGGGGGAAGAACAATTTGTTCTTGAGATAGATGATTACTACTTAACCACTTTTTCCTGAAGTTGTGGTTAAGCACAAAACATGGCTTATAGGGGCCTGCACCATTTTTCAGGTTGAGTGGGATCTTCCCACTCTTTTTTTATATAAAAGGGAATGAATAAAATGAAAAAAATTAATTTAATGGCAACTTGTTCTGCTGGTTTAGAAGGCTTAGTAAGAGATGAGTTGCGGGAATTGGGATACGATCCAGAAGTTAAGAACGGAATGGTTCTTTTTACTGGAACGATTACTGACATTATTAAGGCTAATTTATGGTTAAGAACTGCAGACCGAATTAAAATTATTGTGGGTCGTTTTAAAGCGACAACTTTCGACGAGTTGTTTGAGAATACTAAGAGGTTGGATTGGGAAGACCTGATCCCGATGGATGGAAAGTTTCCAGTCGAGGGACGTTCACAAAAATCAGTTCTTCATAGTGTTCCGGACATTCAAGCCATTACTAAAAAAGCAATCGTTGAAAAGATAAGTAAATTTTATCATCGCCGCACCAGATTACCTGAATCAGGGGCACTATATCCACTTGAAGTTCGGGTTAATAAAGACGAAGTTATGGATACACTAGACACTACTGGCTCTAGTTTGTTTAAACGTGGATACCGAGTTGCAAAGGGTGAAGCCCCATTAAAAGAAAATATGGCCGCAGCTCTAATTCTTTTAACAAATTGGCATCCCAAACAAATGCCATTTCTGGATCCAATGTGTGGGTCGGGGACCATCCCAATTGAAGCGGCTTTAATTGCTAGAAATATTGCACCAGGTTATAATCGTGAGTTCGTATTTGAACACTGGGATTGGGTGGATCTAGAACTTGTAAAGAAAGTGCGTGCCGATGCAGATTCAAAAGCTGATTATGACACTGAGTTTGATATCATGGCCTCTGATGTTAATGAACAAATGATTAATTATGCCAAAGTGAACGCTGAGGAAGCTGGTTTACTTCATGACATTCAGTTTAAACAAGTGGCCGTCCAAGACTTTCATACCGATAAACAAGATGGGGTTTTAGTTACTAATCCGCCATATGGTCAAAGAATGGGTAATACTAAAGAAGCAGCTCAGCTTTATCATGACATGGGAAAGGTGTTTATTCCTATGAAAACTTGGTCTAAGTATTACTTAACCAGTGATTTAAATTTTGAAAAAGAATATGGCAAAAAAGCCACTAAACGACGTAAATTGTACAATGGACGAATCAGAACGGATTATTTCCAATACTGGGCTGAGCAAACTTTTAACAAGAAGGACAAGTAATTGAAAAGAAAAATTGCGATTATTGGTGGTGGAATAGTTGGTTCCACCATTGCATATTACCTAAGTCAACTTCCAAATGCTGATGAACGAGAGGTAACGATGTTTGACGATAGTTATGGGCAAGCAACCAAAGCAGCTTCAGGAATCATATCACCATGGTTGTCGAAACGTAGAAATAAACAATGGTATAACTTAGCAAAGGCTGGAGCTAAGTTGATTCCTAAAATTGCTGATCAAACTCAAATGAATTCAGCAACTTTTAATAGTAGTGGGACCATCATTACAAAACAAGATAATAACGATTTAGATGAGCTTTATGCTTTAGCTAAAAGAAGGGCTCAAACAACTCCTGAGATGGGAAACATAATGAGGTTAGATAAAAAAGAAGTGCAAAATAAAATTCCCATTCTTACGATTACTCACCCAGGAATTTTTGTTTCCGGAGGTAGTCGGATTAATGGGAATCTCTTCTGCAAGCATTTAGTTGCAATCGCCAAAAAACGAAATTTGACTCTTTATAAGGGCAGAGTGATACTTACTAGTGACCATACCATTAGTTTTAAAGATCAACTATTAAGTTTCGATCAAATTGTCATAGCTACCGGTGCTTGGGTAAAAGAAACACTTGCTCCTCTTAACATTAAAGTAAAAGTCAGACCTCAAAAAGGACAACTGGTAGAATTAAAAGTATCTGATATTCCAGCTCATGAGAACATGCCGGTGATGATGCCAGAAGGAGAATATGACTTTATTCCGCTTGGACACGGAAAATTGATTATTGGAGCTACTCACGACGATGAAAAGGGCTTTGATTTAAAAGAGGAACCAAAGGTTAATGATGAATTGCTTAATTCAGCCAAAAAATTAATTCCTACCTTGGATTATTCTGATATTATTGGTAGTAGAATGGGAACGAGGGCTTATACAGATGACTTTGCTCCTTTCTTTGGTTCAATCCCCAATTACAAAGAATTGTTGATCGGTAGTGGTCTTGGATCGTCGGGTCTAACTACTGGACCAATGATTGGAAAATTATTATCGGATTATATCGTTTTTGGCACTACTAAAGACTGGGATATGTACGAAAAACCAATCTCTAACTACGTTAATTAATTAGAATGAAGAGCTTGAAAAGCTAATTCGTGAGCACCTAGATTTTGAGTGTCTGGAATCCATTTAGTTAACACCATTGCGAAATGATTTTGTAATTTAACGATTTCATCAACGTATTTTTGATAATGTTTGGCGTATTGTTTATTAAGACTGTCGCTTAAAATGGAACTGTCAGTGTAGTACAGGACAGTAATATCACTTGGATGCTTGTTAATACTATTTAAATGATCACAAAGCTCTCTTAGGGCAGTGAGGCATGCTTTGAATTCACCAATATGATTATTTTTTGCTTTACATTGCTTTTTAATTTGAATTTGTTGTTTCTGATGAAGAATTAAAATTCCAATTCCACATTGATTACTTTTAGGTTTAATAGCTGCATCAGAATATAATTTATACATTAATAAATTACTCCATTCGTTTAATAAAGAGGTTTAGACTATGATAACTCAAAAGAGAAAATTTTTGTATCAACCAAATATCACTACTAGTATTATCTGCTGGAGTTGGACGTTTATTATTTTGCTAATTGGGGTGATCATTTGGTTAGAAATAACTCACTTTCAAGAAATTACATTAGGTTTTTTTATTGTTTTTATCCTACTATCATGGATTCAAATTCATTTTAGAAAGTTAATCTTATCAAATAAGACATTAACAGTGCGGAGCATGTTTCATCCCAAGGGGATTCAAATGAATATTAAGGACATTATTGATATTCATTCCAAAAAATTTCAATTATCTTTCAACTATAAGAATAAAAACTATAATTTTATACTTCCCAACAATTCTATCATCGAATTAAAAGAAGCTTTTAGCACTGAAGTAAAAAAATAGAGGGTGTATGAATGAAAACTGACATTGAAATATCACAGGAAAGTCAATTGGATCCGATTCAAGATATCGCAAGTAAACTTTCGATTCCCCAAAACGAAGTTGATCCATATGGAAAGTACATGGCAAAAATATCAGGTAATACTCGTGATCGACATACTAAAAAGAAACTGATTTTAGTAACTGCTATTAATCCCACTCCGGCTGGAGAAGGGAAATCCACTGTATTAATTGGTCTTGGCGATGCGTTAAATCAACTAAATAAAAAAGTTGCCATTGCTTTGCGGGAACCTTCTATGGGTCCTGTGATGGGAATGAAAGGTGGAGCAGCCGGAGGCGGATTTGCTCAAGTTGAACCAATGGTGAACATTAATCTTAATTTTACGGGAGATATTCATGCTTTAACTTCGGCTAATAATACTTTAGCAGCACTGATCGACAATTCGATTCAACAGGGAAATCCTTTACATTTAGATCCACGTAAAATTCAGTGGCACCGAGCGATGGATGTTAACGATCGTGAACTAAGAAATATGGTGATTGGACTAGGTGGATCTAAGTCCGGCGTTCCTAGAGAAGAGCATTTCGAAATCACAGCTGCAAGTGAATTAATGGCCATTTTGTGTCTATCAACTGATTTAAATGATTTAAAAGAACGTATTAAGAATATTTTAATTGGATACACTTATGATAATGAACCAGTTTTTGTTTCAAATCTGGGGGTTGAAAGTGCTTTAACAATTATTTTAAAAGATGCGATTAATCCTAATCTAGTTCAGACATTAGAACATACCCCAGCGTTTGTTCATGGGGGGCCGTTTGCTAATTTAGCTATGGGGTGTAACAGTGTTCAAGCTACTAATGTGGCTCTTAAAGTTGCTGATTATACGTTAACTGAAGCAGGATTTGGTTCTGATCTAGGTGGTGAGAAATTCATGGATTTGGTATCACCACACTTAAATGCAGATCCGAGTGCAGTCGTTATGGTTGCATCAATTCGTGCTCTAAAATTTAACGGTGGGATTAGTAAAGAAAACTTAGCTATACCAAACGTTAAAGCATTAAAATCTGGAGTAAAAAATCTTGATCATCATATTAAGGCAATGAAATCCTTTAACAAACCAATTATCGTCGCCATTAATCAGTTTACTGATGATTCCCCTGAAGAAATTAAGTGGTTAAGTGATCATTTAAAGAAACAAGATGTTGAATTTGGTATTAGTAAGTCATTTCTTGAGGGTGGTAAGGGTTCAATTGACCTTGCTCGAAAATTAATCAAACTTGTTGATAATAATGCATCCATTAATCGAGTTTACAATGACGAGGATTCCTTGATTGATAAAATTAATAAAGTCGCTAAAAAGATTTATGGAGCAAAGGACGTCGTACTTTCTGGGAAAGCCATGAAACAATTAAAGGACATTGAAAGAAATGGATGGGATAAACTACCAATCTGTATTTCTAAAACTCAATATTCTTTATCAGATGACCCCAAAAAATTAGGTGATCCAAGTGGGTTCACTTTGCATATTACTGAATTATTACCGAAATTAGGAGCAGGATACATTGTGGCGATGGCTGGAAAAGTAATCACTATGCCGGGATTGCCTAAGCATCCAGCTGCAGCAGAAATGGATATTGATAAAAATGAAAAAATCACCGGATTATTCTAAAAAACAAATCTTGGCATGGATATGTTTTGCACTAATGTTTTTTATTCTCCTGATTTTTGATCAAATTTCGAAATGGTGGATTCGGATTAACATTCCACTTGGAAAAGAAATTCCATTCGTTCCTGGAGTTATATCATTGACTAATATTAATAACACAGGTGCTGCTTGGAGTTTTCTTGCTGGGAAATCTTTCATTTTTGAATTCATCGCCACTGGAGCTGTTTTGGTTTTTATGATATTTATTTACATCGAAAGATATCATATCGGATACTTGTTTGGTTTAACGTTGATGTTGGTTGGAACGATTGGTAATTTGTTAGATCGGCTGTTTTTAGGAGCAGTTACCGATATGATTCAATTAGATTTTATAAACTTTCCAATTTTTAACGTAGCTGATTCGTGTGTAACGATTGGTGTGATTGTCCTGTTCTTAGTTATTTTATTAGCAAAGCCTGAGAGTGAGAAAAATGCAAAATAGAGAATTTAGAGCTGACAATGAAAACGAGCGACTTGATAAATTGGTTTCGGATCACTATGAAGATTTAAGTCGTAGTCGTGCAAATGAATTGATCAAGGATCATTTAATTTTAGTTAATGGTGATACTAAAAAGCCAAAATACAAATCCCAAAATAATGACCTCATTCAAATTTCTATCCCTGAACCTAAACAAATGAATTTAGTACCAGAAAACATTAAGCTGGATATTATTTATGAAGATGATCAGGTAATTGTGGTCAACAAACCACAAGGTATGGTAGTCCATCCAGCTCCCGGTCATCCTGATCATACGTTAGTTAACGCGCTGTTATATCATACAAAATTATCTTCTATTAATGGAACAGTCAGACCAGGAATTGTTCATCGCATCGATAAGGATACTTCTGGATTGTTGATGGTAGCTAAGACCGATATTGCTCATAGATCATTGTCCAAACAACTAAGGGAGAAAACTAATCGCAGAAAGTATTTAGCGTTGGTTCATGGTAATATTAATGAAGAACGCGGTACCATTGATGCTCCGATTGGTAGATCTTTTAAAGACCGCAAGAAACAGGCAGTAATTCCTGGCGGAAGGAATGCCATCACTCATTTCCACGTTCTTGAACGGTTTGGTGGGAAATATACTTTAGTGGAATGTCAGTTAGAAACCGGAAGAACTCATCAAATTAGAGTCCATATGAAGTATATTGGTCATCCACTCGTTGGCGATCCACTTTACGGACCTAAAAATACCATTAAAGGGAAAGGACAGTTTTTACATGCTGCTGAACTGGGATTTAAACATCCAGTTACACATGAAGAACTCAATTTTAAAGTTCCAGCACCACCAATTTTTCAAAAAACAATCGATCAATTAAGAAAACAGTATTCTGATATCAGTTAAGGAGTGACATTTATGGCAAAAGAGAAAGTTGTAGTTGATGGCATGGCCATGCAACGTGCTTTGACACGAATCACTTATGAAATTATTGAGAAAAATAAAGGTATCAACGACTTAGTTTTAGTTGGTATTAAGACTCGTGGAGTTTATTTGGCAAGAAGAATTGCTAAACGCTTGGAAAAACTTGAAAATGCTAAAATTCCGGTTGTGGAACTAGATGTAACCAAATATCGTGATGACTTAAAGAACCGAAAAACAAAGCCTAATCCAACTAATAATGATGGGGTAGACATTAATAATAAAAATGTAATCCTAGTTGATGATGTGTTATACACTGGCCGGACTGTCCGGGCAGCATTAGGAGCAATCAATGAAATGGGAAGACCGAAGAGAATTGGTTTAGCTGTATTAGTTGATCGTGGTCATCGTGAACTACCAATTCGGGCTGATTTTGTTGGGAAAAATATTCCTAGTTCAAAGGACGAAAAAGTTAATGTCTTGGTTTCAGAAATTGATGATCGTGATTCTGTCGAAATCGTTTCTAACAAGTAAGGGACCTTCATTATGACTAAAAGATATTTAATCCTAAATGATGGCACTTCATTTGTGGGAAAATCGATGGGGGCTGAATCAACCGTAACGGGCGAGATTGTTATGAATACGAATCTTAATGGCTACCAGGAATCAATCACGGATCCAATTTATCACAATCAAATCGTGGCATTCACACAGCCTTCAGTTGGAAATATCGGAATCAATCGAAAAAACTATGAGTCTATTTTGACATCAGCTAAGGGTGTGGTTGTTCATCATAGTGAAGATATTTCAACTAGTTACTTAAAAAATATATCTTTAGATACATTTCTTAAGCAACGTAATATTCCGGGGATAACTGCAATTGATACTCGTTATCTTTTGAAATACATTATGGCACATGATATTTCAAAAGCGAGTCTCGTTGATGTTAATGATGAACATGCATTTGATCAGTTAAATGCAGCCGTTTTAAGTAATCAGCAGATTCAACAGGTTGCCACACCCAAACCTTATTTGGTCCCTGGGAATGGCAAAACCGTTGCGGTACTTGATTTTGGCTTAAAAGAGGGTATTATTCGTCAATTATCTCAAAGGAATTGCAATGTAATTGTGCTTCCCTTTGACACTTCATACCAAGAAATCATTGATCTTGACCCAGAAGGAATTATTTTATCAACAGGGCCTGGATCTCCGCACGAAATTGATGAAAGTGTTTTAAAGACGATTGCTAAATTAGAACAGGCACTTCCAGTTTTTGGTATGGGATTAGGGCATGAATTGTTAGCTATGGCTAATGGAGCCAGTGTTTATCGAATGAGACTTGGACACCATGGAAGCAATCATCCCATTCAAAAAATTATTACTAATCAAATTATTTATGCTAATCAAGCTCAGGATTATGCCGTAGATCCAAATTCTATCGACACATCAAAACTAATTGTGACATACATAGACTTAATCAATGGAACAGTTCAGGGAATTAGGCACCGTGACTATCCAAGTTTCTCAGTTCAATTTTCTCCGGATGGGTCTAGTGGTCCAACTGACAGTATTGACTTATTTGATGAATTTCTAGAAAGTATCACAGCTCATGGGAGATAGCCTAATGAAAGACGATATCAAAAAAATCTTAATAATCGGAGCAGGACCGTCTGGAATTGGTCAAGAATGTGAGCTTGATTCCGCTGCATTTCAAGCACTAAAGGTTTGGAAGAAAATTGGGATTACTACTTTTCTTTTGGATAATAATCCATACTCAGTAATATTACAGGAAATGAATCCTGATAATATTTCCATTAAACCTGTTAATACTGAAAATGCTAAACATGTTATTGAAACAGAGAACATTGATGCAGTTACCTCAGTTTTCGGCGGAGTTAATGCACTAAAGGTTATTCAACGCTTAAATAAAAATGGAATATTAAAAGAAAATAATGTAAAAATTATTGGTTTAAATGATGATAACATTGATCTGTTTAACAATGAAAATCGATTGAATCAAAGATTAAAAGAATATGGGATTCCCACCCCTGATTATTATATTGTTGATAATTTTGATGATTTAAGGAATGTAATTGATAAAATTTCATTTCCAATTTCTGTTAGACCGTTAGATCCTAAAGTTCGACAACAACGGTTGATTTTTCAAAACATGGAACAAATAACTAACGATGCTGATACCATCTTTGAGGAGTCAAAGTCTAGTAAATGCCTAATTGAACGGGAAATTGTCGGCTACAAAGAAGTTGGAACGGTTTCACTGCGTGATACAATGGGGACAAAATTGATGGTATCTTCTTTAGAAGATATGAATCCAGTCGGAGTGAACTCAAATGATTCGGTCGTTTATACCCCGGCACAAACTTTAAGTGATACCCAGATTCAAATGATGCGATCAATTTCATTTCAGGTCATGGACGTTTTGGGAATCAAGGGCGTTTGTCATGTACAATTTGCTCTGAATACTGAAACAAATGATTGTTTTGTTCTAAAGGTAAATCCTAGTTTTAACATGAGTACTACCTTAGCAGCAAGATCAACGGGATATCCGATTGCCTTAGTTACCTCACAATTATTATTAAATCATCCAATTACTAAAATTAAGTTACCAGCACGTTTTCATAAATTTACGACGGTGCTTCAACCAATCAGTGATCATATCACGGTAAAAATCCCCATCTGGCCGTTTGAGCAATTACCTGATGCTGATTCAAGGCTTGGAACTAAAACCAAATCCATTGGATCAGTAATTGGGGTAGGTCGTAGTTGCGAAGCCGCTTTGTTAAAGGCCATTAGAAGTTCGCAATCGAGTCCAAAAGATGTTTTGCCAAGTTATTCTGAACTTTCCGAAGATGAACTAATTTCACAATTAATTCACCCAACCGATATCCAACTCCCAATTCTATTTGAAGCCCTCTCACGTCATTATAGTATTGAAGATTTACAAGAATTGACCAAAATTGATCAATTTTTCTTTGTGATCATGGCAAATATTGATAAGAGTCGATCGTATATTTTTAAACACCAAAATGACGCTAAAGCTTTCAGGTTAGCTCATGAAATGGGATTTGGTGATGGAATGTTGTCATCCATTTGGCATACAGATATCAATCAACTTCGTCAAAAGGATTCTTATAAAACCTATAAAATGATCGAACCAACGGCTGGAGAATTTCCCGAAAAAATTAATTCCTTTTATGCTAGTTATGAAATTGACAACGAATCTAATCAAATCGGGAATAACACCGCACTAGTAATTGGAAAGGGTAGAAATAAAATTGGCCCCAATATTGCTTCTGATTTCTATACTAGTGAAATATTAATTCAACTTAAAAAGATTGGATTTGACACTGTAATTTTAAATAATAATCCTAATTCTGCCTCCTTAGCGCCAATGATGAGTGACAAGCAGTACATTGAACCAATTCAACTGGGAGAAATTTTAGACGTCATTCAAACTGAGAAACCCCAATACGTCTTTCTGCCGGGTAATCGTCACTTCCTAATTCGTGAACTTAGCAAGTATCATGATTTCAAGTTGGTGGTTTTACCACCAAATCAAAAAGATGCAGTTTGGTATGGATCTCATGTTGATTTTGCGTTTGATTTATTAGTAACGGAGAACAAAATAGTTCCAATTTCAACCGTGGGGTTTAAATCCGGTGATGGAAACGATGACGATATCAGTCTTCAAACAGATTATTATGTTCCTTATGGTAAAGATGTTTTGAATGTGGAAGGGCTAGTTGAACGAGCTAAGGTAGCGGTGAAAAATCAAAGTCTTCATGGACTAGTTCAGGTTCTTTTTTACAGGGATCAAGACAAGATTAAAATTACTGGTGTGAGACCACTTCGAATTACCGAGACCGTTCTTTTAAATATGTCCACTGGAATTAACTGGATTGGGGTGCTGGTCAGGATGGCAACCGGACATTTAAATATTGATAAAATTGTAAATACCGTTCCCAAAATTGATTCTTCAACACACTTTACGGTGATGCAGGCTTCTTTCCCATTTAAGCAACTTGGAGTGTACGATTATCAAAAAGACCGATCACTCGAGTCAGGGGCTAAATTATCAATAGGTCATACTATTAACGAAGCAACCAACAAGTTATTGAAGTAAAAAAACAAGATACTAATTAGTATCTTGTTTTTTACTATTCTCTCTTAAATGTTTAACAATTGCTTCCGTTGGCGTTACGTAAATCGTATTTTGCCCCCGATAGGTAACAAAACCGGGTTTCCCTCCATTGGGCTTTTTTACAGCTTTTACTTTAACGTAATCAACTGGCACGTTGGCAGATGCTCGTGCTTTGGAAAAATAAGCAGCCAGTTCAGCAGCTTGAAGAATTGTCTGTTCAGTTGGATTGAAAGATCTAATTATTACATGAGATCCGTGGATATTTTGGACATGAAGCCAAGTATCACGTTTATCTGCTGTCCGAAGGGTAAGTTGATCATTTTGTAAATTATTTTTACCAACCAAAATTATCTCACCATCATCTGAGACAAACTTTTCAGGTTTGCTAACTTTAGTTTTATGATGTTTACTGTTACCTTTTTTTGGCTTCCTAATGTATCCACCATTTTTTAATTCTGTCTTAATGTCATCTAAATCACGTGGATCCGCGATTTCAATTTGGGATTCAATACTCTCAAAATAATCAATTTCATCCTGACATTCCTTGATTTGCTTAACTACATATTCCTTTGCATTTCGCTTTTTATCGTATTTTTTAAAGTATTTTTGAGCATTTTCAGAAGCTGAGAGGGAAGGATCTAGTGAGATAATGATCTCCTTATTATTATTGTAAAAATTGGGTAGTTTAATCTCTTTAGATCCAACTTTAACTTGATTTAAATAAGTCGTTAAAATCTCACCTTTAACCCGTAGGTCATCTGCATGCTCAGATTCTTCTAAGGTATTTTGTAATTTTTTAAGCTTTTTCCGATTCTTTTTTAATTCATTTTTGGTAATTCGAATTAATTGTGACCCTTGTTCTCGAACTCGCTCATGTTGAACCTTAGTTTGGTAATATTCATCTAACATTTCGCTTAAAGTTTTAAATCTTTTATCCGGCTGAATGCCGTTATACTGAAATGCTGAAAATTGTAATTTTCCCTTCATATCATCTCCAATAATAGGTTCTGGATTTTCGAAATGATTAAAAAATTTCCAATATTTTTGTTTTAAAGTTGATCCAGATACATGAAGGGCACTTGCGAGCGCATAGGACGTATCAGTCCCAAGTCCTTGAAGATATTTACGTAATTGAGTAGCAAATACATCTACATTTGGAAACTCACGATTGATTTTTTCAATTTGTGTAAATTCTTTTTCGTTAACTTGAAATGGATCAATCAGATCTTGTTTTGGGGGTTGAATATATTTAGATCCTGGAAGAATGGTTCGGTATCGATTTTGAGCAGATGAAATTCTTCTAACTGAATCAATTATTGATGAATCTTTAGCTTGAACTAAAATGATGTTACTATGACGTGCCATTACTTCAATGACAAGGACTAATTCCTCAATATCACCTAATTCATTCCTTGTATTAAAATGAATGTGAATAATCCGATCATTGTTTACTTGATGAATTTTGCTAATAAAACTTCCACTTAAATGTTTTCTTAACGTCATTGCAAAGTTAGTTGGAACTTTCGGATTTGTAAAAGGGACTTTTGTAATTTGTACTCGAGCGTATGAGGGATTCGCTGATAATAATAACTGATAATTATTATGATTAGAACGAATAGTTAAAATAATTTCATTAGGGTAGGGCTCGTTTATTTTTGAAACACGTCCGTTTAGTAATTTGTTATTTAATTCATGACTCATTGCATGTGTAAATGATCCGTCAAATGACATATATAACACTCCTTTTGGCTTCATTGTCCAGTATAACTTATATTGTTGAGTGGTAGCACATAAATATTAAATCCGTAATCTTGTATTAGGCAATTAATGGTATAATATTTTACGGAGGAATATCAATGAAAAATAGTTTAACTGCTCTTAGAGTTGTTGGAAAAATGCATCAACAACAGCTCCAAGCTCTTACCAAAAAATCAAATCTTACTATTTCAGAATGGCAATTGTTAATTGCCATTGATGATGGCTATACGACCCAAGAATCGCTTTCTAAGTCAATGAAATTAGATACATCAACTTTATCGCGACAATTGAAACGATTAGTTGTAAAAGAAATGATTCAAAAGAAAGCCATTGGGCAGGATAAACGCCAGTTAATATACAGTATTACTGATAAGGGTAAGAAGGCATGTCATCAAATTAGTAATGACTACGAAGATCTTTCCACACAAATTTTTAATCAGTGGACTGATGAAGAAAAGAATCTTTTAAAGATTCTCCTCAATCGATTAGAAACAAGTATGAAGAAAATCCGTAAATAGGTTAGGTGAAAGAAATGAAGACAGCGATTGTTACTGATAGTACATCGTATTTATCTAAGGAAGATATCAAAAAATATAATGTTCATATTATTCCAATCTCCGTAATCTTCAACGGTAAAAGTTACCGCGAAGGAATTGACATTACAAATAAGGAATTCTACCAAAAGCTTAAAGAGTCACCCAAATTACCGACGACTTCACAGCCGCCAATTGGAGCACTAATTGAAGAATATAATAAATTAGCTGACGATGGTTATGATGCAGTGATTAGTATTCATTTAGCTTCAACCATTTCTGGCATGTATCAAGCAGTTTGTAATGTAGCCAAAATGATGGATAACATCAAAATTTATCCTTTTAATTCTGGAATTACTGTTGATCCAATGGCTGCTTTAGTGAAATATGCAGCTAATTTAGCACAAAATAATGTTCCTCCAGAAGAAATTATTCAAAAACTTAAACTTCTTCGGTCAACCATTGATGAGTTAATTGTTGTCGATGATTTAGATAACCTAGTGAAGGGCGGGCGTTTATCAAATGCAACAGCATTTGTAGGTGGACTATTAAACATAAAGCCCATTTTAACTTTTGATAACCAAACTGATGAGATCGTAGCATTTGATAAAGTTCGTTCTAAGAAAAAGGCACTTAAACGTGTTGAAGATTTATTTTCTCAAGCAGTATCAAAAGCCAATTATCCAATTGAAGTTGCTGTAATTGATGCCAATAACCCCAAAGAAGCTGATATTTGGCAGAAATCCATTCAAGAAAAATATCCAAATATGAAAGTTACCCGCGGATCATTCGGACCAGCAATTGGAACCCATTTAGGTAGCGGAGCTCTTGCATTAGGATGGATCAAAGATATTAATAGATAAAATAAGTTGGAAATTAAAGAACACCAAAAATGGTGTTCTTTTTAATATATATTTATAGAGGGAACCACTTAATTATTTATTCTTTTTCTAGTTTACATAATATATATTATACGAAGTAGACTTAATTTTAAGAAAAGACCAATTCATACTCATTTTAGATTATCATCATTTGTATAACTTTGAATTGATTTTGCAACTTCATCATTTGGATTCACAATAATTTGATCTGACTGTAGATTCATCTACTTTTAAAAGTTTTCGCGAGTAATTCTTGATCGTTACTATCGTTTCCAAACGCAATCTAGTTTCTAATAGTTGCTATCGGTTATAATTCTTAATGTACTGAATTTGTTAATATTTTGAGCTGTCAGGTCAATATTCTTTTCGCCAAAATGACGTATTTTGTTTAATGAATACTGTATTTTATCAATTAAGTCACTATTTATGTCCAATAAGATGATTTTAACGGCTTTTTTGATTGATGAGATAGCTACATTTTCAGCTAATTGATTTGAGTCTAGTTGCTTAAATATTGGATTTAAAGCGCTTACTTTATCACTGTAATTCCAATTATCATCAATTATGTAATTTAAATCGTATTTTTTAATGATATTTTTAGTCAATTGTATATCACAATTACTAATGGGTTTTATTGAATAAGTATGACCATTTCTTGATACAAGCGCCCCGTTTGCACCTATTAATGTCTTATTTTTAAATGTTGGTACGCTTGAAATTAGATATCTGATTGGCCTGGTTGAATCAAAGATAATTTCATTACGTTTTGCTAGTTGTTTAATTGCATTTACAATTTCTGAATTTATTTCAACACCATTAAAGCTCAACGTTCGGTCAACATCAAAGTCTTATTTAAATAGTTTCTATACTCAATGATACGCTAATAATGAGTGCTTTTAAATAACCTTCATTATTGGCTTGCTTTCAAAAAAAATAACAACAGCATTTGTTGTTATTTCATCGATTAAATTTTTGATTATTTTCAGTGGTTAAAACGGTCTAATCTAAATGGTTCTAAGTTATAAGGATTTGATTTTCCAAGAGCTTGATCACTTAATAGTTTACCAAGTACACTGGAAAATTTGAATCCGTGTCCACTTAATCCAGTTACAATTTGAATCTTATTCATGGATGGAATCCGGTCAATAATAAAATCACCGTCAGGAGAAAGATCATACGAACATGTACCACCATGGTCAATACCATCAGTCCCTGTCAAATGATGCTTTAGTAATGGATCGATTTCATCTAAATCTTCAGAATAATCGCCAAAATTGCCCCTTTCTTTTCTATTTTTAATCTTTTGACCACCCTGGTGACGTCCAATTTTAATGGTGCCATTACTTCCTGGGAAACCGTAATACTGAATAGCATTTGCAAGTTCTACCGTAAAAGCTGGGAACCCTTCATTTTCATTTAAACCGTTATCGGCGACGTTAAACCATGCAAATACCTTTCTTGTTGGCGTGATTGGTAAATTTGGCAATAGTTGTTTGACCCAGGTTCCTGCTGATAAAATGACATTTTTGGCATAAAAAGTATGATCTTGTGTTTTAATCTCAACAATTCCATTGTCTTGCTGATCAATCTTTCTAACAAAACTATCAAAGCTTTGGGTAACGCCATTATTTTTAGCACCTTCAATATATGTTTTAATAATTTCCTCTGATTCTAAATACCCTGCACCTGGCTCTAAAATCCCTTCGTATTGATCGTTAAAATTCCAGTTATGCCATTGATCGTGAATTTCAGTTGAAGTATAAGGAACAATATCAATATCGTAGTCATTGGCAGACGCTTTGATATTATTTAAAAATGCTGAATCTTTTGGCCCAACGGTCAGAACGCCAGTTTTATGGAAAAGACGTTTGCCCGTCTGTTTCTGGAGTTTATCCCATAATCTTTGAGCTTCTAGTAGTAGCGGGATATACTTCTCTCCCTCACCATAGGCATGCCGGATAATTCTAGTCTGCCCGTGATGTGATCCTAGTGTATGTGGAGGTTTAGCAATATCTAGCTCTAAAATATTGCTATTATTTTGACTGGCGTAATATCCTGCCGCCGAACCAACTGATCCTGTTCCAATGATTGCTAAATCAAAAATATTATCAGACATATTATGCCTCCGTTGTTTTATTATATTAAAAGAAAATACAAAAAAGCTCTTGAAACAAAAGTTTCAAGAGCTTGGACGAATAAACGCGGTACCACCGAGCCTTGATTGTCAGTTTTCTGCCAATCCTCAGTAACATTGCTAATTATATCTAGAATAAATTAAGCAGTGTATAGCGCTCTAATGGACGCCATCCAAATATGACTTGTAAATAACTTGTCTATATATGCTCCAAGACCATTTTCCTAAATGCCAATATGCAAACATCTCAGCGTCGCTTGCTTTCTGTATCATGGTTGGTTCAGTACTCATCTTTTCTTAGCATTTTCTTTAGACAATACATTATGCTTAACCAACGTTTTTGTCAATGATAATTAATCAATAATTTTTAAAAATTTACTGATGACTAATTCAAATCCCCATCAGCAATTTTTTCAAGCATTGGTCTTGAAGGGATGAAAAACGTTTGACCAGTTAATAAGGTTGAGAACGTTAACAAGAAATCATCTTCATCAACCATCTGTTGAAGCATGCCCTTAATAACGTGCCAGTATCGTGAATACGCAATAAAGTAAGTTCCTGTATCATTGTTAGCAGGATCAGAATAAGGAACATTCATCCTGACAATTTTTTGTTCAACTCCGTCAACGGATGTGTTTGAAGTTACATTATGGGCATTTTTAAATTTTTCTTCATCAGGTAATTCTAAGTCAGAAAATTTCTCTCTTCCAATGGCTTTATCTTGAGTAGTAGTATCTAGGTGATTCCAATAGTCCATGTTATGATGCCATTTTTGTGCAAAAGCATATGAACCATTGATAAATTCGGGATCTTCATCACCAATAAGCGCGTATGGAGCAACATCTTCAACTTGTGGAACTTCAGTCCCATCAATGAAACCAATGATAGCTCTTCCCTCTAAATATCTAAAACCATGAGTTTCGTTCACTACTTTAGTAAAATCTCTTAAAAAGAGCATGAATTGTGTAGTAACTTCGTATACAACGGCTTCAGTATTAGCACGAATATGAAGAAAGATATCTCCCTCAGATGATGGCATCGAATAGTTTGGACCATTAACGCCTGTAAAGTCCTCTAATTCTTTAGGTTTATTAGCCTTCGGAAACAAGTAATCCCAAGCTTTACTACTAAAACCAATGGCAACTCTAAGGTTTGCTTCAGGTTCTCTAATTCTCATTGATCTAATAATAGATTGTGAACGATCAGCAAAATCTTGGATTCCTTCTTGAGCCGCCTTTTGATCTTTTCTAGTTAGCTCTAAAGTGGCAAATTCAACGTTTTCACCGGTATCTTTCCAAACGTCTTGCGATTTATTTGGTCTTATCTTTTCTTCAGTCATTATAATACCTCCCAGAATATACTAAGTATTAGTATGAGATTAGAATCACTTTATTACTAATCTCATACCACTTTTATTTTACTACATATAACTAGTCATTAAAAAAGAATGTCAAATTGACATTCTTTTTGTTAACTTATTTACTTCTTCCAATGATCATCAATGAATTTTTTTCGTCCGCCACTTTCTTCGATGGCGTATCGAAGTGGATTCTTCTTGTAGAAGTCTTGATGGTAATCCTCAGCTGGATAAAACGGTTGAGCGTCTTCAATTTTCGTTACAATTGGTTCATCAAACTCGCCACTATTTTCTAATTCTTTCTTAGATTCTTCAGCAATTTTACGTTGTTCGGGACTATTCACGTAAATTACGGGACGATAAGAATCACCACGATCTTGGAATTGCCCCATTGCGTCGGTTGGGTCAGTTTGATGCCAATAGATTTCAACTAATTTTTTATATGAAATGATGCTCGGATCAAAGGTAATTTTAACTGCTTCTGTGTGACCGGTAGTACCTGAAGCAACTTGCTCATAAGTTGGATTTGGGACATGACCACCTGTGTATCCAGATACAACGGAAATAATTCCTGGCA
Organism: Fructilactobacillus sp. X2R1C1; assembly: GCF_059901435.1. Lineage (NCBI taxonomy): Bacteria > Bacillati > Bacillota > Bacilli > Lactobacillales > Lactobacillaceae > Fructilactobacillus > Fructilactobacillus sp. X2R1C1. The sequence continues at coordinate 204,197 of NZ_JBWXUV010000002.1, read as the reverse complement.
TCTGATCAAATGGTTGGACCATGCACCAGAAACAACCACCGGCAAAAATTGCTGTTTCTTTTTTATCACTCATTAATAAAGACCTCTATTTCAGTTATTTGTATTATTTAACAAACTTTTTGTATTTGCCATACCCTTCTTCGTCCATCTTATCATAAGGGATGAACTTAAGAGCGGCAGAGTTAATACAGTAACGTAAACCACCCTTGTCTTGCGGTCCATCTGGAAAGACGTGTCCTAGATGGGACTTAGAGTCTGCACCACGAACTTCTTGTCTAATCATACCAAAAGAAGTATCAGTATCATTCTTTAATTCGTCTTCACTAATTGGTTTAGTAAATGATGGCCAGCCACAACCAGCGTCATACTTATCAGCAGAACTAAATAATGGCTTACCATTTACAACATCAACATAGATTCCTTTTTTATAAAAATCATCATATTTGCCAGTAAATGCAGGTTCAGTTCCAGCATTTTGAGTTACGTTGTATTGCTCAGGTGTTAAGCGGTTTCTCAAATCATCTTTATTATTTTCAGCCATAATATAAACCTCCTATTTGTTTCTATATTTAATTTATATCTTATCCAATTAAATAGCAAACAATTTGTTTTAAACCAAAAAATCCACAATTAAGTGGATTTTTTATAACTATTCTTTTTCTAATGCATCAGTTAATGGGGGAACAACTTGCTTTTTTCTAGAAACGACTCCAGGCAAATTCATAATGTCATCATCATTGAATTTGTTATCAAAAGCTTGTTCGACCACGCTCTTTGGTTTCCCAACTACAATTAATTCTGAATTACTATCAAGAATATTGGTTACAAGCACTAAGAATAAATCATAGCCCTTATCCTTAGATTCGGCCTTCATAGCTTTCTTAATATCATCAGCACGTTTGGTAATATCGTCTAAATCGACAACGTTAATTTGGTCGATCCTGACATTCTTACCACCTAACGTAAATGACTTAGCATCTCCGTCAATAAGCTGTTGATCAGTTTTTGCGTCAACGTTAGTCCCGGCCTTAAGCATTTTAACGCCATAATCTTCGTAATCATCGATTCCGGCAATGTCCGCTAAAGCTTTGAGTGCATCGCGATCAAAATCAGTAGTAGTCGGTGATTTTAACAATAAAGTGTCAGAGATAATAGCTGACAACATTAAACCGGCTAATTTCTTGGGAATTTTAATACCCTCTTCTGAAAACATCTTAGTAATAATTGTACTGCAGCATCCATAAGGTGCAGCACGATAATACAAAGGTGCAGCAGTGTTAAATCCATTAATTCGGTGATGATCAACAACATCAGTTACGGTTAATTGATCAATATCACTTACACTTTGTTGAGGTTCGTTGTGGTCGACTAGCATTACTTTATCAACTTCAGGTTTTGCACGTTCAATCACACGTGGTGCCTTAGTATCAAAGTAATCAAGCACATACTTAGTTTCAGCATTGGGATTGCCTAAAGCGACTGCTTCTACATCATACCCGTCTTGTTTCTTCAAATATGCGAGTGCCATTGCAGCCACAATTGCATCCGTATCCGGTACTTTATGTCCAAAAACTAGTTCTTTACTCATGATTCTCTCTCCTCTTTTTCCATATTTCCAAGAGTCTCTGACGATCTCTAACTTCTATATTAATACTACTTAAGTATACATCTTTAGCCTGCTCATATTCTCCTACAAAACCACTAAATTCGTCAAATAATTTATTTAACCGCGGAATACCATCTTTAGTATCACGATAGACGGCAACGGCTTGAAGAGAAAAATCAGGAATAATATCAGTATAATAAGTATTCTTTCGAGCCATTTTAGTTCGATCACGTGTCATCATAAAGGTCTTCGGTAGAATGGTATTTAACCCAGATGATAAAGCAAATTCTATGATTTGCACTGGTCTTGTAAAACATACTTCCATTTTTGGCATTTCATAGCGCTTGGCGCTGTAAATATTCTTTAAAAATTGATTAAAGTAATAACCATTGGGAAAGCCTACCATTGGCCCAACAACTTTTTTAAGATTGATTTTACTTCCAATTTTACTTTTATCATGATGAACATAGCACAAAGTATCGTGAGTAATCGGTTTAATGGCCATTCCCTTCCAATTATGCAATTTCTCGTTTGGTAGGTACATAATGGCTAAATCAATTCTTCCACTTTCAAGATCAGAGATTAATGTTTGTTGAGTCAACATGTACATTTCAATTCGCAAATCTGGATTCTTTTCATAGAAATATAGGGCAAAATTTTCAAATATTTCATCTTCAATTGCAGAAAGAATTCCAACCTTAATTGTTCCACGGATTGAGCTTGAATATGATTCAATTTCATCAGTAGCATTATCAAGGATTCCATATACTTCCTCGGTAGCATTTTTTAAAGTATAACCCGCATCAGTTAAATGAATTTGTTTACCAACAGAATAAAATAAGTTAGCATGGAGCTTATTTTCTAATTTTTTAATTTGTTGGGATAGTGCAGGCTGTGTAATTCCTAAAATACCAGCAGCTTTTGTATAGTTCAGCGATTCAGATAATTGTAAGAAATATACCAAAGCCTTGGATGAAAATAATGATTCCCTCTTAGATTCTCTCAAAACTAATACCTCGCACTAACATTTATTATTATATTGTGTATATTATCACGAAATCACTATATTTACTATAGCAAATTATCAACTTGAGATTGTTTTAAAGTGTCATGAGCAATCAAAATTGGAGTTCCAATCATCTTCGTATTCATTACGGACGATCCATTTGACAAACGACCAGATGTTCCGTAGTCACCCAAGACCACTTCGTGTGAAGTCGCGTGATCAGTATAAATTTTAAGCGTTTCATCACTAGAATCAATTTTGATAAAATCAGCTAACAGATTACTTTTGGTTTTAAATTCCTTTAAGACTTTAATTCCTTTTCGTGCGCGGCTAGTCACTGGAATGTCGCTTACTCTCATCTTTTTAAAGTTCCCATTTTGGAAAACAACTCCAATTTCAGACTCATCATTTACAAATTGCATGTTAATGACGTGATCATCATCAGCCAAACTAATTGCCTTCACTCCTGTAGTCCTCGGACCATTCAATGAAACTTCCTGTAAGTCGTATCTAAGTGCCATTCCCTTTTCTGTCATCAATAAGACACTACCAGGATCTTCAACCCGATTGTATGAGACATTGACTACTTTTGATAGCGGTCCCTTCAATTTTTCATACATTGCAGCGCGACTTTTATAGGTACGACTGGGAAGTAATTTACTAAATTCAGTGCGCTTAATATGGCCAGCACTAGTTGTAATTACAAATTCACCATCTTGTTTACTTAGATCAGAAAAGTCATAAACAGCAATGATTTTCTCATTGGCATCAAGCCCATTCATTCTTGAGATATGTTCTCCCGTGTCTTTCCACTTAACGTCTTCGACTTCATAAACACGGCGATAAATCATATTACCCTTGTCAGTGAACATAAACAGCGAATCACGAGTGTTTAATTCATTTAGGTAAACGGCATGGTCATCGTCTTTTAAGCCGTTATCAGTGATCTCAGACGCATTAAATGAGCGAAGACTACTGCGTTTTAGATAACCATCATTACTTACCATTACCATTACATTTTCGTCCGGAAGCGTAACTTCCTCACTAACTTCCAGATTTTGAATTTTGTCTTCAATTTTAGTACGACGTGGATTACGGTAACGTTTTGCAATATCTCTAAGTTCGCTTCTTAAAACAGAGTCAAGTTCATCTGGACTTGCTAAAATAGTCTCATATTCAGCAATTTTAGCTGCCAAATCAGCGTTTTCTTTTTTTAATTCAGTAACATCTGTATTAGTTAGACGATACAATTGTAAGGCAACAATCGCATCCGCTTGTTTTTCGGAAAAGTCGTATTCAGAAATTAAATTATTTCGCGCATCTTGTTTATCTTTACTAGCACGAATGGTTTTAATCACTTGGTCCAAAATTGATAGTGCCTTAATCAAACCCAAGACAATGTGTTGTCGTGCATTGGCTTTATCTAAATTAAATTTAGTTCTTTTAGATATAACATCGCGTTGATAATCCAAGTAAGCAACTAAGATTTCTTTTAGAGAAAGCCTTTTTGGTGCCATATTGCTAATAGCAACGACATTAAAGTTATACGAAATTTGCAGGTCAGTATTTTTGAACAAGTAATTTAAGATACTAGTACTATCAACGTCCCGTTTCAATTCAATTGCAATCGTTAATCCTTCACGATCTGATTCGTCTCTTACTTCGGCAATTCCATCGATTTTTTTGTTAATTCTAACCTCATCAATTTGTTTAACTAACTGGGCTTTGTTAACTTCATAAGGAATTTCGGTTATCTTGATCATCTGTTTATTTCCACGTAATGCTTCGATTGAAGTTTTAGAACGGATCATGATGCGTCCCTTACCAGTTTCGTAGGCCTGTTTAATTCCGTCAAGTCCCTGAATGATTCCGCCGGTTGGAAAGTCTGGTCCTTTAACGTACTTCATTAGACTATCAAGTGTGGCATTTGGATGCTTTTGTAGATAAATTAATGCATCAATTACTTCACCGAGATTGTGTGGTGGAATTTCAGTGGCATATCCCGCTGAAATTCCAGTAGCACCATTTACTAGTAAGTTAGGAAATCTAGAAGGAAGAACGACAGGTTCATACTCCGTATCATCAAAGTTTAAAACCCAATCAACGGTATCTTTATCGATATCCCGCAACATTTCATCTGATATTTTACTTAAGCGAGCTTCTGTGTAACGCATGGCTGCTGGAGGGTCACCATCCATTGAACCATTGTTTCCGTGCATCTCAATCAACGGTTCCCGTAGTTTCCAGTCTTGACTCATACGAACCATAGCTTCATAGATTGAACTATCGCCATGAGGATGAAAATTACCCATGACGTTACCAACTGATTTAGCTGCTTTTCTAAATCCTTTAGAAGAAGTATTGCCATCCTTATTCATGGCATACAAAATCCGTCTTTGAACGGGTTTAAGTCCATCACGGACGTCTGGCAATGCTCTCTCTTGAATAATTGATTTAGAATAACGACTAAACCGTTCGTCCATAACTTCTGAAAGAGTTAAATCTTTAATTTTAGATCTATGTGCCATTTCATCACCTCCAAGCTAATTTTTCTCAGTATTATCTAAAATACTTCCGTCTTCTTCGAGATTAAATTGAACGTTATTTTCAATCCATTTTCGACGTGGTTCTACTTTATTACCCATTAAAGTTGATACTTGTCGTTCTGCATCAGCTGCATCATCGATTCGAACTCGAATTAAAGTCCTTTTGGCAGGATCCATCGTAGTTTCCCATAATTGATCCGCGTTCATCTCGCCCAAACCTTTGAAACGCTGTAACGAATATCCTGATTTAAAATCTTTAATGTCTTGATCACGTTCTTCATTGGTCCAAGCATATTCTACTTTGGATCTCTTCCCCTTACCATGTTGCAATTTATAAAGTGGCGGTAATGCAATATATACCTTACCTGCTTCAATCATTGGCCGCATGTATTTATAGAAGAAAGTTAAAAGGAGGATCTGAATGTGGGCACCATCATCGTCCGCATCTGTCATGATAATAATTTTGTCATAATTTGATTCCTCGATCTTAAAATCAGTTCCTACACCAGCTCCTACTGTGTAGATAATCGTACTAATTTCCTCATTTTTCATAATATCGGGAAGTTTAGCACGTTCAGTGTTTAGAACCTTCCCACGTAACGGTAAAATTGCTTGATGCTTTCGATCTCGTCCTTGCTTAGCGGAGCCTCCGGCCGAATCTCCTTCAACTAGAAATAATTCGTTTTCATTCGTATCTTTTGACTGAGCTGGGGTCAGTTTCCCAGAAAGGAGTCGTTCTCGTTTCTTTTTCTTTTTACCGTGTCGACTTTCTTCCCGAGCCTTTTTAGCAGCCTCACGCGCTGTGCGCGCATTGGTGGCCTTTTTAATCAAAGTTTTAGCAAAGTCACTATTTTCCATGAGGTAATAAAGTAATTGTTCTGAAACAACACTATCAACAACTGACCTTGCAATCGGGGTTCCCAACTTTTCTTTAGTTTGACCCTCAAATTGGAGCAGTTCTTCAGGTACTTTTAACGCTACGACAGCAGTTAACCCCTCACGAACATCGTTTCCCTCCAGGTTCTTGTCTTTATCTTTTAATAAATCAACTTTTCTAGCGTATTCATTGAAGGACTTGGTCCATGCACTCCTAAAGCCGGCTTCATGACTCCCACCGTCCTTAGTTCTCACATTGTTAACAAATGAAAGCATATTTTCGGTATAGCCGTCATTGTATTGAGCAGCAACTTCAACTTCGATGCCATCTTTTTTACCATCGAAATACATAACTTTTCCAAGGGTACTTTTGCCTTCGTTCAGATAGTCAACAAATTCCTTAATCCCATCTTTGAACTGAAATTCATCTTCACGAATCTTTCCGGGTCTTTCATCTTTAAGCGTTATTTTAACGCCCTTCAGCAAAAAGGCAGACTCACGAAGCCGTTCTGCCAAGATATCATAATTATAAGTTGTAGTAGTAAAGATGTCCGGATCAGGTTTAAATGTGACAGTCGTTCCAGTATGTTTATTGGTTTTTCCAATTTTTTTTAGGGTTCCAACAGGATGCCCACCATTTTTAAAATCTTCTTGATAAAGAGTACCATTACGGACAATTTGAACCGTTAAATGAGTTGAAAGTGCATTAACAACACTTGACCCAACTCCGTGCAATCCCCCAGAAGTTTTATATCCTCCTTGGCCAAATTTCCCACCAGCATGAAGAACCGTTAAAATTACTTCAGGAGTTGGTTTTCCAGAAGAATGCATTCCAGTTGGCATACCACGCCCATGATCAACCACTGTGATACTATCATCTTCGTGAATGGTAACGTTGATTTCATCACCATAGCCAGCTAATGCTTCATCGACTGCATTGTCAACAATTTCGTAAACTAAATGGTGCAATCCCTTTGAATCAGTAGAACCTATGTACATACCAGGTCGTTTTCGAACTGCTTCTAAACCATGTAAAACTTGAATTGAAGAGTCATCATACTCTTGCTTTTTTGCCTGTGTCATTAGGAAAGACTCCTTCTTTTAGTCATCGTTTTTAATAATAACCTATTTAAACTTGATTGCAAAGACGTTTTAAAGTTAGCTCATTTTTCCAAACTAAATTTTAAAATCATCTTTTTAATGATAGAATAAACTTTTGGGACTTATATATTACATTAATAATACGGAGGAAGATATGGTTAAATTTATTATTCTCCTAATCTTTGCTTATTTATTGGGATCAATTCCCAACGGAATTTGGATTGGCAAAGTATTTTTTCATATCGACATTAGACGACATGGCTCCAAAAATATTGGCGCTACCAACACTTATCGGGTACTAGGATGGTTTGCAGGAACCATTGTGATGATTCTTGATATTGCTAAGGGCGCCATTGCTACTTGGTTACCAATGCAGTTTGGAATCCATTCATGGTACCCACTCATTTTTGGACTGGCAGCGATCTTAGGCCATACTTATTCAATTTTTGATCATTTTCGTGGTGGTAAAGCAGTTGCAACTAGTGCCGGGATGCTTTGGGCATATAACTTCGTCTTTTTCTGCATTGCGGCCGGAACTTGGATTATCTGTATCTTTGTTACTAGTATGGTAAGTCTTGCTAGTATGCTAGGCTTTACCATTATTGTTATTGCATCATTATTTGAAAACGATCCAGCACTGACAATTCTAGCAATTTGTTTAACAATCTTTACTTTCTATCGCCACCGTAACAACATCATTAAGATTATTCATGGAGATGAAAATCTCGTTCCGTTTGGTCTTTATTACTGGTACTTAAAATACGTAAAGAAATCCATTCCTTCAAAAAAACAGCATAAATAAGGGGCACTCAACGAGTGTCCCTTATTTAATTTAATCTTATTTAGAAGAAAGTAATATCAAAATCAGCATTTAAGCTTTCGTTCGGGTCAAGTTTACTTATATCGGCCTTATCTTTTAAAAATCCAGTACTGCCTTCCTCATCAGCAATTCCCCACCATGGTTCTAAACACACAAAGGGAGCATTTTTAGGATAAGTTGACCAGATACCAATGTACTTACAGTCGTAAGCAGTCAAAGCGACTCCATGCTCGGTGACATCTGATTGGAGCATAACGGTAGTTTGCTCATTATCAGATACATCAAGCACCTTTGCATCATGAATAAATAGGTCACGATTTAACTGTAGTGGATTGTTCAGCGTTTTTTCAATTGGATGTTTAATATTACTGTATCCATTCTGATCAATTCTAACAGTTTTATAGTCATGCTTTGGAGCAATCGAGACCGAATAATCATCAAATGTTTCTTTCTTAGGAAACAATGGGACGTTGAATCCTGGATGAGCTCCTAATGAGAAATACATTGGATCTGGATTGATATTTTCTACTACCATTTCAACCGCAATGGTGTGTTCATCTAGCTCATAGTGAATAGATAAATTAAAGTTAAAGGGATAAATCTTTCTAGTAGCCGCACTCGAATGCAACATAAAATTGACTTCGGTTTGGTTGTGAGATTCGATCTCAAACTCACTATCTCTAGCAAAACCATGCTGATACATATGATAACTGTTTCCATCGTAAATATAATCATCATCTTGAAGTCGACCAACGATTGGAAACAAGATCGGTGCATGACGCTTCCAGTACTTTTTATTAGCACCCCAAATATATTCAGTACCGCTTTGATCCTTAACCGAAACAATCTCAGCACCTTTTTGATTAATTCGAACCGTTAAGTAATCATTTTTTAGTGTAACTGGCAATTTAATCCCTCCCTTTCTTTATATATTATTTCACAAAATGTAGAAACTATAAAATATATCGTGCTATATTTTCATCAGCCGCAAGATTACCAACTTTGTCTTCAACGTATTGTTGGTTAATCGTAATATCACCCATATGCATATCTGGTCCTTCATACAAAATATCTTCAAGTAATTTTTCTAGAATTGTGTGAAGCCGTCTAGCCCCGATATTATCAGTATCATGGTTAACAGAATATGCAATATCAGCAATTTTTTCAATTGCTTCCTTAGTAAAAGTTACTTTAATATTATCCGTCCCAATTAATGCTACATATTGCTTAATTAATGCATCACTCGGTTCAGTTAAAATTTTAACAAAGTCATTCTTACTTAGATCATTTAATTCTACTCGAATTGGAAATCGACCTTGCAGTTCAGGAATTAAATCTGAAGGCTTACTATCAGCAAAAGCACCGGAACCGATAAACAAGATGTGATTGGTATTTATGACTCCATACTTAGTATTTACATTTACACCTTCAACGATTGGTAAAATGTCTCGTTGAACACCTTCTCTTGACACTTCTCCACGAGTTTGTTTGTTTCCACCAGTCAATTTATCAATTTCATCTATAAAAATAATCCCGGTATTTTCGGCACGTTTAATTGCTGAGCCATTCACTTTGGCATCGTCAATTAGTGTTTCTGATTCTTGATTGATTAATGCTTCACGAGCTTCTTTTAACGGAAGGACTCTTTCAACTTGCTTCTTCGGCAGCATACTCTCTAATCCCTGCAAGTTAATTCCCATTTGTTCCATTTTGCTGTTGTCCGCGTTTAGTGCAGTTGCTGGGTCATCAATGGAGATTTTAACTTCATGGTCCTCTAACTCGCCGTTTTCAATTTGATTTAAAATTTGATCGGCATCATTTTTAATTTTATTCTTTTCGTCATTATCCATGAAGGGATCTTTTTGAGTTAACCAAGATAGATCAATTGGCTTACCCTTCTTAAACGCCTTATTAAACTCTTTGACCGTATCTTCTAATTTTTTATCGTTATTTGCGATTGCTTCTGGATCATCTACGTGATTTTCTTCGCGTGAAATGATCTCAGCCAAGTCCTTATTCGCTTTCTTTTCAGCTTCACGTCTAACGTTTTTAAACTCAATTTTCTTTTCCATTTGAACTGAGCTCTCAACTAAATCACGAACCATTGAATTAACATCTCCACCAACGTATCCAACTTCAGTGAATTTGGTTGCTTCTACTTTGACAAATGGAGCGTCTACAATCTTAGCCAAACGACGTGCAATTTCTGTCTTACCAACTCCAGTGGGACCGATCATCAATAAGTTTTTAGGAGTAATGTCCTCTTGCATCTGTGGGCTTAATTGAAGACGACGGTAACGATTACGCAACGCGATTGCTACAGACTTCTTAGCATCGTCCTGTCCAACAATATAATTATCTAATTGGGAAACAATTTCTTTTGGTGTCATTTGTTCTTCTTTTGTCATTAATTAATACCTCGGTTTATAGTTCTTCAGAAATTACATTGTGATTAGTAAAAATATCAATGTCAGCAGCAATGTTAATAGCAGCTTTGGCAATTTCTTCAGCTGACATTTCAGGCGCCTTATGTTTCATTGCAGTGGCTGCTGCTAATGCAAAATTACCACCAGATCCAATTGCTAAAATATCATCGTCTGGCTCAATTACTTCTCCTGAACCAGATACTAAAAGCAAATTATCATGATCGGCAACAATTAGCATGGCCTCAAGTTTTTGTAACTGTTGATCGCCGCGCCATTCTTGAGCTAATTTTACTGAAGCTCTTTTTAAGTTGCCGCTATATTCTTTCAACTTTTTTTCAAACTTTTCTTCTAGGTTAAATGCATCAGAAACACTTCCAGCAAAACCGACTCCAACTTTCCCATCAAAGATCCGACGGATTTTATGTGCGGTTCCCTTCATGATAACTTTTTCTCCCATAGTAACTTGACCGTCACCAGCTAGTGCAACGTGACCATTATGTCTGATGGCGCAAATTGTGGTAGCTTCAAATTTTCCTGTCATAATTAAATTCCCTTCAAAAGTTAGTTTGGATTATCTTCATCAGGACGCTTAAAGAACTTCTGGTAGTTCTTAAGTAGTCCTTCTTTGGTAACATGAGTATAAATTTGGGTTGTAGATAAATCAGAATGACCAAGCAATTCCTGAACAGTTCTAAGATCAGCTCCATTATTCAACATTTGAGTGGCAAATGTATGACGAAGCATGTGAGGATGAATTGAACTATTAAGACCACTTCTTTTCATAATTCCATCTAAAATGTATTCAATACCGCGGCTTGACAGTTTATCACCATGCTGATTGATAAATAAGTAAAGATGGTCTTTATGATATTTACGCATAATTGGCGTTCGGCATTTCTCCATATATCGTAAAATAGCACTTTTAGCATACCTTCCAAATGGCAGATAACGTTCCTTGTTTCCCTTACCTAAAACAAGCATGATTCGATTATCAAAATCAATGTCGTTAATATCAAGATTGGAGCACTCACTGACTCTCATTCCCGTCCCGTATAGAACCTCAAGAATGGCACTGTCACGAGTAGCAATTCGTTTGTCCTGATTACTTGCGGCTGTTTTAAAAAGAATGTCTAATTCTTTTTGATAAAAGAATCTTGGTAAATGCTTATTATGCTTTTTTATGTGAACATATTCAAACGGATTGTCCGAAATTAGTTCATTGTTTAGCAAAAAATTAAAAAAAGACCTTAATGAAGAAATTTTACGAGCGATGGTGCTATTCTCATCTCCTCTATCGTGCAAAGTACCTAAGAAAACTTCAACGTCAAAATTGTCGATATTTTTAAAGCTTTTAGCATTTCCTGACGTCTGTAGAAATACATTAAATTCCTCAAGATCGTCTTCGTAAGCTTTAGCCGTGTCTTTTGAATATTGACGTTCGTTTACAATATATTTTACGAATAGTTTGATTAGTTTTTTGTTTTGCATTAGTTTTTCCTAAGTTAAAGTAACTTTTTACATTTTACCTTATAAATAAAACCGTTCCGAGGAACAGCTATTTTAATTATTTCTGAATGTCTTCTTTATAATCGCCGTTTGGACAAATCACTTGCATGCCACCGCGAACCTTTTTTTCAACCAAGAAATGACCACACTTTGGACAATCTCGTCCAATTGGCTTATCCCATGAAACAAAGTCACATTCAGGATAACGTGAACATCCATAAAACAACCGATTCTTTTTTGTTTTACGTTCAATAACTTGGCCTTTCTTACACTTCGGACAAGTTACACCAATTTCTTTGACAATTGCTTGAGTATTGCGGCAATCAGGAAAGCGTGAACAAGCGTAAAACTTGCCATACTTCCCCATCTTTACGACCATCGGCGCACCACATATCTCACAGTTAAACCCGGCTAATTCATCCTTAATTTGAACATCTTCCATAAGCTGTTCCGCATGATCAACTTCTTTTGAAAATGGTTGATAGAAGTGATCTACAACTTCAACCCATTTTTCTTTAGCTTCTTCGATCTCATCCAATTTTCCTTCGACATCAGCCGTGAAATCAACGTTGACAATGTCAGGAAAGTACTCTTCAATAATTTTATTTACAATCTCACCGAGTTCGGTTGGTTCAAATCGTTTTCCAACTAGTTTAACGTAATAACGTTTTTGAATTGTACCTAATGTTGGCGAATAGGTAGATGGACGCCCCACTCCATTCTCTTCTAAAGTTTTAATCAGATTGGCTTCAGTGTATCGAGCTGGTGGTTGAGTAAAGTGTTGGTCTGGATTATTTTTAGATAATTTAACGGTGTCACCACTATTTAAATCAGGCAAGATATTATCTTTCTCTTTCCCATTTGAATAGACTTTCAAAAAACCTTCAAATTTCATCTTTGAGCCGTTAGCACGATACGTTACACCATTTTGTTCAATGGTTACTGTTTCAGTATCCATAATTGCTGGAGTCATTTGACTAGCTACAAATCGTGACCAAATTAAATTGTAAAGTTTATATTGATCCTTAGTAAGATATTGTTTAATGTTTGCAGGAGTCCGATAAACAGATGTAGGTCGGACTGCTTCGTGCGCATCCTGAGCGCCTTCTGGCATTTTCCCCTTAATTGGTTTATTAGCAGAGTATTCTGCCCCATACTTTTCATGAAGAAAGGTAGCTGCCTCATGCTTAGCAATTGATGAGATTCTTGTTGAATCAGTTCTCATATAAGTAATGAGACCCTGGCTTCCTTCTTTGCCAATATTAATTCCCTCATAAAGTTGCTGGGCAGCCATCATTGTTCGTCCAGTCTTAAAATTTAATTTCCGGTTAGCATCTTGTTGAAGAGTACTAGTTGTGAATGGTGCGTTCGGTTGTCTCCGCCGTTCTTTTTTAGTGACTTTTGTAATATCAAAATCAGCTTTTGGATCAATTTGTTTTAAAACTTTTTGTACATCATCATTATTCGCAAGTTTCGCTTTCTTGCCATTAAGACCGTAGAAACTAGCTTTAAACTTTGAACGCCCAGACTTAAATTCAGAATCGATTGTCCAGTATTCTTCTGGCTCAAATTTTCTAATCTGACGTTCCCGATCAATCACTAACCACAATGCTACTGACTGTACCCGTCCGGCACTTAATCCCTTTTTTACTTTTTTCCAAAGCAGTGGAGAAATCGAATATCCCACTAATCGATCCAAAACCCGACGTGCTTGTTGAGCATCCACGAGATTCATATCGATCGTTCTTGGATGTTTAAAAGCATCCTTAACGGTATCCTTGGTAATTTCGTTAAAGACCACGCGATTTTGATCATTAACGTCAAGATTCAACACGTGGGAAACATGCCAGGCAATTGCCTCACCCTCACGATCAGGGTCAGATGCTAAATAAATCATCTTCGACTTCTTAGCCTCAGACTTTAGCATTTTAATTACGTCACCCTTCCCCCTAATTGAAATGTAATCAGGTTTAAAATCGTCTTCAATGTCCACGCCCATCCTACTCTTAGGGAGATCACGAACGTGTCCTTTACTTGCTACGACCTTATAGGTACTTCCTAGATACTTTTGAATTGTCTTTGCTTTAGCTGGCGATTCGACAATCACTAACTTTTTCTTTCTTGAACTTGCTTTACGTTTTTTTGTTTTAGTTGTTTTCTTTGTCTTTGCTACAGAAGTTGTGGCCATTAAAATTATCCTCGTTATTTTTTTCTTCATTAATACATGATAATTTCCGTTTAAATTTCTTCCATATCATATTGCAGTTTTAAAGACCTGTCAAACTAAAGAATCTTCCAAAACATCATTATCACTCAAACAAGGACGTGCTCCAGAAGCAATTAGTTGATTACAACCCTTAGAAAGTGGAGAAGTAATATTGCCTGGTATGGCAAGGACATCCCGATTTTCAGACAAAGCCAAACTAGCAGTAATTAAACTTCCTGACCTTTGCTTTGCCTCAACAACAATTAATTTTTCGCAAAGGCCAGCAATGATGCGATTTCGTTCCACAAAATGGTATTTTAAGGGCCTACTTCCTAATGGATACTCACTGATAACCAGGTTGGTTCTCATCAAATTATCCTGAAGCTGCGTACATTCAGCGGGATAAAAACGGTCGAGGCCTGTTCCAATCACCGCAATGGTACGGCCATCATGTGCTAAAGCGCACTGATGACTTAAACAATCAACTCCCTTAGCCAGACCAGACACAATCGTAAACTTTTTAAGTACTGGACGCGTAATAATATCCTTAATTGCTGCGATTGAATAACTTGTACACTGTCGTGCACCTACCACAGAAATCGAACGTGTTGTAAGTAACGACACGTCACCCACATAAAAGAGCACAATTGGCGCGCAATAAATATCAGCAAGTTGTTCAGGATAACCATCATCAAGAATGGTCATCCAATGACACTTTTGGTTCAAACGAAAAGATCGCTCTAACTCACTACTTAAAAATGAATTCTTAAACTTCGTTGTCTGCAAATGATGACGTTTTAATAGATTGATTAATTCACCTTCAACCTCAGATAAAGACATGTTTTCAACTGAAGTCCCCTTAACCCACCGTGCAAGAATTGCTTCGCCTTTAATCCCAATCCCACGACATAACTTGATTCTAAGCAATAATTTCCGTTTATCCATTTTCTACCTCCTGGTTTGTCTATGGATAAATACGTAAATTAATGATTGATTGTTTTTAATACTGGTGAAAAAGTCTTGCGATGAATTGGGGTCGGTCCAAGTTTATCTAAAGCCCGTAAATGTTCTTTGGTTCCATAACCCGCATTTCGTTCGAATCCATATCCAGGATACTTACGAGCGTATTCATTCATTAAATCGTCTCGAAAAACCTTAGCAAGGATACTAGCAGCAGAAACACTAACTGATTTTGAGTCTCCCTTAATCAACCTAGTCTGCGGAATACTGTCATCAATTGTCATGGCGTCCACAATAATATGACCTGGCTGTGGATCTAACATACTAATTACGTTTTTCATGGCAATTCTAGTTGCTTCATAAATATTGACTTGATCAATCATCTGACTTGAAACCGCAAAACAGTTGTAAGCAATCGCTTCCTTTTTGATTTTTGGAACTAGTTCTCGTCTTTTTTCATCACTTAATTTTTTGGAATCATTGACGTCAATAAGATCAAAGTCAACTGGTAAAATTGCCGCACCAGCGACTACTGGACCAGCAAGCGGCCCTCTGCCCACTTCATCAACGCCAGCAATATACTTCACCCCGCGTTGCCATATTTCTTTTTCATATTTAAGTCTGGTTAAAAAATCACGTTTTTTCTCGGTCTGGGTATTAATTCGCTTCAACGTTCTCTTAATAATTCTTTGAACTCCAATTCGTGGATCATCCCCAAAGCGGACAAAAAGCGGATCACTAACATTATCAACGTTAGCAAACCGCTCAGAAATTTCTCTAATCGTCATTGCCATGCTCATTTCTTTCCACCAGTTCAAGGGAATCTAACGTAAAACGTCCTAATTTTCCCCTTTGAACATCATTAATAATCCTGACGCTGGCTCGGTCGTAATCGTCTTTCATTCCAATCTTTTCAGTAATTTTAAGTAATAACTCAACATCACTTAGATTTAAATCAGACGGACCCAAATGATAACGTCTCAAGATCTCGTCGCTATGGTGACTACGAAAAAAATGAAGTGCAAATAAAGCAATATCATCAGGATGATAAATACTCTCCTTAATTGCTCCCGTTAACGCTAATTTATCAGCAATCTCCTGATTTTGAAACTTCGGCCACAATATTCCGGGAGTATCTAATAATTCCATCGTTTTACTGGAGGTTAACCATTGTTGGCCCTTAGTTACTCCTGGACGATTGCCAACCGCTGCTGATCTTTTACTAACTAACTGATTCAACAAAGTTGACTTGCCTACGTTCGGAACTCCCACACAGATAGCTTTAATGATGTCTTTCTTTAGGCCCTTTGCTTGCGATTGCTCTAACTTATCCTTCAGAACTTTCCGAGCAGCAGTCTCAATCTTATTTCTGACTCCACGTGATTTTGAATCAATTGAGATGGCCGATAATCCCGTACTATTAAAGTAATCTAACCATTCTTTAGTCATCTTTGGATCAGCTAAATCAGATTTAGTTAAAATAAACAAGCGTGGCTTATTACCTGATACCCGCTTAATCTCTGGATTAATCGATGAATACGGAATCCTTGCATCAACCAATTCAAAAATAATATCAACAACATGGACATTTTCCTCAAACTGACGAATAGCTTTCGCCATGTGTCCAGGAAACCATTGTATATTACTTCCCATTTACTGCTCCTTTATCGTTAATCGAGGTAGGCAAGATACTCTTTCCATGCATCATCAAAAATTGTCATGGATGGTAAATAACCAGCATTTTCCTCCAAGTACTTAGAAAGCCTTTCAAAATTATCCTCTTGCTTTGGAAATAATTGATCAAAGAACGCATTATTAGCAAATTCCGCAATTGGATCAGAACTCCCTGGATGTCTTCTAGTCATTAAAAACTCATAAAAACTTTTTCTCAATTTCTTACCTCTTATTTCTTACGCTTAAATATCTCAAAAGTATGCGGATAAACATTATGTTCATCAACTTTTCCGGAAATCTTCTTTTCTAATTCAAATTGAGAATAATCAATATCAATCATTTTAACATCCCCATCAAAATCATGATTGATACTAGTACGATATAGATAATCAACAAACGGCAACAAATCTTCAAATACGGACGTTCCACCAACCACAAATATCATTTCATTAGGGTATCTTTTTGCATACTTCAAAAATTCATCAACCGTTTTAAAGGTCACAACCCCACTCGGAAAATCACTCTGCGGGCGGTGAGTCAAAACCAAATTTTTGCGTCTTGGTAATGGTCTTTTAAAACTATCATACGTGGTTCTACCAGCTAGAATTTGATGATCGATCGTATTACGTTTAAAAAATTGCATGTCATCCGGCAAGTGCCAGGGTAATTTACCATCTTTTCCAATGACATGTCCATTTGATTCTGCCCAAATATAAGCTAACATAATAATCTCCTATACTGCCACTGACGCTTTAATTGGCTTGTCGTGGTGATAATCAACCACCTTAATATCATCCATATCATAATCAAAAATACTTTCCTTATTGGGATTTAGCCATAGATGTGGAGCTGGGTGTGGCTTTCTCGTTAACTGCTCTTTGACTTGATCAATGTGATTACTGTAAATATGAGCATCACCCAACGTATGGACAAAATCACCAGGAATTAATCCGACCTCTTTGGCAATTAAACTAGTAAGTAAAGCATAACTTGCGATATTAAATGGAACTCCCAAAAAAATATCACCACTACGCTGATACAATTGGCAACTTAACTTGCCATCGTTTACGTAAAACTGAAACATTACATGACAAGGTGGAAGAGCCATACTAGAAATATCTTCTGGATTCCAAGCACTCACAATCATTCTTCTGGAATCGGGATTAGTTTTAATGGTATTAATAACATTTTTAATCTGGTCAATGGCCTTACCATTGCTCGTTTTCCAGTTACGCCATTGACTCCCATAAACCAAGCCTAAATCGCCATATTTTTTGGCAAAATCATCGTCATTTAAAACCTGCTCACAAAATATTTTTTTCTGCTTTTGGTATTCTTCACTAAATTCGGGATCACTTTGTGAACGCAAACCAAAATTAGTCATATCTGGTCCATGATATTCATCAGAATTAATCCATTTTTCAAACGCCCATTCATCCCAAATATGATTATTATGTTTAAGTAAATAACGAATGTTAGTATCACCCCGCAAAAACCAGAGTAATTCTGACTTAATCAACCGAAAGGGAACCGCCTTAGTGGTTAAAAGTGGAAAGCCATCCTGTAAGTTAAAATGCATTTGATACCCAAACGTACTAATGGTTCCGGTACCAGTTCGATCTGACTTTTTATGACCATTCTCTAAAACGTAACGTTCTAGATTTAAATATGCATCCTCTAACATTTTAATCTCTTCCTTTTTTAATAAAAACAACTACTCATCAACGTACTGGCTCAAATATTCCCATCGGTTCATTAATTGATCCGATTTCTGATTTAATTCATCAAGATTTCGTTGTAACTCTGCTAACTTATCGTAATCCGAACTATTTTCTTGCATCTGTTTTTTTACATCTTTAGTCTGACGATCTAAAGAATTAATCTTGCCATCGATCTTATCCCACTCAATTCTTTCAGCATACGTTAACTTGGTTTTCGATTTCGTGCTTTTTTTCTCGGAAGTGCTATCTTTAGCTTCATCTAATCGGCTATTGGTTTGGTTCTTACTATCATGATGAACCTGTTTCCTTTGCATTTTCATTTTTTGTAGATAATCAGTAAATTGACCAGTATAACGCTCAATTTTAGCATTCCCATCAAAAATCAATAATCGATCAGCTACTTTATCAAGAAAGTAACGATCATGAGATACTGTAATCGTTGTCCCATTAAAGTGCTTGATGTAATCCTCTAGAACCGTTAAGGTCCCAATATCGAGATTATTAGTTGGCTCATCAAGAAGCAGCACATTTGGTTGCTCCATCAATAATTTCAGTAAATAAAGGCGCCTTTTTTCTCCACCTGAAAGCTTGCGGATCAAAGTTCCATGCATAAATTTAGGAAAAAGGAACTGTTCTAATAAATTAGTAACGCTGACCTTATTTCCATCCTTATCAACCACATTTTCACCGATATCAGTTAAATAACTAATAACACGTTTGTCTTCCGGGATTTTCTCCATTTTTTGTGTATAATATGCCATTTTAACGGTTTCACCAATATCAATGGTACCGGACTGAAGTGGAAGCTTTCCAGCAATTACATTTAAAAAGCTTGATTTCCCGGCACCATTTTCACCACTAATTCCGATTCGTTCACCATTTTGAATTAACATGCTGAAATCTCTTAGAATTGGCTTATGAGCAATTGTTAAGTTAGCGTGTTTAATGTCAATCACTTTTTTACCAAGCCGTTTTTGACCCATCGTGATATCGACATCTTCATCGATTGGATTGCCCTGATCAACATCAGCTTTTAAATCGTTAAATCGATTAATTCGTGCTTGTTGCTTAGTGGAACGAGCTTTAGCACCTTTTTTCATCCACTTTAACTCTTGTTTGTAAAGCCGTTGCTGCTTATGAGAGGCAGCCTCTTGCTCTTCATCAAGTTCAGCCTTCCTCTGGACATAATCTTGATAATTACCGGGATACTTATAAAGTTTACCAAATGATAATTCCCATATTTGATTAGCAATTTGATCCAAAAAATAACGATCATGGGTAACAAATACTAAAGCTCCCTTGTATTTACTCAAAAATCGTTCCAACCAGTCAATCGAGTCAAAATCCAAGTGATTGGTAGGTTCATCTAATAAAAGTAAATCAGGTGACTGAATTAAAACCTGAGCTAATCCAACTCGTTTCTGCTGGCCACCCGACATGCTTCCCACCTTTTGATCTAAATCGGTAATTTTCAGTTGATTAAGGATGTTTTTAACGTCCACTTCCGCCGTCCAGGCATCCTCTTCATTCATTTTTGCTTCTGCATTCTCAAACTTTTTTTCAAAATCTGAATTTTCCGGATGCTTAGAGTAATTTTTAAGTGCATGTTCATAGGATCTGATGATTTTAAAAATCTTTTGATCACCAGCAAAAACAGCGTCAATAACAGTTAGGTTTTCATCTAAATCTGGAACCTGCTTTAGGTATCCAATTGTGTACGACTTAGAAGTGGTAATTGTCCCATTAACATCATGATCAATTCCAGAAATAGTATTTAAAAGGGACGATTTACCACTTCCATTCGTTCCAATTAATCCAATTCGGTCATGTTCATTGATAATAAAGTCAAGATTTTTAAATAAAGTCTTTTCACCATACGTCTTCGTCAAGTTTTCTGCTTTTAATGTTTGCACAATATCTGCTCCAATTATTTTTAATCATTATTTATTTGCTTCGATGCAGAAAGTAGTGAATCTGAATCATTTTTAATTTGGCCACTTATAACGGAACGTTCCAGTTGATTAAGAACATTTCCTAATAATGGACCTGGTTTAAAACCTCTATCAATCAACATTTTACCGTTAATTTTTAGTTCACTTTTACTTTTAATCGGAAGGCGATCATATTCATTTTCTATTTGGTCAATATTTACTACCTTACCTAAGGTCATGGCTACTTGACATGCGTTATCAAGATTGATGCGACCAACTTTATACGACGTTACTGGATCTAAAACATCACTTACAATCTTGTAAGTTGCTTTAACCGTTAGTTTAACGTTCTCGGTTAACCTATTTGATCCCTTCCAACTCTTCATCAGATGTCCAATCTGTTCACTATTTAATTCGCACTGACATGCAATTAAGGACCAAACCTGAACTTCATTATTAATGTATTCTGAAATGGGACGTGACCCTAACCTAGCTATTTCAGAAACATAATCACCCAAGACGGGAACATACTTAATTAAATTCGTTTGGATCATCTGTTTAAGCCCCCTGCCAGGAGCCATCCCTAGCATCATCTTTACAAATTCCACGTTAATTCGTTCCACAGCAATCTTTTTTAATAGATAACTATGTTTACTAATCGCATTAAAAGTGTTCTTTTCAATTGCAAAATTCAGTTTACTAGCAAAGCGAACAGCACGCATCATTCGTAAAGCATCCTCATTAAAACGTTGTTCTGGATCTCCAACAGCCTTAATTAGATGATTTCTTAAATCATTTAAGCCACCAAACAAGTCAATGATTTCACCATTTTCTTTCATGGCAAGCGCATTGATAGTAAAATCACGACGCTTTAAATCATCTTCAAGTGATCGAACAAAGGTAACTTGATCGGGACGCCGATAATCTTGGTATCCTGATTCAGTCCGAAACGTCGTGATTTCATAAGATCGACCATCGTGCACCACCGTGACGGTTCCGTGTTCAATCCCAGTATCAATTGTCTTCTTGAAAATGGTTTTAATTTCTTCAGGATACGCACTACTTGCGATATCAACGTCATGAATTGGTGCATGCAAAATAGTGTCACGGACTGATCCGCCAACAAAATAAGCTTGAAATCCCGCTTCTTCAATTGTCTGAAGAACCCTTCTAGCATCATCAAATTCACTTGGTAAGTTGTCTATTTTCATGATCCACACACCTTCACTGATTTCATTCTACCAAAATTATCATATAAAAGTTAGGCTTGTGTCTGGTTCTTGTGTTATAATTAAGTTAAAGTAACTTATTACAGGAGACAAATCATGAGTAACAATTATCCATATCAAGATCATTTTGAACGTTATCTAAGAAAAAAAGAACTCTCAAATGTAACCATTCGAGAGTATTCCAAAACCTTATCGGATCTTTTTAATTATTTATCTAATTTTAACGTGGGATACCAAGCGGATCACCGAGTTAGTCAAATCTTTGATCGAGACATCGAGCAATATCTAGATATGATCATTTCTAAGCGTAATAACGGAAACAATACCTATAACAAGGTTTTATCTCAGATCAACGTCTATTTTAAATTCTTATTTAACAACCACCTTAATACCCATCTTCCTACAATTAACATTAAAAGTAAGGAAAAAAACGAACATAATTCATACATTACCAAGTGGATCTATTCTTTACCAACTATCCTCGAAGATCCTGAGGTTCACTACTACACTAGAATGACGCTGTTACTTATCAGTAAGGGATACCAATCTTCAGAGTTTCTCTTACCTGGCTTTTATCATGAATTAAACCACGTTGACTTTTCACCTGAAGAAAAATCCTTTTTATCTAATTTTCAAAAATTTGTTACCCCGCTTCAAATTCGTCATCATTCAAAGGACCTCTTTTTAAAGCAAAGAATCGCTTCCAACTGCCATATTACATCTGCAGGTCTTCACAAATACTTAAAGCCAGATAGTGAATACCTAGCAATGAATCTTAATCCCAAATCACTATACCAAGCATTCGTCGTTAACTACCTCAATCAACATCCAAATGATAGTGACAAAACTCTTGCACAGGATTTAAGAATGGATCCAGCGTCACTAATCTATTATCAAAAATTAGCACAAAAATAAGGATCAGAGTATCAAATCCAACTCTGATCCTTATTTTGTTACTCGTAATCTTCTAAATCCTCAAGCATGTATGCCATTTCATCATCAGTCGGGACAAGTTTCACATAATGTTTTAACAATTTAATGGTTTCCTTAATTTGACCATTCTCTCTGAACAATAAAATCGCCTCACGTAAGAAATCAGGATTATCATCAAAGTACGGAAGAGCTCGCTCATAGTACTTTTGAGCATCATCATACTTTTCAAGATGAGCATAAGACACCGCCAAATTCCAGTAAATTTGTGGATCGGTTTCTTCTTTTACGTATGGGCTCAAAAAATCAACATTTTTTTGATATTCACCCTGCTTAACGTACAAATTAGATAACTTAATAACTAATTCCATGTTATCCGGATCAACCTGATGTCCCTTATTAAGATACTTCAGGGCTAGATCTTCTTTTGAAAGTTTAGCAGCAACGTCTGCGGCTTTAATGTACATATTGACATTATACTGATCAACGCTCATACCCTCCTGATAAACCTTTAAAGCATTTTCAGGTTCATTCATTTGAATGTATGCTTCCCCTAAGTAAGGATACATTGAGGCATACTGAGGATCCTCTTCTCGCAACTGCTTGAACATCTCAATCGCTTTAGCGTAGTTCTTCAACTGTAAGTAAGTAAAACCCGTTTCAAATTTGACGTCTGGCGTCATATCAGTGGGCTTAATCTGTTCAAGATATCCAATAGCCTGTTCAAAATGACCTGCATTAGCGTATGCCACCCCTAACCTTTCAACCAAATTAACTGAAGAAATGTTCAAAACACCTTGTTTAATTATTCCCAAGTATATAGGAATGGCTTTATCAAATTGTCCGGTAGAAAAATACAATTCAGCCAGGGCAAATTTAATTACGTTTTCGTCTGGATCAATTTTTTCAGCTTCAAGTAACTTTTGTTCACTAACGTTATACATTTCCTGAGTTTGATAAAGATCAGCTTCAACCATCAAAGCATTAACATAATTTGGTGAATCAGGTTTAATCTCACTTAAATAATTAAGCGCTTTATCAATCTTGCCTTCAGAAATCAAAATATCCGCAATACTTGTTCTTAACTCGTCTTCCTCAGGATATTTTTTTAAAAGATCTTTATATATATCAATCGATTCGTTTAAAAAACCTAATGAATAAAGTTCTTCTGCTAACGAATAAATCATATCATCACTATCATTTACCTTGGCTTTTTTGATGTCATCGTTAAATTGACTCATATCACCCTTTTTTAGGGCGTCTAAGGCTTGCTCTGAATAAGTCATTACACATGTCCTCCTACTAATAAAAAAACCAGTACGCATAAGCGCACTGGTTAAACTATTAAATAAAACTATTTAACAGCTTCCTTTAAAGCCTTACCAGGTTTAAAGGCAGGTACTTTACTTGCAGGGATTTGAATTTCTGCACCAGTTTGGGGGTTACGTCCCTTACGAGCGGCACGATTACGTACTTCGAAATTACCAAAACCGATCAATTGTACCTTTTCACCGTGAGTCAACTTGTCTTGGATTGAGTCAAAAACTGCATCCAAAGCTGCGGTGGCATCTTTCTTAGTTAAACCAGTTGCCTTTGCGACATCATTAACTAATTCTGCTTTGTTGGCCATGTGTATTCACCTCCTGAATAGATGTTTTTTATGTAAAAAACACCCAATAAGTTAAAGATTAAGCCAGGGGAAATGATGTACTACTACATCATTTCTAGTCTTAATTTAGCATAAGAATGGTGTCATTGCAACAAATAATGGAAGTATAATTAACATTTACTAAAAAAATTTTAATATAATTATGATTAGAAGGTTGTTACCATTACTCATTACTTTCGACGCCTTGCTATCAAGTGAATTGGTGTCCCAGCAAAGTCAAAATTTTTTCTAATTTGATTTTCCAAATAACGTTTGTACGAAAAATGAAGTAGTTCTGGATCATTTACAAACAAGACAATCGTTGGCGGTCCAACAGCAACCTGGGTAGCATAGTAAATCCGAAGTCGCTTCCCATTTCTGGTTGGTGTTGGAGTAATTGCGATTGAATCCATGATAACATCATTTAAGGTTGACGACTGGATTCGACGTTGATGGTTTTCGTTAACTCGTTTAATCAAAGATGGTAACTGACTAACATGTTGTTTGGTCGTTGCGGATACAAAAATAATGGGTGCGTAAGCCAAATACTGAAATTGCTCACGAATATCAGCTTCAAATTGTTGTTGCGAGTGATTATCTTTTTTTAAAGCGTCCCATTTATTAACGACAATGATGACACCCTTGCCAGCCTCGTGCGCATATCCAGCAACCCGCTTGTCTTGCTCTCTAATGCCTTCTTCTGCATTGAGAACCATTAATGTCACATCACTTCCATCAATTGCTCTCATAGCTCGCATTACGCTGTATTTCTCGGTCTTTTCATAAACCTTACCACGTTTCCGAATTCCTGCGGTATCAACAATGGTGTACTCTTGACCATCATTTTCAAACTTAGTGTCAATCGCATCGCGAGTAGTGCCAGCTACATTTGATACGATCACCCGATTCTCTCCTAAAATAGCATTGACAAGTGATGACTTGCCAACATTTGGTCGGCCAATCACACTAAATTTAATACTATCATCGTCAGCTTCGTTAGCATTTTCTGGGAAATTCTTAACAACAGCATCTAACAAATCCCCTAAACCAAGTCCGTGAGAGCCCGAAATGGGATATGGGTCACCAAACCCCAAAGCATAGAAATCATAAATGTCGGCCCGACTTTCGGGATTGTCAATTTTATTAACCGCCAATACAACTGGTGTATCAGATCGATACAATAATTGGGCCACTCGTTCATCAGCGTCAGTCATTCCCTGCTTACCATTTACCATAAATATAATTACATCAGCTTCATCAATCGCAATTTCTGCTTGATCAGTAATTTGCTTAATAAATGGTTCATCAGCAACTTCAATTCCACCAGTGTCGATCAAATTAAAATTGTGACCAAGCCAACTCCCATGAGCATAAATACGATCACGGGTCACTCCAGGAGTATCTTCAACAATTGAAATTCGTTCACCAGCAATTCGATTAAAAATTGTTGATTTACCAACGTTTGGTCTTCCAACAATTGCTACAGTAGGTTTTGCCATTTTATATCACCTCTTATTTTGAGAATAAAAAAAATCCTTCATAAATATGAAGGATAATTTTCTAATTACTCATTGTCATCATCATTTAATTCATTTCCAACAATGTCACCTAACGTAAAACCATTCTCTTCTTCAGGAGCATTATTAGTTGAATTATCACTCACATTTTTCTTTGGAGTTTTTTGATCATCTCTGGGGTCTTTTTCGAGAGCTTTCATTGACAATGCTAATCGATGTTCTTCAGGTTGAACGTCAAGGACTTTAACTTTAACGTCTTCGCCAGACTTCAAAACATCACTCGGCTTGTCAATATGCTTATGTGAAATTTGTGAAATGTGAACTAATCCTTCAACACCAGGGAAAACTTCAACAAAAGCACCAAAATCAACTAAGCGCTTAACTTTTCCATCAAGGATACTTCCCTTAGGAGCTTTTTCTTCAATGTCACTCCAAGGACCTGGTTGAGTTTGTTTAATTGATAATGAAATACGATTACGATCAGGATCAACTGAAAGAACTTTAACCTTAACCTCTTCGCCAACCTTCAGAACATCACTTGGTTTGTTAACATGTTCATAAGAAATTTCTGAAACGTGAACAAGTCCATCAATCCCACCAAGATCGACAAAGGCACCAAAGTTAGTCAAACGAGCAACTTTCCCTTCAACAACATCTCCGGGTTTTAGTGTGCTCATAATTCGATCACGAGCTTCTTTACGTTCTGCTTCAGCAATCGCTCTATGTGATAAAATCAAACGATTCTCTTCAGGGACAACTTCAATAATCTTAACTTCGAGTTCTTGACCTTTAAATTGATTTAAATCATCAACAAAGTGATCAGTAATCATGGAAGCTGGAATAAATCCACGAACTCCGTCAGCATTTACCACTAAACCACCTTTTACCGCACGAGTAACAGTAACTTTGATGGTGTCACCCTTATCAGCTTTTTCCTTGATGTCATCCCAAACCTTGAGAGCCTCAAGTCTTCTGATTGAAAGAAGGTAACTTCCACCTTCCTTATCATCACCAATTCGAGATACAACAACAACCTTAACTTTGTCTCCAACTTTGTAGTTTGAAGTTGGGTTATCTTCCCTTTGTGCGGAAATTTCTTTCCTTGGAATAACTCCTTCAACACCAGCGCCTTCGATTCCCACGACTAATTGCTGGTCATCATCAATGGCCAAAATTTCACCATTAACAACATCACCAACGTTTACCTGCTTAATATTATCGAGAGCGGCTAATAAATCTTTGTTTGCATTAGTATCGTTTTCACTCATCAAACATTTCCTCCTTGCAACAACTCTAATTGCTATTTTATCTTAGTTGGAAATAAAATACCAGTTAATCGGCTTTATTATTTGAAAGTTGTTGAATTTTATTTTCGATTAATTGCGAAATTGCCGCAACCACGTCATCAATCGACATTGAAGTGGTATCAATTTCAAAAGCATCAGATGCTTTTTTTAATGGGGATATCTTTCGATGGGAATCCTTATAATCCCGTTCCTCAATATCTTTTTTAAGTTTATTGAGATTAACCGAAATTCCCTTTGCTTGATCCTCTTTATATCTCCGCTCAGCTCGCTCCGTAACACTGGCAATTAAAAAGACCTTTACATCTGCCTTTGGTAGAACCGTCGTGCCAATGTCTCTACCATCCATAACGATTCCACCATCTTTTGCCAAATCCTGTTGTCTTTTAACTAATTCGAAACGAATTGATCCAAGTGCTGAAACTGCTGAAACATTACTAGTTACCTGAGGACTGCGAATATCATTTGTAACTTCTTTACCGTCAACAAAGACCTTTTGAACTGAATCACCCGGTTCAAAAGTAATCGTGGTTTTTTTTAAAAGATCAAGAAGGGTCTTCTCATCATTTAAATCTAATCCTAGTCTAATTGCTTTTAACGTAATTGATCGATACATTGCACCGGTATCACAATATATGTAATGAAATTTTTTTGCAACTAGTTTAGCTACCGTGCTTTTACCCGCTGAAGCAGGTCCATCGATTGCAACTTGTAAGCCGTTCTTACCCAAATGTAATCAATCCTTATCATTTATTTGTAATTATTTAACCCTTAAACTTTGTCCTGGATGAATCTGGCTGGATGAACTAAGTCCATTTAATTTTAATAACTGTTGCATACTAATACCCGCATTAGTAGCTACGCGATAAACTCCCTGACCTTTTTGAACCTTAACGTAATCATTACTACCAGCATTATCAGTGCCATTCGTTGTTTGGGCTGGTTTTTGTTGCTGCGAGTTATTAGCAGTAGATGATGAATCACTACTTGGAGTCGTACTACTTTGGTTACTTCCCGTTTCGTTTTGAACGGATGAAGATGAAGCCTCTTCAGATCCAGCATCAGATGAAACAGTATTATCATTTGTAGTATCCTCACTTTGAACACTACCTGAGTTTGCTTTCGGTTTCTTTGATTTCTGATCTTTATTCTTTTTGAGTTTTTCGTGGTGCATCTTACTACTCTGAGTCTTTTCACTGGTACTCCCATTTCCAACCGCACGTTCCTTAGAAAGCCCAAAAACAAGTGCAACAAGGGCAATAATTACAATAACAGAAACCAGCATAATCACGACTAATGAATTACTACGATGGTGCTTACGATACTCCGTTCTTGAAAGATTTCCATCTGGATCGGTATCATCTGAAAATGAATCATCCCATGGATCATTTTTTTTGTTATCTTTATGTTTGTCGTCCCTCATAAATACATCCCTCCAAAACTTCTATGGTGATTATATCATTTTTTGTGCCTAATTATTATTAAAAAAGTTTGTCCAAAATCTCATACCAAGTACCAGTTAAATTGGACTTTTCACTATTAACGTCTTTTAACAAACCAAGACTCATTAAATCAAACTTTTCACTTCCAAAGTCACAACAATCATCAGTGTGGTCATCAAAGTTCACATCAAATAAAGAAAGCAGAAGTTTTCGCCGACAGCCAGTATGATTAATGTACCGGACAACTTGCTTTAAACTTTGATCCTTTTTAAGGGTGACCTCAGAAAAAATCTGTTTGACGTCATCATTACCATACCCATGATTTAAATAGAACTGAAGGAGTTTCTTATTCTGCTCACTCATTTTAGCTTTGGGATTTGAAAAGAAATTATCAATCTGTTGATCATTAGGAATGGACCTAACAATTAAGCTCTGTGCAATTTGTTCATCACCATTAGAGTAAAGTAACACTGCGATACTCTGTTTACCGTCTCTTCCAGCTCTGCCAATTTCTTGAACATAACTTTCCATATCAGTCGGCATATGGTAATGGACTACAAATCGGATGTCTGATTTATCAATCCCCATTCCAAAGGCGCTGGTTGCACAGATGACCTGAAGCTCATTATCCATAAACTGATGCTGAATCCGATACCGATCATCGTTACTAAGACCGGCATGATAAGCTGCCACTTTGATATCAGTTTGTTCTCTAAGTTTCAAAGCAACTTTCGAAGCCTTATCTCGGCTAGAGAAATAAATTATACCGGGATACTTGAGTTTCTCAATTAAATTAAAAAGATAGGCTTGCTTATCTTTTTCACTTGAACTTTTATGAACCGCAAGGAAAACGTTAGGCCGATCCACATTTTCAATTATTTCTTGAACGTCAGTTAACTTCAAATAATTAATGATATCTCTTTGAACTTTTTTTGAAGCAGTTGCCGTTAGCATTAGCGTTTGCGGATGTCCTAACGTACGAATCACCTGTCTTAATGACAGGTAATCAGGACGAAAATCAAGCCCCCACTTAGAGATACAATGTGCTTCATCAATCACCAATAAGCCAATTTTCAATTGCTTAATTCGGTTAAGCACATCAGAATTAGATAATAGTTCTGGAGAAACAAAAATATAACGAAACTGATCAAGATGCTTCAATAGCCGGTGTCGCTTCGACCAATCGTTCATTGAATTTAAAGCACACACCCGCTTTTCTCCCATAAAGTTCATTCGACCAACCTGATCTTCCATAAGAGAAATAAGTGGCGAAACAATCACAACCGGCCGCTTAACTAAATACCCATATAACTGGTATATTAATGATTTGCCTGCCCCAGTTGGCATGACTGAAAGAACATTTGCGCCATTTAATAGTGCAGAAATGGTCTTATCTTGACCAGGCTTAAAATCACTAAAGCCAAACTTGTTTTTTAATATTTGTTTAGCAAGTTTCATCTTATTCATTATGAATTCCCTGTTTTGTCTGTTTGATTTCAAGTAATCTAAATTGAAAAAAACTAAACTGCTCTAAAACGTCAGTTGGTAATTGATGATAGTCCCAGTCATCAACGTCCGTTCCAAGTAGAATACGCCTAACTTTTCTTTCCATTTGAAGGGAAATGAAATTTCGATAAGGAAACTTGTCATAATCAACGTAAATTGCAACTTCCAGAAGATGTTCTAGGACAGTTGACTCTCGTAGATTTCGCAGTTGTTCAACCTTTTTTATATTACCCAATCGTTCATATTCATCAAAAGTCCTTTTAGCACTACCAGAAATTGGATTTTTGAAAAGACCATTAAGTAATGGAACCATTACAGATTGATCACTTTGCTCAACAAAGTTCGCCAATTTTGCATAATTGATAAAATCAGCAATATAACTTTTGACTAACGATTGGTTTAAATTATGTGCAATCTGCTGGATTGTGAATCCATTAGTACTAAATCCAACTAATCCTTGAGCAAATAAATCAGCGTCATTTAGATCGAGTAAGGATAAAAATCGTTTCAACTCTTTCTTTAAATCTGTGCCAACTTGCTTGCGATCAATCAGTCGATAATATTTTTTAATAAAATCTTTATTCACTCCATCAACATTGACTGGATAATAGTGTCTAACGTTATGGACATGCTCTGAGATAATCTGAACAAACAACTGCAATCGTTGCTTAAAACTAACTAAATCAATCCTTTGAAAAGTATGTAATGAAAAAGAAAGATTAGAATCATCAATCATTTTAACTAATTCTGCTCTTTCTTTTTCTCCTTCAGACGTTAATTTAAACTGACCATGTTCAACTTCTTCCAGCAAGTTCGCACTAATCAGAGACTTAACATCTAATTCGTTTTTATTAAAATATCGTCCAACTCCAAGAAGGTCTAAAAGACCATATCTCATCGCCCAGTATAAGGTGGCTACCGTTTTCTTGCCTAACAGTAAGTTTTCAATTAATCGAGCCCTTCGTTTTTGGGTTGCACTAAAAACGAAAAGACCAAGAGCTTCATTTGTATTATTAATCATTTTTGATAAGATCGCTTATTAATCCATTTCTGCATTTGTTTTGCAATAATCACAAAAATCAATCCAATCACAATACCCTTGATTAAGTTAAAGGGAACTACTCCGTAAAGAATCGTTTTGGCAAGCGAAAAATCTAACTTTAAATTTGTTAGTTTCACATACAGTGGAGTACTAATGAACAAATTGGTAATACTCATGACAATTGTTAACGCCAGCGTTTCAACCAAAACAATCAAAAAGTCAATCCAGTGACTTTTAAATAAATATTTTCTCAAAAAGTAAAACACCAAAATCATTGTTAATGAGGCTAAAAGAGAGGTGGTCAACCCAATTAACTCAAGTGGTGAAAAACCCATCACCATCCAGTAAATAAATAGTTTAAGTATCACAGCTTCAATGGCTGCACCCGGTCCCAATAATAACAAACAAATCAAAATTGGAATATCCGAAAAATCCAATTTCAAATAACTCATGTATGGGATGATTGGAAATGAAATCAACATTAACAAAAATGAGATCGCACCAATCACGGCAGTTATAGTAATTCTTTTAATTCGATCGTTTTTAGCTATCATCACAATTCCTCCAATTAAACGTTCTTCAAAGTCAATTAGGGTAAATTGCGCCATAAAAAAACTCATCTTCTTTA
Source organism: Fructilactobacillus sp. X2R1C1 (assembly GCF_059901435.1). Classification (NCBI taxonomy): domain Bacteria; kingdom Bacillati; phylum Bacillota; class Bacilli; order Lactobacillales; family Lactobacillaceae; genus Fructilactobacillus; species Fructilactobacillus sp. X2R1C1. The sequence continues at coordinate 172,572 of NZ_JBWXUV010000002.1, read as the reverse complement.
TACCAGACTTTACTGTCGGCAATGGGATTTCACCATCTCAACCAATTTTCATTGGGTAGTGGGCTGTAACCACCGATTGGGAATTTCACCCGACCTTGAAGACGTTTTATTAATTATTTAGTTAAAGCATACAAATCTCGTATTTCTCTTTTTCGGAGCCTACGAAACTCACCAGGTTGTAAGTTTTCTAAACCGATCCCAGCAAACTCTTCCCGTTTTAATTTTTCAACAGGATGACCAACTGCTTTCAGCATATCTTTAACTTCATGATTCTTACCCTCGTGAATCGTCAAACGTAGCACCGAATTATTCTTTGAATTACCAGCCTTATAAATCACCTCAACTTCCGCGGGTGCACTCTTATACTTGCCATTAATTAAAACACCCTTTCGAATTTTATTCAACTCATTGTGATCGAGTTTCCCAATCACCTTAACTAAGTATGTCTTTTTTACTTCATATTTAGGATGAGTTAACTGGAAATCAAGCGTTCCGTCGTTAGTTAAAATAATTATCCCACTCGTATCATAATCTAATCGTCCAACGGGGTATATTCGTTCAGGAACCTTTTTTAAAAAGTTCAAAACGGTCTCTCGATCCCTTTCATCCCTCACAGAAGAAATTACCCCACGTGGCTTATACAGGGCAAAATATACTAGATCTTCTTTTCTTAACGATGTTCCATCCACCTCAATCTTGTCAGTGGGTTCAACTTTTATCCCTAACTGATTAACAATCTTACCATTAACCTTCACATGTCCAGTACTAATGAGTTCCTCAGACTTTCGTCTCGAAGCCACCCCATCATGCGCCATAACTTTTTGTAATCTTTCACTCATCTTGCTGATCCTCCAATGGTTTCATTTTATCATCAAACATCTGACCATAATCTTTTGGATCTCTTTCTGCATCTAAAGCTGGTAAATCATTAATGCTTTTAAGGTTAAAAGCGTTTAAAAAAAGGTCGGTAGTAACATATAGCTTAGGTTTGCCTGGTTCATCACGCTCACCCTTGATGGTAATTAAATTTTGTGCCAAAAGATTTCTAATTGAAATCAAACTATTTACGCCCCTCACCTCATCAACCTCAACGCGCGTTATTGGCTGTTTATACGCAATAATCGTAAGCGTCTCAAGTGCCGACTGCGTTAACAACTCTTCATCGGATTTAACAAACTTTTGAATTACTTTTGAATAATCCTTTTTAGTTGTCATATGGATAATGTCACCATTTTGTAAAATGCAGATGCCAAATCGATCACTTGAATAACGCTCACTCAACGAAGCAATACAGCTCCGAATGGTGGAATCATTTGCGGAAGTTAATTTTTTCAACCGTTCAATTGTCATTCCAGACTCTCCCGAAACATACAAGAGAGCTTCAATTTCTGCCATTAAATTCATTAATTAGATTTCCTTAATAAGATTTCTCCGTCATTACTGGTTTGCACAACCATAATACGATGATGTTTAACCATTTCCAAAAGTGCCAAAAAATCGGTCACTAATTCTTCTAAAGGAGAATTGGCCTCAAACAACTTGGAAAAATAGATTTCATGACTACTAGCTCCATTTATTCGTCTCATAATTACTTCACTTTGCTCATTAACGCTAAAATTCCATTCTGAAACTTGTTGAACTGGCGGTTTAGAAGTTAACTGATGTCGCTTAATGATCTTATTCCATGCTTGTTCCAGCAAGCTAATTTCAAACTCATTTTCACCAATTGCAATCTCCGACTTATTAAAAGAACGAATCCTAGAATGATAATGATTTCGTTCTACTTCTTTTTTTTGCAACTTTTTCGACGCTTTTTTATAACGATTATATTCAACCAACTGATCAACCAGATCGTCCCGTGGATCATCATCTAATTCATCATCAGTTTCTTTAGCTAACAACATTTTAGATTTAATTCGCATCAAATTAGCCGCCATTACAAAGAAATCACCAGCAATATCAAAATTTAAACGTTTCATTTCATTTAAATATTTAAAATATTGCTCAGTAATATCCTTAATGTCAATATCATAAATATCCATCTTTGCTTGTTTGATTAGATGCAGTAAAAGCTCTAGTGGACCATCAAAGTCATTAACGTGAATCTGTAGATTGTCTCTGTTCATGACTTAACTCCCATTTACTAATGACATCTTGCGTATTAAACGTTCCCATGATTTTTTTGTCAGGATATTCATTTTCAACACTATCAAGAATTCGAAATTCATTAAAAATATTGTTAGCATCTGGCGTAAGGGTAATCCTTCTAACAACCACGTTTTTCGGGTTGGTTTCAACTCCTACAATTCCAGCCCAATTTCCAAATCGATCCTTCCAAAGAAAAATGTCACGATTGTCAGCATTTCGATACCAATTCATTTCTTCCACAAGATGTTTCGTTTTATCGTTACTTTTAGAAAGTGACAACATCCCCATCACAATCTTTTCATAATCATTTCGATACCTGAATAGCATCGACATCACCTCAATTACTTGCTGTCATTATTATTCCATCTCATTTTATGCTCTTGGATGATATTTATCATACACCTGACTTAACCGCTCGTGGGAAATATGAGTGTAAATTTGCGTCGTGGAAATATCAGAATGTCCAAGTAATTCCTGCACAGTTCTAAGATCTGCTCCATTTTCTAAAATGTGCGTTGCAAAAGAATGTCGTAATGTATGTGGAGTAACGTTCTTTTTAATGCCAGCTAAACTAACGTAACGTTTAATCTTTTCCCAAATGCTTTGTCGACTAATTCGTCCACCATGCGCATTCAAAAAAACGTACGGAGATGTCCGGTGCTTAAGTAACTGTAATCGACTATCATTTAAATACTTAAATAGCCAATTCTGAGCAACTTCTCCAATTGGAACAATTCGTTCCTTATCCCCCTTTCCAATGGTCTGAATCAGATTCATTTCTAAATGAAGATCGGATAACTTTAAATTAATCAATTCAGATACTCGAAGCCCAGTAGCATACATCACTTCTAAAATGGTTCGATCTCTTACCCCATACTTGGTGTTCACATCCGGCATTTTAAGTAATCGATCAACTTCATTAACGGATAAAACATCGGGTAAGTGCTTGCCCTTTTTAGGAGTATCAATCTTGTTCATGGGGTTCTTTTTAATCACCTTAAATTCCATTAAATATTGAAAAAATTTACGAAGCGTTGATACAAATCGAATGATTGTATTACGAGACTTACCACTATTTTTCATTGTTTCCATGTAATTTAAAATTGCATACTGGTCAACATCTTTAAACGAACTGATGTGATTTTTTTTTAAATCCAACTCAAATTCCCTTAAATCTTGTCGATAACTTTTAATGGTATTGTCAGATAATCCTCTTTCTACTAGTAAATAGTGGAGATAATCTTCAATTTGATCATTCACTTACTTTCATCTCGTTTCAGTTAATTTAATTCCATCTGGGGTTTCGGAAATAACATGAGCCTTTAATAAATGCCCCAGGGCTCGTTTAAACTGAGATTTGCTGATTCCAAAGTAATCCTTAATTACTTGAGGGTCACTTTTATCGTTATAAGGTAATTCATTATTAGGCTTATGCTCAAGAATTGTCTGAATCATCTTGGCGTCCTCACCAATCACTTCATAAGATCGTGGTCTAAGTGATAAATAAAGCGTTTTATTAGGTCGGATTCCAATAATCCTAGCGTTTACTTTCTCTCCTAGTCGTGGTTGTTCTTCCTCTTCTGATTTGTCAATGAACCCTAAATTGTAGTGATCCGTTATTACTTGCGTTCCCATCAGTTTAGGGTTAATGACCCAAGCATTAACATCCCGATTTTTCAATTTTGGATCATTAACTGGTTGGGAAATCGCTTTATATATCTGAGGATCAGCTAATTTACCCCAGATTCGATTCTTACTATCCTTTTTTAAAGCAATTAAAAGTTGGTCACCAACTTCTGGCCATAATGACTTAATATCCGGCAAATCATCAAGAGAAACAGCAACATCCTTATCTGGTAAACCGATGTCAACAAAGATTCCCAATCCAAATTTAATTCCAACCACTTTTCCCCATGCATAGCTGTCAATTCCAACATCCGGAACGTTTCGCGTGATTTTCATTTGATGCTTTTCATTTTCGTAGACAAATCCTTTAAAATTTCCACCTAATTTAATTGGCTTTTTTAACTCGCCCTTGTTTAAAGAATAGGTAATTCCGTTATTTTGAATGAAATACTCCTTATCGTTTTCATCAGTGACTTTTCCCGTAATTACGGTTCCCAAATCTTCATTCATATTAATTCTCCATCCCAGTGCTTTTAATGAATATTATACCAAATAAAAAAAGCATCCGATAATAATCGAGTGCTTCATTCTTAATAATTATTATTTAGCTTTTGATTGGTTTCCAGCGTAAACAACACCGCGACGACCGTCAACAGTAACTAATTGACCATCTTTGATGTTTTCAACTGCATCAGTAGCACCCACAATTACTGGAATGTTAAGGGAGATACCAACGACAGCAGCGTATGAGGTCAAACCACCGTTTTCAACCACGATTGCACTTGACTTCTTCATTGCTGGTAAGTAGTCCTTGTTTGTATCCTTAACAACTAGAACACCACCATCAATGGCTTTATCGTTAGCTTCCTTAGCATCTTTAGCAACTACTGTCTTGCCAATAACAGTTTCACCACCAACACCTTGACCTTGAGCTAATTTAGTACCAATCAACTTAACGCGAATTGTGTTAGTAGTTCCTTGATCACCTAATGGTACACCTGAAGTAATCAAGATCATGTCGCCTTCCTTAGCAAGTCCAGTTTCAACTGCCTTTTTAGCAGCCAATTCGAACATTTCATCTGGATTTGATGGTTTATCAACTAAGATTGGTTGAACACCATAGTTAACCGTCAAGCCACGACGAACACGATCGTTAAACGTTAAAGCAAGAATATCAGCGTCTGGATGATATTTTGAAATCATTCTTGCAGTGTAACCTGAACCGGTTGCAGCTACAATTGTGTGAATTCCCATATCCTTAGCAATCCGTGCAACTGCTTCACCAAGTGACTCAGTGACGTCACCAGTACCGAACTTAGGACGTGGAGTACCAAATTCAAAGAAGTGTTTGTCAGCTTCGATATCAATCTTGCTCATCATTGCAACTGACTTAACTGGGTAATCACCGTTAGCACTTTCACCTGAAAGCATAGTTGCATCAGTACCATCATAAACAGCATTAGCAACATCAGATACTTCGGCACGAGTAGGTCTTGGTTCTTCTTGCATGGAATCAAGCATTTGAGTAGCAGTGATAACTGGTTTACCTAAATCATTACAGATCTTGATTAAATGTTTTTGAACGGTTGGGACATTTTCTGGTGGAATTTCAACTCCCATGTCACCTCTGGCAACCATCAAACCATCAGATACTTTGATGATTTCGTTAAAGTTGTCGATTCCTTCTTGTGATTCAATCTTAGGAAAAATTTGAACGTCTTCCATATTCTTGCTTTCAAGTAAGGCACGGATATCTAGGACATCTTGTGGCTTTCTAACAAATGAAGCAGAGATATAGTTAATACCATGGTCACATCCGAAAAGGATATCATCAGTATCTTTTTCAGTAATACCAGGTAAGTTAATTGAAACTCCTGGAGCATTAACACCCTTACGTGAGCCCAAGACCCCGTTATTTTGGGCAGTAACCACTAACTCTTTGTTGGCATCATCTTTTTTGTCAATCTTGGTATCCAAAAGACCGTCATCAAACAGAACGTGTCCGCCAACTTTAACGTCGTCATACAAGCCTGGGTAAGAAACAGCAATCTTGTCTTTAGTTCCCTCAAGGTTACCATCCATTGAAATTCTAAATTGATCACCAGTGTGGTATTCAATCTTTCCGTCTTTTTGTACCGTGGTTCTGATTTCAGCACCCTTAGTATCTAAGACAATTCCAACAACCTTACCAGTTTTCTTTTCCGCTTCTTTCACTTTATTCATACGGTCTAAATGTTCCGCATGGTCTCCGTGTGAAAAATTGAAACGAAAAACGTTTGCTCCTGCTTCAATAAGCTTAGTGATGGTATCAACATCAGTACTTGCAGGACCAAGTGTACTTACGATCTTTGTTCTCTTCATAAGTAAAGCCTCTCCTTTTTGCATGGCACACATCTGCGTACCATGCATTATTTGATTTCAAGTGTATTGTATCACTTTTTATAAGGATTGTCGTTAGTTTCACAGGCAAAATTTATCATTGTGTAACAACGTTTCCCACTCCTAAAATGTCACGTAGATCATGCATTAAATCAGAATTAATGGCCACGTTATATGCTTTATCTAATAGTTGCTTTCGATCATCGGAAGCTCGATAAAGCAAAATTGGTGTTGAACCAGGATATCTTTTTATTATCCGGATTAAATCTTGATAGATTGAATCTCGATCATGATCTAACGCAATCTTTAAATAAAGCTTTTTTTGATGATCAACTTTTTTTAAAGACTGATGAACGACATTAGCAGCTGGTTCAATTGAATTTGCCACTAATTGAAGTCCCCGTTGAACCTCAATGTTTCCAGACACCAAAACCACTATTCCACTTTTTATCCATCCACTAATTTTAGCGTAAAGATTAGGAAAAATGGTCACATCAATATCACCAAACTGATCATTACCATCTATGAAAGCCATAAGTTGCCCTTTTTTCGTTCGGATCGTCTTTACATGAGATACAAACAAAATCATTTTCACGTTTTTACTGGGCTCATGAATATCATTAGTAGTTAAAGCATGCACTTGTTCTTGTAAATCAGTATAGTGACCAACTGGATGTCCGGTTAGGTAAGTTCCCAGGTACTCATTTTCCTTGTTTAGTTTCTCCCAATCAGAAAAATCATCAGTTCTTTTAATTTTGGGAGCCAACGCTTGAATTAATTCAATTGAGTTTCCACTTAATTCAGTAGAACTAATAAATTCTGGAATTGCATTAATTAATTCTTTTCGGTTATACCCAAAACCATCAAGCGCCCCTGAATAAGCAAGTGCGTTTAAAAGATCAATTTTTCTAAATCTGGGATCGATTCGACTGATTAATTCCTGTAAATCATGAAAATTACCATTTTGCTTTCGTTCTTCCTCAACATTCTTAATAAAATCGGTTCGTAATCCTTTGATGGTACGAAGTCCAAACCTGATTTTACCATCCTGATAAGTATAAACATCTTTACTCTCATTAATATCAGGACGCTCAACTTGAATACCTGATTCTTTGGCTTCTTGAACGTAATTCTTGGTCTTACGTGAATTACCGATCACCGAATTTAGCAACGATGTAAAAAATGGACCAGGAAAATGAACTTTTAAATAGGCCAACTGAAACGCCATTTTGCTATATGCAACTGCGTGAGACTTATTAAATCCATAGTCGGCAAATCGTTCCATATAGTCAAACGTTGTCTTTGAAACATCTTTAGAATATCCTTTTTTACTAGCGCCATCAATGAACTGGATCTTCATGTTATCCATTTCTTTTTTATGCTTTTTGCTCATCGCACGGCGCAAAATATCAGCTTGTCCCAGTGTAAAACCACCCATTGCCGATGCAAGTTGCATAACCTGTTCCTGATAAACAATAATGCCAAAGGTTGAACCCAAAATGTTTTTAATGGTTTCATTTGGATAGTTAACCGTCTGAGTTCCATTCTTTCTGGCAATAAACATATCAATATTCTTAATGGGACCGGGTCGATACAAAGCATTCACGGCTGCCACCATATCAAAATCATTTGGTTTTAATTTACGTAACACGTTTTGAATCCCAGATGATTCAAATTGAAAAACCCCATTAGTCTTACCAGATTGAAAAAGCTTCAAAGTATCCTGATCATTTAAATTGATGTCAGTTATTTCAAAATTACGATCAACTTTTGAATGAATAATTTCTAAAATGTTAGCCATTGTAGAGAGGTTTCTCAAACCCAAAAAATCAATCTTTAAGAGCCCCACGCTTTCAACATAATACTTGGAGTACTGGGTCATCAACAATCCATCATTTCCGGATTGAAGTGGAGCACGATCAACGATGGGATCTTCACTTAAAATTAAACCAGCAGCGTGAGTGGAAAAATGGCGTGGTAGTCCCTCTAGTTTTTCAGCAATATCAAATAGCAACCGATTGGTTTTACTATCAGCTAATAAATTTCTTAATTTCTGTGATTCTGATTCGGCCTTAGCCAGGGATTCATGAAGCTGATTTGGAATTGCAGATGACCACTTTGCCATTTGAGTTGGAGTCATTCCAAATACCCTGCCAACATCTCGAAGAGCTTGTTTGGCAGCTAACGTTCCAAAAGTCACAATTTGAGCAACATGTTCATTTCCATATTTTTGATGAACATACTGTAAAATATCATCACGCCGATTATCGGGAATATCTAAATCAATATCCGGCATCTGTGCTCGTTCTTCGTTTAAAAATCGTTCAAATAGCAAATTATACTTAATCGGATCCACATCGGTAATTTTTAAAGTGTACGCAACTAATGATCCCGCTGAAGATCCCCGACCAGGTCCAGTTATAATTCCTTGGTGATGAGCAAAATTTAAAACATCCCATACAATCAAGAAATAATCATCAAATCCCATCCGATTAATAACTTTTAGTTCAGAATCTAACCGGTCCTGATACTCATTACGATTAAGATGCGATTCATCCTTCAATCTTTCCTTTAAACCAAGTTCACATAATTGACGTAAATAGTCCTTTGAAGAAAGATTATCTGGAGCTTTAAACGTCGGTAGTTTAGGTTGCTCTTTGGGAATCGCTACGTCAACTTCATCAACCATTTTCTGGTTATTTAAAACCGCTTGATCAAGCCCTAGATTGTGATACTGAGTCTCAATATTATGACGATCCTTCAACCATTTTGTTCCAACCTGGTGCCGTTCTTCCATTGGATTTTTGATCACATCACCAGTTCCAATCGACTTTAAAACTTCATTTGAAAAATAATCATCTGCGTCAAGATATTCAACCGAATTAAGCGCCACTAAATCAACATCAGCTTGGACCCCTAGGTTCTTAAGCTCATTTATAATTATCTTAGTTCGATTTAAGCTAATTCCAACCTTTACTGCATTTGAATCGCTAACGCTCTTTACCTTAGCAATTAAGGTTTTGGCTTCGCTCATTCTTCCTACTTCAATTAGTTTATTTAACTCACTATTCTCTGGAAAAATGACAAATAAATGGTGAAGTTTATCCTTGATTTTTTCAACAACATTAGTTTGATCATTACTCATCAAAAGTGATGAAATTTTCATCAAATTCTTGTACCCGTCCTGATCCTTAGCAATCAAAATCAATTCGGACTTGTTTTCTTTAAAAAACATCCCGTCCAAAACTGCCGTTAAACCAATAATTGGCTTAATACCCTGCTTTTTTGCCTCATTATAAAAAGCTACCGACCCATACATCACATTCCGATCAGTTAGAGCCACACTTTGATAACCACGCGCACGAGCTTTTTCAATTAACTTAGGAACCGTATTGGTACTTTGAAGCAAACTATACGATGTGATGTTTTGTAACGGATTGTATCCCAAAATTTGTCATCTCCTTTCTTAATTCATATTCATTATAGCAAATGGACCCGATAAATTTTATTCGAAGTTTGTAATTGATTTTTTCTACTGTAGTGATAAACTACTGGTATTGAGAGGTGTTAATTATGAAGACGTTTGCTGCTAACTTAACTGGTGCTTTCTGGGGATTTGTATATGGCGAAATTATTGGTTATATTGGATCGGCCTTGGTTGGCGCACCTTATAATTGGATTCAAGTTGGAGTAATCGGCGCTGTTGTTGCCCTTATTGCCTTCAACGGAATTAAACTAATTAGTCGTTAATTAGAAATAAAAATAACCTGCAGGTTGAACCTGCAGGTTATTTTTTTAGTCTTTTGAAACATCCTCTGAAATCTTAATAATTAAATCGACAGCCTTTTCCATCGTTTGAAGCGACACATATTCAAAGCGACCATGCATGTTTTCTGGTCCAGCAAATAGGTTGGGAGTTGGAATCCCAAGAAAAGAAATCTTAGAACCATCAGTACCACCACGAACCGGATAAATATTTGGCTTAATGTTAACTTCATTCATGGCATCCTTAGCAATATTGACGGGTGTCATATCTTTCTTAATGATTTCCGCCATGTTGTAATATTCATCATGCATCTCAAGTTCAACTCTCCCATCACCATATTTATCATTAAACTTATTAACTAAGTTTTGAATGAACTGCTTGCGTTCGTTGAACTTACTCTTATCATGATCACGAATGATGTAATCTAATTTAGCATGATCAGTTACCCCATCAATCGCAAGCAGATAATAAAAGCCCTGACGATCTTTGGTATTTTCCGGTCGTTGGTCCTTTGGTAATTGATTATGAAAATCAATTGCAAGCTGAGAGGCATTTACCATCACACCATAGGCGTCACCAGGATGAACATCAGTTCCGTTGAATTTTATTGTGGCAGACGCCGCATTAAACGTTTCGTACTCTAAGTCTCCAAGTGGACCACCATCAACCGTGTATGCAAAATCAGCACCAAAATCAGTAACGTCAAATTGATCGGCTCCGGTACCAATCTCCTCATCTGGTCCAAACCCAACTACGATATCGCCATGCTTAATTTCGGGATGATCAACTAAGTATTTCATTGCCGTCATAATTTCAGCCACTCCCGCCTTATCGTCAGCTCCTAAGAGAGTTGAACCATCGGTAGTAATTAAAGTTTGACCAGCATACTTTTTAAGGGTTGGAAATACGCTCGGATCCAGCTGGTATTTGCCATCTTTATCAAGTTTAATAATCGATTTTCCATCGTAATTTTTAACTACTTGTGGATTGACGTGTTCTGAATTAAAGTCTGCAGTGTCTATATGAGAGATAAATCCAATCTTAGGAACTTTTTGCTTAACATTACTTGGTAAATCAGCAAAAACATAACCACTTTTTTCATTGGTTCGTACGTTTTCCATCCCAATATCCTTTAATTCATAAGAAAGTTCGTTTAAAAAATCAACTTCTTTAGGATCAGACGGAATTGTGTCAGAATTCGGATTAGATCTCGTATTCACCTTCACATATTTCAAAAAGCGATCCAGTAACTGCTTGCTATCAGCCATAACTATTCCTCCTATATAAACTCAAACGGATCCGTGTTTAGTTGCGATGCAAATACATTGATATCCCAACGATTTTCATCAGACCAGCGCGTAAACATTTCAGCTAACTTATTTTTACATATACTTTCAATATGGTGCCCGGGATCAATCGCAGACAGACCACTTGAAAGCATCTCTTGAGAAGTATGATAATACAAATCGCCAGTAATATAAACTTGAACGCCTTGTTCAATCGCTTGTCGATAGAACTTGCCACCGTCTCCACCTAAGATAGCAATCCGCTTAACACGCTGCTGATCATCATTTGTTACTATTCGTAAACCACTAATTCCAAACACTTGTTTACATAGTCGACCTAAATCAATGATTTTCATTGATTGTTTCAAGTTGCCAACGCGTCCCATCGAATAATTAGTAGGAAAACCCTTAGTATCCAAATGGGGTACCAGTCCAACGGTATTTTGAAGACCGATCGCATCTGCTAGCCAGTCATTCATTCCACCATTTGCATTGTCCAAGTTCATATGAGCCGCATAAACGGTAATATTATGTTTCAAAATATTAGCGTACATTTGATTTTGGGGATCAGCTAAATCTAAATTCTTTGCAGGATGAAACATCACGGGATGATGGGCAAAAATAAAATCAACGTTCTTGTTGATCGCTTCATCAACCACTTCAGGTCTAACGTCTAAAGTGGTCATGACGTTTTTAATACTTCGCTTTTTAGAACCAATTTGAAATCCAGTTGGGTCTTTTGGTTCAGCAAGTGAAAGTGGTGCGAATCGTTCAAATCTAGTAATTAAGTCATTAACGGTTGTCATCTAAAATCTCCTCTAATTCTTCGTTAATCTTTTGGATGTGTTGAATTTTTTCAAGAGGTGGATTAGTAGCATTATGCAGATTATCCAAAACAATCTTATTTTTCCGCATCCGATCAGTCCATTTTGCAATAAATGCTTGTTTTTGTTGTTTTAAAAGAATCGGTCCAAACCTTAGTTCCTGATTAGAATACTTAACCGGATTCGTTGATGGAGTTGCCAAGATCATTTCATAAAAATGACCAGCATCAAAAACAATGTTTTCAATATCGATCTTATACTGATTTGTAACTAACCAACTTCTTACTCGAATTTCATCAACGTTTGGTTGCAGAATTAGGGCCGTTTGTTTAGAAAGTTTCTCTTTGCCACGTTCAAGGATCTGAGTGATTAATTCACCACCCATCCCAGCAATCACAATTGCATTCACGTGGTCACTTGATTTAATCACATTAAGTCCATCTCCCAACCGGGTCACCATTTTATCACCTAAGTGTTGTTCTTTCATTTCCGATGTTGCGTTATGCAGTGGTCCAGGAGCAACCTCACCGGCAATCGCAAACTTAATCAAATTCCGTTTTAACAAATAAGCCGGAACATAAGCGTGATCCGAACCGATATCAGCTATTGTTGCCCCATTAGGAACTAAATCAGAAACTGCTTGTAAACGTGGCGATAACTTTTTTGCCGTCATCGTTTCCCTCCTAATCCAATAAAAAAGCAGCGATCCAGTTGGATCTCTGCCACATCTTTAATCTAAGAAATCTTTTAATTGTTTACTGCGTGATGGATGTCTCAGTTTTCTTAATGCTTTAGCTTCAATCTGTCGAATTCGTTCTCTAGTGACACCAAAGACTTTTCCAACCTCTTCTAAGGTTCGAGTTCTTCCATCATCTAACCCGAATCTAAGTCGTAAAACGTTCTCTTCACGGTCAGTTAACGTATCTAGGACACTTTCAAGTTGTTCTTTTAAAAGCTCATAAGCAGCATGATCAGCAGGACTAGTGGCATCTTCATCTTCAATAAAGTCACCTAAGTGGGAGTCATCTTCTTCACCAATTGGAGTTTCAAGTGAAACTGGTTCCTGAGCAATCTTAAGGATCTCTCTAACCTTTGAAGTTGGCATATCCATCTCAGCACCAATCTCAGATGGTAACGGTTCTCTGCCAAGGTCTTGGAGTAATTGACGCTGAATTCGAATCAGTTTATTGATGGTTTCAACCATATGAACGGGAATTCGAATGGTTCGAGCCTGATCCGCAATGGCTCGAGTAATTGCTTGTCTAATCCACCAAGTAGCGTACGTTGAAAACTTAAATCCCTTACGGTAATCAAACTTCTCAACGGCCTTCATTAAACCCATGTTCCCTTCTTGAATCAAATCAAGAAATTGCATGCCACGGCCAACGTAACGCTTGGCAATTGAAACAACTAATCGCAAGTTTGCTTCAGCTAATTCTTGTTTAGCTGTTTCATCACCCTGCTCGATTCTAAGAGCTAATTGTACCTCTTGATCAGCGGTAAGTAATGGAACTCGACCAATTTCCTTTAGGTACATTCTGACCGGATCATTAATTTTAACTCCCTTTGAACTGGAAGCATTTTTTAGTTCTTTTTGAGTAACTTTTTTAGCTGCTTTTAAAGCTCTGGGATCAGGTTCGCCACTTTCATCAACAATACTTATTCCTGAGTCTTCAACCTTTTCCATCAATTCGTTCATTTGTTTTTTATTTAAACTAAATGGAACCTGGAGTTCTTCCTCCAAGACCCCATAGGTGATGTGACCAACCTTCTTGTGCTTCTTTACAACGGCGTCAAAAACCTTCTTATATCCAGTTTTATCAAATTTTTCTTTACTCGTTGTCTTCTTTGCTCTAGTTGCCTTAGTTTTAGTCGTTTTCTTTGCAGTAGTCTTTTTAGTGCTCTTATTTTTAGGAGCACCGCTCTTTTTGGGAGCTGCTTTCGCAGTCTTATTTGTGGAATTTACTTCATTTTTCTTAATGTCTTTTTCTGCCATAAAAATTGCCTCCCATTACTGTATTCTTATTGATACTTCTTTTGCAGGTCCTGGTATTCTTTACCCAATTGGGCAGCCTTATCAGTATCACCAAGTTTAACTGCATCTAACATTTCTTGATACTTTGATTTAAGGGATACCCCACCAGTTAAAGCCTGCTTTATTATTTTAACACAATCGTCAACTTCTTTTTCACTTGGCTCATTAGATAAAGCAGCCATTTCAATATTAGCGAAAGTTGATTGCAAATCAGATTCCTTCAAAAAGTCACTAAATTCAGCAGGAACGTACTCGTCATGCGACTGAAAATAATGTTGTGCAAGTAAATAAATCGTTTGATACCCATCATGAACAAAACTAAAATCAGGATCATCGGTCACCTTTAGCCAAACATCATGATTATTCAACATTCGTGACAAAAGTAAGCGCTCCGCACTTTCAACTTTAGTAATCTTCTTTGGATTTCGATTCAAAACTTCAGGAGATGAGTCAGTCTTCAACCTACGAATTTGTTTTCTTTGCTGTTTATTGATGAAGGTCGAACGAATTTGTTTACATTGAACCGACAAAGCATTGATATCCAAGTCAAACTCATCAGCTAAATGTTTTAAATAAACACTACGTTCAACGGGTTTGTCAATTTTTGCAATCACATTAACAGCTTCATCTACATAATTTAGTTTTTCTTCATCATTACTTAAATCATACTGCGTTTTAAGAAAATGCAATTCAAAGGAAGTTGTGGTTTCTCGAGCACTTTTGATAGCATCTTTAAACTTGTCATTTCCATTTTTTCGTCGATACTCATCAGGATCAACCCCGTTAGGCATTTGAATCACGCCAACTTTAAACTTACCTTCACTACTTAAAAGGCTAATCGCTCGCTTAGTAGCCTTCTGTCCAGGTTCATCGCCATCATAACAAACGTATATCTGATTCGTTAACTGATTGAACTGATAAATTTGTTCGTTCGTCAAACTCGTTCCCATTGAAGCAACGCCGTTTTTAACCCCGGCCTGAAAAGCAGAAATAACGTCCATAAAACCCTCAAACAGAATTAAATTTTGCTCATTTCGAATACTAGACTTGGCAAGATCGAGATTATAAATAATCCTTCGTTTATTAAAGATGCTAGTTTCAGGACTATTTAAATATTTTGGAAGATCAGGATCTCGATGTAAGATTCTACCGGAAAATCCAATGGTCTTAGAATTAGGATCCCTGATAGGATACATGATCCGATTCGAAAATCGATCATTCAATTCACCACTCGAATTTTCAACAAACAATCCCGATTTTCGTAAAAGTTGAAAATCAGTTTTTTTGTTCTTAAAGAACGGTTTTAAGAGTCTTTGGCTAGGGGCAAATCCTAAGTTAAAAGTTTCAATCATTTCATCCGTTATTTTTCGTTCATGCAGATATTTTAATGCGGGAACTCCAAGCTCAGTGTTAACCAATACATGATGATAGAGTTTACTGGCTTCCTCATGAAGATTAATGAGGCTGTTCTTTTCTGAATTTACTGGAGATTTACTATTATCATTTTGAACTGAGTCAGGAAGAGTAATTCCCTCATCTTCTGCCACAGCAATAACAGCTTCTGGAAAGGAAATTCCTTGCAAATCCATGAGGAATTTAAAAACATTTCCACCGCGTCCACAACTAAAACAATGAAAAATCTGTTTACTTTCTGACACAGAAAAGGATGGTGTTCTTTCCTCATGGAACGGACACAAACCGAATAAATTATTTCCTGACTTCTTTAGATTGACATACTTACTAACAACGTCAGTAATGTTAGTCTTACTTAAGACATCATCAATTACCGTTTCAGGAATTTTTGCCATGAGATCACCATCCTTTCTCGGAAATCTATTCTAATATTAATTTTTTTATTTAACAATTATTTCGTCGACATCAGCAAAGTGATCAATCATTCTTGCTAAATTAGTCAATTCTGCCAGACGATTATTGCGAACTTTCGTGTCGTCTGCCATTACCATGGTTTTATCAAAATACTCATCAATGAGTGGCTTTAAAGAAGTTAATTCATTAAAAGCTTGGTTAGCATTCAATTCATTAAAGTTTGGGCTGATAAGTTTGATTTTATCATTAAAGACTTTCTCTGAATCATTTTCAAACAACTTTTCATCAACTTTAACACTACCAGCTGGAAAATGACCTTTTTGAGCAATCCGAACCACTCGTGTCAGTGCTTCAATTGATTCTTTAAAATTAGGATCATCTTTATGATCATTTAATGTCATTGCGGTTTCAACGTTAAAGTAAATATCACTGTCAGTTGATCCCACCGCCGCATCAATTAGATCATAGCGAATATCTTTCGACTTGAGTTGTCGTTTAATTCTTTCTTTAATAAACGCAACCACGTCAGAAACAATCTTAGTTTGATCTACTTTTGGTAAGACCGCTTTAGCTTTCTCTTCAGCAATCACTTGATTCATTAATGGCATAAGTGGTACTCGCCACTTTTCACTAACAACAATTCTAACAATTCCAGCTGCCTGCCTTCTTAATGCATACGGATCATTTGAACCACTAGGAATCATATCTGCAGCAAAGAAGGTCATCACACTGTCAAGTTTATCTGCCACTGATAAAACAGCACCTACTTTAGTTTTGGGAAGTTCCCCGTCGGATGAAATGGGAAGATAATGTTCACGAATTGCAGTAGCAACTTCCGGATCTTCACCCGCAAGCAGTGCGTACTTTTCACCCATTACTCCTTGTAATTCAGCAAACTCTCCAACCATCCCGGTAACTAAATCAAATTTATAAATTTCTGAAGCACGTTGTAAGTGTTTTAATTGAGTTTCATCTAATCCAACATCTTTCCCAATTATCTGGGAAATAACTTGAACCCGCTGCATCTTATCGTATTCAGAAGAAATCTTATCGTGAAAACTAACTGTTTTGAGCTTATTAACATAATCGTCAATTGATTGCTGTTGATCCTCATTATAGAAGAAATCAGCATCATCAAGTCTAGCAGTCAAAACTTTCTCGTTTCCGGCAACCACGTTATCAAGATGATTCTCATCCCCATTTCTAACGGAGACAAAATAAGGTAAAAGATTACCATCCTGATCTTCAACGTAGAAGAATCGTTGGTGGTTTCTCATTGAAGTAATCAATACTTCACGTGGAATTTTTAAGAAACGGTCGTCAAATTTTCCAGCAAAACTAGTTGGCCATTCCACTAAGTTATTAACTTCTTCAAGAAGATCATTATCAATATTGACCTTCCAATTGTTCTTTTTCGCAATCGCTTCAATCTGTTTACGAATTAAATCTTTTCGCTTGTTAGCATCGGCAATCACGTGTTGGCTGGTTAAAGCTTCTTCATAATCATCGGCATTTTTTAACTCGACGTCTTTTCCAAGAAAGCGGTGTCCCCAGGTGGTCCGTCCAGAATTAACATCAACAATCTGCATTGGGATCACTTCATCGTCCAGTAAAGCCACAATCCATTTAATGGGGCGAATAAATTCAAACTTGTTGGTTCCCCACTTCATTAACGTTGGAAAAGTCATTGATTTTATAACATCATTAAGACCACTTAATACTTCTTGAACTGGTTTTCCCGCTACGTGTTTTTCAACAAAAGCATACTTAGTTCCCTTAACATCCTTAAAGACGATATCATCAGGCGTTAATCCTTGTCCTTTAGTAAAACCAATTGCCGCCTTACTCCAATTGCCATCTTTGTCCTTTGCAATCTTTTCGGCCGGACCTCGAACCTCTTTATCAACATCTGGTTGTTTGTTAACTAAGCCAGTAATTTGAATTGCCAGTCTTCTAGGAGTAGAGAACTTTTTAATTTGGTCATAAGAAATTCTTTGATCTTTTAAATACTGAGCCGCTTTTTCTGCCAATTGATTAACACTTGGCGTCACGACATGAGCGGGCATTTCTTCTAATCCAATCTCCAACAAAAATGTCTTAGCCATCTACTTATCCCCCTTGCCATCATGATGCTTTTTGTTTTTCTTCTTACTATTTTTTGAATCATCTTTTAAAAGCTCTTGTCGTTTTTGCTCATCCTTAATAAGTGGAAAACCACGCTTTTTACGCTCAGCAACAAATGCTTTGGCGATCGCGTGTGCCATTTTTCGAATTCGTGAAAGGTAACCAGCACGTTCAGTGACAGATACGGCTCCTCTTGCATCTAGTAGATTAAAAGTATGACTACATTTCAAAATATAATCATAGGCTGGGTGAACTAGTCCAAGTGATATTAATCGTTTGGCCTCTTTCTCGTAAGCATCAAACATTTCGTGCAACATTTTTTGGTCTGATTCTTCAAAACTATACTTAGAATGCTCATATTCGGGCTCTTTAAAGATGTCACCATACTTAACTCCGTTACCCCATTCCAGGTCAAAAACATTGTTGACGTCTTGAATGTACGAAGAAAGCCGTTCCAATCCATAGGTGATTTCAACCGCAACTGGATCCATAGTTAATCCACCGACAACCTGAAAATAAGTAAACTGAGTTACTTCCATGCCATCGAGCCATACTTCCCATCCAACACCGGCACATCCCATTGATGGATTTTCCCAGTTATCCTCAACAAACCGAATATCATGTTCAAGTGGATTAATTCCTAGTTGTTCAAGCGAATTAATGTACAATTCTTGGATGTTGTCCGGAGATGGCTTCATTAATACCTGAAACTGATGATGCTGATAAAGCCGATTAGGATTTTCTCCATACCTACCATCAGCTGGACGTCTTGATGGTTCAACGTAACAAACATTCCATGGCTCTGGTCCAATCGCACGCAAAAAAGTGTACGGACTCATTGTTCCCGCACCTTTCTCAGTATCATATGATTGCATCCGCATGCAACCAAGCGAACTCCAATATGACTCTAGAGTACTGATAATATCTTGGACTGATAGTTTTTCTGTCATTAACTTCTCCTCCTAATCAATAAGCAAATAAAAAAACCTATGCAAAAGTACAATGACTTTCACATAGGGACGATTTATTCGCGGTTCCACCCTACTTCTGAACTTAATCAGCAACTCGAGATTAAATGGCTCCGAAAGTGCCAATTTATACCCACATTAACCATTTCCCACTAACATGGTTTCACTGAAATGTGATAAGCATAAAACTTCCTTCATCAACACCAATTATTTAACTACTATAATTATAAAATTATCACACAAAACAGTCAACGGTTAACCATCAATTAAGGTTGATTTTCCAATTGTTCATCTGATCTAAAAATTTTTTACTCTTTAAATTTAGTCCAACAGAACTATCGTAAATTTTATCAATCACACTGCGAATTTTCTTTTTAGTTTTGCTATTAACCTGAATGTTACCGATTTTTTTCAGGTCAATCGCAGAAAACAAGCGAAGATAGTAAATTGTTTTTTGGTCGAGATGCATTCGATGAGGATCAAGATGAAAATGATCCTCACAAATAATTCCTCCATACTCTTCTGAATAATCAAACTTTTTATTGGTTTGATGACAAATAACACAGGATTTAAATTCAGGTGCTACCCCAAAAGCAGGAAGAAGTTGAACCTCAATGATATTAGTAATTACTTCAGCATCAAAACCACTGTTAATCATATTTAAAGCGTAGTATAAACGATTAAACCAATCGTTTATCTTAACTCCTTCAGGAAATGCCGCATCCACTAACGTCATAATGTAAGTAGCGTATGCATCTAAATAAATATCATTTGCAATCTGTTCAAAATGCTTAACCTCATTACCACTACTAATGTACGACAATCCTTCTGATTTGAGCGTGCCCTCGTACGTACCAAAGCTAAATGGCAAAATATCACCTGCCATTTTAAAGTTCGCTTTATTGGCTCCTCTAATAAAAAACATTTTGAGCCCAGCTTCTGCCGTCAAAAATTTCACCAACATATCGTGCTCGCGATAGTTCTTACGATACAATAAAATTCCATGAAAAGTTTGACTCCTTGGATTTACTGACAAAATATCACCTAGTAACTATCTTTTCGGTATCCTAATTGTCTTAAAGCTGATTCTTTTTCACGCCAACTTGGTTGAATTTTTACCCACAATTCAAGATAAACTTTGCTTCCAAGTAGAGTTTCAATCTCTTTTCTGGCCAATGTCCCAATCTTTTTCAGCAATCCACCATTCTTCCCAATTAAGATCCCGCGTTGGCCCTTTCGTTCAACAATAATATTAGCGTCAATATGAACGTTTCCATTATCTTGGGTCTTCATTTTTTCAACTTCAACTGCAACAGAATGTGGAATTTCTTGCCTCGTTAGTTCTAAAACTTTTTCGCGAATTAATTCGGAAACGATGAAACGTTCAGGATGATCGGTAATTTCATCGTCAGGATAATACTGCGGTCCTTCTGGCAACTTAGAAACCAAAGTAGTCAGTAATTCATCAACATTGTTCCCTTGAAGAGCAGAAATAGGAAACACATCAGCCCATTTATAAGCTCGTTTGTACGTGTCCATGATTGGTAATAAACTGTTCGGATTGACTTCATCAATCTTATTGATAACTAAGTAAACCGGACAATCCACTTTTTTTAATTGATCGATGATGTAATTATCACCAGCACCACGAGTTTCAGTAGCACTAACCATAAAAAGGACTGCATCGACCTCCTTTAAAGAAGAGAGAGCAGCGTCGTCCATATAATCATCCAACTTGTTTTTTGGTTTATGAATTCCGGGAGTATCAATGAAAACAATTTGTGCATCATCAGTGGTATAAATTCCCTGAATTTTGTTACGAGTGGTTTGTGCCTTGTCAGACATAATCGCAACCTTTTGCCCAATCACTCGATTCAAAAAGGTTGATTTCCCAACATTTGGACGTCCTACAATTGCTACAAATCCTGACTTATACTGTGCCTTTTCTGCCATATTTTCCCCTTTAGCTCATTAATTCAATAATTTTTGGAACGAAAACAATTAAACCTACAATGATCGCAAAAATTGCCGTTAAAACAACGCCACCAGCCGCAACGTCTTTAATTACCTTAACTCGTTCGTCGTAATGATGGTCCGCCATAAAATCCATGATCCTCTCAACAACGGTGTTAAGAATCTCACCCACAAGAACTAAAATAATTGCGGTAAACAGCCACATAAATTGTTCCAAACTAATTTTCAAAAGAAACCCAATTATTAGGGTAATAATGGCACTAGTTATATCAAACTTAAAGTTTCGTTCATGAACAAAAACCCATTTAATGCCATCAAACGCATGTCCAAAAGCCTGAAATATATTTTTATTTTTCCCAGTCTGTTTATTATTTTGTAAGTCCATAAGAGTCCATAATCTTTCTTTGAAGTGGGAACATGATGGCTTCATCCTCAGGCTTCATATGGTCATAACCATTTAGATGCAAAAATCCATGTACAACTAAAAAACCAAGTTCTCGATCATTTGAATGATTTAAAAAATCAGCCTGTTCAGCAACTTTATCAACACACACAAAAATATCCCCAATATTTTCAGGAATATCTTTTTTCATTTCATCATTCATGATTACGGGAAAATCATCATCACTCTGATCTTCAATCGCAAAACTAATCACATCAGTGGCCCGATCTACACCACGGTAGTCCCGGTTAATTTCCTTGATGCGATCATTGTTGACCAAAGTAACCGACATTTCGGTATTATTCTTTAAATCAATATACTTAGCGGCATAATTTAGAATATCTCTAATCAAATCAATTTTTTGGGGGTCGACCCCATCCTTAGTTTGATCATATATTTCCAGATCCATATCTATTCCCCATTATCATTTTTTTCGTAGGCATTAATGATTTTAGCCACAACTGGATGTCTAACTACATCATCAGCACTAAAGTTTACAAAATTAATATCATCAATATTTCTCAGGATTTTAGGAGCGGTGACTAATCCACTCCGGATTCTTCCGTTTAAATCAATTTGAGAAATATCACCATTAACAATCATTTTAGAACCAAAACCCAACCGGGTTAGAAACATTTTCATCTGAGCATTAGTAGTGTTTTGAGCTTCGTCTAAAATAACAAAAGAATTATCGAGGGTCCGACCACGCATATAAGCTAATGGCGCAATTTCGATAACGCCACGATCCATTAGCCTTTCAGTGTGATCAGATCCAAGGGTCGAATTCAGTGCATCGTACAGTGGTCGTAAATATGGATCAACTTTTTCTTTTAGGTCGCCAGGTAAAAAGCCTAAACTCTCACCCGCTTCAACAGCTGGTCTGGTTAAGACAATCTTATCAACGTCACCCTTTTTTAAAGCGGCAACTGCCATTACAACTGCTAGATAAGTCTTTCCCGTCCCAGCAGGTCCGATTCCAAAGGTAACATCATTATGCTTGATGGACTGAACGTACTGACGCTGCCCAAAATTCTTAACTCGAACTGGCTTCCCCTTATTATCCTTTAAAAGGACTTGATTATATAATTCTGGGAGAAAACCTAGAGTCCCTTTCTCAGCCATCTTCATTGCCGAAACAAAATCACTACCATTCAAAGTGATCCCAGAATGAACAAGTTCAAGCATTCCATTTAAAATATCAATGGTATTTTGAACCGCTTTCTGAATGTCACCTTCAACCGTAATCTTACCACCAGAATGGCGAATAGAAGTTTCCATCCCTCGTTCTAGAATATCTAAAAAGGCATCTTGAGCTCCAAATAAAGCTGATTCATCATTTGGATTCTTTAACGTTAATTCTTTTTTAAATTCAAAATTATCTGTCAATCAAACAGGTTCCTTTCATATCAACTCAACTTTTACTTAAAATACTAGCATATAATTTGCCACTTACAAAGTAAAAGAACAAAAAGAACCCATTGACCATTCAATGAGTTCCCTTCTTAACTAAGCGCTTTATTAACAAGTTTATTAACAGTGTTGCCATCGGCTTGTCCTTTAACTTTACCCATGACAGCACCCATTACTTTGCCAAAATCGCTCTTGTTTGACGCACCAAGTTGCTTAACCGTTTCGTTAACAATTTTTTCAAGATCAGCTTCTGACATTTGCTTTGGGGCATAATTTTCAAGAATCTTTAGCTCATCTTCTTGCTCCTTCACCAAATCATCCCTGCCACCATCTTTAAACTCAGCAATCGAATCTTTGTGTTGTTTAACTTCTCGATTAACAACAGCCGCTTCTTCACTATCAGAAAGATCATGACCTAATTTAATCTTTTCATTCATTAAGTTCGACTTAAGCATTCTGATAATTGTCAGCTTAGTCTTATCATGATTCTTCATTGCATCTTTTAGATCATTATTTAATTCATTTGATAAAGTCATATTGGACCTCTTTTCGTCAATATAAAAAACGCTCCTGATCAGGGGCGTTTAATATTAGAAGCTGCGACGCTTCTTTTTCTTATTGTTACGTTTACGAGCTGCTTCTGATTTTAATTTACGTTTTACGCTAGGTTTTTCGTAAAATTCACGTTTACGGAATTCCTGAAGGGTACCGCTTTTTGAAACCGTGCGCTTAAAGCGTCGAAGAGCATCATCAAGAGATTCGTTTTTACGAACGACAGTTTTTGACATGATAAAATCCCTCCCTCCGAGCTTAAATGATACCGTCTGTAATCCTTAACGGTCAATATCAATTATACATTATGGCACGGAGCCCGTCAACGAGTCTGAACAAGAAATATGATAAAATGTTAACAAAGTAGGAGGTAAATATTATGGCAACTAATTTTAATGCATTTATCATTTCTGATTCAAGTGGTGCCACGGCAACTTCGATCGCCCGAACCGCTGCTTCTCAATTTCCAGAAGCAAACGCTAATTTTAAACGATACCCATTTACTCAAACGCAATCCATGCTCGATGGAATACTCAAACTTGCTAAAAAACAGGACGCCATCATTTTTCACACTTTAGTTGATCCAAGCCTGAGTAAAATGGTATCTCAATTTGCACTAGAAAATAACCTTTATAGTTTTGACTGCATTCAAAAACCCATTCAAATCATTTCTAAAAAACTTCATGAATCTGCTGCAGAGGTACCTGGCCTAGTTCACAACTTAAATGAAGACTACTTCAAACGGATCTCAGCAATCGAATTTGCGGTAGCTAATGATGACGGAAAACGACCTAATGACCTCAAAAAAGCTGATATCGTTCTTTTAGGAATATCAAGAACATCTAAAACGCCATTATCGCTATACCTTGCCAATCAAAACTTCTTAGTAGCAAACGTCCCAATCGGTCCTACCATCCAATTACCAGAAGAGGTTTATCAGATCGACCACAATAAAATATTTGGTTTAACCAATTCAGTTACCAATCTAAAAAAGATTCGGCAAGAACGGATGATTGCTTATGGGTTAGACCCAAACACTCCATACTCGGACTCAAATCAAATAAAAAAAGAGCTTGACTATGCCAAGCAACTTTATCGAAAACTAAATTGTCTTCAAATTAACGTGTATAACAAGTCAATTGAAGAAACAGCTACCATCATAACTCAAAGTCTTAATATTAACGAACAAGATCATTAATCTTTTTAGCTTGATAATCTTCTTTAATATCCTCAATCATATCAGGATTAAACTTCTGTTCTTTTAACATTTTAATTTCATATTGATGAGGATTAATTTTAACATCCCCAATCTTAACAACCGGCGTCTCTAAAATCTTAGGAACTTGATCAAACTTGGGATACCGGGCTACATAATTTAAAGCATCAAATCCAATGGTCCCGAAACCAATGTTAGTATGACGGTCTTTATGGGATCCCATTGGATTTTTAGAATCATTTAAATGAATCACTTTGATTCGATTAATACCAATAACTTGATCGAACTCTTCCATAACCCCATCAAAATCATTTTTAATGTCATAACCAGCGTCGCTAGTATGACAGGTATCAAAGGTAACCGATAACTTATCATTCAAATTAACACCGTCAATAATCTCAGCAAGTTGTTCAAAAGTCGACCCGATTTCAGTCCCTTTTCCTGCCATTGTTTCAAGTGCAATTTGAATCTTTTGTTCTGGGGTGATTACTTCATTTAACCCTTTAATGATCTGCTTAATTCCGGCTTCAACGCCAGCACCAACATGTGCACCGGGATGCAAAACAATTTGATCAGCTCCCATTGCTTCAGATCGATCAATCTCTTGTTTAAGAAAATCAACCGCAAAGTGGAAACTTTGTGGCTTTTTTGTGTTACCTAAGTTAATGATGTAAGGTGCATGAACTACCACCTCACGTAAATCATGATCAGCCATGTAGTCGTGTGCTTGATCAATTTTAAGATTTGCAATCGGGGTCCTTTTTGAGCTCTGAGGAGCACCAGTGTATAACATAAAGACATTCTCACCATCGCGTTCGGCTTCTTTTGCGGATCCTAACATCATCTCTGGCTTTTTCATTGCAACATGTGAACCAATCAAAAATTCATCATTACTCATGTTTATCCCCCATTACTTTAACAACTTGATTAGAAGCATCTCCATGCTCCCAACTACAAAACTTACCATAAAATTTCTTCATTTTCTGATGATACCCAGCAAACTTACCATTTTCATTAAAATTAGACAACTCTTCATAAAAAGAATTTTGATTTTGAACAATTGGACCAGGAGCATCGCTTAGAAAATCAAAATAAAATCCACGTAGTTCATCCTTATAATGCTTTAAGTCGTAAGTATAAAACAACATTGGCCGTTTTAGATTGGCATAATCAAACATTACTGAAGAATAGTCAGTAATGAGTAAATCTGAAATTAAGTATAACTCATTAATATCACGATCAGCTTCAATGTAAACTCGCTTTTCATACCCAGAAATATCAATTTGGTCCTTGACTAAGTAATGCGGACGAATAATTAAAACAGTGTCACTAGATACATACTTAAAGAAACCCTTTAAAGAAAACGGTAACTCAAAGTTATAACTGCCCTTCTTTTGATAATCATCATCACGCCAAGTTGGTGCATACAAAATAACTTTAGAAGTCGAGTCACCAATAATTTTTTCTTTTAATTTTTTAATCTCACCTGAAGTATTTTTATGATATAAGACATCGTTTCTGGGATAACCAATTCGTAACGGAATATTTCTAAAATCAAAGGCGTGATCAAAGATTCGTTCTGAATACTGATTAGGCATAATTAAATAGTCCCACCGCTTGGCTTCTTTGACAAAATCATCATGGTATTGATTAGTGGAAATACCTGGAATCGCAACGTGTTTGATATCAATTCCTAATTTTTTTAACGGGGTTCCATGCCATGTTTGGATATAGGTGGTCCGCTTATTCTTTTTCCACCACTTCGGAAATCGGGAATTAAAAACCCAAAAGTCTGCCCTAGCAATGTGCCAAACCCACCTTGGAAAAAAACGCCGTAAAATCTTTATGTTGGGATACTTTTCGTGTAATTGTTTGTATTTGGAAGCTTTGACACCAAAATAGGCTTTTTTAGCATCATGAGGATGTTGCTTCACCCACGCAAGGTAAATGGCGGCTGGATTATCGTTTATATCCCTACCATTAAAACTTTCAAACATTACTTCATTTTTTTTAGTTGGTAAACAAATAAACCCATCGTTTAAAACGATGAGCCCAGTGCGAATAGTCAACTTAATCCCATTAATTAACTTGTTTTTAATTTGTTTTCCATTCATGTTATTTTTACCTATACTAAATCAACAAAATGCGATCTAAATTTAAAGTGAAGATGAGATCCAATTAAAAAGAAAAATAACGTCATCAACCAAAAAATCACGGTTAACAGTGGCTTCTCCCAAAACCAGCTACTCGATAACATTGAATCCCTGAATCCTTGAACAATGTAAAAAAACGGATTCAACTCCAAAATTCTGATTAAAAATGGCGGAAATGATGCAGACGATTCAAAGTTAAATAGAACTCCTGAGATGTAGAACAGCATTCTCATAAACGATTGCAACATGACATGATAATCTCGTACCAAGACGGTAATGGTCGAATTAAAAATGCCAAAAGCAATTAACCAAGCAATCATGGCAATAAAGTAATAAATCCACTGGAACCAGAACAAACTCGGTCGAACTCCATAAAGATAACCAATTACAATTGAAAACGCCAACATTGTCCAAAAAGAACTCAAGTTACTGACTAACTTAATCGAAGGTAAAATGCTAATTGGAAACTTCATCTTTGAAACTAACCCAGCTCGTTGATAAATACTCTTAGAGGCGTCTAGTGTAACTCGGTTCATAAAAAACCAAGGAGTAATCCCAATGACCATCCATGGGAGATAACTGCCGTTGTGTCCGGTACTACCCTTTAACCCAACACCAAAGACTAACCAGTAAATTGCAATTTGAATCAGCGGATAAAGATACTCCCAGACTAAGCCCAAATAATGACTTTGATACGTAGCCTTATCTTCATACTTTGAAATTCGAAAAATAATGCCCAAATTTTCAAATTGTTCCTTAAGTAAGGCCCAAACTTCCTTCAAGCTCAGCACTCTCCCTTTTCTGTTTATCTAATTATTTTGTAAAACATACTTTTTAATAACCCGTTCGGTTGCATACCCATCATTATAAGTGTTCCAGTGTTTATTAAAATTAGTAAAATCAATTTTTTGATTATCCACAATGGCTTTATTCAACTGATCAACCTTAGTGATTGGTTTAGATGGTAACCACTGTAAGAAATCCTTTTGAATTCCTGGGTCTTTTTCGTATTGTTCTAAATCAAACATAAAGAAAATCATTGATCGTGCTTGTGGCAATAAACTAAAATCAAAGGCAACTGAAGAATAGTCCGTTACAAGTGTGTCACAAACTGAAAGTAAATCAGACGTTGAAAGTTGATTATAAAAACGAATATTTCCGTTTGAAAACTTTCTAATACGTGCTTCCTGATCCCTGAGTAAGGGATGAAGTTTAACCACTGTAATCGCATTTGGATCGGCGGTCAATGCTTCGCCAATACTTTTTGGAGGTTCAAACTCTAAGCCATCCCGATATGTTGGAGCATACAAAATGACTCTTTTACCCTTTAATTCTGGAGCAACCTGATAAACACGATGTCTGGCAACTCTTCTCCAGCGTTCCTTAAACAATCGATCCGAACGTGGATAGCCTAAATATTTCATTTTACTAGGAACTTCATGATAACTGCGTTCAAAGATCTTTCCCATCGCTTTTGAAGCTACCACAAAGTCATCAAAATGATTGTACACACTTTGAAATCTAAGTCTATCGAAAAACGATCTTTTCTTGGTCGTGGGATCTTCCCATCCAAAACATTTAATGGCACCATCAGCATGCCACAATTGAACAATTCTCATCTTACTCTTTGGTCGTACTAAACCAGCCAAAAATGGGAAGTAATTATCACAGAACAAAACTCGAGCTGACATTAATTGAGGAACGGTAAATAACGCAAATTTAGCGTTTTCATTAAAGGGAATCGTCTTGATTCCAAATGCACTCAAATCAGTTGCTGCAGCTTCAATTTCGGGTTCGTATAATACGACTAATTCTTGTCCAATGGGCGTGTTAGTGGCAATCTGTTTAATCAACCTAAGGTTATTATCGAAACTCATAACATAATATATATTTTTCTTTGGTCGAAAATAAAAAATTGCGGAAACTATTTTAATTAACCATGTATACATGACTTTCACTTAAACCACCATTTTCAATAATTACAATGAGACATTATATCATAAAGAAAAAACCGGGACACTCTAACTTAATAAGCTATTTTCGCTTCTTTTCATAGAAATTCCCTAGTACCTTATCAACATCCACAACCACTCCAAATGAATCTGGATCAGATTCATTTAAAGCCGCTTCAAATTCGGTCATTTCATATCGTGAAATTGAGGTGAACAAAACCGACTTTTTTTTATGGTTATAGGCTCCCTCAGCATTATGAATAATCGTAATACCTCTCCTAAGGTGATTTTGAATACTATCAACCACCGTCTTAGGACGATCAGTAACTACCATTACTTGCACGATTTGTTGCCTTGTATATGCCAGATCCATCGCTTTCGCGTTAACTAGGACTCCAATTGCTGAATAAAAAGCATAGGGCCAACCATAAAAGAATCCCGCTGATAAGATGATAAAAGTATTGAATATCAGATTAATTGTCCCAATTGATTTACCGGTTTTACGTTGGATAACAATTCCTAAGATATCTAACCCACCAGTAGAAATCCCATTTTTAAGCGACAGACCCACTCCAAATCCGTTAATGGCACCACCAAAGATAGCACAAATCAATGGATCCGTTGTCAGAGTCAGTGGCCGTAATATTTTGATCATAACACTGGCAACCACAACGGAAACGAACGTAAACATGGTAAACTGATGACCAATTTGTTTCCAAGACAAAATAAACATTGGAATGTTCAGTAAGAAAAGTCCCAAAGCAGCTGAAATTGTAAATGGAAAATACCGTTCTGTAAGAGTATCCAATAGCTGTGCAAAACCGGTAACTCCTGAAGAATAAATGTGTCCGGGAGTCCAAAAGAAATTCATCGCAATTGAAACCATGATTCCGTACACGAAGGCGGTCGAGAACTTAGATATGTACTGATGTCGCTTTAAAATTTTTTGTACGTCGTCCATTTAAGTAGCCCCTGATCATTTAGAAATTCATAACTAGTATACCATTCCAAAATTTAAAAAAAATAAAAAGTTGTGGGGTTACCACAACTTTTAGCTAATATTTAATTATCCTTTTTATCGACTGAAATGCCTAATTCATCTAACTGTTTGTCAGAAACAGGTGTAGGAGCACCAGTCAATGGTTCAACTGCCTTTGAATTCTTAGGGAAGGCAATTACATCTCGAATATTACCACGATGTGCTAATAACCTAGCAAAACGATCTAATCCAATTGCCAAACCACCATGTGGTGGAAAACCATAATCTAATGCTCTAAGGAAATACCCAAATTGATTCTCCGCACTTTCCTTAGTAAATCCGAGGGCTTTAAACATCTTTTCTTGAAGATCACGTGTATGAATACGAATTGATCCTCCACCAAGCTCCAGTCCATTCAGAATAATATCATAACTTTGAGCATGCGCTTTGTGGGGATCTTCTCCATCATTTAGGTAATGTTCGTCACCTACATTTGGCATCGTAAATGGATGGTGAGCAGCAACCCAACGCCCAGCACCCTCATCATATTCAAATAGTGGCCAATCAACAATCCAAAGGAAATTATACTTGTCTTCTGGAATCATATTTAACTCATTGGCAATGGCAACCCGGAGGTATCCTAAAGTATCAGCCACTACCTTACTCCGATCAGCAGCAAATAATAACAAGTCACCGTCTTTTGCCCCAGTGGCTTTTTTAATTTTACTTACCATTTCTGGATCTTTAAAGAATTTAGCGATTGGGCCAGAGAATCCATCATCAGTGACTTTCATCCATGCAAGTCCCTTAGCGCCAAAACGCTTTACGTATTCACCGTACTTATCAATATCTTTTCTTGAAAATTTTGCTGCACCACCAGGAATAGCAATGGCTTTAACCTGACCACCATCTTTAATTGCTGAATCAAATACCTTAAAGTCGGACCCAGTAACTACGTCCGAAAGATCCTTTAATTCCATCCCAAAGCGAGTATCCGGTTGATCTGTACCAAATCGGTCCATTGATTCCTGCCAAGTAATCCTCTCAAAGGGCAAATTAACATCAACGTCAACCGTATCTTTCATGACTTTTTTAATTAATCCTTCTGTGATTTCCTGAATTTCTTCAGCAGAAAGAAATGAAGTCTCCATATCAATCTGGGTAAATTCTGGTTGACGATCACCCCGTAAGTCTTCATCTCTGAAGCACCGTGCAATTTGATAATAGCGATCAAATCCAGCTCCCATCAGTAACTGTTTAAACTGCTGCGGAGACTGAGGTAATGCATAAAATGATCCCGGATATACTCTTGATGGGACTAGGTAGTCTCTTGCTCCCTCTGGAGTTGAAACCGTTAGATCTGGGGTTTCAATATCGATAAATCCATTTTCGTCAAAATACTTGTGAGTAGACTGTAAGATCCGATTCCGGATCAATAATCCCTTTTGCATCACTGGACGTCTAAGATCAAGATAACGATACTTTAATCTTAAGTCATCAGACGCATTGATATCATTTTTGATTTCAAATGGGGTTTGCTTGGAGGTGCTTAAAACCTTAGCGTCAGAAACATCAACTTCAACTTTTCCGGTATGGATATCCGGATTAATTTCTTTTTCTGCTCTAGCAACCACTCTTCCTTTAATCTGGATAACATACTCATTTTTAACTGATTCGGCTACTTTAAAGGCTTCTTTGCCATTTTTTTCATTAAAAACCAACTGAACGATCCCAGCACGATCACGTAAGTCAATAAAAATAAGACTTCCCAAGTTACGCTTTTTAGCAACCCATCCATCTAAGACTACTTCTTGATCTAAATAATCCTCGTTAACGTTTCCAGCATACGTTGTTCGCTTCATGTACTAATCTTCCTCTCATTTAGTTGAGTCAAAAGCATAAAAAAAGCGCACCATGTAATCACAAGGGCGCAATTAGCACGGTACCACCTTTTTTAGTTTCTTTTGTTTATTCATTTTACCTCGATGCGTCTTTACCATTTATAGGACACGCCCTCTCAGCACTTGGACGTTCTCTTCAGACCACTAAACGGTTACTATTCATCGTCAACAGTATTTTAAATCACTTTAAGACTAATAAAACCCACATAAATTGTCAAGATTCTAGTGAGTATTTTTATTATATGCTTAAACAAAAAGACAAAAAGTTATACTATTATGAGTAATCGTATCATTAATGAGGTCGAAAAGATGAATATAAATTTATACATAAAAAATAAACGCGGTTTTTACACTACTTTGATAATTGTGGGCGTAACCTTGATTATCCTTTTAGTTATGTTAATAAAAAATAATGTCAGTATTGGCTTTAATAACCTGGACATAAAATCCGGTCCAGGGATTGAATATCGTACGGTCAAAACCATTAACCGAGGAACTAGACTTCAAATTCTAAGTGAAAAAGACAACTGGTACAGAGTTGTATATCAAAACCAAAAGATTGGTTGGGTACCTACTTGGTTAGTCAATAATCGTAAGCTTAATAAAGCCACTAAACTATCAGAAACAACCATCGTCTTAGACCCTGGTCATGGAGGAAGTGACTCGGGTGCACTATCAACCAGCGGGCAAAAAGAAAAAAACTACACCCTTAAACTAGCCCAACAAGTCGCAAATAAGCTGCGTAATCGTGGTGCGCATGTTATCATGACAAGGGATTCAGATAAGACGGTTAGCCTATACAAACGACCCGATTTTTCAACTGATAATCATGCCAACCTCTTCGTGAGTTTCCATTTTGATTCATCCAGTACCGATAACACCGCAAGTGGATTTACCAGCTACTACTATCATTCAGGAAAATCAAAACAACTGGCATCTGATATCAATTCCAATATGGATGATGTTCCCCTTAATAATCGTGGTGTCCAAGTTGGTAACTATTTAGTGATTAGGGATGTCTCAATCCCATCGGTTTTACTCGAAATGGGATACATTAATAATGACCATGACTTTAGTAAGATTAAAAATGCTAGTTACCAAAATCTCGTTGCAAATGATGTAACCAATGGAATCAATAATTATGTAAACAAGACTTATTAGAAGGGAGTTTACTATGAAAAAATTAAATCAAGATTGGATTACTCAATTACCATTAAAGAACGTTGAATCGTTAACTCCGGTTTCAGGCGGAGACATCAATGACTCGTACCAAGTTAAAACTCCAGATAAAACTTACTTTATGAAGGTCCAGCCTAATCGTGGAAAAGTATTCTTTGATCATGAAGTTGAAGGAATTCACTTGTTATCGAAAGCGGCCAACGTACCAACGGTAGTAGCATCTGGTGAAATTGATGGTGACGGCTTTTTAATCCTAGACTGGATTGACGTTGGTTCTGGAAACCAATACGATCTTGGCAAAATGGTCGCAAACGTTCATAAAATTCATAACGATCAGTTTGGATTAGACCAAAACTTTGATGCTGGAAAAATACCAAAAAATAACACCTGGCAAGACACTTGGCAAAAATTCTACGTCGAACAACGAATTGATCCGTTGGTAAAAATAGCAAAAGAAAAAGGCCGCTGGAATGATTCCAGAGACCAACATTATCAAGTTATGAGACAACAAATTATTGACTACTACACAAAACATCCCAGTACCCCAAGCCTGCTCCACGGAGACCTCTGGTCTGGAAATGCTATTTTTACAGCTAATCATGAGCCGATGTTAATTGATCCAGACGTTTATTTCGGCGACCGTGAATACGACCTTGGTGTAACAACCGTCTTTGGTGGATTTAACCGCGATTTCTACCGCGGTTACAATGACACCTATCCAATTGAACCGGGTTTTGAAAACCGGGTCGGTTGGTACCGCTTCTATTACTCACTAATGCACGTTGTATTATTTGGGGAGACATTTGGACCCTTATTAGACGGCGTGCTAAGCTCATTTAATTAAACTTAACATATCGTTAAAATCATGAACTACGTAATCTGGGTCTCCTGATTCAGCAATTACGTAGTCAGGATCGAAAAGGATGGTTTTAATTCCTGCATTATGACCTGCATCAACATCCAAACGTCGATCACCAATCATAAAAGTATCAGATCGATCTAAATTCATCTTTTCAATTAAATAATTCAAAGACCCCGGATCAGGTTTCCTTTTAAAAGACTGTTTGCTGGTAACAAAACCAGTAAACAGTCTTTTTAAGTCAAAATGATCAAGTAGAGTTAATGCTTGGTCATCTCTATGAGTTAAAAGTCCGTTCTTTCCATCCGTTTTTAAAACTTTTAACAAAACAGATTGAACCCCTTTAAATGGCTTTGCTAACATAACTTCATCAACTTCAAACTTTTTATAGTCTTTTAGAAATTGATCTCGATTAAGATTAAATTCAGCGCAATATTTGGTCTCAGCTGAGCCCAATGAATGAACTCGCATATCTTCATAGATTGACTCAGGATCAAAGTTAACATCACTCACTCCATTCTCAGCTAACGCCTTACAAAACGAAGTCACCATGTACGGGTAAGTATTAAAAAGTGTTCCATCAAAATCCCAAACTGCATTTGTCATGTTAAATCTTTCCTTTTTTCTGATAATTCAAAATAAATGTGGCAGGACCATGGTTCTCTAAATCAACGTTCATATCGGCACCAAACACGCCAGTTTCAACTTTCAATCCGATCTCTCTGAGTGCGTCATTAAACTTTTCGTAAATGAGTTTAGCGTGCTCAGGATTACCAGCTCCAGTGAAAGTTGGGCGATTTCCCTTTTTGGTGTCAGCAAGTAATGTAAATTGCGAAACAGAAAGAATTGAGCCGTTAACTTGCTGGATGTTTAAATTCATCTTGCCATGCTCATCTTCAAAAATCCTTAGATGAGCAACCTTATGAACAAGATGATCAATTTCATCTTGTCCATCGGATTCTGTAACACCAACTAAGATCATATATCCGTTACCGATTTTCCCGTTTATTTTACCATCAATACTTACGCTTGCATGGTTAACTCGTTGAATCACTAATTTCAATCTTCCTCATCCTTCCGTTCGTTTAACTTCATAAACATCAGGAACAGCACTCACACTATCAATAATGCGATTTAGCTGTTGAATATTTCTTACGCCCACAGAGACTCGGATAGAAACAAGGTCCTCGTGAATGACCTTTCCTTCAACTGAATTCAAATTCTTAGTAGCAGAATTAACTCGTTTTAAGATATCGTTTAAAAGACCACTTCGGTTGTATCCCTGAATCTCTAAATCACTACTATAAGTAATGACATTATTATCAGTTTTACGCCAACTAAGATTAATAATTCGATTATTACCATTCTTTGCTTGAATTAAGTTAGGACAATTACTTCTATGAACTGAGATACCATTTCCCATTGTGATGTATCCTTCAATGTCATCTCCTGGAACCGGATCACAACAACGACTGATATGAACTAATAGGTTGTCAACGCCTTGAATCTTGATGTTATCTTCTGGTTTCTTTCCTTGTTCTGCGTCCTCACTCTCATGTGAGATGGTTTTATGACCTTCTAATACATCACGTTCGGCATCTTTTTGTCGTTTCTTCTCAATTTCATCTTTTTCTGGTTCTAGTAAACGATTAACAACTCCGTTAGGTTGAATATCACCAAACCCAATGGCTGCATATAAATTATCGATACTTGTATAATGCATTTCATTGATAACACGGGATAAATTATCATCAGTTAAAATGGTAGCCGGATCAAATCCAGAATCGACAATTTCTTTTTCAAGTATTTCTCTTCCAGAATTAATGTCATCATCGTGACTACTCCGTTTGAAAAATTGCTTAATCTTATGCTTAGCACGACGCGTTTTAACCATGCCCATCCAGTTTTTGCCAGGACCGTCGGAGCTACTGGAAGTGATAATATCAACAATATCTCCATTTTTAATTTCATAATCTAGGGGAACTAATTTACCATTAACTCGTGCCCCTGTGGTTGAATTACCAACATCTGTATGAATTGAGTAAGCCATATCAATCGGAATTGACCCCTTGGGTAATTCAATAACATCACCTGATGGAGTAAAGGCATAAACTCGGTCGCTAAATAAATCCCCTTGGACACTATCCATGAAATCAGAGGCGTCCTCTGACTCCTCTTGAATTTCAATGATCTTTTTAAAAAGATTGAGTTGAACATTGTTTTTATTACTTTCAACCTCGTCCTTTTTACCTTCTTTATAAGCCCAGTGAGCAGCAACACCATACTCAGCAATTCGATGCATTTCCTCAGTTCGAATTTGAATTTCAAGTGGTTTGCCTTCAGGACCAACAACTGTAGTATGCAACGATTGATACATATTAGGCTTGGGCATTGCAATGTAATCCTTAAACCGATCTGGGAACGGTTTCCATTCAGTGTGGATTGCACCTAAAACTGCATAACAATCCTTTACTGATTTCACAATCACCCGAACAGCCAGTAGATCATAGATTTCTTTAAAGTCTTTATGTTTGTCATGCATCTTCCGATAAATGGAGTAGATATGTTTAGGTCTTCCATATACCTCTCCTTTGATTCCCAGTCCTTTTATCGCTTGTTGCACCTTTTTTACAGCGTTATCAACATAGGCCACTCGCTCATTCCGCTTGGAATTCATCAAATCAACAATTTGATAGTAATCATCAGGCTTTAAGTAACGCAAAGAAAGATCTTCTAATTCCCACTTAATCGTTCCAATTCCGAGCCGATCGGCTAAAGGGGCATAGATATCTAAAGTTTCTTGAGCAATTCGCTTTTGCTTATCTGGGCGAAGAGCATCTAACGTTTCCATGTTATGCAATCGATCCGCTAATTTAACAATCATTACTCGAATGTCTTTGCACATTGCTAGTAATAGTTTCCGGTGATTTTCAGCAAGTTGTTCTTTACTCGATTTATACTTAATCTTACTAAGCTTTGAAACCCCATCAACGATTAATGAAACGTGTTTACCAAAAAGTTCAGTAACATCTTCAATCGTTGCACCGGTGTCTTCAACCACATCATGAAGAAAACCAGCCGTGATCGTTTCTGCATCCATATGAAGATCAGTTAAAATGCCTGCCACCTCAACAGGATGATTAATATAAGGCTGCCCAGAAGCACGTTCTTGCCCCTCATGAGCAATTTTGGCAAATTTATATGCTTTTTTTATCATTTGAACATCACTATCATCAAGATACTCAGAAGCATCACGAAAGATTTCTTGTGGTGTCCATTCTTTAATTTTCGACATTATATCCTACTCACCTTGTTTTAATTCTAATATAGTTGAAACGGCTGATAAAAAATATAAAGGCGCTGATTCAGTTCGCAAAATCCTCGGCCCCAATCCGACGGGAACAAAACCATCTTGCTTTAATTGTTCGATTTCTTTAAGTGAAATTCCACCTTCAGGTCCAAAAAAAGCGGTCAAGCTTTTGCCAGGCTTCATTTTCGACACACATTCATACAATTTACTGTTTTCACCCTGTTTAGCCGATTCCTCATAGGCCACAACTTTTTGATCACTACTAAGTTTTTTTACCGTAGTGATTGAATCGGTGTACTTCACCATTGGAATAACATTTCGGTGAGATTGTTCGGCAGCACTTTGAGCGATTTTTTGAAGTCTCTTAATCTTCTTAGGTGCCTTATTCCCCCATTTAGCAATTGACCACTCAGTAGGCACAAAAATAATCTCACTGACCCCCATTTCGGTTGCCTTTTGCGTGATGAGGTCGGCTTTGCTCGCCTTCGGGATTCCACAAATAATCGTTACTTTAACCGGAAGTTCAGTATTTTGACTAGTTACATCAACAATCTTAATTGTTGAGGACGTTTCATCAACTAATTCCCCAATATAAATAATATTTTGGCTAGAAACAAACTCCGCCTTGGTTCCAGCTTTTGCTCTCATAACCCCAACAAAATGATGTGTAACATCGTTTGGAAGTTTAACAATTTGACCCACTTTTAGTGGCTTATCTAAAAAGTAGTGTTGCAATTAATTAACCTCACTATCTTTCTTTGCAATTACTGATCGCCAATCATCCATACTTAAAACTTGATCAACCTTAAAATGATGTTTTTTTAGCGCGTCAATCACTAGCTCTAATTTATCGGCAATAATACCGGAAGTAATGAACACACCACCTTCATTTAAACATCGTTCTGCTTGCGGGATTAACGGAATGATAATCTCAGCTAAAATATTAGCTACCACAATATCTGCTTTTTCATCGATTCCATTTAACAAATTATTAACACTAACGTTGATTCCCTTCATCCCAGAATTTAATTCAATGTTTTTTTCAGCTGATTTAACGGCCACCTTATCGACATCATAAGCATTTATATTGCCAGCACCAAGTTTCCTCGCTGCAATACATAGCACTCCAGATCCAGTTCCAACGTCAAACACTCTTTCGTTTCCTTTAATAACAATCTCAAGTGCTTGCATGGCAAGTTTAGTAGTAGGATGGGTGCCGGTTCCAAATGCCATTCCAGGGTCTAATTTTACCATCAACTCGTCAGAGCTTTTGACATCATAGTCTTCCCAACTTGGGACAACGGTTAAAAATCGTGTCACCCGTTCTGGATGATAATACTTTTCCCAAGATGTCGCCCAATCCTCATCTTTTACATCATGAACATTTATCACATTTTTACCAGGATTCAAACCGAACCGCGTTAAATCAGCAACTTTTTCATGAATCTTTTTTACGGTCGCATCTACCTCAATATCATCCTGAAAATAAGCACTTACTTTAGCGTTAACTAGATCGTTATCAGCTTTAGAATCTCCCAATTCATACTGATCCCAATTAGATTCTCGTTTTAAAACTTCATAATCATTTCTATCATTAATCTGAACTCCATTTGCTCCAAAGTCCATTAAAATATTAGCGACCGCATCAACTGCTTCGTGACTGGTTTCAACTGAAATCTCGACTAAGTTCATTGTTACCCCTCATTCTTTTTATAAAAAAAGCACCCGTTAATTGGATGCATTATTTTTATTGTCCTCAATTTTTTTAAGCTTCTGCTCGTGTTGTTTCAAATGACCAGCCAAATACTTAAGCAATCCTCGTTCTGTCTTAAAAATCCGAGGATGCTTTTGTTTATGCAATCGAAGATCAATTTCCTTAATTCTTTGTCGCCCTGTCCATCCATGGCCATAACGAATAATGAGCCGATTATTTAAATTATCCTTACCGAAGCGAAATACATAGACGTTATCTGGAGTAATTAACGGTCTGATATATGTTTTTTTGTAATGATATCCTTGATCGCGCAAAAATCTTTTAGTTTGATCTAACATATTCATCCTCCTCTCATATTTTTAATAAAACTCGTTCTTAAAACCTTTAGTCTATATCATAATGGAGATATATTTAATTGGCAAGCATCTAACTTCCAGCAAACAAAAAGACGTGTATCGCCACGTCTTAATATAAACATTCAAACTATAAACTAAACAATTTGACAGAATTCAATTTTTTCGTGGTTAGGCCCATAAATGTTAAAGAAACGGATTCCCTTATCCCAGAATGGACGAGTATCAATTTCATCTTCCTGAACATCTAAGCCCATTTTCTTAGCTTCTTTAAACGCTGCGTCAGCATCAGTAGTGTTTAATGAGATATGGTTAATAGCGCCATCTTTATCAGCAACTGGATCGCCCTCCCATGTCTCAATCATTAAATTGCCATACTTCATAAAAGCACAACGATTTCCTTGATACATGAATTGACCAGCTTTATCAAAACCTAACTTCTTATAAAAATCAATCGTTTCATCTAAATCTTTTGCTGGAATACCAACATGTTGGATGCCGGTAAAGTAATTACTAAGTGCCATAATAATTCTCCTTATGATATATTTTTCACCATATGTGAAATCTCTAACAACTACATTGTAAGACATTAATGATAAATAATAAAGCCATCATCCTAGTTTATTTTATTAATTTAGCACTCACAATTTCATTCCATTTAAGAATTTGGTCTCCCACAATTACTAAGTTCTTATAATACCCTTTCATCCTACCGATAATTTGTTCCACTTTTAGTTCGTTTTTGTCATAATAAGCATACTGTAGTTCCACTCTCAGTCGACTGACAAACGATTTTTGCAGAATTTCATCAATTTTTGAGTGATCCATCTGATCATCTAATTTTCTGGTTTGCTCATTATCCTTTTCTTTCTTTATTTGATTTAGTTTACTGGTATGATCTGATAAAAAATAACCCTGCCATTTTTTAATCCCACGATCATGATAATCAAACTTAAAAAAATCATGTACAGCTTCTTCGTTCATAACGTTCTCCTAACTTTAAGTTAATCTTGAATTTTCTTCTGTGAATCAGGCCAAACCATGTCATCAAAATTACGATAATAAATGGTTAACAGGTTATATTCAGTTACATAGTTAACTACCTTTTCTAAAAGTTCCAAGTCGTAATCAGAAATAACATAGATTGGTTGCGATCGCTCCTGTTGATACTTCTTCTTAGAACTCAAAAACCAATCGTACTCTTTATCAAAAGTGTTATTAACAATCATCATCCAGTAGCGGGTCTTAGGAATTCGCAAAAATAGATGATTAATATGGGATAAAACTTGATTCCCAATAAAAATCACATCATTACTCATAAGAATTGCCTCCATTGTGTCCGCCAACCAAATTAGATCTTGAAATTGCGGTAGCACCGACACACAAACTATTGGCATTTAATAAAGCCGTGTTACCAAACCGTTTTCGAATTTGATCACCGGTTTTATTTAACACATTTTGTTTAATCATATTTTGATTATCCTTAAATAGGTTTAATTGTTCTCCAACCTTATTTGAGAGATGACTGTAGTCAACTCCAATATTTCGCACAACTTCACCGTGCCAGTTCCTTTCAAACAATTCAATTAAATAACGACCAAGGTCATGATCATCATCTGTTGGTTCAACTTTCATTGACTGAGAAAAACCATTGCTACCAATAAGCTGTTTTATTGAAAAAGAAAAGCCAACCCATAACGTCACACATCCGGCTTGCAGTCCATGATTACGAATTCGTGAAGCAACCTGACTCGCAATTTCTCTAATAACAACTTCAATCTCATCCCGCTTAACGTAATCACGTGGAAGTACCTGAGAATTACTGTAACTTTTTTCTTTAGCATGCAGGGGTTGTCTCAAGTTACTTCGATCAATTCCCCATGCAGTGGCAAATAGCTGTAATCCAATGACTCCCATTTTTTCTTTCAACAGATACGGGTTAGCATGCGCCAATTCATACATATTATTAATATGAAGTCGCTTTAGATGGACTTTTGTTCTTTTTCCAATTCCCCAAACATCCGTTAATCTATTGATATTCCAAATCTTATCAGGAACATCTTCGTAATGAATCTCACCAATCAGGTCGTAATCATGCTTTGCATAAACGTCTAACGCTAGCTTAGCTTGAACGGGATTGTCACCAATCCCAACCGTTGTATACAGTCCTAAACGGCTTCTGACCTCCTCTTGAATTTTAAGGGCCACTTCCCTCAAACTACTACCAAACAATCTCCAAGTATGAGTCATATCCAATAATGACTCGTCAATTGAGTATGGCAAAATGTCGTGTTCATCAGTAAATTCAGCAAAAATATCATTAATTTGTAGATTCTTTTTAATGTATAAGTTCATTCGTGGAGGAACAATCAACAACCTTTCATCATCAGGAAGATCACGCTGACGACTAACGTTGCTAATCCCAAATAACTTTTTTGCCATAGGAGAAGCGGCCAGTATTAATCCTCCATTTGTATTAGCTTGTTCCGACATAACCACCAAAATCGAACGAAGTGGATTAAGTCCACGTTTAACACTCTCACAACTTGCATAAAAAGACTTATTATCAATGAAAAAGTAAACACCATGAGGTTCATCATCATAATTCAAAATATCACCTGCCCGAACATCTGTTCGTATTAAATATTACTATCTTTCATTTGCTTTGTAAATATAATTTTTTGCTTTTATTTTTTATGATATTCTAATTATATTAAGTAGAAACGGAGCATAATAACCATGCATCGAATCAAGAAAGCAATAATATTAATCGGCTGTACCTCATTACTATTCACTACTCCGGCAGTAATTCTGTCTGCTTCAAAATCTAGTAGATCAGAATTAATTTCCCAGAAAAAAGCACTCATTGAACAGAATCAACAACTATCAAAACAAATCAATCATACGGAAAATGATCTAAACAGTAGATATGTATCGATTAATCCAGTCTCAAATGTCAAAACAAACGACTCCGATACCTTAAAAACAAAACCTACACCAAATCATCAAGATCAAAGTAATAGCAATGACATCAATACTTCAAACGCTCAGCGAATCGTTGGAAATAAAAATTCACACATTTATCATGTCCCTGGCCAAACGGGTTACAAAATTAACAGCCAAAACGTCATCTACTTTAATTCGGAGGCAGACGCACAAGCAGCTGGATATCGGAGGGCTAAACGATGAAAAAGTTCCTGCTATTTCCAATCATGGTATTATCCTTATTACTTGCTGGATGTTCACAACAAACCAATTCAAAAGAACATAAAAGCCCCCATGATAATGAAAGTACCCAGCAACTTGAAAAAAGCATTAATCAACTTCAAGGGCAAGTTGATACTAAAAGATCAAAGCTTAAAAAACTTCAATACCAATTGAAGCATGCAACAGATTTAAAATTAAGTGATTTAAATTACGACGGAAATCAAGAAGTAGAAGTTGATCATAATAATCCTAATTTTTCTACTGATGAATTGCATAATAAACGCCCCTGGTTACGATTTAGTAACCTTGATCATCTTAACCGAGCCACCGATGCTAACGGTATGTTAAACGTTAAAACAATGCCCACTAAGAAACGTGAACCACTTACCTTTAATCCCACTGGATGGCACCATAAACACACCAACAGTGGTTGGTTATATAACCGAAGTCATCTGATTGGTTACCAACTATGTGGTGAAAACAATAATCCCAAAAACTTAATAACTGGGACAAGAACGTTAAATTCCCCATTAATGCTTTATCATGAGGATGATATTGCTACTTATCTAAAAGAAAATCCAAATAACTACGTTAGATATCAGGTCACTCCGATTTATCGAAATAATGAATTACTTAGTCGTGGTGTCCAAATGAGAGCCCAATCAGTCGGAAGTAATCAAATTCACTTTAACGTGTACATTTTTAACGTCGAGCCAGGATACAATATTAATTATCAAACTGGATACAGTACCAAATCATAAAAAAGGACAGTGACCATCTAGTCACTGTCCTTTCAATTTAAATATTAATGATTGGTTGGTTTCGTATGGAACCATGCAATGTTTTTGTCAAAGAAGCTTAACAAGTCATTACATAAGTACAAAATGTAAGTTAAGAATAACGTCCAATTGGCACCACCCTGATATGCAGTAATGCCCCACAGAATAATCGAGAAAATCCCCTGGGCAAGCCAGAAATAATAAGTATCCCGAAACCTTAAAGTCGTAAGTAAAGCACCAGTAATTCCAATTGTGGCCGCAAAACTATCTACAAAAGGACGAGGGCTATCACTGTATCCATGCTCCCAGGCATATAAAGCTCCTAATACTACAACAAAGAAAAGAGCTGTCAACCCCCAATTCATAAACGTTTTTTTAAGGTTACCCTTAACAGTCAATTTCTTAATATGTTCATCAACATTAGTAGCCCAACTAGGAATTAACAAGACCGGAATATCCAAAAGTACAATGTATGTAGTTTGGAGAATAATATCATTGTAATTCTTAGCAGTGAATGCAACATAGATATAAATCAAAGCACTAATCAAACCAAAAATTCCATTTAATGGTTTCGTATTAGTAATTGAAATGGTAGTAGTAAATCCGAGCATCCCCGCTAACATCGTCATAATCGCAATAAACGAAAGTGGTTGTGTGACAGTTGATCCAGCAATGACTCCCAAACCAAATAGGAGCAACAAATAGCTTTTAAAGCTCCAACCTTTCATCTGATTGACATACCAATTAGGCTTTAATATGTCATAAGCCGCAATGTTGTTTTTCTCTGACATAAATAATCATCCCTTCGACAAATTTGAATTCACTTTTCATCATTACACACTTATAA
Source organism: Fructilactobacillus sp. X2R1C1 (assembly GCF_059901435.1). Classification (NCBI taxonomy): domain Bacteria; kingdom Bacillati; phylum Bacillota; class Bacilli; order Lactobacillales; family Lactobacillaceae; genus Fructilactobacillus; species Fructilactobacillus sp. X2R1C1. The sequence continues at coordinate 128,762 of NZ_JBWXUV010000002.1, read as the reverse complement.
TCTCTAAACAAATTTGCTAACAACCCTAACTTTTATAAATTGGCCCAACATTGGTCCATAAAAAAATTTTTTTATTTTTATAGCTTCATTTTTTATTCGATCATAAGAGAGAAATTGATAAAAAAATTCAAAGTGTGACAAATTAAGATAAATGTATCATTTATAAAATATAAAAGATATTGTAAATGCAAACAAAAAATATGTATAATGAATAATGAAGTATAAAGGAGGAAATAACATGCTAGTAAATGTCCCATTTGCAATCAAAGCCGATGGAGTTCATGATCTTAGAAAAGTTACCGTAAAAATGCCATCTGGTGAAAAAGTAGAATTAGACGCCGTCACCCTTGACGATATTGATCGTGATCATGAACATCTTTTAACCATTACGAAAGACGTTAAACATGAATTGGGAGCTCCTGGTGAAAGTATTTCCTTTGATGAATTCGGTGAAAAGAACTCATTCCCATCAAATAATACGGTTGTGTTCATGGCAATTCCAAAATAAAAAGAAGTACTACCTAACAGATAGTACTTCTTTGGTAAATAAGCATCATAATTATGAGAATTCCCTGGTAAAATTTCGTAAAGTGTGATTAAATATAGAGTGTAGATTAGAGAGGTAATAAATTTCTGTCACATTCTCAACATTCACATCAGCTAAGGCTTTCCACTCCTACTGCTTATTAGTCTTAGACACGTGTGCTCTTTTATTTCATAGATCTTTACTTATTAGATTGTTACTTCTCATAACTATGCTACAGTTCTTGAACCTCTCTAATCGTAGAAAGCACTCTATTTGAGTGCTTTTTTTGTACATTCAAATCCCCTGGCGTGAATTCTTTAATCTTTACCTTACTTTTACAGTATATTATATTAGCTGTTACTAATCAAGTATATAAGTAAAAAATATCAAAATATACTCCTTATAAGAGAACACAAAGACTAATCATAAAGCAATTTTTATCTTATAAAAAATTTTTCTAAGAAATTTTTACAATTATATTGTTTCCCATATCACATATCTTAACACCCATGACAACGGGATTAATAGTGGCAATTCATAATTAAAAACAAAGAACCCCTTCGTTTGATAGTTGGAAAAGTTAGTCATATCACTTCATTAGTGTACTCAATCCAATTGTGTAATCCATAACATTAACTAATGATTTTCATAATCATAATACCGGCATTTCATGAAATTTATTAACAATTAACGGAAAGAATAATATCATTTAAACTAAAAAACCACTATTCTATAATAGTGGTTTTTAGTACTAAATAAAATAATAAATTTTAATTTTTAAAATATCATAATTATTATTTAAAAAGCGGTTCGTGGGCCATATTTACATGTTCAACATTTCCCTCCATGAAAACTTCTCCTTCTGGTCGAAAGCCAAATGAAGCATATAAATTTTCAACGTATTTTTGTGCCTCAATAATAATCTCTTTATGAGGATATTTTTCTTTAATAACCCTCATCACTCTCTGAACTAATTTTGTTCCCAAATGTTTCCCACGTTGTTCGGCAGAAACAGCAATTCTTCCAAAAGTTATATAGTAATCTTGTTTATATATTCGACCATAAGCAATAACGTGATTTTGATCGTTAAGCAAAAAAACATGCCATGCCTTCTTGTCATTATCATCAATATCCTGCAAAGTAATCTTTTGTTCTACTACAAACACCTCGCATCTCAGTTGATAAATATCAAATAATTCGTTCAAAGTTAATTGACCAAATGACTTTACCATCCACATATATTCACTTCCAATCATCAAATTTAACTTATTATAACCCATAATTGTTAGTATCAAAAAAGCGGCAACTACTATTTGTCGCTTTTTTGGTCTTCATCAGTTTGTAAGACAGCCATGAAGGCTTCTTGGGGAATATCAACCTTTCCAACCGCTTTCATCCGCTTTTTCCCACGTTTTTGCTTCTCAAGTAACTTCGCTCTTCGATCAGGGTCACCAGTATGAATTCTAGATGTCACATCTTTTCGATAAGCTTTAATATTAGTCCTAGCAATAATGGTAGCGCCAATTGCTGCTTGAATTGGAATTTCAAAATTTTGTCTTGGGATAATACTCTTGAGTTTTTTAACAATTTCACGACTTCGGCCAGCAGCAAACTGTTTATGGGAAATAAAACTTAAAGCATCGACCTTATCACCGTTCAATAGAATATCCACTTTAACTAGATCACTTTGTCGATACTCAGATAATTCATAGTCAAGTGATGCATAACCATGCGTACTTGATTTTAATTTGTCGAAAAAATTAAAAATAATTTCCGATAATGGCATTTGATAAATGACATTCACTCTGGCATCGTCTAGATACTCCATCGTGACAAAATGACCACGTCGATCTTGACACATTTCCATCACAGCACCAACATAATCGTTTGGCACCATGATACTAGCCTTAACAAATGGTTCCTTAATATCCTTAATTGCTGATACATCTGGCATTTCAGATGGATTTTCAACTTCAAGTGTACTTCCATCATTTAAATCCACATGATAAGTTACTGATGGAGCCGTAGTAATTAAATCCAGCCCAAACTCACGTTCCAGACGTTCCTGAACCACGTCCATGTGAAGTAATCCAAGGAACCCACAACGAAATCCAAAACCCAGTGCTTCAGACGATTCCGGCTCAAATTCAAGTGAAGCATCATTTAATTTAAGTTTTTCAAGTGCTTCCCTTAAATCACCAAACTTCGCATTATCAGTTGGATACAATCCAGCATAAACCATGGGAATCATTTCACGGTATCCTGGTAGAGCTTTATCAGTTGGATTGTTTGCGTCAGTAACTGTATCGCCAACTCGCGTTTTAGTGATATCTTTAATGCTGGCAGTAATGTATCCCACATCCCCAGCCATTAAGTACTTTCGTTGAAGTGGCTTCGGCGAGTTAACACCAACTTCTGTGACTTCATATTCACTTCCACTGTTCATCAAGCGAATTTGATCTCCAGGCTTTACGACTCCATCATACAAACGAACACTTAGTACTACGCCACGATAATCATCGTAAACTGAATCAAAAACCAACGCCTTAAGCGGACCCTCAATATTTCCCTTTGGAGCAGGAATCTTTTTAACAATTTCCTCTAATAAGTTCTCAACCCCGAGTCCAGTCTTGGCACTAATCTCAACCGCATCAGAGGTATCCAATCCAATCACATCTTCAATCTCTTTTTTAGTTTTCTCGGGCTCTGCTGAAGGCAAATCAATTTTATTAATGACAGGAATAATTTCAAGATCATCATCCAAAGCCAAATAAACGTTAGCTAAGGTTTGGGCTTGAACTCCTTGAGTGGCATCAACAACCAGTAAGGCACCCTCACAAGCAGCCAGACTTCTAGAAACTTCATAAGAAAAGTCTACGTGTCCGGGAGTATCAATCAAATGAAATACATAATCAATCCCATCCTTACCATGATAAGTTAACTCAACCGCATTTAACTTGATGGTAATTCCACGTTCCCGTTCCAAATCCATATTATCCAAAATTTGATCTTGCATGTCCCTTTTAGAAACAGTGTCAGTCAACTCCAAAATTCGGTCGGCTAAAGTTGACTTACCGTGATCAATATGAGCAACAATAGCAAAATTTCTCGTCCGACGTTGCTTTTCCTTCATTTTTTTATAATCCACGATATTTTCCTACTTTCATTATTAATTCATTATTAATTCGTCCAAGTCGTTACTATTATTATAACAACCCGATATATGTATAACAAACAAATAAAGGAGCGGTTATTAAACCGCTCCTTTATTTGTTTATTTAAAAGCATCTTTCATTTTATCAAAGAAATTCTTGCCTTCTTCAACATTAGTATCACCACTAGCTTCAGCTAAAGCTTGTAAAGCAACTTTTTGTTTAGAGTTAAGTTTTTTTGGCGTCTGAACCTTAACTTTTACCATTTCGTCACCATTACCATTTCCATGAAGTTTAGGCGCACCCTTTCCTCTTAAACGGAAGACCGTCCCAGTCTGGGTGCCTGCAGGAATTTTCAAGTCAACGTCACCATGAACGGTTTTAACTTTAATTTCTCCACCTAAACCAGCAGTGGCAAATGAAATTGGTTGATCAAAATAGATGGTAGATCCGTCTCTTCTAAAGTACTTGCTTTGAAGAACTCTAAAGATCACGTACAAGTCACCATAAGGACCGCCATTTTCACCGGCATCACCTTGACCCTGCATGTGCATTTGCTGTCCCTCTTCAACACCAGCAGGCACCGTAACTTCAAGAGAATGTTGTTTCTCAACTTTTCCAGTACCGCCGCAGGTTGGGCACTTCTCTTTAATTACTTTTCCAGTGCCGCCACAAACGGGACATGGTTCCTGGGTCTGCATCTGACCGAGCGGGGTATTAACCGTTTTAGTAACATAACCACTTCCATGACAGTTAGAACAAGTCTCTGGTTTAGTCCCGGGCTTAGCCCCAGTGCCATGGCAGGTCGGACAAGTTTCTTCACGATTATACTTAATGGTCTTTTTAGTCCCAAAAACAGCTTCATCAAATGTAAGTGTCATCTGATATTGCAAATCTCGTCCACGACGTGGTGCAGTTGGGTCAGCTTGACGACGTCTTCCGCCACCACCAAAAATATCATTGAAAATATCAGAAAAGTCACCAAATCCGGCACCTTGTCCGCCTGCACCAGCACCGGCTCCGCCACCAAAGCCTCCAAATCCTTGGGGACCATCAGCTGAACCATACTGGTCATAATTGGCTCGTTTCTTTTTGTCACCTAAAACTTCATATGCTTCGGTTATTTCCTTAAACTTTGCCTCTGCATCTGGAGCTTTATTAATATCTGGATGGTATTTTTTTGATAATTTTCGATAGGCATGCTTAATGTCATCTTCACTGGCGCTTTTGTCCACGCCTAATACTTTGTAATAATCTTTATTAGCCATTAGTTCGCCTCCAAGCTCAAATAATACAACAAAAAGCCAAAGCCCATCAAACTGACTTTAGCTTTTCATCAATTGTTAATAGCCTCAATTGCCACAATTATTTGTTGTCATCATCATGGACTTCATGGTAGTCACCATTAACAGTATTATCATCATTTCCATTAGATGATCCACCGTTAGCATTATTTCCACCTTGTTGTCCTTGATCAGCTTGGCCTTGGTTTTGTTGATACAATTTAACTGCTAATGCTTGAACCTTTTCGTTCAAAGCATCCTTTTTAGTCTTCATTGCATCAGTATCGCCATCTTCTTTAGCTTTTTTGAGTTCGTCTTCAGCATCCTGAGCGGCTTTAATCTCATCATCTGAAACTTTGCCTTTAACATCTTTCAATGTCTTATCAGTCTGGAAGATCAATTGGTCAACTTCATTATCTAGATCAACCTTGTTCTTCTTTTCCTTGTCGGCATCTTCATTTGCTTCGGCTTCTTTCATCATCTTATCGATTTCGTCGTCTGATAGACCATTGGAATCTTTGATGGTGATTTTTTGCTGTTTTCCAGTTCCCTTATCTTTAGCAGAAACATTTACAATTCCGTTTTTATCGATATCAAAGGTAACTTCGATTTGGGGAACACCTCTTGGTGCTGCAGGAATGTCAGTTAATTGGAAACGACCTAATGATTTATCATCAGCAGCCATTGGACGTTCACCTTGCAAAACATGAATGTCAACGGCCGTTTGATTATCAGCAGCAGTTGAGAAAGTCTGTGACTTGGAAGTTGGGATGGTTGTATTTCTATCGATTAACTTAGTGAATACACCACCCATCGTTTCAATACCAAGTGATAGTGGAGTAACATCAAGTAAAACAACGTCTTTAACGTCACCAGTAATTACTCCACCTTGAATAGCTGCACCTAAAGCAACAGCTTCATCGGGGTTGATTGAATGACTTGGTTCTTTACCAGTCCACTTTTGAACTTCCTCTTGAACAGCAGGAATTCTAGTTGAACCACCATTAAGAATTACTTGGTCAATATCACTAGCTGAAAGTCCAGCATCCTTCAAAGCATTGTCTAAAGGAGCTTTAGTCTTTTCAACTAAGTCAGAAGTTAATTCGTTAAACTTAGCACGTGTAAGCGTGGTTTGTAAATGAAGCGGACCATTTTCACCAGAAGAAATAAATGGAAGTGAGATTTCAGTTTGAGTTACACCTGACAAGTCTTTCTTAGCTTTTTCAGCAGCGTCTTTCAAACGTTGTAAAGCCATCTTATCCTTTGAAAGGTCAACCCCATTTTCCTTCTTGAAGTTATCGATTAACCAGTCCATGATTCTCTTATCAAAGTCATCCCCACCTAAGTGAGTATCACCATTAGTTGAAAGAACTTGGAAGACTCCGTCACCTAATTCAAGGACAGAAACATCAAAAGTACCTCCACCTAAATCATAAACCAAGATTTTTTCATCTTTATCTTTTTTGTCTAAACCATATGCAAGTGAAGCAGCAGTAGGTTCGTTAATAATTCTCTTAACATCAAGCCCAGCAATTTTACCAGCGTCTTTAGTAGCTTGACGTTGTGCATCATTAAAGTAAGCAGGAACGGTAATAACAGCTTCACTAACAGTGTCACCAATGTAATCTTCCGCATAGCCTTTAATGTATTGAAGAATCATAGCTGAAATTTGTTGTGGAGTATATTCTTTTCCGTTTGCCTTTACTTTGTAACCTTGCTCACCCATGTGACTCTTAATTGATACAACAGTATCTGGGTTAGTAATTTCTTGACGCTTAGCAACTTCACCAACTTGAATCTCACCATCTTTAAAAGCAACTACTGATGGGGTCGTTCTTGATCCCTCTGGGTTGGTAATGATTTTTGGTTCATTACCTTCCATAACGGCTGCAGCTGAATTAGTTGTTCCTAAATCAATTCCAATAACTTTATTACTTGCCATAACTTAAACCTTCTTTTTATATATTTAATAACTATTTAATTACTGTGCCACTACTACCATTGCTGGTCTTAAGACCCGATCAGCAATTTTATAACCGCTTTGAAGTACCGATACTACGGTTCCCTTTGGATGTTCATCACTTGGAGCAACCGTTTGAACAGCTTGATGAAAACTAGGATCAAATTCCACTCCATTAGCATTAATTTCCGAAATATCATTATCCTTCAGAGCTTTTTCAAGATGTTGTTGGACCATTTCGATCCCTTTCTTGAGTTGCTTGCCGTTTTCATCAGATACGTCAACGTCAAGAGCTCTTTTTAAATCATCCATCACAGGCACAACGTCTTTAGCAAGATCTTGTGCACCATACTTTGCTAAATCAGCACGCTCTTTTTTGTTTCGATTTTGAATGTTCTGAATCTCAGCTTCTGCTCGTAAGTAGTTGTCTTGAACTGTATCTAGTTGTTGATTTAGTTCATCAATCTTTTTTGCAGAATCATCTTTCTCGTCTGTTTTGACTTCTTGCTCTGACTTACTCGATTCATCAACATTTTCCGTTTTATCATCTAAATCTTTACTTTGCTTTTCCTTATCACTCGCCATTTTGAACCTCCTTTTTATTTATCATAATTATCATAGTATCCATTGATTCGTTTCTGAAGTTCATCTTTAAACGCATCAACTAGACCCAAAACCTTAGGATAAGACATTCTGGTAGGGCCAATTACAGCAATCCTACCAACACCATGAATCCCAACATCATAAGTTCCAGAGATAATACTATAATTTTTCAATAAATCATTTCGTAGCTCAGAACCAATCATAACTGAAATGGGTTTGGATTCATTATCTAAAATTTTTGCCATATTCGAGTTATTTCCAAACATTGAATAAAGTGGCTTAATATTTTTTAGATCGTTCTTATCATCCATTGTATCCAATAAATTCATTCTTCCACTAACAAAGAAATGGTCTTTAAGCGATTTATTAATGACGTATTCAAAGGCTCCAACAAAGTTTTCTGAAGAAGTTAAATAGTGTCTAATTTCGTCAGGAATTGTACTTTTAAGTGCCTCTAAAACTTCCGGAATTGTCTTACCAAAAAGCTTGTCATTAACTAAATTAGTTACTTGAAGTAACTTATCTTCGTCAATTTGGTGATTAGTTATAAAGGGCTGACTTTCAACTTGCCCATCATTCATCACCATAATTGCCATCACTTGGTGATCGGCTAACTTAATTAGTTGAAAATGTTGTAAAGTTTCGGTATTAGTCTGTTCTGGGCTTAAAGTCATCGCGGTATAATCGGTCAAACTGGACAAAATATCAGCAGATTGTTTAACAATATCATCAATTTGTTGAAATGTTCCTCCCAGAGCATTATGAATCAAACTCTTTTCTTCATTGCCAACTAGTACGGGATTAACCAAATTATCAATGTAATATCGATATCCTTCATTTGAAGGAACTCTTCCAGACGAAGTATGAACTTTTTGAATCAAATTTTGACCACTTAAAACCGCCATCTCATTACGAATGGTAGCCGAACTAACATTCATTGGAAGTTGATCAGCCAAGCGTTTTGATCCAATTGGAACACCATTGTTAGTATAGTCATCAACAATGTACTTTAGAATCATATCTTGTCTCTTTGTGAGCATTCTTACCACCTCTTTTAGCACTCTTTATTATCAAGTGCTAACGTACATTTATACCTTACCAAAGGTATTAAAGAACGTCAAGAAATAAGTTTACTGGTGAGAATTAATGTATTTCTTAAAATAAGATCGGGTGTTACTTTCATCAATTTTTAATTGATCAATCAACGGTTTCCGCCCCTGATATTTGACCTCGTCTCTCATTTTCGATAACCATCTAACTCTGACGTGATTACCATAGATATTTTGATCGAAATCCAAAATATTAATTTCTAAAGTAACTGGATTATCATTTCCAAACGTCTCATTTTTGCCAATTGATGCCATCGCTTTGTACCACGTACCATTAACTTCAAGTTGGACCACATACACCCCAAGTTTGGGCAACTGCTGTTTTGCCGAATACTCAACGTTAGCAGTGGGAAAGCCTAATTCACGACCACGAGCAAACCCATGAACAACCACTCCGTCATTTTCGAATTCATATCCCAAAAGATCGTTAACCGTCCGGATGTGTCCCTGTTCAAGATTTCGACGAATCCTAGTAGAACTAACCTTCTTGTCGTCCATTTCATCAGCGGCCACACTGACTACATCAAATCGCTCCCTGGCATATTGAGGGAGCTCCTTCATGCCCGCATTTTGTTCTCCATAAGTATGATCAAATCCTGCTATAACCGTATCAGCATTCAATCCAATCAAATAATTATCAACGAATTCTTGGGGATTTTGATTTTGAAAAGCAAAGTTGTAATTGATGACATAGACCACATCAACCCCCAGTTGCTCAAATAAATGTAATTTACGATTAAGCGGGGTTAAATAACGTTTTTCATTTCCATCCAACTTCTTGTACACTAACGACGGGTGATGATCATAAGTTAAAATTGCCAAAGGAAGTTTTTTTTGTTTAGCAATTTGTTTAGCTTGATTAATCACTTTTTGATGTCCCAGGTGAACTCCATCAAAAAACCCCATGGCAATGACTTGGGGACGATTTTTTTCGTTCTTATCAAGTGGGTATGATAAATAATTGACTTCCATAATTTCCTCTAATCTAAATCAAACATTTTTTTGGGCTTATAATTATTTTCCTGTTCATTTCTATAATACAAAGCTCGATCAATATTATTATACTTTAAAACTATCACTTCATCTTGACAAGCGATCTCATCAATACTTAAAAAACCGCCATTTTGAACACGATTCCACTGCTCTTTATTAATCACAATAGTCTTAAAATCTTTAAGAGCATGTGAAATTGGAAAAACAACTTTATTGATTTGATTAGAATTCATGGCTTCTTTAATATCTTTAAAAGTTACTGTATCGCAAAGATTAAATCCACCACTTTTAGTCCGAGTTAAACTTGACATCACAGCTGGGATGCCAACTTTTTTTCCAAAATCAGTTGCCAAAGTTCTGATATAAGTTCCCTTTCCACACTTCACCTCAAAATTAAAGGTTTGGGTGTGAGTATCACGATTGTAGGAACTCGCATTGATACGAACAAATTGACTAACGTTAATTTGTCTTTTAGGCCGATCAACTTTCATACCAGCACGTGCGTACTCATATAACCTTCTTCCATTCACTTTAACAGCGGAAAACATGGGAGGAATCTGGGTCGAAATCCCCAAAAATGATTTCAAGACTTCGTCAATTTCTTGATCTGTGATTGGCTGAAAATCAAAATTAGTATCAATAATTTCACCATCTAAATCCTCGGTAGTAGTGGAAAAACCTAACGTAATTGACCCACTATAAACCTTCCCTGATTGCATTAAATAATCAACTACTTTAGTGGCATGGCCCAAACAAATCGGTAAAACTCCATCTACATTAGGATCAAGTGTGCCACTATGGCCCACTCTTTTTTGTCCAATAATGTGTCGAATCTTACTCACACAATCAAAGCTCGTCATTCCCCTAGGCTTATACAAAGGGATAATTCCAGTGACCAATTCACTCACTCCTGTACCATATACGCAAAAAAGACCGGAAATAAATATTTCCAGTCAATTTTTTACTTATTTTTTTTATTTAAATTATCAATCAAACGATCAATCTTACTTCCGTATTGAATGGATCCATCCCGTTCAAAATGAATCTCTGGAGTAACGTAGATACTTAACCGATGACCTAACTCGCCTCGAATTAAACCAGTTGCTTTATCCAAGCCCCTTTGAACCCTTTCTTGTTCAGACTTCTTGTCAGATAAACTACTGTAATAAATCGTAGCTTGTTGCAAATCACCAGTAACTTCAACACCAGTAATAGTTACTCCTTGAACTCGTGGGTCACGAACACGCTTAAGTAAAATATCGTCGACTTCTTTTTGAATTTCCTGCTGTAGTCTTCCAACACGATATTGTGCCATGACAATCACTCCTTACGGTATCTACTTAGGTTGGACTTCTTTCATGTGGTATGCTTCGACTTTATCTCCAACTTTAATGTCATTATAGTTTTCAATCGTTAAACCACACTCAAAGCCTTGTTTAACCTCTTTAACATCATCTTTAAAACGCTTTAGACTACCAAGCTCTCCATCATAAATCACAACATTATCTCTAATCAGACGAACTTTGCTATCACTTTTTACGTACCCATCAAGAACCATTCCACCAGCAATCGTTCCAACTTTAGAAGCTTTATAAATTTGTCTTACTTCAATATTACCAGTAACTTCTTCTTCATAAGTTGGATCAAGCATGCCTTTCATTGCAGCTTCCACGTCATCAATGGCGTTATAGATAACTTGATAAAGACGAATATCAACCTTATCAGTTTCAGATTGAGCTTTAGCTTGCGGAGTAGGACGTACATTAAAACCAATGATGATGGCATTACTTGCTTCAGCAAGTGCAACATCACTTTCGTTCACCGCACCAACAGAGGCATGAATAACGTTAACCTTAACTCCCTCAACATCGATTTTTTTGAGGCTTCCAGCTAAGGCTTCCACTGATCCTTGTACATCAGCTTTAATAATTACGTTAACCTGTTTCATATCTTCTTGTTTCATTGAATCAAACAAGTTATCAAGAGTAACACGGTTATTTTGCTTCCGTTCTTCGATTTGGGCTTCTTTAGCTCGTTCTTCTCCAGCAGCACGAGCAGTCTTTTCGTCATTAAAGACAACAAAACGATCACCGGCTTCAGGAACATCATTTAACCCCGTAATTTCAACTGGAGTTGATGGTTTTGCATTCTTGATTTCTTTCCCGTTCTCATTAGTCATGGTTCGAACTCGCCCGAAAGTATCACCAACAACGATTGGATCCCCAACGTGCAAAGTTCCTTGTTGAACCAAAAGGGTAGCAACAGGACCCTTACCCTTATCCAATCTTGCTTCAACGACTGAGCCAGCTCCATTTTGTTTTGGATTAGCCTTAAGTTCAAGCACGTCGGACTGAAGTAAGATCATATTTAACAATTCATCAACATTAGTTCCATTTTTAGCAGAAATATCAACAAAAATCGTATCTCCACCAAAATCTTCAGGAACCAATCCATAGTTCATCAATTGCTCTTTAACATGTTGTGGATTGGCATTCGGCTTATCAATTTTATTAACTGCCACAATAATTGGAGTTCCCGCTGCTTTAGCATGATCAATTGCTTCAACAGTCTGTGGCATAACACCATCATCAGCTGCTACTACCAAAACAGTCACATCGGTAATGTCAGCACCACGAGCTCTCATGGCAGTAAAAGCAGCATGTCCTGGAGTATCAAGGAAGGTAATGGTCTTATCGCCATGTTTTAACTGATAAGCACCGATAGCTTGAGTAATTCCACCGGCTTCACCTGCTGTAATGTGTGAATGACGAAGATAATCTAGTAACGTGGTTTTACCATGATCAACGTGTCCCATGATGGTAACAACGGGTGGACGGCTTTCTTGGTAATCGGTGTTATGCTCTTCTTCATTAAAGAACTTGTCAATATCTGATACATTAACATTTTCTTTTTCTTTAGCTTCGATCCCATAATCGGTGGCAAGAAGTTCAATGGCATCCTTATCCAAGGATTGATTCTGATTAACCATCATTCCCAGCATAAATAATTTTTTAACAATCTCTGCTGGTTCCCGATGCAGTAACTTACCAAGATCCTGCGCATTCATACCATCCTGATAGATTAAAACTTTAGGTAATGGACGACTCTTACGGGTTGGCGCCGCATTCTTTTTGTGATTCTGACGAATTCGTTGATTCTTAGAATACATATTATAACGATTATCGCGACGCTTATTACGCTTCTTGCCCTTTTTATTTTTGTTGCGGTTCAAACTACCACCAAATTTTCCACTTCCGTTATTATGTGGCTTAGAAGTATTATTAACCGGCTTCTTGCTTGCACTATTTGCAGTTGCGGGACGATTACTATTCGCATGGGTCGCACTTTGACTATTATTCGTGTGCGAATGTTGACTATTTTGATGATTGTTGTGATTAAAATGATTACTTGAATTCTGATTCCGGTGCTGACCACTAGTATGAACACCATTGCTATGAGCATTTTCTGGACGCTGATTACTTGTTTTCCCATTATTTTGATGTTTATTTACTTGTTTATGTTCAGAATTACTTGGTCGATGCTGATTGTTAGAATGATTGCTTCTACCAAAATGATTGTTATTCTGACCATTTTCATGTTTTGCAGTATTGTGACCATTACTTCCGTTATGGGAGTCAGCAGTCTTTTTTGCTGGAGCATGCCGTTGTTCACTTCCACTGGTCGCTTTCTGACTATTCTTAAGCGCGCCTCGGACGGTCTTCTCCTGATTTGAATCAAGCGATGACATATGGTTTTTAACCGTAAAACCATTTGACTTAGCAGTGTCAATCACACGTTTACTAGGTATATTAAGCTCTTTGGCTAATTCATAAATTCTTTTTTTGGCCATATAATCACACTCCTTTACTTGTATTATTTTAATTCTTTAAATTTTTTCGAAAATCCTTTATCCTTAATCGCTACGATTGATCGTTTCATCCCAATCGCGTCGCTAAGATCATCTTTAAGCATACCAGTATTAACTGGAACTTCATAGAATTTACTTTTATCGAGAAACTTCTTTTTGGTACTTGCACCACAGTCTGATGCAATAAACAGGTAATTAATCTGTCCCTTTTTAATTGCATTCAAGACAATCCCCTCACCTGAGATTATTTTACCAGCTCGTCTTGCAATTCCCAATAAGTTTAAGACTTTATTATAATTTGTCATTATCAATCAATTCCTGTCGAGCCTGCTTATGGTCGACGTAACTAATAAGTTCATCATAAAAATCATTTGTTAAAGTTACATCAAAAACTTGATCAAGGATTTTATCCCGCTTGGCTTTTTTGGCAATTGTTACGTCAATTTTTACGTAAGCTCCTCGACCAGATTTTTTCCCAGTTGGATCGACTGACACATTACCCTCTTTATCACGAACAATTCTTACTAATTGTCGTTTAGGTGCCATTTCACCCGACACCACATCTTTTCGCATTGGCACTTTTCTTTTTCTCATAACAGTACCTCCTCAAAAATTATTCCTCGTTTTCGTCTTCATTTGATGAAACATCATCAGTAGAATGATTATCTTCACTGTCACTTTCGTCAGTGCCATCCATTTCTGATTCGGATTTAATGTCAATCTTGTATCCAGTCAGTCTAGCGGCTAACCGTGCGTTCTGACCACGTTTCCCAATTGCTAACGACAACTGATCGTCTGGAACAACAACGGTACAAGAACGATCGTCTCCATCTTTAAAAATAACGTCAATAACGTCAGCGGGTTTCAATGCATTGGCAATGTACTCAGCTGGATTCTCATCCCATTGGACAATGTCCATATTTTCTCCACCAAGTTCATTTACAATTGTTTGCACTCTGGTTCCTCTAGGTCCAACACTAGTTCCCACTGGATCAATATCAGAACTATTAGAACGAACAGCCACCTTAGCACGGTCGCCGGCCTCCCTTGCAATCGAGACAATTTCAACTGTTCCATCATAAATTTCGGGAACTTCTTGTTCAAAGAGTCGTTTTAGCATTCCAGGTGCAGTTCGACTTACAAAAATTTGTGGTCCCTTTGAGGAATTTTCAACGTTTGTAACATACACTTTTAACTTGTCCTGTGGACGATAAGTTTCATTTGGCATCTGATCATTTTTAGCCATCACGGCCTCAACTTGACCAAGGTTCATATACACAAAACGACTATCTTGACGTTCTACTTCAGCAGTTACAAGTTCATCTTGATACTTACTGTACTTGTCATAAACGGTCTCACGTTCAGCTTCACGAACCCTTTGAGTAATAACTTGTTTAGCGGTTTGGGCAGCAATTCTTCCAAAGTTCTTTGGTGTAACTTCAAATTTAATTTCGTCACCAAGTTCGTATCCTTTATTAATCTTTAAAGCTTCATCCAAACTAACTTCCAAACGTTGATCTTCCACTTTATCAACGACTTTTTTGACGGCGTATACATGGATACTTCCAGTTTTTTCGTCGAAGTTAACTTCGACGTTCTGAGCCTGATCAAAGTTACGTTTGTAAGCCGAAGACAATGCTGCTTCTAAGGCATCGATCACAACCTCTTTTTTTACGCCCTTTTCTTTTTCAAGTTGATCAAGCGCACTTACTAATTCTTTACTCATTTTAATCTCCTAACTAAAATTCAATTGCTAATCTAGCTTTTGAAATTAATTTTCGCGGAATTTCAAGTTCACTAATTCGCGTTTTATCTTTAATTGCTAACGTTAATTTATCATCATCAACACTTTTGAGGGTTCCCTCAAAAGACTTTTTCCCATTGAGTTTTTGATATAAAGAAACGTGGATATAATCACCAATTGCATTTTGATAATCAGACTCCCGTTTTAATGGCCGTTCGGCACCTGGCGAAGACACCTCTAAGAAGTATGGTTCGTCAAATGGATCTGGATCCAATTCATCAAGTTTTTCACTTAACTGATCACTAACCAAAACACAGTCATCCAAACTAATTCCTTGGTCTTTATCAATATAAACTCGCAAATACCAGCTTCCACCCTCTTGAACATACTCAATGTCATAAAGGTAAAAATTGTTATCATCTAAAATCGGTTGAACGGTTTTAGTAACTCTATCAATAACTTCGCTCAAATACTTTACCTCCTAAAAAATACCAATAAAAAGAGCGAGCATTCCTGCTCACTCATCAGAAGAGTTTATTATTACTGGTATAACTATACCATATAACCCAAATAATATCAAAAAGCCCTAGATATCAAACAGACTTAACTGATTTTCATCGGGTAATTCACTTAAGACTCCATTTTGGGTCATAAATTCAATAATGGTTTTAGAAACTTTACCACGTTTAGCAAGATCTTCCTTTGAAATAAATGGTTTATCTTCTCGAGCCGCCACGATTTGTTTAGCAACGTTTAAACCTAATCCAGGAATTGCTCGAAATGGTGCGATTAATTTTTTACCATCAATTAACCACTCAGAAGCGTCCGAGCGATTAATGTCGACCATCTCAAATTCATAGCCCCGCTCCAACATTTCATTGGCAATTTCCAAAACAGTCAAAAGATTTTTCTCTTTAGTGGATGCTTCGGTCCCTTTATCGTTGATTGCCTTAATGCTTGATTTAACTGCTTCTTTTCCATGACTCATAGCCACAATGTCAAAATCATCAGCCCGAACAGAAAAGTAAGCGGCATAGTAAACGAGTGGAAAATAGACTTTAAAGTAAGCCACTCTTAGTGCCATTAACACATAAGCAGCCGCATGAGCTCGCGGAAACATATACTTAATCTTTAAACAAGAATCAATGTACCACTGCGGAACACCAACGTCTGTCATTTTATCCTGCCACTCATTCTTAATTCCACGACCATGTCTAACTTGTTCCATGACCTGAAATGAGGTTTCTGAATCTAACCCCCAGTTAATCAAGTCGGTCATGATATTATCACGACATCCAATCACATTCGCAATGGTAGCCGTCCCATCCTTAATTAGTTCTTCAGCATTTCCTAACCAAACATCGGTCCCGTGTGACAACCCAGAGATTTGCAATAATTCAGAAAAATTACTTGGTTTAGTTTCTTCAAGCATTCCCCGCACAAAACGCGTCCCAAATTCAGGAATTCCAAGTGTCCCTGTCTTTGAAAAAATTTGTTCAGGACTCACACCAAGAATCTTAGGACTAGCAAACAATGACATCACACCCGGATCATCCATTGGAATCGTTGTCGGATCAACTCCTGATAAATCTTGAAGCATTCTGATCATCGTTGGATCATCATGTCCCAAAATATCAATTTTTAAAATATTATCATGGATGGAATGAAAGTCAAAATGAGTCGTTTTCCATGCCGCATTTTGATCTTCGGCCGGATATTGTATTGGAGTGAAATCATAAATATCCATGTAATCTGGAACAACAATGATTCCTGCCGGATGCTGTCCAGTAGTTCTTTTAACACCAGTTGCACCCTTAGAAAGTCGATCAATTTCAGCATTTCGAAAACGTTTGCCGGTGTCCCGTTCATAAGCCTTTACGTATCCGTAAGCTGTTTTATCAGCAACGGTTCCAATTGTTCCGGCCCGATATACATTCTTTTCACCGAACAGAACCTTGGTATAATTATGCGCAATTGGCTGGTAGTCTCCAGAAAAGTTTAAATCAATATCCGGGACCTTATTTCCCTTAAATCCTAAGAAAGTTTCAAAGGGGATGTTGTGCCCATCACCAACCATAACTGTTCCACACTTTGGACACTTTTTATGTGGTAAATCAAATCCAGAACTATATTCACCTTTAGTGAAAAATTGCGAGTACTGACATTTAGGACAACGATAATGGGGAGGAAGTGGATTAACTTCAGTAATTCCAGACATAGTGGCAACTAAACTCGATCCAACTGAGCCCCTAGAACCTACTAAATATCCATCCTTGTTACTTTTAGAAACTAATCTTTGAGCAATTAAATAAATAACAGAGAAGCCGTTTCCAATGATACTTTTCAGTTCCTTATCAAGACGCTTCTGGACAATTTCAGGAAGCGGATTGCCATACAAACGATGCGCTGTATTCATCGTTCGATCTCTAATTTCGTCCTTAGCACCCTCCATTTTTGGTGTATACAACTTGTCTTTTAAGGGTTTTACATCATCAATTTCGGAAGCAATTTTATTAGTATTATCAACTACAATTTCTTCAGCTTTATCTTCACCCAGAAAATTAAAATCTTTCAACATTTCATCAGTGGTCCGAAAATGGAGATCTGGTAATTCTTGGCGATTCAGTGGGTTAGCTCCACCTTGAGAATTAATCAAGATCTTACGATAAATATAATCATGAGGATCAAGATAGTGAGCGTCACCAGTTGCTACTAACGGAATATCTAGCTCATGGGCAATTTCATACATATTACTAATAATTTCTTGTAACTTACCCCGATCACTAATTAATCCCTGATCGATTAGTGGCTGATACGCTGCTTGAGGTTGAACTTCAAGATAATCGTAAAACTTAGCCTTATCAAGCGCCTCTTTTTTACCCTTTTGCATCATCGCCGTAAACACTTCGCCGCTTGAACAGGCCGATCCAATCAATAGGCCATCCCGAAACTTCTTAAGCTGACTCCTAGGAATTCGAGGAACCCGATAATAATAATCAACATGAGCAAGTGATACCAGCTTAAACAGATTCTTTAAACCAGCTTGAGTTTTCGCCAGGATAATCGCATGGAATGGACGAGCATGCTTATAAGCATCATGCTCCTCCATATGATCATTAAGTTGATCGTGGTACTGAATGTTATATTTATCTTCAGCCTCTTTTAAAAAAAGATAATTTAAATGACCAGTTGATTCTGCATCATAAATCGCACGGTGATGGTGCTCTAATGAAACGTCAAACTTTTTAGCTAACGTGTTTAATCGATAACTCTTAAAATTAGGATACAGAAAACGTGCCAACGTCAAAGTATCAATAATTGGATTACTAATCCTACTCATGTCATGGCGTTCGTAACCAGTATTCATGAACCCAATATCAAAAGTAACGTTATGTCCTACAATGATTGCATCACCACAAAACTCACGGAACAACTTAAAGACTTCTTCTTCAGACTTAGAACCAGCCACCATATCATTGGTAATTGAAGTTAAATTGGTAGTTTGTTCAGACAATGGGAAACCAGGATTAATGAACTCCTCAAACTGTTCAATCACATTGTTATTTTGCATCTTTACAGCCGAAAGTTCGATAACCTTATCGTAAATTGCTGATAAACCAGTGGTTTCAACGTCAAAGACAACGTATGTAGCATCCTTTAAAGCAACATGTTTATCGTTATAAGCAATTGGTTCACCATCATCAACGACATTTGCTTCCATTCCATAAATCATTTTAATATCGTTATCAACTGCAGCATGATAGGCATCCGGAAAGGCTTGCACGTCGTCGTGATCAGTAATGGCAATTGCGGGATGACCCCATTTTTTGGCGCGACTAACATAATCACTAATCGAATTAGTAGCGTCCATCTGGCTCATGTTAGAGTGTAAGTGCAGCTCAACCCTTTTTTTATTTTCAGGGGCAGTATCTTTTCTTTCTTCGTGTTTAATTGGATTAATATCATAAGCATTAAGTGTCAATTCATGAGAGTAGTTATCTTCTTGAATGCTTCCACGAACTTTAACCCAATCTCCTACATTTAATGATGCAAATTCTTGTTCTTCGTCATCATTTTTGGAGAATTTTTTAACAACAATTGACGAAGAATAATCAGTAACCTTTAAAATCATCAATTGGCGGCCAGATCGTAATGATCGAATTTCTTTATCAAAAACATATCCACTAACCACGGCGGAACGTTCCTCTTCGGTTATGTCCACCATCTTAGTAATATCAACATCATCTTTGATTTTCTTTCCAATCATTTTAGAATGCTTACTTGAATGTGATTTGCCTGAGGAATTCTTTAAAGCCTGCATCGCCTTTTGAGCCAACTCAACGTCACGTTGTTGTTTCTTTTTCTTTAAATCATCTATTTTTTCTTGAGATGCTGTAGTATCAATCATGGTATGAATGGAAAATTTAGGAAATCCAACTCTTTGATAAGTTGATTCAATTGGTCCCAAAGCATTACCATTTAGAAAATCTTTGACGATTTCATTTTCAGCAAGAAAGGTAACTCGGTCATCAATCAGTTTTGGTAAATTATTATTACATAATTCATGCGTTAAATTTGAAGTAATTCCAGCGTGATTTACAACCCATTGCCAATAATCACCAAGCTTACGATTATCAAAACCACTATTCTTAGTTTTAATCTCGAAATCTACCTTAGCAATCCCATCGAAGGCCACACCCAAATGATGAAAAAATTCTATAAACTTTTCGTAAGGCATAATCTCTGGTAGTACCAAATGAAAATGCCATCGATTTGATTTCTGATGGACATCGATTTTGTCAATTTCAGCATTTTGAAAGTAAGATTGATCAGCTGAATCTTCTAATTTAATTTGCTGAAGTAATTTACTAAATAATTCTTTTTTATTTAAACTCACTTTGATCCTCTCTTTCATTAGTTTAAAAAAGACCAGTTAAAACCTGGTCTTTAATTTAAATCTCTTTAGACAAAATATCAATTGTATTACTTAAATCATCTTGTTTAGTCTCAATCGTTTCGCCAGTTTTACGAATTTTAACTTCTACAATTCCTTCATCCGCCTTTTTGCCGATTGTAACCCGAATTGGAATTCCAATAAGATCAGAATCAGCAAATTTAACCCCGGCACGTTCCTTACGATCATCAACCAAAACAGATAGTCCTTTTGATTCCAATTCTTTTTCAATTGAAGATGTCATCTCTAATTGCTCATCATTTTTAACATTCGTTGGGATAACATGAACATCATATGGAGCAATTTCTTTTGGCCAAACTAATCCATTTTGATCAGCTTGCTGCTCTGAAACTGCCGACAACAAACGACTGACACCAATTCCATATGAGCCCATGACAACCGGGATATTACGACCATTCTGATCGAGAATATCAGCACCCAATGTTTTGGAATATCGTGTTCCCAATTTGAAAATATGACCAATTTCAATTCCTTTGGTAAACTTCAATACTCCGCTACCATCAGGAGAAATGTCTCCTTCTTTAACTAAATGAAAATCCCCAAAGTCTTTTACTTGGTAATCACGGTCGTAATTAACGTTTTTATAATGCTTCCCGTTTTTGTTAGCCCCAGTAACACCATTACTAATACCTTTAACATACTGATCAGCATAAACAGAAACGTCATCTGGAACATTAATTGGTCCAACCGATCCAGGTTTAACGTCTAAGTATTTAGAAACCTCAGTTGGGCTAGCAAGTTCTGCCGAATCAGCATCAAAATAATTCTTAACCTTTGTTGGATTAATTTTTTGGTCTCCCCGAATCAAAATCATTACTGGCTTACCATCAACGATATAAAGCAAACTTTTAATAATCTGATCTTTTTCAACATCAAAGAACTTACTAACTTGATTAATGTTATTAACATCTGGAGTGTCAACTAATTCCAAATCATTTAATTCTTGATGTCCCTTTTGATCAACAAACATATTCGTTGCCATCTCCAGATTAGCAGCATAATCACTATCATCCGAATAGACAATCGTATCTTCACCAACCGCAGCAGGAGCAGAAAATTCTTTTGAATCGGAGCCACCCATTGACCCAGAATCACCAATGATGGTCCGATAATTTAACCC
The DNA here is from genome assembly GCF_059901435.1 of Fructilactobacillus sp. X2R1C1. Lineage (NCBI taxonomy): Bacteria > Bacillati > Bacillota > Bacilli > Lactobacillales > Lactobacillaceae > Fructilactobacillus > Fructilactobacillus sp. X2R1C1. The sequence goes on along the minus strand of NZ_JBWXUV010000002.1, from coordinate 107,429 downwards.
AATCCGGTCAAAAATTCTCTGAAACGCTGCTTCCATTTGTTTATAAATCTTATCCAAATCATCATCATCTTCAGAAAAGGAATAGACATCGAGCATAATAAACTCTCGACTACGCAACAATCCATAACGTGGCCGATCTTCATCACGATACTTAGGTTGAATTTGATATAAAATTAAAGGAAGCTTTTTATATGATTTGATATTATTTTTAATTAGATCTGTAAAAGTTTCTTCATGTGTAGGACCCAAAATAAAATCCGTATCATGTCGATTTTTAAATTTAAATAGTTCGGGACCATAAGTGTCATATCTACCCGAATCTTTCCATAATTTAGCTGGAATAACTGCGGGCATCAACATTTCTGCTGCATCGGTTTTATCTAATTCTTCACGAACAATTTTTTTGATGTTTTCAAGCACGCGATATGCCAGTGGTAAATATGCATACATACCTGCCGAAACCTGCCTAACGAATCCAGATCGAACTAGCATTTTATGACTAAGAGCTTCAGCTCCCGCTGGATCTTGTTTTAAAGTTGGTATCAATAATTTTGACTGTTTCATTTTATAACCCCTAAAGTTTTATCGAATAAAGTATCGCTCAATATCATTCCAAGTTACCAGTACCATCAATACTATCAGAATGGCAAAACCAATGAGCGTAATGATCGTTTCCGTTTTTTCCGAAACTGGTTTTCTTCTAATTGCTTCCACAATATTTAATAATATTTTACCACCATCCAAGGCTGGAATTGGTAACACATTTACAATGGCTAAATTAATGGATAAAAATGCTAAAAAGCTCAACAGTCCTAAAAAACCGCCCTTGGATGCGTTAGACGTCTCCGCAAAAATGGCAACTGGACCACCTAAGTCATTTAAAGAAAAATGGGTAAACATTGAACCCAACACACCAAACAATTCAGTTGTCATATCCCAGGTTCGAGTAAATCCAGAAAACAACTTAGCTGAAAAACTAGTGTCCATCGCCTGCTGAACTCCAATCATACCAACTTTTTGCTTCTGAATGGTTTTGGCTTCAGTCGTCATTGAAATATTTTTAACTTTTCCATCATGCTTAACCGTTAAAGTTACTTTTTTATCTGGGCGCTTCTGAATCAACGTGCCGATATCATTCCACGTGTTGGTTTTGTGACCATCAACAGCCAAAATATTACTATTATTTTGCAGACCAGCTTTTTTCGCAATTGAAACTTGTGGCGACAGGTTAACCTTGTTTGAGTTATTAGGAACTCCACCTTGCATGAAGGACAAAAGCATAAATGCCAAAATTGCCAAGACAACGTTGTTAAAAATTCCCGCGCAATTTACCAAAAGTCGTTTATACAAAGGTGCTGACTGAAATTGAACGTCAACCGGCGCGATTTGAACCTCGATCCCATCTTTTTCAATAATAGTAGCATCGTGATCAACAGAAAACTTTTTTTTCTCAGAATCATCACCATTTTCGTATCCTTCAATCCAGAGACCCCCTTCTAGATCGGATCCCGACACATCTAGTGGTATTCCTTGAAACAGTTGGCTTTTATTACTCAAATCAATTCTAGTAACAACACCTTTGCTATTAGTTTGAAGCCGAACTGGAGTCCCTGGCTGAATTTCTTCATCCTCATCATCACTACTTCCAGCCATTCGAACATATCCACCAATAGGCAGTAATCGTAGTGTATAAGTCGTGTGATTATGTCGATAGTAAAACAACTTGGGACCCATTCCAATCGAAAATTCACGGACCATGATTCCTGACATTTTAGCCACGATAAAATGACCAAATTCATGAACAAAAACTAATATTCCAAAAATGATTATGAAACTAATGATTGTAATTAACAATAAAGACCCAGTCCCTTCCAGATATTACACAATTCCAAATAAATGTAGTAGTGGTAGAACAAATAATAAACTATCGAATCGATCTAATATTCCACCGTGGCCTGGCAAAATCTTGCCGGAATCCTTAACTCCATAATAACGCTTTAAAGCTGACTCAACTAAATCACCAAATTGACCAAAAATGGAAAGAACAATCGTAATAAAGAACATACTTACAGTACCAATCCCATCAATTGGGAAAAAGCAGACAAAGATTGTACACAAAATGGCTGCTAGTGCTGTACCGCCAATCGATCCCTCCCAAGTCTTATTAGGAGAAATATGAGGTGCCAATTTGTGCTTTCCAAATGCCCTTCCAAAAAAGTAGGCACCAGAATCAGTTAACCACACAATAAATAGAGCGTACAACAGGGTTGTTAATCCATCAGTCCGGGCTTCAATAAAGTAATGAAATCCAAACCCAATGTACAAAATTGCCAAGGTAAAGACTCCAGCGTCATCAAAATTGAACTTATTTTTAGAAAATACGGTAAATAACATCAATAACATTATTAAAATGTAAATTGCAAATGGAGGCTTAATCCACAATGGTAAAAATGATAACCAGTTTGTCGGGATAATCATAGCAATTGTCGCAACAAACGCAATTAGTGTCTCTGGAGACACTAAAAGTCGTTTTTTCATAATAAAAATTTCTGCTAGGGCAATCAAACCTAACACGATAGCGGCTAAATCAATCCATATTCCACCAGCAATGATAATCGGTATAAAAATAATCAAAGCAATAACCGCTGTGATAATTCTCTGCTTCATAATAAATCTCCTATTTTGCGTCCAAACCACCAAATCGACGGTGACGCTGTTGAAATTGTATAATTGTTTTTTCTAGATCGGCAGGTGTGAAATCAGGCCAGTACTGATCAACAAACTCTAATTCACTGTACGCAATTTGCCATAACAAAAAATTAGAAATCCGTTCTTCACCACTAGTTCGAATCAATAAATCAGGATCAGAATATTCACCCAAAAAAGCGGTCATCAAATGATCTGAAATTGTCTGATCAGAAATTTCATCAACATTTATATTACCCCTTTTTACATTTTGCGCAATTTCCTTAACGCCACGCACAATCTCGTCACGACTACCGTAATTTAAAGCAAAATTCAAAACCATCCCGGTACAATCCTTAGTATCATCAATTGCGTCATAAACTGCTTTTTGGGTTCTTTTAGGTAATCCAGAAATGTCACCAATTGTCGTAACCTTAACATTGTGTTTAAGGAGGCTCGGAACAAAATCATCAAAAAATTTAGCTGGCAAACTCATCAAGTAGCCAACTTCCTTTGCGGGTCGCTTCCAGTTTTCAGTAGAGAATGCGTATAACGTTAATACTTTAACCCCAAGATTACTTGCTTTGGTAGTAATATCTTTTACTACTTCCATTCCGCGCTTATGGCCAGCAATTCTAGGTAAGTGTCTTTTTTTTGCCCAGCGCCCGTTTCCATCCATAATTATTGCAATATGATTAGGAATGTTTTTTATATCCAGTTCGTTAGTCATTTGAGTACCTCAATACTTTTACATAAATAAAGGATGAGAGAATCCTCATCCTTTTACTTTACTAATTTCCATTCTCCACGACCTGCGTCAACCAAAGTATTAAAATACTTTAAAATCTTATTAGCGTCTTCTGGGCTCTGTTCCCCGAGTTGATTCAATCCCTCACCGGTTGGGATTGGCTCTGACAGATCTGTAATCTCGTTTCCATTCTCAATCGTCGCTTTTGAGAAAGCAATAATCCAGTCATTTTCGATCAAGGGAGAAACTACAAAAAATAAGTTAAAGTCATCATTAATATAAGCGGGCATCACGTACACATTATCTTGAATTTTCTGTAATTGATTACCATCATAGTCCAGTGCACGCAGGTTTCCTTCGTTAACTGGCTGTTTCAAACGAAATGCCATGTGATCAAACTCAGGTGTGCCCGGTGTTACTTCTTTTTCGTTATCATTATCATCATCCATTAGAAAAACTCCCTATTTTATTAACCATTAAGAATCTCGTCTTCCTTTTTCGAGATAATGTCTTCCACTTCAGAAATTGACTTATCAGTGATTTTTTGAATTTTGTCCTCCAAATTATGAGACTCGTCATCCGTAAAATCACCATCTTTGTTACCCCGTTTAGCAGCGTCCATGCCATCACGACGAACATTTCTAACTGCTACTTTACTTTCTTCACCAGTTGCTTTAACTTTTTTCGCAATTTCTTTTCGACGATCTTCTGTCAACTGTGGGATCACAATTCGAATATTGTCACCATCATTCATCGGATTAATTCCAAGGTCAGCCTCTAAAATACCATGCTCGATGTCCTTTAACGAACTCTTATCATAAGGTGTAATTAAAATTACACGCGGTTCTGGAATTGAGATTGAAGCGACTTGGTTTAATGGCGTGGATGCCCCATAATAGTTAACTCTAACCGGACTTAATAAACTAGCATTAGCACTACCAGCTCGGATGTTTCCAAGTTCCCGCTGTAAGGCTTCCTCTGCTTTTTTCATTTTTGACTTAGTTGTGTCAATAATTTCATTTGAACTAGGCATATTATTTTCCTTCCACGATTGTTCCAATTTTATCACCTTGAACAACCTTCTTGATATTGCCAGGCTTATTTAAATTGAATACCACTAACGGGATATTATTATCCATCGAAAGTGAGCTTGCAGTAGTATCCATAACATGTAAGCCTTTGTTAATGATATCCATTTGCGTTAATTTCTCATACTTTTTAGCATTGGGATCGGTTTTAGGATCAGCTGAGTAAATTCCGTCAACTCCGTTTTTTGCCATTAAAATGGCATCAGCGTCAATTTCAGCAGCACGGAGGACTGCCGTAGTATCAGTTGAAAAGTACGGATTACCAGTACCTCCAGAAAAAATCACAATTCGTCCCTTCTCTAAGTGGCGAACTGCTTTACGCCGAATGTAGGGTTCTGCAATTTGCTTCATTTCAATCGATGTTTGAAGCCTAGTCGGAACATCCACTGATTCAAGGTTATCCTGTAAGGCTAAACCGTTCATAATGGTCGAAAGCATCCCAATATAATCGGCTTGAGATCTTTCCATTCCCATTTCTTCACCAGCTTCACCACGCCACATGTTTCCACCACCGACAACGATGGCAATTTGAATCCCTAAGTTATAAACATCTCTAATTTCTTCAGCAATCGTCTTGATAACGGGGGGATTAATTCCAAATCCTTTATCACCAGCAAGAGCTTCACCGCTTAACTTTAAAACGATCCGTTTGTACTTTAAATCTGCCATCAGATTTCCTCCAACAATATAAATTAACTACGATAATTTTAGCATATATTAACGTATAACAACAGTGCCCTGAAGTTAGGTATAACAAAAAAGCCAGTGCATTTAACACTGACTTTTTGCTGAAATATTATTGATTCATTTGTTGTTTAACTTCATCAGCAAAACTTTGAGTATCTTGTTCAATACCTTCACCAACTTCATATCGAACAAAGCCTTTTAGTTTACCATTATTTGATTCAACATATTGTTGAACAGACATATCAGGATCCTTAACAAAAGGTTGATCAGCTAAACTAATTTGAGCTAAGAATTTCTTTAAACGCCCATCAACCATCTTTTCAACGATCTTTTCAGGTTTACCCTCACTTAGAGCTTCCTTTTTAAGAACTTCACGTTCATGCTGCAACCGATCCGAAGGAATTTCATCTTGAGTTAAGAATTCTGGGTTTTCAGCAGCAACATGCATGGCAACATCCTTAGCAGTATTGTCATCTCCACCTTGAAGTTCAACCAAAGCACCAATTTCTCCACCATTATGAAGATAAAAGCCAAAACTATCATCATCATTTTTATTAAAGGTCTTGAAACGACGCAATTTGATTTTTTCACCAGTAACTTGGGTAGTATTAATGATGGCATCTTCGACGGTTCCATCGTTTAATTCAAGTTTCATTGCTGCATCTAAATCTTTAGGCTGATTTAAAGCAATTGCATCAGCAACAGCATCAATCAAATCCTTAAAGTCATCATTGCTGGCAACAAAGTCCGTTTGCGAGTTAATTTCAACGATCGCAGCCTTGTTATCATGAACAGCAACTCGAGTGAGGCCACTGGCAGCCACCTTTCCACTCTTCTTTTCAGCCTTTGCAACCCCATTTTCTCTAAGAATATCAATGGCTTTCTTTTCATCACCATCGGCGGCAACTAAAGCCTTCTTAGCATCCATCATACCAGCACTAGTCTTGTCACGTAACTCTTTAACTTGTTTAGCAGTTACTTTTGCCATAATTGTGATCTCCTTTGTTTTAATAAAAAACTGACTTAAATTAGGCCAAAAGGGTCTAAACAAAAGTCAGCCTATCACTTTAATTATTTAGTTTCTTCGGATTTTTCATCTTTTTGGTCAGCATTTTTATCAAAATCTTTTTCGCTAACTTCATCTTCACCCTGTTTACCCTCAATAATAGCATCAGCCATTGTTGAAGTAATCAATCTGATGGCACGAATTGCATCATCATTAGAAGGAATAACATAATCAATTCCATCAGGATCAGTATTAGTATCTACCATTGCTACAACCGGAATATTGAGCTTTTGAGCTTCATGCAAAGCAATTTGTTCCTTATGTGGATCAACGATGAACATTACATCCGGAATCTTAGGCATATCTTCGATACCGCCTAAGAATCTTTCAAGTTTGTCGGTTTGCTTCTTAAGCAAAGCAACTTCCTTCTTTGGTAAACGTTCAAAAGTGCCATCTTGAGCCATCTTTTTAAGTTTCTTCAAGTACTTAATTCGTTTTTGAATCGTGTTCCAGTTGGTAAGAGTACCACCTAACCAACGATGGTTAACGTAGTAAACACCAGCACGTTTTGCTTCTTCTTCAATTGAATCTTGAGCTTGTTTCTTAGTACCAACAAAAAGAATTACAGCATCATTTGCTGCTTCATCCTTCATAAAGTTGTAAGCACGGTCAATGCACTTAACCGTCTTTTGTAAATCGATGATATAAATACCATTACGTTCAGTAAAAATGTATTTCTTCATCTTAGGATTCCAACGACGAGTTTGGTGACCGAAATGAACACCAGCCTCAAGTAATTGTTTCATTGTAACTACAGCCATAATTAGCCTCCATATAAAAGTTTTTTCCTCCCTAGAATTATGCAAGGAACTCAAATGAGCACCACCTTACAAAACCTTCTAGGTGTGTATTGGTAATTAACACCAAGGATTAGTATACAAAATATCAACGTAAATAACAATAATATTTTGAGATTTAATCAAATCTTGCGTATAATATTAAAAATGTGTTACGGTTTTATTTATCTGAGGAGGAGTTTAAATGATAAAAGCTGTCGTATTTGACGTCGACGACACATTGTATGATCAAAAGCGGGTTTCAGAAGAGGCCTTTTTTAAGACGTTCCCTAATCATCCAATTATTGACTCAGCTACTTCATTTAAAAATTTTCAAATTCAAAGTCCCTTAGTTTATTCCAATATAATGTCTGGGACTTACAAGCAAAATGAACTAGTTTATCAAAACATCAAAAATGGTGTTAACGATCTTGATCCGGATAAAGAAGAAATTAAACATTTTAAGAAAAACTATCTAACTTGTATTAAAGAAATTTCATCTTATCACGATCTTTTAAAGACAATCCAAATGTTGTCAAATAATTTAAAAATTGGAATTATTGCTAACGGATCCAGTCAATTCTTAAATAACGAACTAAAGATCCTTGGATTAGATGATTACATTGATCCTAATTACATCATTGCTTCAGAGTCAGTTGGCATGTTAAAACCGGATCCTAAAATTTTTACCGTTATGAATCATAGATTAGATGTCAGACCATCCGAAGTAGCTTACATTGGCGATTCATTTACTGGTGACATCATTTCAGCCAAGCGAGCTGGTTGGCATGCCTTTTGGTTCAATCACCGCAAACGATCCGTCCCAGAAACAAACTTTGTCCCAGATCAAACGGTAACTTCTCAAAATGAGCTTTGTGAACTTTTAAAGGCTCTATCAAAATAAAAAGCGCACTTCATATCAAAGTGCGCTTTTTATTTTGAGTTCCTATTTAACTTCAACTGAGTTATCGGACTTACCGTTTTTAATCAATTGAACGTTTGAATCGAGTGCAATTTGAACCATGTTCTTAACCGCAGGCTTCGTATAAAATGCAATGTGTGGAGTGATTAAAACATTATCCCGTTTCATCAAGTTCTTCAATCTGTCATCTGGGATCTTATCAAAACTTCCAAAATCAACATTGAAAATACCCACTTCGTTTTCGTACACATCAAGAGCAGCTCCTGAGATCTTGCCACTGTCAAGGCCACGAATCAAAGCATCAGTATCAATTAAACTTCCACGGGCAGCATTGATAATTTTGATTCCATCTTTCATTTGCGCAATTGAATCATCATTAATCATATGATCATTTTCTTTTAATGCTGGAGCATGAAGAGTTATAATATCAGAATTTGCATACAATTCTTCAGGGGTATCAACGTAAATTCCCTCTTTTTTGAGCTCAGGGTTTGGATAAGGGTCATAAGCAATCACTTTGGCACCAAAACCTTGAAGGATTTTAACAACTTGGCGTCCGATTCTCCCAGTAGCATAGACACCAACGGTTTGCTTGTTCATTTCGTCAGCAATATCTGGAGCCCAGGTCATGTTACCATGGCGTTCCTTATCTTCAAACTTTTTAGTATGACGAAGTAACCGCATCATTTCTGTAACCGCTAATTCAGCAATAGCAGCTGGTGAATAAGCTGGAACGTTAGTGACATTAATGCCATCACGTTTAACAGCATCAGCATCAACATTATCCACCCCAACGTTTCGAAGTGAAAGTGATTTAATGCCAAAACTAGCTAATTTGTCTAAAATATCAGCAGTATAAGGCTTTTGCTGGTATGCAACCACACCATCAAATCCCTTTGCTTCGTCGACAGTGTCATTATCCAATAATTTTGATTCTGCTTTTACTTCAATGTCTGGATGAGCTTTATCCCATTGTTCTAAGTATGGTCGTTCATCGTCTCTAATTCCATATGCAATGATTTTCATAACTTAGTCCCCCTTTTCTTTTCACCATAATTATAACACCCAACCACTAATTACCCCAAAGAGTCGAGTCAATTCCATGGCTAATTAGAAAAAATTCTTTTTTTCTCCGAGTTTGATGCTTAAAAGCGTATTCTGCTTTCATGGCACTCCTTTTATCATTAAATTTTTCGTAGTACAGTAGCTTTAAAGGTCGCCTAGTTTTAGTATATTTGGCCCCTTTCCCAGCTTGATGAACCGCTAATCTACGATAAACGTCATCGGTAAACCCACCGTAAAACGTCCCGTCACAACAAAGTAAGACATACATATAGTAACTTTTACTTTCCATACAACATCTTTTTAACCTCTTTTGAATAACTACCATGGTCATAAACCGTAATCGGGTAATCGACTTTTAAACCAGCATTTTTTCCATCTTTAATTGCAGATACCAAAATCATGTTAGAATTCTTTCCCTCTTTAGGGTAAATAAATTGAATTTGCTTCATTGCTAGTCGAAAGTTAGTCATTAAGTTCATTAATTCATGTAGGCGATCAGGACGATAAACCATGTAAAGTTTCCCACCAGTTTTTAAAAGCTCACTACTAGTTTTAATAACGCTTTTCAAATTAGTTTTTACTTCGTGTCTTGCAATCGCTAAATATTCATTCGGATTTTTTTTACTAGTCGGAAGATTTGAAAAATACGGAGGGTTAACCGTAATAGTATCAACCTCATCTTTGCCAAAAATTGTGGTAGCATTAGCTAAATCATCATTATAAACGGATATCTGATCCTCTAAGCCGTTCAGTTGAACACTCCTAGTTGCCATATCACTTAGACGTGATTGAATCTCGACTTCGGCAATCTTACCATGTGTTTTTTTGCTTAAAAACAAACCAACGGCACCATTACCAGCACATAAATCAACCAAAAGACTATTCTTATTGATCTTAGGCTGAGCAAAATTAGCAAGCATTACGGCATCCAAAGAAAATGAAAACACACTTGGACTTTGAATGACTTTAATGTCCTGACTGTAGAGTTGGTCAATTCGTTCATCACCAATCAAGTTCACCTAGTTCACCACCATTTTTTAAATTTAACTTGTCACTTTTACCGTTAATAATATACTATTAAATTATACATCTTAAAAAAAGGAGCTTAAAATCTTTTGTGGTACTCGTTTTTATTTACAGTTGGCCAATTCATTTTAAGAATTATAAATGGACCAATGAATGTGATGCACAAGAATCGTATCCCAGACGGAAATTACGTGTTAATTGCTCCCCACCGGAGTTGGTTTGATATGATTCTAATTGCAACGGTAATTCGCCCTAAACAGTTGTGTTTCATGGCTAAAAAAGAACTATTCAAAAATCCAATGCTGGGATGGTTTTTGCGGCACGTCAACGTATTTTCGGTTGATCGTTCAAATCCAGGAATTTCAGCAATTAAAATTCCAGTTAGAACACTGAGAAAAACCAATCTATCACTCATGATGTTCCCGTCTGGTACGAGGCATTCCAAAAAACTCAAGGGCGGTGCAGCACTGATTGCCCAACTAGCTGGAGTGCCCCTGGTACCAGTTGTTTATCAGGGGCCATTGACCCTCAAAGAAGTTTTCAAACGCCAGAAAGTTTCAATTAACTTTGGTGATCCAATTTATATCAACAAAAAAGAAAGATTGGATGATAAGAATCAAAAATTAATTGAAAATCAAATGCAAGCCGCCTTTGACAAGCTCGATGATGAAATTAATCCCAACTACGTGTACATTGATGAATCAAAACCGCATAATAAAAAAACGTCGAAGTAATTCGACGTTTTTTTAATTTTGATGATGTTTCATTGCGTTCATCATTTGGTTAAGTTTCTTTTGTGATGGCTTTTGTCCCATCTGAAGCATCATCGCTTTAAGTTGTTCCTGGTTGATTGGTGGATTATCCTTCAAATACTTTTCCATGTACTTACGAGCACCGAAGAAGCCAATTAGTGCACCAGCTAGTAAAGCCAAAATCACTATTAAAATCCAGATCCATGTAGACAAATCATTGACCTCCCTTCAAGCCTTTTATTATTATTTTACACAATTAGCAAGGTTTTGAAAAGATTGGAATCAATCGTCTCGCAAATTTTTCTTTCGCTGAGATTCCTTGACTTTGTCTGAAGTAATTTCGTTCCCTTTTTTATCATAGACCTTAGTCATTTCAATCTGACTTTTAAAATTAGCCTTGAAACGATCTAAGTACTCTTTTCGTAACTTCTTCTGTTCTTCTTTTTCTTCTTCCGATAAACCTTCGTTTTTTGATTTTTTAGATAATTCGTTAATTCTTGGAATGAGTTTTTCTAATTCTTTATCTTCAGCCATGTTAACCTCTCCCTTCATCTGATATCATAATATCACGAAATAAAGCGTGAAAACAAGGATTTGTACACGAACAAACGTTTGCAAAATTCCGTTTTTGTGGTATTCTTATTTTAGCTAAAAACCAATTAGAAAGCACAGAGGTGCCTTATGTCGCAAGCATCACAAACAAAACAACATGATATTCTCGAATACATTTGGAAACAAGTTCGTGATCAAGGATACCCACCAACCGTTCGAGAAATCGGCGAACACGTTGGATTATCGTCAACTTCAACGGTCCATGGTCATCTCGCTCGTTTAGAAAAGAAGGGCTATATCATCAAGGATCCAACTAAGCCGCGTGCCCTTGAAGTTACTTCTGATGGAATGAACTATCTTGGTGTTTCTCAAGAATCAAAGCCGGACGAGATGCCTTTACTTGGAACCGTTGCTGCCGGAGAACCAATTCTTGCGGTTCAAGACGCAACTGATTATTTCCCAATTCCAACCGAACTCCAACGAAATTCTGATTCACTCTTCATGCTTACCATTAGTGGTACAAGTATGATCAATATCGGAATTTTAGACGGTGATCAGGTAATTGTAAAACGCCAAAATACCGCTGAAAATGGTGATATTGTCATCGCCATGAACGACGAAAACGAAGCCACCTGCAAACGATTCTTTAAAGAAAGTGACCATTTCAGACTCCAACCCGAAAACGATGACATGGCACCAATTATTTTAAAAAACGTAGTCATCTTAGGTAAAGTTGTCGGTTTATATCGAATTGGCATTAAATAAAAACCATTCACTTCAAAGTGAATGGTTTTTTTCTTGATTTAAATACTGACGTTTACCTTCTTTAACACCAGAAAAGACAAATTTAGCAGGATCATTACTTAGATCCAATTCATAATTATCATCCAAAAGACTAGGCAAACCATTGAATATTTGTTCATACTCTTCAATTGATAATTTCTTTCGACTGTCTAACAGCTCATTCATTAACTGTTTTCGCTTTTGATCTCTAAAGTTATCTTGTAATATTCCGGTATAAAACTCGCCCTGAGCCCCAGAACCATAACTAAACACGCCAACTTGGTCTCCTACTTTTAAATCTGAAGAATTATCCAGAAGTGAAAGAAGACTTAAATATAATGATCCAGTATACAAATTACCAACTCGTTTACTGTAAACCCGACTAGCCTCAAATTCTCTTAACAATTTCTCCTGTTCCCTAACTGAAACTTCAGGAAGAACTTGGCGTAATGCTTTTAACCCCATCTTAGTGTAAGGTAAATGAAAAACAATTGCCTTTAAATCATTAAAAGTAAGACCATGTCTTTTTAAATAATCATGAACGGTTTCATTAAAAAATTTTTCATAAATATCATTTGAGTAGTGTCCATCCACAAGGGCCTCAGTCTTTCCAATTGGCCGCCAAAAATCCATAATATCTTGAGAATAAACACTACTATCATCGCTTATAGTCATAATACGTGGGTTACTCGACACCGTCATGGCAACTGCTCCACCGCCTTGTGTAACCTCGCCAGCAGTTTGAACTCCGTATCTAGCAATATCAGATCCAACCACTAAAGCCTGCTTATCGGGATGCAAGTGAACATAGTCTTTAGCCATCTGTAATCCTGCAGTTGCTCCATAGCAGGCTTGTTTAATTTCAAATGCTCGTGCGTGTGAACTCAATTTTAACAGGTTTTGAACATAAATTGCTCCCGACTTAGAGTTATCAATTCCACTTTCTGATCCAAAAATAATTAAATCAATCTTATCTCGATTTTCTTGACTTACAATTTGGTCCGAGGCATTGGCTGCCAACGTAACAGAATCTTGGGTGGAGGGAATGACAGCTTGTTGAGTTTGTCCGATCCCAATTAAATACTTGTTTGGATCTTCATCACGCGCTTTGGCTAAATCCACCATATCAATAAAATAAGTTGGGGTATAAAAGCCAATTTTATCAATTCCAACTTTCACTAATACCACTCCATTTTCAATTTAATTTTCTAAACGTCACTCATGTTTAAAAATGATCAGTTATCTTACCAAAAAAGATGGTTAAAATTAATAAATCAGCTGAACCACCTAAGCTTAAATCTTGATTATCAAAGTTTTCACACATTTTTTCCAGTTGTTCTTTAACTAGAGCGGAATTAAAAGCTTCAGTGTTTAAAATTGAAGTAACCTGCCTGTGTACCTTTTCAACGATTTCAGGCGATCCAGCACGTTTAATCAAATTACTATCTTGACTATGAGCAACAATGTTAAGTAACGCTCGAAGGATCTTTTCATTTTTATTTCCATTAAAAGCGACCAAAGCTGGCAAGCCATGACCTGTCACAGTTTTGAATCCAGCCTCGGCTTCTCCACGAATTCCTGTCATCCCATATTCTAAAAATTGGTGCTCACCAGCGGTTAATTTGCTAGCAGATTTTCTTCTCACCTGCGAAAAGTCTGATTTAACGATTCCAGCAGTCATAGCTTTTTCTACATTAATTATATCTCCAAGTGTAAAGGAAGCTTTGGACTGAGAAAGATAGCCTAGTGACGCAACAATAATTCCCATTACGAAGATTGCACCCTTATGGGTATTGACACCGTTAGTCTCCCTAAACATATTTTTTTCAGCTTTAATTCCATCAGGTCGAATCAACTTCAATAATTGACTTAAGTCATCACTTAAAAAATTTTGTCCTCGTAAAAAAGCGGTTTCAAAATAAGGACGCATTGTAATAATGCTGTCAATGAATGTAAAGACATCCATATCAGGATGAGATTTATGAGAAACTGGATCAACCAATCCTGGTTTTGGATTAGAAACAACTTCATCTAACATTGATTCCATCACAGCGTTAACGGTTTTATTTTTTTGACAAATTTTAACTTTCCAATCCATTACCGCATTATTCATATCCGACATTCCTAAAATATATCTCGCTAATTTTTCGTTGCAAATCAGACACGGAATGAGTACGGTTTCTAGCGCATTCTTTAGAATTTCGATCACAAATCAGACATCTTCTGGGTCTCATTTTGACATCAGTCCGGGAGTAATGAGAATGATTATGATCCATTACGTCAATATCAAACAAACGTCCTAAACGATCATAATCTTCAAAATGAATTGCTCGTTTCTTCAAAACAAGCCCATCACCATCAACCACCAAAAACCGTTCTTTTCCCGCATCAGTGTTCCACCCCATTTTATCGATAATTTTCATATTGTACAACTGTGTTTTAAAGAATCGCTTATAGCCAACATCAAATAAGTTCATGATTTGCGGGTTGTTCTTGATGGGACCCGGAATATTTAACTTGATTGACACAATCGTATCCATTGGATACTGCTCCTTTAATTGAGCCTGTATGTGTGCCCGTCTGTCTTTGTTAGCAAGTACAGCTGGGATCCCCTGCACTTTCCCAGTTAAAAAAATATTATCTTCCAACTTATCAAACTCCTTAAAAAAACGGCTCCATCTGCCTTACAGATAGCACCGTCTTTAAAATTAATCTTTTACTTGTCGAATTGAATCAATGATCGTTCCATCCCGATACTCAACCAATCCAACCGTCTTATCAGTATACTTCAGTGGTTCTTCTTTGCCGACGATCTTTTCAGCTTTTTCAGCTAATTCTTGGATGCTGTATACATGCAAACTCGGAACATCCTTAAATTGCTTAATCAGGTCTGGACGATTAGGATTAACGGCGATTCCAAATTCGGTTACTAAGACATCAATCGATTGCCCTGGAGTAACAGCTGTACTAATATGATCTACCACCGTTGGAATGCGACCTCGTACCAGTGGAGCACAGATGATTGTCATCTTAGACGTAGCAGCATCCTGATGTCCACCAACCGCTCCTCTAATTACGCCATCAGAACCAGTTAACACATTAACGTTAAAATCAGTATCAATTTCCAAGGCACTTAAGACCGCAATGTCTAACTGAGCGACCATTGATCCTTTATTATCAGGATCAGCATACCATGACGCATCAATTTCCTGTTGGTTTTTGTTGTTCTTCATTGAATCAGCAGCGGCTTTATCAAAGTCTTGAACATCCATTAACTTATCAACTAATCCCTCTTCAAGCAAATCAACCATTGGTTTAGTAATTCCACCCAAACCAAACGAGGCATGAAGATGATTATCAAGCATTGCTTGTCTTAAGTAACGAGTAACGGCAAGGGCAGCTCCACCAGAGCCAGTCTGAAATGAGAAGCCATCTTTAAAGTACGGTGAATTAACAATCACTTGATTGACCGCTCTAGCAATGGTCAAATCTTTTGGATCCTTAGTGAAACGAGTAGCGCCAGAGCCAATCTTATTAGGATCACCAACTTTATCCACCTTAACGACATAATCGACTTGTGTTTGTCGAATTGAGGCAGGGGTGTTGGGATAGTCCACCACATTATCAGTTAATAAAACCACTTTATTAGCATAAGCTGCGTCCATTAACGCATATCCTAGTGAACCAAATGCGGCTGGACCTTCCATCCCGTTAGCATTACCACAACAGTCAGAATTAGGAACCCCTAAAAAGGCAACATCGATTTTGATATCACCGTTTTCAATGGCACGAGCACGGCCTCCATGGGATCTGAAAATCACTGGATTTTTAAGAATTCCATGAGAAACTTCGTCACCCAATGAACCACGCATTCCGGATGTGGTGATGTTAGTAACGGTTCCATTCTTGATGGCTTTAATTGCCATATCATTCATTACGCCGGTCAGTGAAGAAGGTGCTAAAGTTAGATCTTTAATTCCAAGGTCCATTATCGCCTTCATCACAAGATTAAAGATGTAATCACCATTACGTAAATGGTGATGAAATGAGATGGTCATCCCATCCTTCACGTTATCTTTAACAACCTGCTTTAAATCATCCTTTAATTTATCATGTCCATCTTGAACTTGGACTTTAGGAGCCGTTCTTTGAAAGACCGGGTTACCAATCTTAGTAGTTTCAAATGGTTTAAAGTGCAGTTCATTCATTAATTTATCGGGTAAATTACGACCTAATTTATTTTCCAATGTAATGACCCTCCTTATCAATCAAGCCAGAAGCTTTAGCTAGTTTCATAACTCTCTCAGCTCTAAGTGCAACTGGTCTATCAACCATCTGTCCGTTCATTGAGATAACTCCTGAGCCAGCTTTTCTTGCTTTTTCAATCGCAGCAAGTACATTTTCAGCATTCTTAATTTCATCTTCACTTGGGGCATAAACTTGGTTTACCAAAGGAATTTGGCGTGGATTAATAACTGATTTTCCGTCGTAACCCAACTCATGAATATACTCGGTTTCTGCCAAGAATCCCTTCACATTATCAACATCGGTGTAAACCGTATCAAAAGCGGCGATACCAGCTGCTCTAGCAGCATTTAAAATCATATTTCTGGCAAACTGTAGTTCCAAGCCATTTGGATAACGGTGTGTTTTTAAATCCGTTGTGTAATCTTCCGCCGATAAAGCAATCCCAATCATGCGATCAGAGGCTTTAGCAATCTCAAGTACATTCATGACACCTTCAGCGCTCTCAATTGCGGCCATTAAATGAGTGGTTCCAACTGGAATGTTGAACTCCTTTTCAGCGTCAACAACTAGACTCTCCATCTCTTCAACCATTGCCGCACTTTCAGTTTTAGGAATTCTAATAACATCGATGCCAGCCTTAACCATCATTTTGACGTCAGCTTCAAAGAAGTCAGTGTCGAGTCCATTAGTTCTAACAACTAATTCTGCATCACCATAATCAACCGTTTTTAAAGCCTCATAAACTAAGTTTCTTGCAGAATCTTTTTCCGCTAACGAAACTGAGTCTTCAAGATCAAACATGATTGAATCGGCGCCATAGATCCCAGCATCTTTGATCATCCCTGGATTGTTACCTGGAACAAACATCATCGTTCTTCTGAGTCGTTCACCATTTTCAGCCATTATAGTGCCTCCCATGCTGGTTGTTCGCTGTCGCCCATGGCCCGTTGAATTGCGGTAATCGTTCGAGCTTTAATTACGCAATCTAAAGCTCCCTGGTCAACTGCCTTAATATTGACATTATCTAATTCAAATTTGTTAACAACTTCCTTAATGGTAGCAATAATATCATCACCAAACCGTTTCTTAACATCAGATTCAAGATTAATTTGGATTCCGTTAGTACCCTTACTGACTGTGATCTGAATGTCAGAAGATTCCAGCGTTCCATCCATTGCCGTTTTATTAATTCCCATTGATCTTCATTCCCTTCTTAATTCTTTCCTGTAACGAATCCATATGTTTGGTAATAAACTCGTAAGTTGTTTTTGGGACAATCCCTTTAATTGATGTTAACTCACCATTCTTAATGGCCATCCGAACCGTTCGGGCCGAAATCACTTTTCCGGCTTCATCCTGATCTCGTTTAATAACTTTAACTTTGACTTCAGGCGGGAGAATCTTTTCTAAAATTTGATTATAGATTGAGGTCGTTTTGGAATTTGGCTCCGTTCCAAGAAACCGAACGTTAATGCCAAGATCTTTGGCAATCCAATCTTTAAAGATTAATGCATCAATGGTTGTCTGATACCGCACCTTGTCTGCTTGCGCCCCCAAAAAATACGAAGGAAAAGTGGCATAACTTACTAAGTAATCGCCACCCGGAACAACCATCACATTCTTTAAGTCAGAAACGCCCTCTTGAACAAGTTTTAATCGTTCTTGTGACGTAAACAGTGATTTATCAGTACTTACAACAAATACGTAAACGTTATCACTAACTTCTGACGCTTTTTCAACCAAATATCTATGACCATCGGTAAAAGGATTAGCATTCATGACAATCCCGGCATTATTATCAGTTTTATTAACTTTAGGCAGACTTTTAAGATAATCAGTAATACTATAATCACCGGTCTCTAAAAAGGCCGCATCATCACTTTGAACGAGTTCCTTAAACCCAACGTGTTCGAAACTTTCCGCATACATTGGCTTTGTAAAGACAAAGACATGAAAGACTCCACGTTGTCCCAAACTTGTTAAAAGATTCGAAATTACCTTGTTAAAATAAACCCCATTTTCAGTGTACTTATGACAAACACCAATGTACTTCAAAATGTTTCCAGAATATGAACCAGTACCAACTAATTTATTCCCATCAAAAAGTCCAACGGTATAATCTAAGGGATCAACCTCATCACCAGAAAAATTGGCGATGCCAAGTGATTTCAAAAAATCTCTCCACTGATTAAATTGGTCAGGAACCTCTAAATTAATTTCTCTAGTCTCAATATTCATATCCTCAATAATCTCCCGTTTCTACTAACCCATGATTAACATAATAATCGGAATTACGATGATAAAGAGGACTGAGGTAGATACAACCACGTTTGTAGCAAACTTAACATCACCATGATAAGTTTGTGCCAAAATTGGCAGAACTGCAAGTGAAGGCGTAGCAGCTTGAACAATCAAAGTCTTAGAGAAGGTTGGAACCATTGATGCTCCGAGTTTGAACCCAACAAAAATAATTGCAGCCATGACTAATGGTGAAATCACGAAACGGCCTGCTAAAGTCAAAATGACATCTTTATCAAAATGCATGTTTCTAAGACCAAATGATCTCAACATAATTCCAATATAGATTAATGCAAGTGGGGTAACCAGTGCCCCCAAATCAGTTAAGGTTGTTTGGACAAAATTAACCAATAAATGTTCCTGAAGCCATGGAATATACAAAAATGGAATGGCAACAATGAATCCCCATAATGGAGCCGGAATCAAATGGTGCCAATCAAATTTAGCTTTGGAACCATCTTTAGCGGTTGGATCGTCTGCAGCAATTACCCAAACACCTAAAGTCCAAATAATGATCGTATTTACAATATAGTAAACAAGTAAATAAGGGACTGATATCTCACCAAATAAAGCAACGTTTAAGGGCATTCCAATAAAAACGGTATTAGCACCGTTAATACCGGTCATCATCAGTCCTCTTCGACCCTTTTTAACTCTAAATAACTTAACTTCAATCCATGAAATAACGTAGCCTAAAAGGATAGCAAGCACAACATAGATTAATCCAGTTGACAAATTAGCTAGTTGTTCTGGATGAAAATATTTAAGCATTGCCACAAAAATAGAACATGGTAAAGCAACTTTCATAATAATCTTTGAGATTGAACCGGAAAATGATTCTTTAAACCATCCAAGTCCTTGTGTTACATAACCAACTGCAATCATAATTACAATCGCTAGCACACTCTGGATTGATGTAATAAATATTGCCATAATTGTACCTCTTATCCTTTTTCACCATATTTTATAATTGAATTTGTGACTGTTTTAACAACATTTTCATCAAAAACCCCAGGGACAATTTTATCTGGAGTAGGATCAGGAATCATGCTGGCTAACGCGTCAGCAACGACTTCCTCAATTTGGTATGTAACCTTTTTAATTCCACTCTTTAAAAGTCCTTTGAACAGACCTGGGAAAACCAAAATATTATTAACTTGATTTGGATACTTACTAGATCCAGTCGCAATCACTTTAGCACCACCAGCTTTAGCGTCTTGTGGAAGAATTTCCGGAACTGGATTAGCAAGCGCAAAGACAATCGGATCCTTTGCCATTCTTTTAACTTGACTAGTACTTAAAACATTAGCATCTGACAGACCGATAAAAACATCCTGATCATCAATTACATCATCCAGAGTTTGTCCTTCTTTTCCGTTCAAGGATTGGGCAAGTCCAGTTTGATATGAATTATAGTTCTCACTATTTGGCTTAACCACGCCATCGATATCAACCAAAGTAATATTTTTAATGCCAACATGCTCCAACAACGAGGCAGTAGCGACACCAGATGCTCCAACCCCATTGACGACGATCTTTAAATCTTTCAACTCTTTACCAACTACTTTACTAGCGTTGAGTAATCCGGCCAAAACTACAATAGCAGTTCCCTCTTGGTCGTCATGATAGACCGGAATATCTAATGTTTTACTCAAGATATCCTCTAACTCAAAGCATTTTGGTGCCGCAATGTCCTCCAAATGGATCCCAGCAAAGGTATCTTGAATACTTTTAATGTGAGTGGCCATTTTCTTGGCATCTTCCTGATCAATGGCAACTGGTAACGCATTAACATTGGCCAAGTCTTTATATAACAAAGCCTTCCCTTCAACAACCGGAAGCCCTGCAGCTGGTCCGATGTTACCTAATCCTAGAACTGCTGAACCATCAGTAACAACAGCAAGCAACTTTCCACTCATTGTGTACTTGTCCTTTAAACTAGGGTCTTTTTCAATGGCCTTGGAAATCTTAGCAACACCAGGTGTGTAAGCCTCACTAAGTTCTTCACGGTTTTTTACAGGAAATTCTGATTCCATTTCTAGCATTCCCGTGTGCTTTTCATGAATGGAATAAATATTATCAGCCACGTAAACCCCTCCAATTGTTTTTATTTTCACGCAGACACGATTGCTCATATCCGCTTACATTGTGATTATATTAACCAAAGTGCGTAAAGTCAACCAAGTTAACACTCTTTAACAAACCCAAATAAAAAACGACCTCATTAAAGTGAGACCGCTATTAAAAGGTTAAGTCTAATAATTCACACGATGATATTTCTTACCATTGTGATTTATTATATTCTTTTCACAAACTTCAACAAAATATCGTTAAACACATCTGGCTGTTCAGCCATAATAATATGCCCCGCATCTTCAACAATCTGATAATGACCATTATGAGCCATCCCAGCTGCAACTTTTGCAAAGTGATAATCAAAAAATGGTGATTTTCTTCCCGCTATAATCATCAATGGAACCTTCAAATCACTCAAAATGTCACGCCAATCTTGAAAAGCATGATCCACTAACAACGAATAGTTTAAGTCGGCGTCATATGGATACTCCTGTTTTAACGATTGAATCTTACTATATAAAAGATCATTAATTTTACTATAAGTCGAACGTCCAAATGGCTGCTTCAAAAATTCAGGAAAATTACTCCAGTCTAAAGCCTTAAATCCGTATGGCCATGACCGATCCGCAATCATCTTAGGACTCTGATCAACGTCTACAATGGCCTTAATTCCCTTATCAGTAAACAAAGAAACGTACGCAAACATGGTTGCTGCTCCCATTGAATTCCCAAGCAAGATTGGTTCTTTTAATTTTAGTTCATTCTGAATCTCATATAAATCCATCGCATGGCGCGACATTCGTTCATCCTTACTAGTACGCTCAGACATCCCCTGATTTCTAGCATCCACGTTAATAACCCTGAAACCGCTTTCGACTAATTTTTGGACAGTAAGGGTCCAAATCTCTTTATAGCCCCCAATTCCGGTAAGAATCATCACGGGTTGATTGCTTTTATTTCCCTCATCATCATAGTCTAATTCCACATTATCAGAAGTATAAAATTTCATTATCGCTTCACCATTTTCTTTAAGATTTATTTTATATGTTAGCACTTCTCTTACTACTAGATTCGTACCAATACCAAAAATTAATTGGTAGTATAATAACTACGAAAGAAGGGATGATATGAAACGGATTACTTTAACATTTCCAGCACCTGGAAATTCAGATACTAAAACCATTAAAGTTAACGATGACAATCAGTACGTCATGAAATTAACTACCTTAGATAATCTGGCTCCAGATGGCCATTCACTTGAAATTGAATTTCTTCCTAAGACCAGTGAAGATTTTCCAGAACGAGGTACTACCATTTATCTAAATGGTTTTGATAAAACGTTCAAATTGTCAAATGGTGATATTCTAGTAGCAAAAAGTATGTAATAAAAAGGGTCTGTTGATTAAGTCAACGGACCCTTTGGTTTTATTTGTGATCTAACTTATCTTGTGCTTTTTGAGCTGCGACGTTCATGATATTCCATGGACGGTCAAAACCTGGTTGGAAGAAGAAGTCAGCATATGCCAAGTCATCAACGGTCATGTGTTGTTGAATTGCTAATGAAATGGTATTGATATTAGCAGTTACATCCCGTTTTGACATGATTTGAGCACCTTCAACTTCACGAGTCTTTGGATCAAAAGTTAACTTGAAGTATACTTCTGCATTCAACTTGTCATCATGAACAAACGGAGGAACTGCAGTGTCAACAACAAAGACAGATTCAACGTCAACGCCAGCTTTTTCAGCAGTAACGTCCTTAAATCCAGTTGAAGCAAACTTGTAGTCAAAAACATGAAGTGCTGATGAGCCAGAAACTTCGGTAGTCTTACGCTTCTCATCGTTCAAGTTCATGGCAGCTGAGCGACCTTGACGTCTAGCGTTAGAAGCTAAAGCAATGATTTGCTTCTTGCCAGTAGGTGCAAAGGTAACCTCGGTAGAATCACCAACGGCAAAAATATCAGGTTGATTGGTTCTTTGATATTCATCGGTCTTGATCATGCCCTTTTCGTCGAGATCAACTTTACCTTTAAGCCAATCGGTAGCAGGACGAATTCCGGCAGTTTCAATCACTAGATCAGCATCCCATTGGTCACCATTAGTTGAAATAACTGAAGAAACGTTTTCATCATCGTCACCAACGTATTCCTTAACACTTTGGTTCAATGACAATTTTACGCCGTTCTTTTTAAGCTCAGCTTCAAGAATCTTAGTAAACTCTGGATCCAAGTAAGTAGGAAGAATGGTTTTACCAGTATCAACTAAGGTAACGTGCTTGCCAGCCTTAGCGAATGACTCAGCTGCTTCAATTCCAATGTATCCACAACCAACGACCGTGACGTTGTTGATACCTGGAGTAACTTCAGCTTCCTTCAATTTAATGGCCCAATCACGTCCACGCATTGCGTAGATATTACCTAATTCCTTCCCTGGAACTGGAAGTTGGAATGGATTAGCACCAACACTTAAAATTAATTTATCATATTTTTCAGTGCTCTCTTTGCCATCGTTAACGTTTAAAGCGGTTAATGTGTGAGCTTCAGGATCAATATCAGTGATTTCAGTATTAATGTGAACATTTACACCTAATTTTTCCATGCCTTCTGGAGTTGCATAACTTACAGAGTTAACATCTTTTACGACGTTTTGAAGATATAATTCAATTCCACAAGATAGAAAAGATACAAAGTCTCCCTTTTCGTACCATTCGATGTCAGCATCAGGGAAATCTTTTAAAACTCCTCTGACAGCTTCGAATCCACCATGAGATGATCCAATTACAGCTACTTTCATATCTGCTTCCTCCTTCAATTTTTAAATTGTCGTTCTCTATGAACATTTTTATAGTACCACGCAATTACATAATGAGACTACAAAATGTTCAATATTTAATAAATTATTTGCACACAATTTGATTGAACTACCCATAAGTTAAGCAATTGATAACCTATAAGATAAATTATTAATTGTATCCATAGTCATCATCTTTTGGTATCATGACTTATAAATTACTAAGGGATGAATCAAAATGAAAAAAATCTATTTTTTGTGTACGGGAAACTCGTGTCGAAGTCAAATGGCGGAAGGATTTGCCAAAAAATATTTCCCACGAAACTGGCAAATAAAAAGTGCAGGATTAAAAAAGCATGGTGTAAATCAAATTGCGGTTAAGGTAATGAAAGAACGCAGAATTGATATTTCTCACAATACATCAAAGTTAATTGACAAAAATTATTTAGTTAAGTGTGATTTAGTCGTTACGCTTTGCGGAGATGCTAAGGACAAGTGTCCGGTTACTCCAGAATCGGTTACGAAAATTCACTGGCCACTTAAGGATCCAGCACAAGCGAAGGGATCCAAACCGGAAGTAATCGAAACTTTTAGAATCGTCCGCAATCAGATTGACCAATTAGTAAAACAATTGTCAGTTGATGAAACTAAACAAACTAATTATTAGACGACAAAGGCCTAGATCAACTACTGCAACTGATCTAGGCCTTATTATCACTACACATACTAATACTAATTACAAACGTGAAAACAAGTAGTATTAATACATTTAGTTTATCTCATTGCTCTTTTATCACACGGATAACAAATGAAGATTACGAAACTTTGATATCTAGGTACTTAAAAATTTGCTTCCTAATTCTTTGAGATTTAGGACTCATCTCACCATGAATTGCCCGATTTAATTCAACTGGTGAGACATCAACAATTTTTGACATATCAACTTGAGTCAAGTCCTTGTTAATTAAAGCTACTTTGATCTTTTTAAATACTCTTTGAGCATTACGTTCCAATTCAACGTTAGCCATCATTGATCCCTCCTTTCACAATTTATTAATTAAGTTATTGACTATGTCTATCCTTTGGAATAAAATGTAAATATGATGAAAATAATGGACTGTACTTAAACTATTTTCTTCGTGGGAACTAGTTTAAATACTTTTAACCATTGATATTATTCTGGACTGACTGATCAATTACTTAACTAAATTAATTATCAATCATATAAAATAAAATGTCAATGATTTTCTCTATTATTTGAAATAACTTTTTTAACCACCAATTTCAGAAAAGGAGAAACAATTTTGACAACAATTGAACGAATTAAGAGACTTTCAAGAATGCGTGGATGGTCACTTCAGTTAGTGGCACAGAAGGCTGGGATTGGGATTAACAATATTTATACTTGGAACAAAAAAACTCCTAGTACAAAAAGCCTTGGAAAAGTCGCCAAAGTACTTGGAGTGTCGATCGATTACCTATTAGGAAATACTGATCAACTTAACTATCACAATGATAGTACAAGCGCTAAATCAAAAACTAATGAGGCAATTGATCTTCCTCTTATTGGCAGCATTGCTTGCGGAAAACCAATCTTTGCTGAACAAAACGTTACCGCGTACTTTCCAACCTTAAAAGAAGGACTGCCAAGTGGTGAGAATTTCTGGCTAAAATGTGACGGAGATTCAATGGCTCCTACCATTCAAAACGGATCGTACGTTTTGATTCATTATCAACCAGAGGTGGAAAATGGTGAAATTGCTGCTGTCCTATTAAACGATAACGAGGAAGCTACCCTTAAAAGAATTAGTACTCAAAAAGACCAAACCGTCTTAGTTCCTGATAACAAGGAATACCCACCGATTATCTTGAATAAAGATAATCCAGGTAAAATCATTGGAAAAGCAATCCGGATGCAATCCGAATTATAAGAGCTCAATACAACAAAAGGGCTATCAAAACTTGTGATTTTGATAGCCCTTTTGTTTTGTAACACATATTAAATATTAAAGGAGAGAAGGCATTAGTAGATTACGTAAAAAAGTAAACTACGTCCAATCAATTCTAACTGTAGTAATAAAATAAGGAGTTTCAATTTATGAATGAGTATATAAATACTGTGTATATAACAAAAAAAGACGATCCTCTTCCAATTATGATAAAAAGATATAATAACAATGGCATTTATGTAACTATCAATATCCAGCTTATTGGATTAGAACAAGGAAAACATAACCTTAAAATCGATGCAAAAAATAAAAATGATAAAAGCATAATGGATAATCATGAGCCCGACATTTTTTAATTTGATCTAAAAGATATTAAAGCAAAGCAGATGTCAAACAACTATATTGCAATGTTTGGAATAGCATTCTCGGCGACTCTAAAAGATGTTCAAAATACACCATATATTAATTTTGAAATCCAATTAGATGAAAATGAGAAAAAAAGTAAATTGACTTTATTTCTTAAAAGGGAGAATTCGTAATGGCTGAAAGTAAAAATAATATTATCTATCGGCCTTTTGAAGGAGAAAAAACGAACAATGATATAATTAATTCAAAGCCAAATGATAATGGAGGTAACGGAAATATGAAAAATTATGTAACACATGATGAATTAAATAGTGCCGTTGATAAACTCAGTAGTAAAATTGATTTACTTGGAAAAGACATTGATATTAAATTTGAAAAAGTAAATACTAAGTTTGCTGAACAAAAAACATGGTTAATTACTACTTTTATAGGAGTAGTTGGAACAATTATAGGAATTATTGGAACAATACTATCAATTTATAAATTCTTTTAAAGAGCCACAAGAAACGTGGCTTTTGTTTTACAAAAACGTCTTAAGAAATAATTAGACTATTTTAAACAAACTTAATATGTCCAATTCCTGATTGACTTAAAAAGCTGTTAATTTTTGGAGGATAATACTATGCGTACTTGCCCAATATGTAATAACAAAATCACTTTATTGCAATTTAATATGCTGGTTAAAGACGGCGATATTTGTGATAAATGTTGTAAAAAAATAGGAATAAATGCTAAAAAAGTTGGAATTGTAACGAGCATGGCCGCTCAAAACTTTGTAACTGTGGATATGGTAAAAGATGCCATCGCAAACGGAACTACAATAGACCCACTGAAATTAAAAGATGACTACAAACAAAAGAAACGCGAAGAAAAAGAAAGTAAACAACCAAATGGATCATCGCAAAATTCAGAAAGATTCGAACAAATTAAGCAACAATTAGATGAAGCTGGATTAACTGATACGTTTGGTACTAAACGTGAACTCAAAATGTTACCCGAAATTTTAAATGATGATGAAACCATTAAATATGC
The DNA here is from genome assembly GCF_059901435.1 of Fructilactobacillus sp. X2R1C1. Taxonomy (NCBI): domain Bacteria; kingdom Bacillati; phylum Bacillota; class Bacilli; order Lactobacillales; family Lactobacillaceae; genus Fructilactobacillus; species Fructilactobacillus sp. X2R1C1. The sequence goes on along the minus strand of NZ_JBWXUV010000002.1, from coordinate 80,520 downwards.
TACTTCTGGTTTTACTGAAAAAGATTCTCAAACGGTACTGATGGTTCTAACTGATCAACGTATTATTTTTATAAATAAGAATTTGCTTATTGGAAGTCAGACTTCAGATATTCCTATCTCACAAATAAATGGTGTGTCCAAGCATAAAGGAATGGCACTTGGAAGAATTGTTTTAATGAATGGAGTAACAGAAGTTGGAATAAAAAATATCTACAATAACAACGTAGAGATTATGGCTAAAAAGATTAACGAAGAAATTAATAATTCTAAAACTCCAACTGGTAATGTTGTTCAGTCTATTTCTAACGCAGATGAATTACGAAAATTCAAATCCCTTTTAGATGATGGAATTATTACTCAAGAAGAGTTCGACCAAAAGAAAAAACAACTACTAGGTCTTTAATTTTAATAATAGTAATAAAGGAGATATGAATGATGGATATTGGTCTGTTTAATTATTCTTGTAATCATATACGCAGTAAAAAGTTTTAAAAACACCTTACTGATATAAATGTAAACAACTTACGTCCAATTTCTGATCGACGTAAAAAGCTGTTTGTGGAGGACTTATGTATTTTGTAATAGGTTGGATTTTATTTATTTTTTTAGTTGGTCTCACTATCGGAGGAATCAAGCAATCTCTTGATGAAGCAAATAAAGACAACAAAGGTATGTTTTATGCTTCGTTAGTATTTGGATTAGTTGCAACGATGCTTTTAATCTTTTTATTATCAGTTGAAAAATCACTCGAAATTGTTTTACTTATTCTTCTAATAATTGCTTTAATTGTATCGGTATTAGAAATATTTGCCTCAAAATCAAAAAAGATGTGGATAACTTTAAGTGTTGTTTTTGCTGTGTTTGCTTTGATTTCAATGGGACAAATTAGTGCTTACGATCAACAACAGGCTGCTAAAGAACACGAAACAAAAATGGCCAATAAAAAAGCAGTCAAAGAAGATAAGCAAATTGATAAAGAAGTTAAAAGCAAACCAAATAATAGTGATAAAAATATCAATGGCTACAAACAAGCATTAGCTGATCTACCTAGTCAAACTAACGGAGATATCACTAACGCTAAAGTTGATTCAGCTGGAGAAACGGTTGTAACCTTAAGTGATGCAACAGCTAACTTTAATAGTCAACAATTAGAAAATGTCTCACATTCTGCTTATGATGCAATTGAACGAATTATGCAGCAATACAACATTCAAGATTCATACAGTTCAAAGGTAACTAGTTCAATTAGTATTCAAGATGGTTCTGGTAATCAGATTGCTAAAACATCCCTAACAAATAAATATAAATTTACTGGTCAAAAGCAGTAATATTACCCTACTTGGTAGCATGAAGTCAGTTCAATTCTGACTTTAGGGCTTTAATGGAGGTACATAACATGGCTAATTTTCAAAAGCGTGGCAAAGTCTGGCAAGCCCAGTTTAGATATAAAGGTCCAGATAAAAAATGGCATGCAAAATCTAAATCTGGTTTTTCAATTAAACAAGAAGCACAACTATATGCTTCTAAAATGGAATTGAGTAAAAATGATTTCTCTCTACAAAACAGTAAACCTAACTTATTTTATGAATACTTTTGGAATTGGTTTCAAACTTATAAAGAAACATCAGTAACTGAAAGAACTAAAAAGACTTATTTAAGAACATACGGTATTTTAAAGCGATACATCCCTAATGTTCAGGTCGATGCTATCGACCGTAATATTTATCAAAAACTATTAAATGATTATGGTAAAGACCACGCTAAAGAAACCGTTAGTAAATTAAATACAATGGTTCACTCTTGTGTTAAAGATGGTATCTACGATGGTGACTTTGAAAAAGATTTCGTCCAGCGAACCACAATGGTGTACGACCGAAGTAAGACCAGAAGGATTGAATATTTAAATGTCGACGAAATGGAAAGATTGACTAATTATCTGTTAGAGACTAAGAACAAAAACTTTACTTCTAAATATATGATTCTGTTAGCAATTTTCTCTGGGATGCGACTGGGAGAAATTCAAGCACGGATTTGGAAAGATGTTAATTTTAACTTTCGAACTATCAATATTAATAAGTCTTGGAATTCCGTATTAGAAAGTGAATAACCTACTAAAAACGAAAGCTCCAATAGAATTATTCGAATAAATGCTGATATTCTTGAAGTTTTAAAAGAGTTAAAGGAAAATGGCAACAACCATGTTTTTACGAATCAATATAAGACTATACGACTTCCTCAGCCGTCAACAAAACATTGAGGAAATTTTTAAACGAGTTAGGTATAAATTTCTACTCTCTCAGACACACTCACGTAGCTTATTTGCTTGCTAATGGAATTGATAACTACGTCATCAGTAAACGACTTGGTCACTCAGATATATCAACCACAACCCGAGTATATTCATACATGATTGATGAATATCGTCAACAAACTAATGATCAAATCGAAACATCACTAAATAAAATTATCAATAAAAAAAGAGCTACCAGAATTTAATCTGATAGCTCTTTCTATATATCGACCATAAATATTTAGCAGGAGACATCACACCCGGCTTAAATATAAATTTAGTATGGCACACTACTAAAAATTGGTATACCTCCGCTTTTAACCGGTTAACATTTTTTGTTAACAGATTGTTAACGGATTTTTATTTCTCTATAGTTTTCTAACTATCCACAGCTGCTTCTTTTGTTGATATAAAAACGTTTGATAACTATAGGAAACTATCCAAATTGCCCCTAAAAGGCGAGTACAGGATTTGAACCTGCGCGCCGGCTATAAACCGGTTCGCCGGATTTCGAGTCCGGTGCATTACCACTCTGCCAACTCGCCATAATTAACACCACTTAAGTATAATCGTAAAAGAAACGACAATCAACTTGAGAAGTGTGTTCAATTTAAAGCTTAATCATATTTAATCAGACTGAGAATATCATAGTCTTTAATCTTATCGCGACCCTTTAAGTCCATTAATTCGACAATAAAAGCCGTTCCAACTACTACTCCACCGAGATCCTTGACCAACTCAATGGTAGCTTCAATGGTACCACCTGTAGCTAGCAAATCGTCAGTCACAAGAACTCTCTGACCTGGTTTAATCGCATCATCATGCAAATAAAGTGATGACTGACCGTATTCCAAGCCATATGTAGCTTTGACAGTCTTGCCAGGTAACTTCCCTTTTTTTCTTGCAGGAGCAAATCCAATTCCAAGTTCATAGGCAACGGGACATCCCACAATAAAGCCACGCGCTTCGGGACCAACAATCATATCAATGTTCTTGCCCTTAGCATAGTTGACAATTTCGTCAGTAGCTTGACGATATGCTTCGCCACTTTCTAGCAATGGAGAAATATCTCGAAAAGTTACACCTGGCTCTGGAAAATTAGGATAACTTGCTACATAATCCTTTAAATTAAGGACCATAAAAAATACTTCCTTTCTTATTATCAGTTCCCAATCTTATTAATTATTTTCACCAAATCACTTGGGGAAACGTTAAAAAGAGCATCTTCCACCTTTAATTGCTCTTCTCGCAATTGGTAAGTTGGGGAAGTAGACAAGCTTTGCTTGTTTGGATTACTGATACCATTCAAAATTCCATCCCGAATGGTGATAAATCCCAGTTCATTAAATACCTGCAACATGAAAACCAGAATATTGGTTGGAACCTGCAAATGGTTTGCAACCTCACCAACATTCTTTGAAATTTGCACATTTTTATTAGTTTCAACGAACTTAAATAGTTTAGCATACTGTGAACGTTCTGGCATCCCTAAATTTAAAATATGATTCTTTTTATATAAATACAATATAATTTCAGGATTTTGGAAATGATTAACAACGCCCTTTAATTCACCAAGTGTTTCAGGACAATCAACAAGATAAACTACCCCATTCGTAATATCTTTTTTAACATCCGAAGCAAGCATAGCTTTAGAATTCTTACCAACATATGATTTTAATTGTTGATACAAGTTACGATGAAAGAAAATATACGTTCCCGCATTTACAAACATTGACTTAGTTAAGGTAGGGGTCCGTTTGTCAATAACAACGGTTCCGTCAACTTTAAGATCATCAACCATCAACTGAAGATTAGTACGACCCTTCCACTCATTTTCATTCAAGGTCGCTGCTACGTTAATATTAGCTGACAATTTAGAAACTTCAGTAGCAACATCACCCATCCCAAAGTCAATTGCAGAAATCCGTGAATGATTGCCAACAGCTTGAAATTTAAGGTGATCATGGGCTTTCCCAATTGCCTGAACATTAGTTAAAACAATCGGATCAACGTCAAATCGGGGGCATTCATTATCAGTCCCAAATGGACTCAAAATTTGAATTTGTTGAAATAACTTTTGATCAATTTCATCTGGAGTAACTTTAAAATCAATTTTTAAAGTTGGCTTTTGTGATAAATCAACCTGCTGTTTTGCTGCTGACCGTTCAAACCGCTCAGCTAGTGTTTTTAAATTATCAGCTGGAACCGTTAATCCAACTGCCATCGCATGTCCACCAAATGCATCCATCAGATCACGTTCACTATCTAAGGCTTTAAAAAGATCAAATCCTTTGACACTTCTTCCGGATCCCTTGGCGATCTTATTTTGGTCATCAACACTGACAACAACCGTCGGCTTATGAAATTTATCTTTAACTCGACTAGCTGCAATACCTAAAACTCCAGTATGCCAATCCTTTCCCACAATTAAAAGGGTTTCTCTCTTCTTATTCTCAGGTGAATCAGCTTGAGCGATTGCCTCGTCCGTAATTGAACTAACCAGTAACTTCCTCTGATCATTTTTTTGCTCAGTCTTCTTAGCTAGTTCGTTAGCTTGATCGTCGTCAACCGTAGTAAGCAGATCAACGCCCATATTGGCGTCACCCATCCGTCCAAGTGCATTTAATCTAGGAGCAATGTTAAACCCAATATCTTGTTCATCAACTTTTTCCAAATCAATTCCAGATCGTTTAATAAGGGCTTTTAATCCAGGTCGCACCGTCAAGTGAATGACATTTAATCCAAACTGAACGAGTGCCCGATTCTCTCCAGTTAACGATACTAAGTCAGCAACCGTCCCGATTGCGGCTAAATCTAGTTTATCTTGAGGAATTTCATCCATTAATGCCGTCGCCAACTTAAAAGATACTCCAGCTCCAGAAAGATACTGAAATGGATATTTAGGATCGCCCAACTGAGCGTGAACGATTGCATAGGCGTTTGGCAACTTTTCTGGTAATTCGTGATGATCGGTAATAATCACATCACAACTCAATTTATTAGCTTCCTCAATTGCATCAAAGCCGGCAACTCCATTATCAACAGTAACAATTAACGAAGTTCCACTATCAATAATTTTTTGAAAGGCCTTCACATTTGGACCGTATCCATCTTTAAACCGATTAGGAATATAATAACGAACTTCCGCTCCCATCTCGACTAGCGTTTCATATAAAATGGCGGTACTAGTAAGTCCGTCAGCATCATAATCCCCATAAACGGTAATTTGTTCACCGTTTTCAACTGCCAATTCAATCCGTTCAACCGCTTTTTGCATATCATGCATTAAAAAGGGATCGTTTAAGTCACTAGTATCCGGGTTTAAGTAATGTTGAATCTTATCGACATTATCATAACCACGTTCAAACAGTAAGCTAACAACTAACGGTTCAAGTCCCAAATCATTAGCTAGTTGATTAACAGCATCTTGGTTAAGATTATTTTGTTTTAGCTTCCAATTATACTTTGAAGAAAGCAAATATGGATCCTCTTTTCACTATTTTTCGTTGTCCTCTTGCTGTTTATTGATTACATTTTCAACGTTTCGATTATCTTGATTAACCTTTTGTTTACTAATTGAATTCTTTAACTGCATCTTTAGAGAATCAACTTGTTTATTTAAATCATTAATTTGTCCCTTTAATCCATCAATGGTTTTCTGTGAATCACGATTTTCTTTTTTCCGTTTGGAACCATTTTTAAATGAACTGATCATTGATAATAAAAACATGATTAAAGCCCCAATTAGTAATGTCAATAATAAGACTAAGATTAACGGCATTTTAACCGTCGTAAAACCAAAGTTAATCTCCGCACTTCCCATATTTAACAAAACAAAAATAGCGACAATCACAATCAAGACCATGCTTAAAATCATTGAAACTTGTTTCTTCATTGGACATTCTCCTCTCCCTTATTAAAGGGAATATCAATAAAATCAAAATCTTTAACTACTTTGGTATTTGGAAAAACTTGTTGAGCCTGCCTCTGTAACTCATGGGCCATTTTAGCAGTATACCTTGCAGAAATGTGCGTTAATAATAATCGTTTTACGTTGGCATCCCTGGCAGTATTAGCAGCCTGGATGTTCGTAGAATGATAGTAATTGTGAGCTAATTTTGCTTCGCCCTTCCCAAACGTACTTTCATGAACTAAAATGTCAGCATTTTGCGCTAACTTATTGATGGTAGCAACTTTTCTAGTATCCCCTAAAATGGTAACAATTCTCCCCTTTTGGGAATTACCAATGTAGTCCTTGCCATTAATGACTCTTCCGTCACTAAGTTTAACCGTCTTACCTTCCTTAAGCTTTCCGTACAGTGGACCAGACGGAATATTATCCTCCTGCAATTTATCAACAAGCAGTTCACCCGGATGATCATGTTCAACAATTCGAAAACCCCAACTTTGAACTTGATGATCAAGCTTTTCCGCATAAACTGTAAACTTTTTACCGTCAAAAATCTTACCAGGCTGGTCCAGCTCTACGTATTTTATTTTATACCCTAACTTAGTCTGCGTCACTTGCAAACTAGTCTGAACGTAATTTTTGATTCCAAAGGGGCCATAAATGGTAACCGGATCATCTCCGCCTTGAAACGAACGACTTGATAATAATCCCGGAAGACCATAGATATGATCACCATGAAGGTGGGTAATAAAAATCTTATTAATTTTTCGCGGTTTTAACGTTGATCGCAAGATTTGTTGTTGAGTACCTTCCCCCGCATCAAACAACCACACGGAATTAATCTCATCCAACAATCTTAAAGCGACACTAGAAACGTTTCGAAACTTACCAGGAACTCCCGCACCAGTTCCAAAAAACTCTAATTGCATATCCTATCGTTCCTTTTTGACACTCAAATTTTTACACTCGTGAAGAATTACTATACAATTGTAGCATACCACATTAGCAATAATAAGCTGAATCTAGGTGATAACTTTGAGATTAAACGAATTTTACGTCTCATCCGAAGATTTAAATAATTCATATAAAATATACGTTGAAATTAATAAGGTTATTTTACCAGTTTTTGACATTGAATTTTCGCAAAATAAAATTTTATTAGTACCAAGCAAAAACAAACGGTCACTAACCTTGAATCAATTTAATACCCGGACAAGAGAACTTGATGATCATCTATCACTTTTTTGTAAAACAATTGAAACTCCAAAACTATTCGGTTATCGTTTAAAAAATGATGAGCTTATTTTTGGATAATAAAAGACGATACCACAAGTATCGTCTTTTATATTATTCAACATATGAAAAGGTAAAGTCCGAAATTGATACCAGATCGCCATTCTTAGCGCCGGCATCCCGTAGTGCTTGATCAACACCCATTCCACGTAATTTTCGAGCTAATCTTAACACACCTTGTTCATGTTCAGTATTGGCCATTTGAATTACTCGTTCAATCTGATGTCCAGACAGAACCCAAGTTCCATCTTCATCTTTTGTCAAAGTAAACGGCTTTTCATCCTCATCGGGACGGTAAATGACTTCCCTAGAATCATTAAGCTCGTTAGCACCCACAATTGGAAACTTTGGTGCCTTATCAAGTTCACTACTCGTTTCTCGAATGAGATCATTAAGCCCTGAATGAGTAATGGAAGAAATGGGAATAATTTTGCCATTAACGTGGTCATTATGTTCACCTAATTCACGTTTAAACAACTTAAGATTTTCAGCCGAATCCGGCATATCCATTTTAGAAGCAACGATGATTTGGGGACGTTTCAAAAGACTTTTATCAAAATTAGCCAGTTCATGATTGATTTTTTCATAGTCATCATACGGATCACGTCCCTCAACTCCACTCATATCAACAACATGAAGGATAACTCGAGTTCTTTGAATGTGTCTTAAAAATTCAAAACCTAATCCCACACCCTTGGAAGCTCCCTCAATCAGTCCAGGCAAATCAGCAATCACAAAGTCACTTCCATCATGATTTCGTACAATCCCCAGATTAGGAACAATGGTCGTAAAGTGGTATTGAGCTACTTTTGGTTTTGACGAAGTAATTGCACTTAATAACGTGGATTTACCAGCCGATGGAAAACCGACTAAACCAACATCAGCTAATAACCTTAACTGAAGTTCGATCTCCATTTCTTGACCTGGTTCCCCATTTTCAGCAATTTCTGGCGCAGAATTTTTAGGGGTGGCAAAGTGAACGTTTCCTCTTCCTCCACGACCACCCTTTACAACTACAACTTCATCGTTTGCTTTAGTCAAATCCGCAATTGGCTCGCCGGTCTCTGAGTTATAAATCGTGGTGCCATCGGGGACATGTACTACCAAATCCGGTGCACTTGCACCCGTCATCTTTTTGTTAGCACCATTCCCACCGTTTTTGGCTTTAAATTGTTTTTTATACTTAAAATCCATTAAAGTTGACATTCCAGTATCAACTTTGAAAACAACATTACCACCATGGCCACCATCACCACCAGAAGGTCCACCATTTGGTACATATTTTTCCCGACGAAATCCGACCATTCCGTCTCCACCTTTACCGGCCTTAACTTTAAATTTTACTTGATCTACAAACATAATTTCTCCATTTTCATATTAGTTTTTCATCATCTTGGCCACTGGTGCAACGTTCTCAAAGGTCAATTTTACCGTCTGAGCAACTTTCTTTGAAATACCGACTGCTTGAATGTCTTCGATACTAGCATCCGCAATGTTTTTGGTGGAACCAAATTTTCGCAAAAGTTTATTTCTAGTTTTGGGTCCCACTCCCTTAATACTATCTAATCTAGAAGTCATCGAATTCTTATTATGGAGTTGATGATGATAGTTAATTGCAAAGCGATGCACTTCATCTTGAACCCTTTGGACTAGATAAAAGGCCTGACTTTTCGGATTTAAATTAACGTGATGATCATTACTTCCGTAAAGCAAATCAGCCGTCTTATGTTTCTCATTTTTCACCATTCCAGCTACTGGAATGTGCAGATTAAGTTCATTTTCCAAAACATCGGTAACGGCATTCATCTGAATCTCGCCTCCGTCCATTAGGATCAAATCTGGCATTTCAGCCTGTTCCTTTAATAAACGTGTGTAGCGCCTTCTAATCACTTCGCGCGTGCTGGCTGCTTCATCGGCATGATCAACGGTTCTTAACTTATATTTTCGGTACTTCTTCTTATTCGGTTTCCCATCTTCAAATACTACCATAGCAGAAACCAAATCAGCACCCGAAATATGAGAATGATCAAAAGCTTCGACTCGTCCGAGATGACCAATTCCTAAAACGTCGCCCAATTCATCCATTGCTCCGGTAGTCTTTTTACGATCCATTTCCATTAACTTAAACTGTTCGTTTAAAACCAATCGCGCATTATGCTCTGCCATGTCCAAAAGGGCTTTCTTCTGGCCACGTTGAGGGGTTCTAACTGGCACTCCGATCATCTTCGAAAGAACATCATGGTCGATTGAGTTAGGTACCAAAATTTCTTTGGGTGGAATCCGATCAGAATCGTTATAAAATTGAACAATATAGCTAGTCATCTCTTCATTGGCGGTACTGATAATCGGAAACAATTTTTTCTCACGTTTCATTAAACGTGCCTGCCGAATAAAGAAAACTTGTACAGAAAGCCATCCCTTATCAGCATAAAAATTAAACACATCTCGTGGGGTATTGTCATGTGAAATGATTTTTTGTTTCTCAACGGTCGCATCAATGTAATGCAGTTGATCGCGCAATTCAGCTGCACGCTCATACTCCATGTTATTTGATGCCGTATTCATTCGTTTAGTCAGTAGTTGTCTAGCAGGTCCCACACTACCGTTTAAAAATGACTTGATTTTCTTGATTTGAGCATCGTACTCTGACTTAGGTACTTTCTTAAAGCAAGCCCCCAAGCACTGTCCCATGTGGTAGTACAAACAAGCTCGTTTTTGATACCCATTACAACGTCTGAGTGGATACATCTTTTGTAAGAAATTCAAGGTTTCATCTGCAGCATAGACGTTTGGATATGGTCCAAAATAATATCCACCATCATTTTTAACGGTATTAGTAATCAACATTCGGGGATCACGTTCATTAGTAATTTTAATGTAAGGATACCCACTGTGTCCTTGCTTTAAACGAACGTTATAATAAGGCCGATGCTTCTGAATCAAAGTGATTTCAAGTAAAAATGCTTCTTTGTCATTTGAAGTAATGATTGTCTCAAAATCAGCAATGTTTCGCACTAATTTGGCTCGTCTCCCATACTGAGTACTCTTGAAATAAGAGCGAACTCGATTCTTTAGGTTTTTTGCCTTACCAATATAAATAATTTTGCCATCTTTATCTTTCATAATGTAACAACCGGGTTGATCCGGAAGTAACGTTAATTTTCGTTCAATTAAATCAGATGCCATAAACTCCCTCCTTTCCGATAAATACTACTGTTACAATTATAATGAATTAGTTACAGTTTGTATAACAAACTGACATGAAATGATTTTTTTGCTATGATGAGTTTAAAGGAGCGATCGATATGGGACTAAAAATTAGAAGAAATGAAGATCTTGATGCCATGTTCAGTAAATTCGCTAAAGAGAATCCGAAAGATCCTAACCGTACCAAGTTTTTGAATCATAAAAACAAAGAAGACCAGCGCGAATCAAAAAAGAATAAAATATTAGATCAAGACAAAACCAAATAAACACAAAATCAGCTGTTCTCACAGCTGATTTTTTATTACTTAATTTGTTGCTCAATCCAGTTCCAAATTTGATCTGCTCCGACCTTGGTTTTAGCAGAGAACATTATCAGCGGTTCATCTGCTTCAAGCTCCAACCCTTTTCGCAACGTCTGTTCTTGTTTCTTGATCTTACTTTTAGGAATTTTATCAACCTTAGTCGCTACATAAAGCACGGGAATTCCATAATACTCTAACCAATCACGCATCTGAATATCGTACTCACTCGGGGCGTGTCTACCATCAATTAAATTGATCACTCCCCGGAGCTGTTCACGTTGCGTTAGATAAGTCTCAATCATTTGAGCCCATTTTTCCCGTTCTGTTTTAGAAACCTTCGCATAGCCATATCCTGGAACGTCAACAAAATAGAGTTCATCGTTAACGCGATAAAAATTCAAAGTTTGAGTTTTTCCCGGTTGGCCAGACGTATGAGCGTAATCCTTCCGGTTAATCAACACATTCGTTAGTGAAGACTTGCCAACGTTAGATCGACCCAAAAAGCCAATTTCTGGATATCCAGTAGTGGGATACTGTTTGGGATCAACTGCACTCATTACAAGTTCAACATCATTTACGTCCATTATTATCTCCGTTTAATTACTTTGTTTCGCTTTTTAAGACCATCTTTGGTTCTTTACCACTATTTACTGAATCTGGGGTAACAATCACTTCTTTAACGTCATCACGACTTGGAAGTGAATACATAATATCTCTCATCACACTTTCAATCATAGAACGAAGACCACGAGCACCCGTATTTCTAGCAATGGCTTTTTTTGCCATGGCCTTAAGTGCAGCGTCTTCAAATTTAAGTTGGACACCCTCGAGTGATAAAAGCTTTTGGTATTGTTTTACTAACGCATTTTTAGGTTGAGTCAGAATTTTGACCAGATCATTTTCACTTAACTTATTCAAAGCGGTCAAAATTGGAAGACGACCGATAAACTCTGGAATTAATCCAAAATTCATCAGGTCTTCAGGAATTACTTTTTGCATAATATCTTCATCAGCAACGTCTTGGGTCTCATGATTATCAACCCCAAAACCAATTGTTTTATCACCTAAGCGTCGTCTAACAATATCTTGAATTCCATCAAAAGCCCCACCAACAATAAACAGAATATTCTTCGTATTAATCTTAATAAACTCTTGGCTCGGGTTCTTTCTACCACCCTTTGGTGGAACATTAGCGGTAGTTCCCTCTAAAATCTTTAACAGAGCTTGTTGGACACCTTCACCAGATACATCTCTTGTGATTGAAACATTTTCGGCTTTTTTAGCAATTTTATCAATCTCGTCAATATAAATGATTCCCTTTTCAGCCCGATCAACGTCATAGTCAGCGTTCTGTAAGAGTTTCAAAAGAATATTTTCAACATCTTCTCCAACATATCCAGCTTCAGTCAACGTCGTAGCGTCAGCAATTGCAAAGGGAACGTTTAAAATTTTAGCAAGTGTTTGGGCCAGATAAGTCTTCCCCGATCCAGTTGGTCCAATCATCGCAATATTACTTTTCTGAATCTGAGCATCATCATAAGCATGTCGTTCTTGGTTACCATCTTCACTTTCATCATCATCTTCAGAATCATTCAAAGCCTTAATTCTCATATAATGATTAAAGACAGCCACCGCTAGCGTTTTTTTGGCTTCATCTTGACCAATCACATACTCATCAAGTTTTTTAACAATTTCACTTGGGGTAAGCACATTGATGTCTTCAACATTGGTCTTGTTTAATTCATCACTCATGATTTGTTCACACAAATCGATACATTCATTACAAATATATACACCGGGTCCAGCAACAATTTTTTTTACTTGGTCCTGTGACTTTCCACAAAAGGAGCAAGTAATGGTCTCATTTTGATTTGAATCATCATACATGGTATCTCTCCTTTTTGTTAATTCGTTGTTAATTCGTCTCGTTGCCTGCAATTTGAAACTATACCATACTAATAGAACCTTTTAAAATAATTTGCTCTACAAAAAAAGACCCGCTCTAACAAGCGGATCCCATCTTGTATAAATTATTTCTTATTTTCTTTACTGGAATCCTTCTTTTCAGAAGCCTTCTTGGTAGTTGATTTTGGTTCTTCTTTAGCACTGTCAACCACAATGTCAACGGCTTTTTGAATACCAATATCATGTTTTAACATGTCATCAGATAATGCATTACGAACGGCTGTTTCTTCCATTCCGTATTGTTTAGCGAGGTTGCTAACTTCTTTTTGAATGTCTTCTTCACTAGGATCAATCTTTTCAGCTTTAACAATTGCTTCTAAGACCAAATTAGTTTTAACTCGACGATCTGCACCATCAGCAAATTGCTTCTTTAAGTCCTCTGGCTTAGTACCAGTGAGTTTGTAGTACATTTCAGCGTTAATACCCTGCTGCTGCATTCCAGCTAAGTACTGGTCCATTTGACGTTGAACGTCATCATTAATCATAACTTCTGGAATATCTTTAACAGTAGCATTATCTACTGCTTCACTAATAGCCGTATTTTCCTTGGCATCGTGAGCGGCTGATTCTTTTTGTTCCTTAAGTTCTTTTTTAACTTTGTCTTCCAATTCAGAAAGTGTATCAACATCTTCATCAACATCTTTAGCAAAGTCATCATCAAGCTTAGGAAGTTGTTTCTCTTTAACTTCATGGAGTTTAACCTTAAAGGTAGCTTCTTTGCCAGCTAGTGACTTTTCTTGATAATCCTTAGGGAAGGTAACTTTTACTTCGACATCATCGCCCGCCTTTTTTCCAATCAATTGATCTTCAAATCCTGGAATGAATGATCCTGAACCAAGTTCAAGAGAATAGTTATTTGCTTTTCCACCTTCAAAAGGCTTGCCATCAACAAATCCCTCAAAATCAATGGTAACAGTGTCACCTTTTTTGGCAGGACGATCAACTAGAACAAGTTCAGCTTGAGATTGACGCATTTTATCAATCTTAGCATCAACGTCTTTCTTGTAAACTCGAGTACTTTCCTTTGGAACGCTTAGTCCTTTGTATTGACCAAGTTTAACATCAGGTTTGACACTAACAGTAGCCTTTAAGACCCAAGGCTTCCCTTTTTCAATTGAATCAACACTAACGTCAGGTTGACCAACGGGTTCAATGCCAGCGTCTTTAATTGCTTCACTGTAAGCATCTGGTAATAACAAATTCAAAGCATCTTGGTATAAAGCTTCTTCACCATACATTTGGTTAAATACTTGTCTTGAAACTTTACCCTTACGGAATCCAGGAACTTTAATATTTTTCTTATTCTTTTTGAAAGCTCGATCTAATCCTTCTTTAATCTTATCAAGACCAATTTCAAAAGTTAATTCCCCATCATTGGTACCTTTTTTCTTCCAATCTGCCATAACATTTCCTCCAACATGAAAAATATTTACACACTTTTCCAAGTAATAGTATTCAAATAATATTCTAACTTAAGCGTCCTCAAAAGTAAACAGCGACGCTAAAACGGCCATAGCAATAAAAAAGAGATTGAAGACATTGTCTTCAATCTCTAAATAAAAATACTAATTAATCATCAATTTCGGTAACAACACCGGCACCAACGGTATGTCCACCTTCACGAATAGTGAACTTAGTACCCTTTTCAATGGCAACTGGCTTAGTTAAGTCAACGTGGAAAGTAACGTTGTCTCCAGGCATTACCATTTCAGTTCCCTTGTCTAATTCGATAACACCAGTAACATCAGTGGTGTGGAAGTAGAATTGAGGACGATAGTTTGAGAAGAATGGAGTATGACGTCCACCTTCTTCTTTGGTTAAGATATAAACTTGACCAGTGAACTTCTTGTGGGTTTGAATTGAACCAGGTGCTGCAAGAACTTGTCCACGAACAACTTGGTCACGATCAATACCACGAAGTAATGCACCGATGTTGTCACCGGCTTCACCCTTGTCAAGAGTCTTTCTGAACATTTCAAGACCAGTAACAGTAGTCTTCAATGTGTCAGGAACTAAACCAACAATTTCAACTTCGTCGCCGACTTTGATGCTACCACGGTCAATACGACCAGAAGCAACAGTTCCACGACCAGTGATGGTAAATACATCTTCAACAGGCATTAAGAATGGCTTGTCGTCATCACGTTCTGGAGTTGGGATGTATTCATCAACAACATCCATTAATTTCATGATGTTTTCTTCTTGTTCTTTGTCACCTTGAAGTGCTTTCAAAGCTGAACCACGAACAACCGGAACATCGTCACCATTGTAACCATATTCTGAAAGCAACTCACGAATTTCCATTTCAACTAAGTCGATCAATTCGTCGTCATCAACCATGTCAGTCTTGTTCAAGAAGACAACAATGTGGTCAACACCAACTTGTCTAGCAAGCAAAATGTGTTCACGAGTTTGTGGCATAGGACCATCAGTTGCGGCAACAACAAGAATGGCACCATCCATTTGGGCAGCACCAGTGATCATGTTCTTAACGTAGTCAGCATGTCCTGGGGCGTCAATATGTGCATAATGACGCTTTTCAGTTTCGTATTCAACGTGGGCAGTATTAATAGTAATACCACGTTCCTTTTCTTCTGGTGCAGCATCGATATCAGCAAAGTCTTCAGCCTTAGCCAAGCCTTTTTCTGATAATACTTTAGTGATTGCTGCAGTTAAAGTAGTCTTCCCGTGGTCAATATGGCCGATAGTACCAATATTAACGTGGGGCTTTGTTCTTTCATAATGTTCTTTTGCCATTTATGAAACCCTCCTGTCATTTTCGTAAGATAAACATCAGCAAAACGCCAATGTCTCTTTATTATTAATTATACTACATTTCCCCTAAAAGGCAAAATTGTCACCTTTTTGGGAATTCACTTTCATATTATATCCACTGACAAATTATTTGTAAACCAGATATAGACAATTTCTTAAATTACTTTAGTAATAAATTCATGATTTTATCAATTTTCACTAACCAATGATCAATTGATTTCATTTTTTCATCATCCACTACCATATTCGGATTAATGATATGCCGATGAATAGCGGTTACCCATTCATCAGGTTCCTTAATCACATCATCAATAAACGGATACAAAATCTGAGCATCATATTCGGCCGCGTTAGAAATTTGCTGATAACGAATTGGATCATTTTGTCCATAGCGTTCCCTAATTTCCTTTTGCATTGCTTGATACGCACTAGAATCCAATTCATCAACAAGCTGTGATGGTGTTAAAGTATACGTTTTTCCATCCATCCAAATATATTTAACTGGTTTATCATACTTTAACTTAGCTAAATTATTAAGTAACTGATTTCTCCATACCGGATTGACGTCTGGATCTACTAGGTTAAACTGTGCACCCTTCAAATATTGCTTATACGGGAGTTCTTCAGCCTTTTCCATTATGTCGCGCTGCTTGATTCCCGTTTGTCCACCCATGTGCATAAAATGCTTCAAGTTAGCCCGGTTAGATTCAGCTTGCTCAGAGTCATTGATTCTCTCTAAAGATTCGATTTTGCTTTTGACATCATCCTTATCTAATACATCAATTGAATCAACAATTATTCGTAATGGGATAAACTTCCGGTTTTTTAAGTAAATATTTATTAATAATTTAACGTCATTTTCAACAAAATAATTAAAGTTATCTTCTAATAATCGATATGATTCAACGTACTTTTTTTCATTAAAGAGCGAGTGTCCCAACAAATCAATCACATTGTAATCGTCAACTTCATCATACAAAGCCAACAATTCCTGTGAACTTTTCTGATAATGTTTTTGCCTAAAGTCTGTTTGTGCTTTTTTTAATCTTGCCTTTTGATGATCATTCAATCTATTATCCTCACATAAGAAAATAAAAAAATTGAGCCGGGGCTCAACTTCTTTAGTCTTCTTGATCGTTTTTATTGTTAGCTTTTTTTCTTCTATGGTGTTGATTGACTTCCATAATAACTGGAAGAATCACTGGTCTTCTCCCAGTCTTTTTGTATAGAAATTGTCCAAGGTCTTCTCTAACATCCTGTTTTAAATGACCCCAGTCAAACTCCTTGTTATTAAGGTTATTCTGGACTGCTTCAGATACAATATCAGCTGCTTCTTTAAGCAAGGATTTATCAGAATTAACGTAAACAAATCCCCGAGCCATGATTTTGGGCTCTGAAATAATTTTTTTCTTCTTACGGTCGATAGTAACAACTGCCACGAAGACACCATCTTCCGATAACACTTTTCGATCTCGTAATACAATGTTTCCAATGTCTCCGACACCAATCCCATCAATCATGGTGTCAGAAGCTGGGACAGCTTCTGACAAAAACATGTTTTCACCATCAAACTCAATTACATCACCTTTAGCGGGTAAAATAACGTGTGATGGTTTCATCCCAACTTCCTCAGCTAGCTCTTTTTGTGCTTCCATTAATCGATACTCACCTTGGATTGGAATTAAGTAATCAGGATGAATTAAATTAAGGAGCAGTTGAAGATCATGCTTGCTGGCATCCCCTGAAATATTCTTTTCATCAGCAATGCTCATGACCTCTCCACCAGCTTTATAGATCATATCGCGAGTCTTAGCCCATGGAGTGTCCATTGCACGGGATGGACTGGTAGCAATCAAGACCAGGTCACCTGGCTGAATATCAACGTCTCTGTCTCGGTTATCAGCCATTCTTTGAAGTGATTCCATTGGTTCACCGTTCTTACCGGTTTGTAGAATCAAAACTTCATGCGGATTCATTTGCTCTAACTCTTTTGCAGATTCAATAAACAAATCGTCAGAAGGTAACGTTAACTTGCCAAGTTTCAACGCAGTATCAATAACCTCTTCTAGACCCTTGCTGGTTAGATAAACTCTCCTACCTGACTTAGACGCAGCGTTTAATACTTCTTGAATTCTTAAAATATTATTAGCAAGACAAGCAACGATCACACGACCCTTCTGATAGTGAAAAGTTTCATAGAGATAGTCTCTGATCTCTTTCTCGTCAGTACTCTCTTCCGGATTGTCAGCATTTCTTGAGTCACTTAAAAGTGCCAACACGTGTTCTTTACCAATATCAGTAAGAGCTGAATAATCCGTTTTGTACCCGTCAGCAGCAGTCTGATCAAATTTAAAATCACCAGTATAAACAATGTTTCCGAGTTCAGTACTAATCACGATCCCAACTGAGTCAGGAATTGAATGAGTGGTATCAAAGAAACTAACCGTGCCATCCTCAAATACAATTTCGCTTTTACTATTAATGACGTGAAAATCATTAAATTTCTTAGTCTTCTTATTATCGGCAACCGCCAACTTTGCCAAACCAATCGTTAACTCCGTTCCAAACACGGGAACGTTAAATTCACTTAAAAAATATGGAAGTGCACCAATTGCATCTGCGTGACCGTGGGTAAGAAAAACCCCGACAATTTTATCGGCGTTATCCCTTAAATACGAAAAATCTGGGATTACAAAATCAATTCCTAACATTTCGTTTTGAGGGTATTTTAGTCCACAATCCAAAATAAAAATACTATTATCATTAATTTCAATGGCATAAAGATCCTTGCCATTTTCTCTCACTCCACCCAGTGGAATGATTTTGATGTTCTTTTTCATAATTACTTGTTCCTCTCAAAAAATTACTTACGATTAAAATTAACTATTTTATGCGAAGCTTGGCCTCTAAGCGCTCATGATATCTGTTAACAGTGTAACATATTTATATTAAGCACTAAATTATTTATGTATAAAAAAAGAGCGGAAAAATCCGCCCTATTAAAATCAAGATTAACGACGTAATCCTAATTCCTTGATTAATTTACGATAACTTTGTACATCATTGTTACGTAAGTAAGCAAGAAGATTTCTTCTGTGACCGATCTTCTTCATAAGTCCACGTTGTGAATGAAAATCCTTTTTGTGGGTCTTCATGTGTCCATTAATTTCATTAATATCAGCAGTCAGTACAGCAATTTGTACTTCTGTCGAGCCCGTGTCACCATCGTGTTGAGCAAACTTTTTAATAATATCGTTCTTTTGTTCTTTAGTTAAAGCCATTATTACATTCCACCTTTCTAATCTAATCCCTCAATCTGAGTAATACGTCAGTGACTCGCAAAACTAAGATTAAGTTACTTATTTAATATAACCTAAAAGAAAGCGTTATTCAAGTTATCATTAAAAAATTAGTCTTGTTTTTAGTGCTATTGCAATTAATCAATGGATTTTGTATAATTAGGAACGTCAAAAGATGTGAATAATTGAATTTATTTCACAAGGTGGAGGTGAACTTAATGCCAGTAATTAAATCTGCTATCGAACGTATGCGAACTAACGAAGAAGCTAGAAAGAAAAACGCATCTCAAAAGAACGAAATGAGAAGTGCAATCAAAAAATTCGAAAAAGCTGAAGCTTCTGGTGCCGATGATTTAGATAGTGTATACCGCAGTGCTGTTGCAGCAATTGACCATGCAAAATCTAAGGGTCTTATCAAAGCTAATAACGCTAACCGTAAGAAGTCTCATTTAGCAAATAAACTTGCTAAAAACGACAACTAAAAAAAGAATCCGATTAATCGGATTCTTTTTTTATACTCTGATTTAGTTTAACGGCAAACATTTCAAACAACAATTCTGGATCAATACTCGTACTTTTCAGTTGCTCTTCAATTTCTACCAAACTAATATATGCATCTCGTAGATATTCTCTAGGATACTTGCGATTGTTCCTGATTGCTAATTTTACTCGATACGGATGGACCCGTAAAGAACTTGCTAAATTCCCCTGACTATAGCCAAAATAATC
This sequence comes from Fructilactobacillus sp. X2R1C1, assembly GCF_059901435.1. Classification (NCBI taxonomy): domain Bacteria; kingdom Bacillati; phylum Bacillota; class Bacilli; order Lactobacillales; family Lactobacillaceae; genus Fructilactobacillus; species Fructilactobacillus sp. X2R1C1. Next base: position 60,750 of record NZ_JBWXUV010000002.1, on the reverse strand, counting down.
TAAAATTTTAACTTGCAGTAATAATCTGAACTGACTAACTAAAATTGCATTGATTTGAATTGGCTCATGCTTCTGAGAAATTAAATCATGATAAAACTCGATTGCTTGCGTTGTTTTACCACTCATTAAATAATTAATTAAATCAAAAACGTTTTGATCCATCGATTTTGATACTAACGAATCGACTGCATCAAGCGTTATTTTTTTATCATTGATTTTGTATAAAAAGATTTTATCTAATTCATTCATAACACTAGCCAAATTACCCGACGTTCGAGAAAGAAGTTCTTCAAGTGCATTTCGATCGATCGAATATCCACTGTTCTTAATCTTACTTTGCACTAACTGCTTAATTTCCCTTTCAGAAAACCGATTTAAGTCGATTACTTCCGCACGTTTTAAAAGCTCCTTACTAACCTTTTTTCTAGCATCTAACTTTTGATATGGAGCAAAAAAAGCCAAAGTTGTTTCATCAGGAGCATTCTTCAAATAATTTATGAGTTCTTCTGAATGATGAACGGTTTTGCTTTTATTTTTTTCACCGGTTAAAAAATACGGATTCTTAATGAAGACTAGTCGTTTTTTCCCAAAAAAAGGAATTGACATCGCATCATTTAGTGCAACGGAAAGCGATGTTTCTTCCATATCATAAGTAGTAAAATTCATTGTCCGTTCATCATTTGGGATCAGAGACTTTAGTTTCTTTTGAATTATATCGATCCAATAATCATCATTTCCAAGGATTAAATAAATTGATTTAGGATCACTATCAATCTGATTAACTTGTTCTACGACACTCAACGACGTGCCACCTTCCACTTTGTTTCAAATTTTCCAATTTTGTTATTATTTTTGAACTTATATCTAATCATACCATTCTTTTTGGTACTGATAATTGCAACATGTTGTTGGTTCATTGTATCAATAGTTTCCTGATTTGGATGATTATAACGATTATGACGACCCGCAGATATCAGAGCAACTTTAGGGTTAATTGCCCTGATAAATCTAGGATCGGATGAAGTCCTACTTCCGTGATGACCTAGCTTGATCACATCAACTCGCAAATCAGGATATTTTTGGATAATCTTAAGTTCTTCCTCTCTGTTCAAATCACCCATAAAAATCCACTTCAAACCGCCAATTTTACCAAAAAGTACCATGGAATCTTGATTTTCACCAGACCCACTTTTCATCGGATGAACAACTTGAAATGGGGAATTTTTAATTCGATTTCCAGTCTTGGCATCAAGCAACTGAAACTGTCCTTGATACGGTCTAATTCGCCTTAAAAAGCTTTGATTATTAGTCATCCCCCACGGAACATAAACCCGATCAACCTTCATTTTACTTAAGAAGGCCGGCAAATCACCAACATGATCAGCATCTTGATGACTTAAACAAACATTATCAAGTTTTGAAATCCCAATGCTTTTTAAATATTGGATTGAAGTATCATTGGCTTGATAAATTTTGGCCCGCTTCTGTTTGCCAAAGAAATTAGGCTTTCCGCCAGTGTCAATCAACGTAATCGAACGATTAAATGGCTCTCTAACAAGAAAACTATCCCCTTGACCAACATCAAATGCATCAACTTCTCCATTCATTGGAAAATGAATCATCACAAAACCAATGCTAAAAAATAACACTAAAAGAATCATTCGCTTCATAGTTACTTTTTCAATGAGTAGTAAAGAAATTATTACCATTAATAAAACGATCCATACGTTTAGTTTCCCGATCACCAAATTTCCTGGAAGCCTTGAAAGAAAATTTAAAAGCTGGTCAAATGTCTTTAAGGTTGTATCAATTAATGAAACAATCAAATCAAATTTTAAAAATGACAGCAAATATCCAATTAACACAATTGGAAATATAAAGGTTGAAAAGAAAGGGACAAATAGCAGATTGGCAAATAAAGATAATGCATGCCATTCATACATATGGTACAAAATAATTGGCACGCTAATTAAGTTAAGTAGGATAGTTTGTTTTAAAAACCCACAGTTTTTCGTCAGGATTAACCCAAGTGATAATAAATATGAAAGCTGACATCCAAACTGAAAAATAAACAATGGATTAATCAGCAAGTTGATCATCACCGCACTGGACCAGATATCTAAGGGAGATATGTCAAGATACACTTTATCTAGACCCAAGCGTTCTTCGGCCATTATAATTGCCCGAAGTAAACTAGCTCCTGCACCAGCAATTACAAAGTAAAATGGAAGAAAAATGATTAAGAATGAATTAACCTGCTCCCTTCTCAATCGCAAAGTCGTCATAATCCACGTAATCAAACCAATTAAATAATAAACGTGCATCCCCGAAATTGTGAATAAGTGGATGAGACCCAAGCGTTGGACCCCGGTCAGTTCTTCTCTAAAATCACTACTCCGACTTCCATAAATGATACCCAAAACGTACATCCGTAGATGTTTAGGTAATTGATCACACGTTTTAATCATTTGAAACCTTAAGTCGTGAACCCGATTACCTAAACCTTGATTGCTACAAATCTGACGGTATTTAATTTGATCACATTTAATTTCACTCACAATTCCCTTAGCGCGATTAAAACTCTTGGAGTCAAATTGAGCAAAATTGGGTGGTGAATCAATCAAACTAAGTTGGCCATCAATAATAAATTCGCTGGTGTGATTAAGATGAAGCAAAGCATCTTTTTCACTCTTATTTTTTACAAACCCATAAATTAATACCCGCTGTTTTAGCCGGGGAATTTCTACAACTCCACTATACGTATCTCCATGAAGCTGTAATTCATCTGGATGGACCTTAGCTATCCAAGTCGAAGTCGTTTCTGTCTTAGGTATCACCCTAGCTTGTCGGTTAATGTGATTTTGCCAAATTCCAAAAAATATCAGTGGAATTAGCAGTGAGATGACACTTTTTGAAAAGAAACGGGGAATTCTTAAAAGAAAGATACGAATCAACCATAAAATTAATAAAACAATTCCAATTACGTGATTTCCAAAAAATGCGAATGCACCAAGCACCCACAAAATGGATGTAAAAACCAAAAAATTCTTTTTAATTATTTATCGACGGATAAGAATGATTCAAACGGTAGAATATTAACATCATTTTGATTAACATCAACTTTTTCTAAAGAGACATGTTTCATGTCCAATAACTTTTTAGCATACTCACTGTTATGATAATTTCTTAAATACTTGATTTTAATGATCCCGGCCTGAAGTAACATCTTTGTACACTGCAAACAAGGTACATCAGTGACGTATAACTCAGCATTATCAGTTGACTCACCAAACTTAGCACATTGTAGAATGGCATTCATCTCGGCGTGGATTGTTCTTTGACAATGACCATCTACTAAATAACACCCTTCGTCAATACAATGGACATCTCCTGATACTGAACCGTTATATCCACAAGCAATTACTCGCTTATTTCGCACCAATACCGCACCGACAGATCGTCGATTGCATGTACTTCTGGACGCAACTAACATCGCTTGCAACATGAAATATTGGTCCCACGGAATCCTTTTCTTTTTCATAACTGTCATCACCTTCACTAGAATAGTTAAATCTAGTATACCAATATTTATCTATCACAGTTGCTTCAAACAGTAATCGAACTTTTCAAATTTGCAACGGTCTTATCACCAAATCCAGGAACGTTTTTCAAGTCCTCAGGCTTTTTAAATGGGCCACTTTGTTTCCGATAAGCAATTATTTTATCAGCCTTCTTATCACCAATCCCATTTAGCTGTTGAAGTTTAGCTTTATCTGCTTCATTAATATTAACCTTTCCGCTATCAGAACCCTTATCACTTCCAGCCGAATTGCCTGATGAATCACTAGCAACTTGATTGGTCTTTGGTAATCCATTAATTTCTCCACGAATTGGGACATAAACAACCTGTTGATCAGACAATTTTTGCGCCAAATTAATGTGTTTAGCATCCGCTGAACGATTAAAACCACCTGCTAATTCAACTGCATCAGAAACACGCATGTTTTTACCAACCTGATAAACTCCTGGTTTATTAACTGCTCCCTTTACATCAACATACACTTGTTGGTGATCATCATTCCCATTGCCTGCCGAATTCTCTGCGGTTGATTTAGTAACGTTTTTTCTGCGATTTGCTTTGGCTGTTGTTTGCAAATTAGTCCGTGGTGCTTGCTCGCTACTATTTTGAGATGCAAAAACACAATATCCCAGCAGTCCTACCACAATAATTATCAATCCTCCAATAATTCTGTACTTGTATTCCTCAATAAATTCATATAACTTATCCATCTTTCTCTCCTTTCACATTTAAATACGAAAAAAACACAGCTTTTAGCTGTGTTTTTGATTTAAATAATTCAAAGCGTCATCAAAAGATGTGACCGGAACAATTTTCATTTTAGGGGCATACCTTTTGGCAGTTGCTTTAGCCACTTGGTAATTAGTCTTATGACCTTGCTCCATTCTCAAAATTGGCTCAGTCGGTTTAACGTATGGACAAAAGAAAACCTGTGCGCCACTCTTATTAGCAGCAATTATTTTCTTATCCACTCCACCAATTTCGCCCACTTGACCATTGGCGGCAATCGTCCCAGTTCCTGCAATTCGTTTGTAATCGTAATTCGTATGTTTTAATTCACTATATACTTGCAGGGCAAACATCAGACCACCAGAGGGTCCACCAATTTTTCCTGGGTTAATATTGGCCTTAGGATCAGTTTTAACACTCATATCATCAATCATTCCGATTCCAATCCCATAAAACCCCTTGACCAGTTGTTTCTTTGTGCCGATCGCCTGTTTATCTTTTCCATTCCGTTTAAAAGTAATTTTAAGTTGCGCATGCTTGGGTAAACTTTGAATGTACTTTACATATTCGGGACCCTTATATAATTTTTTTCCATTTATTGATTCAACCAAATCACCAGGCTTCAATTTATTAGCGAAATCGGATTGCGGATAAACGTTTAATACATACACACCATGATAACTTTGCTTAATTTTACCATGAGCTTTGTGGTAGCCAACATAAATTGCATTATTGATAGCCGTCTTCATATAAATATCTTGTACGTTATCATACTCTTGATTACTTTGATTTCCCATCACATCTGACGTTTTCTCAATTGAAACATGGGGATTCACTTTTGAATACAAGTAAGTGATTGGTCTAGCCTGCGACATTGAAACTGCAGTGATCATAAACTTATTCTTCTTATTTGGTTTAATTCCTTGAATTTTAACCATTGGTTGAATGTTAACGGCTTCACCAGGCGCTTCAATCAAAGCATTAAGCGGCCAAAAAAGGAACCACAATATAAAAATAATGATCCCTAGGAAAATCAAAAAATATCGGTTATGTTTAATCCATTTCCAGATTGTCTTCACTGATTTCTCTTCTCCTTTAATGCCTCACACACAACGTTAGGAACAAATTTTGATACATCTCCACCAAAATGATTAATCTCTTTAACCATTGAAGACGAAATCAATTCATAATCATGGTTGGCAAACAACAACACGGTCTCAATTTGCGAATCCAACATTTGGTTTAAACTAGCAATTTCCTGTTCGTTTTCAAAGTCTTTAGTATCCCGAATCCCTCGGATCAGGATATTGGCATGTTCTGCTTTTAAGAAATCAACCGTTAAATTAGAATAGACCTTAACAGTAACGTTTGAATAGCCAGCCACACACGTTTCAACCATTTCTTTCCGTTCTTTAGGGGTAAACAACCCCACTTTACTCGAATTGTCGCCAATGGCAACGACAACTTCGTCAAATAGTTGCGTTGCTCGCTTAATAATATTCAAATGTCCATTGGTAATGGGGTCAAAGCTACCCGGATAAATGGCTTTTCTCATAATTTTTCCCTTTACTTTAAAATTTGATAGATAGATATTACCGTTAAACCATAATCTTTTTGTTTAATGAGGCGATAGTTTTTAACATCATCAGACATATCAGTTTGATTGTCAGTCTCACAGATTACCATCCCATTATGACTTAACAAACCACTATTGCTAATTTCTTCTAGTTGTTTAACCATCTGTTGCTTTTTATATGGGGGATCCAAGAAAATATAGTCAAAGAAATGACCTTCTTCTTTCAATTTAACCAGTGCTGATTCGGCATTCATTTTCCACACAGAAAAATCAGCAGCATTCGGATCAATCGCAACGTTCTGTTTAATAGTTTTATACGCAGCATACTGTTTATCAATTAAAACGGCATGATCCATTCCCCTAGAAATGGCCTCAAGGGAGACGGCTCCTGATCCGGCATATAAATCCAGAAAATTACCGCCATCAAAGTATGGTCCGATCATGTTAAATAACGCTTCTCGCACTTTGTCGGTTGTTGGGCGCGTCCGATTCCCAGGGACTGGTTTAATTTTACGTCCTCCAAATTTTCCTGAAATTATTCTCATTTTTGTTTCCTACTCTTCAACGTTATTTTCAGCATTAATCTCACCAAAGGCAAGTGCCAAGTCAACGGTTGGAGATACCCCAACCTTTTTAACAAACCTAAGTTTACTAATTTCTTGGATAGTCGTATCTAAATCAGAACTATCAACAAAAATAATAACATAATGCATCTTTTTCGATACAAATCGAATATCACCAAATCTCTTTAGGTTTTTAATTTGACGAATCGAGTATGTTGAAACAATCAATTCCGTTCGGTCAGTTAATTTGGCCATGATTTCACCTTACTTCACTTTTTTATTACTACGTTCTCTTTTTTCCACTCTACTAATATAAAGGACTAGTCCAAGACAAATGGAAAGTGCCATTATACTTGAACCCCCGTAACTGATAAATGGAAGTGCAACTCCAGTTAAAGGAATCATACCGACCGCACCACCAGCATTAAATAAGGTCTGAATAAAAATGTAAGCTGCAGTTCCATAACAAATCGTACTATAAAAGGTATCGTTAGTTCGACTACCAACTGCGATGATTCTTAAAACAAGATACAACAAGAGTCCCAAAACAACTAAAATACCAACGATCCCGAGTTCCTCACCAATAACTGCAATTATAAAATCAGTATTTGGCTCTGACAAGTAACCCATCTTTTGAATACCGTTACCAATCCCGACACCAAACCAACCACCGTTACTAATTGCATAATAAGAATTCACCAATTGATGCCCGGTAGTCTGAATGTACTTAAAGGGGTCGGAAAAACTAATTAATCGTTGAAACTGGTAACTATGAAGATGATCTAAAATTCCATCAAAGGGTTTAATCCAAATCCTAAAACCTAAAATAAAGATGCCAATTACAACAATCCAAATTCTTGAAGCCTTAAAGTTACTTCCGGCTGCCAGAATCATCATTAAAATAATGAATAAGTTAATTGCAAAACCACCGGTATCAGGTTGGAAGAAAATTAAAACGAGCATGATAATTGGAAGTAGGCTTGGCTTAGCAACAGTTCTAAACTCTTTAAATAACCCAACGTTCTTAAAGAATGGTCTTTCGTGTGCTAAAACATTTGCGTAATACAAGATGAATAACGGCTTACAAAATTCAGCCGGTTGAATACTAACTGGTCCAATTCTGATCCATCCGGCTGCCCCATTCGTACTAGTACCAAAAAACTTCAAAAACACTAAAACAACGGCCATAAAAACCATTGCTAACACATAGAACTTTAAGTTACCCTCAAGCAATTTACTTCTTAGCCTTGAAAAAAACAACAGAACAATAAAACCAACAAACACAAATATCGATTGCAGAATCAGATAACGAAACGCCATATTAGTATGAGCGCTTAGCCCTTCACTAGATGAAAAGACCATGACAATTCCAATCAAACTCAGTAATAGGTACGGTACCATAATGTACCAGTCTAGCTGTTTTAAGTATTTAATCATATTAATCTCCAACTGAATATGTAAAATCCATGAATTAATACCTCTCATTATACTAGTATCACCAAATAAAAAAAGACTATTTAGCAATGGTTAAATAGTCTTAATTATTTTAATTAATTGTGACGACGCCTCTTAGCTGCCTTTTCACGTTCATTAGTATTTAAAATTCTCTTTCTCAATCTGATATGATCCGGAGTAACCTCACAAAGTTCATCCTCATTTAAGAATTCAAGTGATTCTTCAAGGGTCATATGAACTGGTTCCTTAACCTTCGCAATATCTTCGGATCCAGCCGCACGAACGTTGGTCTGATTACGACCACGGGTAATATTAACCGAAATGTCATTATCTCGTGCGTTTTCACCAACAATCATACCTTCATAAACATCGGTACCAGGATCAGTGAAAATCTTACCACGGTCTTGGACAGCCATGATGGCATAAGTAGTCACTTTACCGGAATTAATTGAAACCAAGGTCCCATTACGACGACCAGGATTCCAATTTTTGATAGCTGGAAGGTATTGACTGAATGAATGGTTCATAATTCCGTATCCACGAGTCAATGACAAGAATTGGGTGCTGTATCCAATTAACCCACGTGATGGAACTAAGAAAGTCATTCGAACCTGACCATTTCCAACGTTTTCCATGTTTTTCATCTCACCCTTACGTTGTGACAAGGTATCAATGATTGAACCAGAATATTCTTCTGGGGTATCAATTTGAACGGATTCAAATGGCTCACACTTAACTCCGTCAACATCCTTATAAATAACTTCAGGACGAGAAACTTGAAGTTCATAACCCTCACGACGCAAGGTTTCAATCAAGATTGAAAGATGAAGTTCCCCACGTCCAGAAACAACCCAAGCACCTGGATCATCAGTGTCTTCAACTCGAAGAGAAACATCCGTATGAAGTTCCTTCTTCAGACGATCGCCAAGTTGACGAGCAGTCAGATACTTCCCGTCTTGACCTACAAATGGTGAAGTGTTGGTTCCAAAAGTCATCCGAAGGGTTGGTTCGTCAATTCTCAAAACAGGAAGTGGTTCCTGCTTATCAGGGCTAACAACGGTTTCACCAACGTTAATGTCTTCCATTCCAGAGACAGCAATTAAATCTCCGGCCTTAGCCTCATTGATTTCAACTTTTTGAAGACCAATGAATCCCATCAATTTAGTAACACGAAACTTCTGAGTGCTCCCATCAAGTTTCATGAGAACAACATTATCCCCAACCTTGATCTTACCTCTGAAGACACGACCAATACCAATTCGACCAACGAAATCGTTATAATCAAGCATTGCAACTTGGAATTGTAATGGATCGTCTGAATTATCGATTGGTGAAGGGATGTTTTTGATAATGGTATCAAAAACCGGCTTCATAGTGTGTTCCTGCTTTGAAACGTCAGGATCATAACTTGAAGTTCCGTTCATAGCAGAGGCATAAACCACTGGGAATTCCAGTTGTTCTTCATCAGCACCTAATTCAATGAATAAATCAAGAACTTCATCAACAACTGCTTCAGGTCTTGCACCAGGCTTATCAACTTTGTTGATTACAACGATTGGAGTCAAATGTTGTTCCAAAGCCTTCTTTAAAACAAAACGGGTCTGTGGCATTGTTCCTTCGGCTGCATCAACAACTAAAAGGACACCATCAACCATTCGCATGATACGCTCAACTTCTCCACCAAAGTCGGCATGTCCTGGAGTATCCAAAATGTTAATTTGTTTGTCGCCATATTTAACGGCAGTATTTTTTGACAGAATGGTAATTCCACGCTCACGTTCAATCGCGTTAGAATCTAACGCACGATCTTGAATCTCAGTGTGATCATTCAATGTGTCAGATTGCTTTAATAATTCATTAACCAAGGTCGTCTTACCATGATCGACATGGGCAATGATGGCAATGTTTCTAATATCGTCTCTTGTTTTCAAAAATGTTTCCTCCTCAAAAAAGCAATTCAAAAATTTGCAATTTGATAAGTTAATAACCCAACTTCGATAAAAAAGCTGTGAGTCCATCACAGCTTTTGATTAACGCTTCGTCGAAATTTTCAGAATATCTTTTTGCGCCTTTTTTGTCGCTAACAAAACTGTGTTTGATGATAGCATATTTATGGGCTTGCCGTCAATAGTAGAAACGGTCATCCCAAGCGTTTCAGCAAGAACACGACCAGCAGCAATATCCCAAGGCCTTAAATGCGAAATATAACCGATTGTCTCCCCGCAAAGAGCAGCAACGATTTCGATCCCAGCACTACCATAAATTCGATAACCAGAACTAGCCTCTGCAATTTCTTGCATATGATAAACATCCCTAATAACAAGCGGACCACTCATTCCAATCAACCCATCTTCAAGAGAACCGTTAACTGGAGGATTCATTGTCTCAGAATTAACATAGATACCAATATCAGGGCCACCATGATACAACTTGTTATTTATAACATCATAAATGAACCCGAGGGTTGGTACGCCATCGACATAATAGGCAATCATCATTGCGAAGTGATTACGTTGCTTTACAAAATTCATCGTTCCATCGATTGGATCTACAATCCAAACCCGTCCGTTTAAATTGTCAATTTTGTCACCTAAGCCCTCTTCACCGAGAACTTTACTGTCAGGTTTAAGTGCTTTTAGCTGTTTTACAAAAAACTTTTCGTTGTCTTTATCAATGTTTGTAACTAAATCTTTCCTTCCAGTTTTTTCATCTACGTCTAAATGACCATTTAATCTTTCCATGACAAACGCCCGTGCGGTTTTTAAGACTTGGCAAACATCTTGATCAATTTTATTTAAATCATCTACTGTTGTGATGGAAATCATTCCTTTCGCTTAATGGTCTTTAAATCCGAGTTTTCTTTTGCTAATTTAATAACATGGTACACATCTAAACCAGACTGCTTTTCAAAATCTCTTTGTAAATTATTTTGTTCGACTCTTGCCGGATTAATCTCACAGAAGCGTCGATAACTATCCATTAGCTTCTTTCGATTAACTCCCTTATTATTATAAGCCATTTCAATATTTTCAAAGAAATGACAAACATCAATTAATTCTTTTCGACTCCAATCATCAACAATGGGATAAGAATAACTATCATTAGTTTTTCGAGGCATTTTTTCCTCCATTAATCACGGCTGCAATAATATTATTGGCCCATTCAACGTCTGAGTTTAACTTTTTTTGTTCGTCCTCTGAAAGCTGAAGTCGAATCGATTGAGCTGCTCCATTTCGATTAATTAGTTTGGGGCTAACATCCAGCTTTAGCTCATCTTTTTCTTTATCAACATTTACAACTGAACAAATTAACGACTGGCCTTCATACATCGAAAAAAGTAGTCGGACAATAGCTTTACTTTGAATCATTTCATTAATAACAACCCCCTGATCATCAATCACTTCCTGAACTTGAGTAATGATGTCACTACTATAGTTGTTACTATCATCAGCCAGGTATGAAAGCAAGGTTGCAGGACCAATGTAAACCCTACTCCACGCGACTAAATTATTAGTATTTAATCCTAAGACATTGACATTAATATCATCAGCACTAACGTCAAAATTCCTCTGGAGCTCATTCTTCAGTAGCATTTCTTGGGGAAGAGTTCCAACGCCAATGATATTTTGATTATCAAGTCCAGAAAAACTTGCTGCAAAATACGTAAAAACTTCATCATGTGGGGCATCAATAACTATTTTACCGCGAAATCCATTTGAGACACAGTCATTGATTAAATTCCTTAGTTTATCAATTTCCGGTCTCAAGTCTTCTGCAATTTGAGTAGCATCCGTCAACTTGGGATTATAGAAATCAATGTTTGGCAAATACAATAATGCATCGAAATTATTTAATTCTGGCTTACTTGCAATCTGGATTGACAAGTTATGACACATCTTACTAGAAAAGACGGTTGATCGAACTTGTTCACTATCGTCTACTTGGATGGTAACGGGAAAGTCTAAAACAATTAAAGCGTTCAAAAGTGATAAGATCCTGGTTATGCTTCCTTTAATTAATATTTTTGGTTGCATTCCAATTCCTCCATTCTTTGTTTTTAAAGAATTTATTAATTTTTTGCTTGTTAATAAAATACCATTTCAAATTTCTTTTTGCACATAAGAGTAAATTAAAATACTGAAATACCATGAAATTAACTGGTTTTGCGATTTATGATAAAATAACTGGTAGAAGCTGACATGAATTAGGAGGTAAAACGTTATGTACTTAATGAAAGACATAACTCGAGAGGGAAATCCTGTGTTACGGGAACAAAGTCAACCCGTTAAATTTCCACTTAGCGATGAAGATCGTAAATTAGGCGAAAAAATGATGAATTACTTGGAAGTTAGTCAGGATCCTGAACAATGTAAAAAGTACCATTTGCGAGCAGGAGTTGGTTTGGCAGCTCCACAAGTTGGACAATCCAAATCAATGGCTGCTGTTTTAACCCCACCAGAAGGCGAAGACCAAAAATCGCCCTTCAAGGCAATTATGATAAATCCAGTTATTATCTCAAACTCCGTTCAACGTGGTGCATTAACTGAAGGTGAAGGATGCTTATCGGTCGATCGTGATGTCCCTGGTTTTGTTCCGAGGGCAGACCGTGTTACGATTAAATATCAAGATTTGAGCGGTAAAGTTCATCAAGTCAGGTTAAAACACTACCCAGCCATCATTGCTCAACATGAAATTGATCATCTTCACGGAACTCTGTTTTACGATCATATCGACAAAGATGATCCATTTTCCAAAACCGAAGATGAAGTATTTTTTGATTAATATTGTTTTTTTGTGGGAGACGTTACTACGTCTCCCTTTCTTTTTCATTTAACTTATCCAAATCACTTAAATATTCATGAGTTGCAGGATTAATAACATTGGCTACATCAAAAACCATTACGCTTTTGTTCAACCAACAGTCAGTCACAATCAACGTTTTTTTATGATTGGAATCAATAAAACCATCTGAAATGGCATATTCAGATAGTTTTTGATTAAAAAGGTCCCGTAAGAGATCCGCATCATCATAGCCCTCTTTTACAACGCAACGATATTCAAAAACCATCACTCCCCTACCCCAGAAATCAGACAGTACTTGTGACCCAACGTAACTTTGCACAATTTCACGTTTGTCTTCAACCTCAAAGTATTTGACCACTTTATAGATTTCGCCATCAACGCTATGCTTCATTTTTAACTGATACCTTTTGGTCGGTAAAGTGACAAAAAAATAGTGCAAACAGTTATAAATTAAAAAAGCAACGACAATTGCAACGACCAATTCTAAAAATATTTTCACTGTTCTTCTCCCATTATTGATTATTAGGTAAATTTATAGATCAATTCTAACATGAAACATGTTTGTCGATTCACATGATTCTATACTTATTTACCATAATATGCTAAAATATGATTAATTGTTGCGTTCCTGCAACCTAATGTACGAAAAATAACATTAAATCAACAAAAAAGGAGTAATTATATTGATTTACAAGGTTTTATATCAAGATGAAAATAATTCTAACCCTAAACGTGAAGCAACTAAAACGATTTACTTAGAAGCTAAAACCGTTGCTGACGTTAGAACTAAACTTGAACAACACACAAAGTACAACATTGAATTCATTGAACCGCTCGAAGGGAAGCACCTTGAATTTGAAAAAAATGATCCCGGTTTTAAAATTACGGAGTTTAACTAGTTATGAAGAAATTAAACATCAAAAATAACGAAACTGCTATTTATGGTGTTGGTGGACTCGGAGAAATTGGTAAGAATACTTATGGTGTACAATTCCAGGATGAAATCATCTTAATTGATGCTGGAATCAAGTTCCCAGAAGATGATCAATTGGGAATTGACTATGTCATCCCAGATTATCAGTACTTAATTGATAATAAGGACAAAATTAAGGCACTTGTAATCACCCATGGTCATGAAGATCATATCGGTGGTGTGCCCTTTCTTTTAAAGGTTCTCAACGTTCCAATTTACGCTGGCCCGCTAGCATTAGCATTAATCAAAAACAAATTGGAAGAGCACGGCTTGTTAAAACAGGCTGAACTTCACGAGATTAATGATAAGTCAGTTTTGAAATTCAAAAAGACGAGTGTTTCTTTTTTTAGAACCACTCATTCGATACCAGATACAATGGGAGTCGCTGTTCATACGCCTGACGGTGTCATTGTGGAAACGGGAGATTATAAGTTCGATCTCACGCCTGTCACTAATCAGCCGCCTGATTTACAAGCCATGGCCAAACTGGGTGAGGAAGGTGTACTCTGTTTGATGGCTGACAGTACCAATGCCGAAAAGCCGGTTTGGACTAAGTCAGAAAAATGGGTTGGAAAATCCGTTCGTCATATTTTTGACGAAGTCAAGGGCCGTATTATTTTTGCTACCTTTGCTTCCAACCTCTCAAGAATTAAAACGGCTATTGATACGGCACTAGCTCATGATCGTAAAATTGCTGTATTTGGTAGAAGTATGGAAGCAGCCATTGTCAATGGTAGAAAACTTGGTTATCTAGACGTTCCCGACAGTGCTTTCGTCGATGCTCAAGAGTTAAAGCACTTACCGGCAGATAAGGTTATGATCCTGTGTACCGGCTCTCAAGGTGAACCAATGGCTGCTTTGGCTCGAATTGCTAACGGAACTCACCGACAAATTTCGATTCAACCAGGTGATACGGTTGTCTTTTCAAGTAACCCAATTCCAGGTAACACATTAAGTGTCAACCGGGTCATTAATGAGCTTGAAGAAGACGGCGCTAAAGTCATCCACGGTAAGATTAATAACATTCATACTTCTGGACACGGTGGCCAAGAAGAAGAAAAACTAATGCTTCGTTTAATGAAGCCAAAGTTCTTTGTTCCGATCCATGGTGAATACCGAATGTTAAAGATCCACACTAAACTTGCGCAAGAATGTGGGGTCCCTGCCGACCATTGTTTTATCCTAAAAAATGGCGAAGTACTTGCTTTAACAAAAGATAGTGCTCGTGTTGCTGGATACTTCAATGCTGGTGATGTTTATATTGATGGTAATGGCGTTGGAAATATTGGAGACAAAGTCCTAAGAGATCGTCAACTTCTTTCAGAAGAAGGTTTAGTAGTGGTGGTTGCTACCATCAACTTAAAGAACCAGGAAATCCAATCTGGTCCTGACCTTCTCTCACGTGGATTCGTTTATATGCGCGAATCAGGTGAATTACTTGATGAAGGACGAAAGTTAGTCTTTAGAACCATCCGTCGTGCCATGAAGAATAAAAATGCAGACGAAAAATCAATTAGTAAAGCAATTGTCAATGATTTATCAAACTTCTTATATGAAAAAACACAAAGAAGTCCCCTAATCTTGCCAATGCTAATCATGAACAATTAACAATAAGGGCTGAATCCAATTGTTTGGATTCAGCCCTTATTTTAGTCTCATATATTATTATTAGTCTTAATAACAAAAAGGTACGCTTAGTAAGCATACCTTTTTTAATTATTTATACTTAACGATTTTGTCAATTTCATCTAATTCATCTTGAGTAAAGTCAAGATTATCTAATGCTTTCAGGTTATCATCTAAATGATCGACTTTTGACGCACCAGTGACCACACTGGCAATCGTTGGATCGTGTAATAGCCATGCTAATGACATTTGGGCAAGTGTCTGGTCACGATTCTGTGCAATATCGTTTAATTTATTTAGTTTATTAACAGCACTTTCATCACCATTAGCCAAAATAAACTTGTTAGTCTTATGCAATTTAATGTTACTTGGAATCCCCTTTAGATACTTACTAGTCAAAAGGCCCTCTGCCAAAGGACCGTAAGCAATAAAGCCATCATGATTATCTGCTAAGGTCTTAAGGGTCCCATCATCTTCCGGCTCTCGATTAAGCATATTATATGAACTCTGGTTAACTACAAACGGAGTCTTCAGTTCCTTAAATAATTTAATCATTTCAGCAGTCTGATGGCCATCATAATTAGAAATTCCAATGTAAAGTGCTTTACCTGCACGAACTAATCCATCAAGGGCTTCAGCAGTCTCTTCTAATCGAGTATTAGGATCAAATCGATGGGTATAATAAATATCCACATAATCAAGTCCCATTCTTTGAAGACTTTGATCTAGCGCAGTAACGAGGGTCTTCTTTGAAGAATAGTTACCATAAACACCTGGCCACATATGAAATCCAGCTTTAGTGGTGATAATTAATTCATCACGGTAAGGCTTTAAATCGCGTCGATAAACTTGGCCAAACATTCTTTCAGCAGCACCTGAACCGGGCCCATAGTTATTAGCTAAATCAAAGCTAAAGATTCCCTTGTTGAAAGCATGGAGCATTACCTTTTCACTATCTTTAAAATTAGCATCGTCACCGAAGCTGTGCCACATTCCAAATGATAATGCGGGTAACTGCAGTCCCGTTGTTCCTGCACGTCTTACTTTCATATTATCGTAACGATCATCTTTTGCTCTAAATACCATTAGAATCCCTCCAAATTTATATTACTTAAACAATTTACTTGTTGATTGTTCGTTCTCAATTAATTTTAAGGCATCACCAATCAGCTTGCCAACTGAAACGATCACCATTTTATCAATTCTCTTATTCTGTGGAACGACAATTGAATCGGAAACGATCACCTGTTTAATGGCTGGATCGGAAAGGTTTTGTCTCGCTTCTTCAGTAAGAACAGGATGAGTAGCAACTACATAAACTGCTTTTGCTCCCGCATTCATAATCGCTTGAGCAGTGATTTTCATCTTCTCACCCGTCACAATCATATCATCAACAACAATTGCCTTTTTACCCTTTACATCACCAATAATCGTACTAGGAACCTGACTTAGATCCTCAGGATTTCGATTATCAACAATTGCAATCGGAAGGTTCAAGTAGCCAGCCATTCCTCGTGCCTTGGCGACACTATTATAATCGGGTGAAACCACAACGGCGTCATTACTAATATCATGTTCTTTTAGGTAATTACCCATTAACTCAAGTGACCGTAAGTGATCAACTGGGATATCAAAAAATCCCTGAATTTGTGCCGCATGCAAATCAAGAGTAATCACTCGATCTACCGCACTAGATTCAAGAAAGGTAGCAATTAATTTTGCAGTAATTGGTTCTCTGGAACGCGCCTTTCGGTCAGATCTTGAATATCCATAGTACGGGATTACCACGTTAATAGCATGGGGACTAGTTCTTCGAACCGCATCAATCATAATCATCAGTTCCATCAAATTATCATTAACAGGATCAGAAAGCGATTGAACGATGTACACATCATCTCCACGAATACTTTCATCAATTGAAATTTGAATTTCACCATCACTAAAATGATTAATGGTTGCTTTACCAAGGTCCATTCCACTATATTCAGAAATCTTTTCTGCTAACGGATGATTCGAATTCAACGCAAATATCTTTGCCGACTTTTTTTCTTTTTTTGTTTTCACCATCAAGTTTCCCCTCATAACCAACTAATTACTACCTACATTATAATCGAATTTAATTCATTTATCATTATTAAAATTTTGAGGGGTAATTCCCTGCATCCCAATCATGGGATCAATTGTATTTTCAATAATCTGATCCTCCGATAAAATAAAATCTGAGGGAGTTTTCTTTTTAAAAGTCGGTCTACCCTTTTTTGAATTTCCAATTACCTTTGGAGTAAACTCTTCGTCAATCACGTATTGTAACCGTTGCTTCAAAGTCGTTTTCCGATTAACCGATTCATTTTCAATACATTCTTCAAATGAATTTGGATCTCCAATCATAATCAACATTTTCGAAGCTCTAGTAACTGCAGTATACAATAAATTCCTTTTAAGCATCCTCTTATACTGAGGAACAATCGGTAAGATAACCATTTCGAACTCACTACCCTGAGCTTTATGAATCGAGGTACAGTAGGCAAGTGTTAACTGATTCCAGTCATTTCGAGTATAGGTAACCTCATTTTGATCAAACGCAATGACCAGTTTATCTAGATAATGCTTATTATCGCTATTAACTTCAATTCCAACGACTTTACCAATATCACCGTTAAAAATGTTATTCTCAGGGACATTTACAAGTTGAAGAACCTTATCGCCAATTCGATAAGTGGTTCCCCTAAAGTCAACTTCTTTCTGAGAGTCAGCCGTTTTAGGATTCATAATGTTTTGAATCTCAACGTTTAAACGATCAATCCCTGCAGTTCCACGATACATTGGAGCCAGTACTTGTACATCCGTAGAACTAAATCCTTTCGTTTTGGCCTTATTAACAATCTGCTTAATTACCGAATCAACTTGTTGGGTATTACAATTAATAAAGCTACGATCCCTTTGGTTTTTTAAAAGTGTTTTGGGCATCTCACCATTCTTGATATCATGGGCTAATTCTACAATGGTTGATCCGTCATTTTGACGATGAATTTGGTTTAATTCCACGCTAGGAATTGTGTGAGAACGGAGTAAATCATAAAAAACCTGACCGGGACCAACCGACGGTAACTGATCTTTATCACCAACAAAGATCACCTTCATACCGTTTGGAACCGCCTGGCATAAAATTTTAAATAAGTCTGTATCCACCATCGACATTTCATCAACGATTAACAAACCACCCTCCAAATCATTGGCAGCTTCTTCATCGCCATGACCAGTAAGACCTAGCAAGCGATGAATGGTACTGGCAGGAATTTTAGTTGACTCACTCATTTTCTTGGCAGCTCGCCCAGTAGGAGCTGCTAATAATACTGGATATGCTTGTTCTTTATAGTCATTAATATCTAAAGATAAATCATTAGCTTTGGCAAACGTTCTAACAATTCCGTTGATAATAGTCGTTTTCCCAGTTCCAGGACCACCAGTAAGCAAAAATGCAGGGTTTATCATTGCTTCATTAATGGCTTTTTTCTGAGAGTCGTCATACTCAATTCCGACCTCACTCTCAACTTTGCCAATTATCTTAGAAAAATCATTAGGTTGATCCTCCGCCTTTTTGCCACCCTGCTCAATTCGCTTGATGTTTTCAGCAATGCGTATCTCGTCATCGTATAGATTTTTTAAATAAATTTTATCTTCATCAACGACAATTTTTTGGTCTTTAGCTAAATCATACAATTCTTCACCTAACTTCTTATCGTCAATACTCTGCGTTCGATCGGTTTCAAGAATTCGAGTGCTTTCTTGCATCAATTCTCTAGTGTCAGAATACGTATTACCACTTTTAATGGATAAAGAGTCAAGAGCTGTCAGTAATCCGGCACGCAACCGTCCTTTATCGTTGTAATCTACTCCAACCTTATTCGCAATTCGATCAGCACGCTTAAAGCTAATTCCAGAAATATCTTCAACGAGTTGGTAAGGATTATTCTTAATGACTTCTAAAGCCTGCTCTTTATACTTTTTAAAGATGGCAGAAGCTAAGCTACTGCCGAAGCCATAACTATTCAGCCCAACGATGGTTTGTTCAACCCCATTATTTTCGTGAATTACTTTTGTAATTACATCCTTTTGCTTCTTGGTTAATCCAACTGAATTTAAAACCGCCGGGTTTTCTAAAACCTTCTCAATTAAATTCGTTCCCAATTTGTTAACAACTTTTTCGGCAGTCTTCGGCCCGATACCAGTAAATTCATCACCTGATAAATAATTAACCAAACCCTTTTTGGAAGTTTGACCAACCCGCTCGTAGTTTTCAGCTTGAAATTGCTTTCCATACTTGGGATGGTCAACCAACTTACCAATAAAACGATAGGTGATATCATCACTAATATCCGCAAAGTTACCAGTGATAACAATTTCATCTTCATGCCAATCTACATTGGTTTCATTAACCTTTACCAGCAAAACTTTGTAGAAACTATCTGAACTTTCAAAAAAAGTTGTCTGAACTTGTCCCTTCACAAATGGTTGCTCGTTTTGAGATGAATTATTCAATTTTTCGTTCGTTTGAAATAAATCCATGGATTCAGACAATTATTTTCTCCTATTTTTTGGAATCATTTGGTTTCGAGTCATCAGGGTGCTCATTTTTTTGTTTATTTAATTTAACGACTTTTTCAATGTCTTTTATCTGACTTTGTTTGGCATCAAAATTTTTCTTATCGTACTTTTCGGCTTTCTTGAAATAATCATCAAATGGTTCACCAATCACCATCGCAATTAATCCCCGATCGAAATTAGCTTTCCCATCATTTGGATTACTTTTTAGAACTCGATCGTAAAAATCGGCTGCTTGATCGAAATCACCAAGTGCCATTAGGCACTCCCCCATCATTCGATTAATTTCAGAATCTTGCTTTGCTAATTCTTGAGCCGTTAATAAAAACACTAAAGCTCTCTTATAGTCCTTTTTCCCCATATAACTTTGAGCCAACATCACGTAAGCGTCTTTTTTTAACTCAGGATCATTCACCTGCTGAAATTGTTGAATGGCTTTTTCATATTCACCAGCAGAATAATATACGTTACCTAAACCATATAACAGCGTGCTTTTTGCTTTTTTATTTGAATCGCCAAATAAACCCAAAGCCTTCATTAATAACTCTTCAGCCTGGGTATAACTTTTAAGCTCAACTAAAAACACACTTAAATCATAGTAAGTTCGGTAGTCCTTGGGGTGATCATCAATATCTTTTACTAACTTATGAAGTGTTTCCCCCGCTTGCTTTTGACGGGGATCTTCCGTTGGTTTATTTTCTCGTCCATTATCTGTCATAGCCTTACTCCTATTACACTAAATCTGATTTTTCAATTTCCCTATCTAAATAACTGGTGTCATTCCAATCCACCAATCGATACGTTTTGCCATGATTACTAGTTTCAATAACGGTAGTACTTGTATTAGCCAATCCACCACGTTTCCGTAAATCTCTCAGAGGGATTCCTAATAATGAATTAATCAAAGCATTTAGAGCTGCTCCATGACTAACAATTAAGATATTATCGTTATTACTATAATTTTGCGTAATTTCATTAATTTTACCTTGCATTCGTTTGATTAATTCAGGGAAATCCTCCCCACCAATCGTTTCAGGACGATATTGATCTGGATGGTTACGAAAGGCATCAAATTCTTCTGGGAATTTCTTTTGCACATCAGTAAATTTCATCCCTTCCATCTTACCGAGATGAAACTCTTCCAAGCGACTGTCCAGTGAAATGGAGACTGGAGATTTTAACCATTTTTGAATATGGAAAGCAGTAATTCGTGCTCTTTTGATAGGGCTTGCATAAATATGTGCAAATTGAACACCAGAAAGAAATTTACCCGCTTGATCCATTTCATGGTAACTTTCGTCAAGAAGCGGTGAATCACCTCCGGCACCTTGATACCTACTTTCAAGATTCCATTCGGTCTTCCCATGTCTCACAAAATAAAGTCTCATTTAAATCCCTCACACACATTGATATAGCTTTATTATGCCAGTTTAGAATTAAATTATCAAAAAAGTCCGACTCAAAACGAGTCGAACTTTGTTTAAATATTATACATATTGTAGTTCATGATCATTTTTAAACGCGGCATCAATCGTAGCGGTTCCTAAACATTCTTGACCGTCATAAAAAACCACTGCCTGTCCGGGAGTAATTGACCGAACTGGTTCATCAAAAGTTACCTTAACATGATTATTATCGTCATCAATATGAACGGTAACCCCAGTATCCTTTTGACGATACCTAAACTTAGCCGTGCAGTGAAAATCATTTCCTCGCGTATTGGAATCAATCCAAGAAAGACCAGAAGCAGTTAAATAATCAGCATATAAATGTTCATTGTCATAACCCTTTCCAACGTACAGAATATTCTTAGAAAGATCCTTACCAACAACAAACCAAGGTCGATTATCATAACCATCTCCACCAATACCGAGACCTTTCCTCTGACCAATTGTATAATACATCAGCCCATTATGATGACCCTTAACTTCACCATCAAAGGTCATCATTTTACCTGGTTTAGCAGGAAGGTATTTGCTAAGAAAATTATTAAAGTTGTTTGGACCAATGAAACAAACTCCCATTGAATCCTTTTTGTCGGCTACCCAAAGGTTAGCTTCTTTAGCAATTTTTCTAACCTCAGGTTTAGTCATTCCACCAACTGGAAACATTACTCGATCCAATTGATCCGCTGAAAGTTGACTTAAAAAGTAAGTTTGATCTTTATTAAGATCTGTGGAACGTAATAAGTGGTTGTGTCCTTCTTTATCACGTTTCAACTGAGCATAATGCCCCATTGCAATATAATCGGCACCAAGATCCATTGCATACTCGAGAAAAGCTTTGTACTTAATCTCAGTATTACAAATTACATCAGGATTAGGAGTACGTCCGCGTTTGTATTCCGCTAAGAAATACTTGAAGACCCGGTCCCAATACTCATGTTCAAAGTTAACAGAATAATATGGGATGCCGATTTCGTTAGCAACATGAGCAACATCCTTGTAGTCTTCAGTAGCGGTACAAACACCATCAGCATCGGTGTCATCCCAGTTCTTCATGAAGACTCCAACCACATCGTATCCCTGTTGTTTTAAGAGGTAGGCGGCAACTGAAGAGTCAACTCCACCACTCATACCAACAACAACACGTGTTTTACTGTTATCTTGCATAACATCACCATCATTCTTTAGATTCTGAAAATCTACGATTTGAAGGTCGCAATTCCAGTATTTACTATCATACTCTACTAACTAACATTCTTGCAACTTTTCACTCTTCTACACTTTTTGAAATACTTTTCTTAAAATCATATTCTGCATAATGAAATTAAACTGATCACGTTCTTCTTGATGATTATCATTAGAAAAGATATCCACATCATTCATTTCATTACCATCAACGACTGCCATCTTAAATTCACTCATATCAGAATTGATTGTAATCTTAAGCTTGATCGCCCTTTTATTGAATGGGAACTCAGGGTCAATGGATTTCTTATAGGAAAAATTGCCACTTTTAGTGGTGTTAAAACCAAGGTCAAGTAAAGTGTATTGTTTGATTTCTGGGTTCAACTCATATTTGTCAGTTCCACCCTTTAACTGGACTACCTTTGAAAATGCCATTACTTCTTGTTTCCCTTCTTCAAGCGATGAACAATCGCCGTAATCTCAGTAACTAATTTTTGAATGTCTTCATCAGTGGTATATGCCCCAAAACTAACTCGAATGGATTCTGAAAGTCTAGGACTATCTTTTCCAAACATTGCAGTTAAGACATGAGAAGGTTCTAAACTACCAGCGGTACATGCTGATCCACCCGACACGGCAATCCCCGCTAAATCTAAATTAGTCTGCATAACATAGGTAGAAATTCCCTTGATCCAAATGTTTAAAACGTGTGGCAGGGTATCACTCATCGATCCGTTTACATCAATGTCAATTCCGTTATTAGTTAATCCATCAACCACTTCGCGCTTAAATCGCATAAAATCTTCTCTTCGTTGCTTTTTCTTTTCACTAGGAAGGTTTCTAACGGCCGTAGCAAATCCTGATATTTGGGGAATATTTTCGGTTCCGGCACGTCGTTTGTCTTCCTGATCGCCACCCATAATATAACTGGTAAAATTAATTCCATTTCGTCGATACAAAAAACCAATCATTTTTGGACCATTTAACTTATGAGCCGATGTAGATAGTAAATCAATATGATCCCTTTTGACATCAATATCAAGTAGACCATAAGCTTGCACAGCATCAGTATGAAACCAAGCCTGATGATCTTTAAGTAGTTCCCCAATTTCATGAATCGGATTCTTACTACCCACTTCATTATTTCCCATCATGATTGAAACCAAAATCGTGTCATCATCAAGCGCATTCTTCAGATCAGTTAAAGAAATATTACCTTGCTTGTCAACCGGTAAATAAGTAACTCTAAATCCATGATCTTCTAAATATTTCATTGGCTTTAAAATTGCTTCATGTTCAATTGCAGTTGTAATAATGTGATTACCAAAACTATTTCGAGCCTCAGCGGTTCTAATTACTGCCGTGTTATCACTTTCGGTTCCACCACTTGTAAATACGATTTCGTTATCGTCCGCATTAATACTTTTAGCAATCACGTGTCGACTATCTTCCAAAATTTCTTTGGATTGTCTTCCAAGTTGATACAAAGTAGAAGCGTTTCCAAAGTTATTTTTAAACTTATCGTACATGTCATCCAACACTTCACTGGAGACTGGTGTGGTTGCGGCGTTATCTAAATAGATCTCACCCAATTAAATCATCCCTCTGAGCTTCTTTAGTATTCTTAAATAAATTTAATAGCATCTGTGCCGAACGTTTTCCGGCGTCAACAACAAACTCATCAAAACTCTGATTAGCGTTTTCATCACCAACATCTGACATCGCTCTAATAACGACGTACGGAATATTAAACTGGTGGGCAACTTGTCCTACTGCAGCGCCTTCCATCTCGGCCGATAAGGCATCTGGAAAGTTTTTCAGAATTTCATCGATCATTTTTTGTCCAGCAATGAATTGATCTCCGGTAACAATCAAACCCTTTTTAGGGTTAATTCCGGTATCTTTTGAAGCATCGGTAATTTTATTAATCCAAGTGTTAGAAGCGTCAAATCGAGCTGGCTGACCGGGTAATTGACCGTATTCATATCCTGCAGCAGTAGCATCAACGTCATGATAAGCAGTTTGAGTGGAGATTACTAAATCACCAACGCTCAGTCCTTCCCCAATGCCAGCTGCTGATCCAGAATGAATGATTACATCAACATCAAAATTCTCAAGTAAAAGGGCCGCTGTAATTCCTGCTTCAACTTTGCCAATCCCAGATTTTACTAAGACAACTTTTTGACCATCGATGGTCCCTTCATAAAACTTGATGCCATTAATATCTTTTTCTCTCTCATTTTTTAATGCTGATTTTAAAGATTTAATTTCTTCATCCATTGCACAAATAATTCCAAATGTTTTCATTTTCCCAAATTCTCCTAAATTATCCAACGAATCTCATAATTGCTAGCACGAGCACAATTAATAACAATAATAATAATATAACGATATTCAATCTTCTTCCGAGTCGTTTACGTTTGTACTCAGAAGCATCTTGTCTTTCTCTTTCATATGAGTCCGGTTGATCGGTATAATAATTCCCCGAAGATTCATCGGATTGACCCTTATTAGCACGATGAAACAATCGGTCAAACCAGCTTCGCTTTTTCAAACGGGCATGCCGAGTCTCTTGATTTTCTGATTCATTATCATAACGAGTACGGGGATCTCTTCTCCCACTATCACCATACATGCGCTGATACTCAGATCTAGTCATTTCAGACCGATCTTTTTCCCTATCATTAACTACCATATATTGACCGCCTATTTCTGCATCAGTTCCCAGTATTGGATTGCCATAATTGTCTTAGCATCAATGATTTTGCCACTTTTCATCATTTGTTTGGCTTCATCTAGCGTATACTCATTAATTTCTAAAAATTCACCAGGATCTCTAGGTAACTTTGTCTTCACTGGGGTTAATCCCTCCACTAAGTACAAATACATATACTCATCAGAAATTCCAACTGATGGATAAAATGAATAAAGCTCTTTAATTTCCTTAGCGTTATATCGAACTTCTTCATTTAATTCCCTTTTAACGGCATGAATCGGTGAATCATTGTCGCGATCATCCAATTTACCTGCAGGGATTTCAATCATCACTTGTTTTGCTGGGGCGCGCCATTGTTTCTCTAAAATCATTTTATTGTCTGAGGTGATTGCAAGCATTGCTACTGATTTACAGTGGTGAATAATCTCTCTAGAGGCTAACTGTCCATTTGGAAGCTTAACTTGCTGTTCTTCTACTTGAGCAATTGGTCCATTATAAACCGGTTTACTACTAATTACTTTTTCTTCAAAATCCATAATAATCACCTTCCAAAAATAGTTTAACCATAATATAACCCCAATGCAATTGCTTCAATCTTGATGTAAAACTACCTTAGCAGCCTGAAAGCCGTGTTGTCCCATGGCTTTCACAAAATCAACTTGATCACCGGGCTTAATTTGCTTTGGATTTCCAGAAATAATCCCAGTAATATGCATGAAAATGTCATCAGAATTAGGAACCCCAATGTACCCAAATCCCTTATCCCTTTCGTAACTTTTAATCGTACCTTTCATTTCGTTTTACCCCTTTGTTAATAAAAAATCGGGATCAAATCCCGATTCCATTACTTTTCTTCAAATCCGTCTGTTGCCGTTTCTGGAAACTCTTCTTTAACAATCTTAGCACAACGACCACAGAACTCTGGGTAAGCTGGGTCAGAACCAACATCCTGCTTAATGAGACGACAACGAACACAGGTCTCACCTTTGGCATGCTCTACTTTAATTGCTAAATTATCATCAAATCGATCTGCATCTGGGTCAACTTCATCAATTGATTTAACATCTAATTGAGAAACCATCAAGATTTGAGCAATATCCACATCTAAATCGTTAAACAGCTTCCTAGTTGCATCATCAACATACAAAGTCAATTTAGCTTCAGATGGTTTACCAATGACTTTACTATCTCGAGCCAGTTCCATGGCTTTCAACACGTTCTTTCTCAACTTCATAAATTGATCCCACTGATGCCTAATTTCATCTTCATTGTCAAAGTGCTTAACTTCTGGCATTTCAGCCAACTGAACAAACTCTTCTGGTTCATTTAAGAAATTCCAAATTTCCTCGGTCGTGTGGGGGATGATTGGAGTCATTAATTTCGTTAAAGCAACTAGGACCTCGTATAAAACCGTTTGCATTGAACGGCGTCTGTGACCATTCTTGGGATCAATGTACAAAATATCTTTTGCAAAATCCAAGTAGAAAGCCGACAAATCACTAGTAATAAATGACAGTAACTCCTTGTTAATACTCATAAAATCGTACTTGTTGTAGTCATCTTTAATGTTTTTAATTAATTGATTCAGGCGAAGCATCATGTACTGATCAGCATGGTTCATGTCTTCATACTTAACCGAATCTGATTCTGAATCAAAATCACTTGTATTAGCTAACATATACCGAATTGTATTTCTGATCTTTTTATAACTATCAGAAACGACTTTAAAATTACCCATTGATACCCGCACATCAGCTGAAGTATCAACAGTGGTAACCCACAAACGAACAATGTCAGCTCCCATTTGCTTGATAACATCACTTGGGGCGATCGTATTTCCAAGTGATTTACTCATTTTGTGACCTTTTTTATCCAGGGTAAATCCTTGTGATAAAACATGTTTGTAAGGTGCAATGTCGGCATAGGCAACACTTGTAATCAGACTAGAGTTAAACCAACCACGGTATTGATCGGATCCTTCAACAACGAGATCAGATGGATACGTCAATTCAGGTCGTTCCGCCAAAACGCCCTGATGAGAAGTACCCGAATCGAACCAAACATCCATAATGTCATTTTCTTTGGTAAACTTACCATTTGGTGAATGCTCACTAGTAAATCCGTCTGGTAAAAGATCATTGGCTTCCCTTTCAAACCAAATATCGGAGCCATATTTACCAAACAAACTAGCAACGTGTTCAATCGTCTCATCAGTAATGATTGGTTCTCCATCTTCACCATAGAAAATTGGTAGTGGAACTCCCCAAACTCGCTGTCTAGAAATGACCCAGTCACCACGATCACGAATCATGTTATAGAGTCGCTTTTGGCCCCAATCAGGGTTAAATCCAACCGTATCGAGGGCATCCAAGATTTCTTTTCTAATCTTATCAACTGAGGCAAACCACTGTGGGGTAGCACGATAAATGACCGGCTTTTTGGTTCGCCAGTCAAAGGGATAACTATGTTTATAAGGCATGTAATGAATTAACTGTCCCTGCTTTTTTAACTTATCCAAAGCAATTTGGTTAGCATCCTCATAAAAGACACCTTCAAAATCAGGACCGGCTTCTTTAGTAAGATACCCCTTAGCATTCACGGGTGCAAACACATTCAAGCCGTACTGCATCCCAATGTTATAGTCGTCCTCACCAAACCCAGGAGCAGTGTGAACTAACCCAGTTCCGGAGTCATTAGTAACAAAATCGCCGTTCATTACAACCAATTGACGGTCTTTATCAAACGGATGTTGGGCTTTAATGTTGTTTAAATCCTTCCCTTTGACCGTCTTTAAGGTTTTGATATCTTCCCAGCCGAACATTTCTGCGTCTTTATCAAGCAAATCGGTTCCGATAACATATTTTTTCGGGTCATCATCGTGTTGAATAATCGAATAGTTAAAGTCGGGTTCAACGGTAATTCCCTCAGAACCAGGAATCGTCCAGGGCGTCGTAGTCCAGACAACCATATAAGTATCATCATCTAAAATTCCATTTCCATCAATCACTTTTTCAGCAAAAAATGCCGACGGAGAAGTCACATCATGATACTCAACTTCTGCTTCCGCTAGTGCGGATTCCGATGACCAAGACCAAATTACCGGCTTGAGTCCTTTATAAATCAAGCCTCGATCAGCCATTTTACCAAAAACACGTACTTCAGCCGCTTCATATTCGGGCATTAAAGTAAGGTATGGATTATCCCAGTCCGCTGAAACGCCTAAACGTTTGAATTCATCACGCTGTTGGTCAACTTGTTTTAAGGCATAATCGTGACAAAGTTTACGAAAATCATTCGTAGACATCTCTTTGCGATTATAGCCCTTCTTTTTAAGTTGCTGTTCAATTGGTAGTCCATGAGTATCCCATCCCGGAACATAAGGAGCACGGTATCCATTCATGGATTTAAATCGAACAATAATGTCTTTGGTGATTTTATTCATGGCGTGTCCCATATGGATATCACCGTTAGCATACGGAGGTCCATCGTGTAATACAAACGATGGTTTGCCTTCATTCAGTTTTTGCCGTTGTTGATAAAGTTGATTATCTTCCCATACTTTTTCCCGTTCAACCTCTTTAACGGGAAGATTTCCTCTCATTTTAAACTTAGTTTTACCCAAGTTTAGCGTATCCTTAATTCTCATAGTATCCTCCTCAAAATAAAAAGACCTCATCCTAATAGGGACGAAGTCTTCGTGGTACCACCCAAATTCAAAATTAACAACCGTTAATTTTCTCATTGCATCATAGACTATTAACGAAGTGATCTTTTGCTAATAATTACTTTTTTAGGCTCACACTAACCCTAATTCGCTGAAAAGACCATTAGCAACTTTCTATCTTCAATCTATCATTATTTATGTAGCTTATCATTGGGATAAATTTCAACTGTCGGATCCGTGTATGGTCCTGAAACCGACTCCACAACAAATTGATCACCCTTTGAAGAATCATTACTAGATGAGTTTACACTGCCAATAGCCTGCTTGTCAAGATTCTTCACAGCATCTTGAATCTCATCATAATTGCTAAAATTACTTGAATCGAGTAATTTATTCCAATCTTCACTCTGGGCAAAGTCTAACTGACTTTTAAGCATTCCAATCATCTTTTGACGGAAATCCTTCACACTATTTCTAAAATCATCAGTCGCAATCGAAAGACTTTGAGCCTGTTTCGAAGTGTTACCCATGATTTCATTTGATTGAGCAGTAGCTTCAGTTAAAATAGAATCGGCTTGCTCTTGAGCCTTTTGT
The DNA here is from genome assembly GCF_059901435.1 of Fructilactobacillus sp. X2R1C1. Lineage (NCBI taxonomy): Bacteria > Bacillati > Bacillota > Bacilli > Lactobacillales > Lactobacillaceae > Fructilactobacillus > Fructilactobacillus sp. X2R1C1. The sequence goes on along the minus strand of NZ_JBWXUV010000002.1, from coordinate 31,239 downwards.
TTGATTTCATTTGCATCACTTTCTGCATCCTTTTTAACCTTATCAGCTGCTTCTTGGGCAACTAAAATCGATTGGTTCAAAGAATTCTTTAGGTCATCATAGTAAGTGAGGTCTTTTTTGGTTTTCTTTAATGATCTTTTAAGCTCCTCATTCTCATCTTGCAGAATTTGGTAATCTTTAGTGAGTTGATCTAAAAAGTCATTGACTTCATCAATGCTGTATCCTCTCATTTTTAGTGAAAACTTTTTATCATGAATATCTTGAGCCGTTAGCGTCATAATATCCCTCCTCATTTATTTTTTATTACGTTTAATTCAGCTTTTAATTTTCCCTTTTTCGAGTGGCCATTGTATCCCACTACCTTTATTCTACCGTATCCTCTGACAGAAATCATATCAGAAACTTTAATTTCATAATTTGATTTAGTAAACTCAAACCAATTTAAGCGAACTTTTTCATGCTCGATCAGACTCTTAGCCATACTTCTAGAGATATGAAAACCAATCGAAATAACAACGTCTAAACGAAATGATGGTAAAGTAACAAAATCTACTATCCAGTCATCTTTTTGCTGAACAATTTGACTAAAATTAATTTGGCTTAAATCAACCTTTACTTTACCAATACGATCAACTGATCTTATCAAATACTTAGCCATTTCATTCTCACAAATAAATTGCCAACGTTCTCCGTCGGTCAAAATATCGCCGAGAACCTTACGTTCAATTCCACTTCCCATCAAACTTCCAAGAACTTGATTGTGGTGGATAGACGCAAACTTTTCTGGATATTGAATCTCAATTAGTGATAATTCATAATCATCAAACTTCGGCACAAAATAGTCTGGATAAATCAGACCTCGTTTCATCTCAGCATTTTGATATCCACCAAACGTCGACAGCTTCAAACTAGGATAACGATTTACCAAAGTCTGAAGTAAATAGCACTCCCTTGAGTTGAGAAAACTAGTAAGAACTGGACGATACTCAGAATTCGCACTATCAATCCAATCACTTGCAGTTTGGAGGAACGGTAATTCGGATTTTCTAAAATGTTGTTCAATATTCTTTTCAACACCCATTTTATGCGACCAAACTTATGATAATATTTCCAATGTAGGTTACCCCAAACTGTAAAAGTTGAAGTACAACTAAGGCCAATATTGGCCCAAATCCTAACATCCCAATGTGAGCAAAATTAAAGTACTCTAAAAAAGGATTCACAATCCGACCCAAAAACTGACCAAATCGAGACTGTGAGGCACCTGGAAACCATGTCAGTAAAGCATCGATTACGATTGCCAACATATAGATCTGAATTGCATAATTAATAATCTGTGCAATCCAATTAATTACTGTAATCAACTAAATCATCCTAACCGACTATTGAACTTTTCGTCCATTGCGCCATCAATATCAAAATTGTTAGGAGCACAGAGAAAAATTTTCTCATCAATTCGTCTTATTTTTCCATCAATAGCGTAAATAGTCCCATTTAAAAAATCAACGATTCTTTTGACGGACTCATTACTAACCCCGTCCATTTTAACAATTACAGCATTCCCACCAATTAATTTACTGGCAATACTTTTTGCGTCAGCATAAATTCGGGGTTCCATAACAGCAATTTTACTATTAGAAATATCACTTTTACTCATTGATACGACCTTACGCGGATTATTTTTTACAGATCGAACGCTATCAACATTATTTTGGTTTGAGTCGTCGTCTTCATAAGTCTCGTTATTATCATCGAGACCAAAAAAACGCTTAAAATTATATGACATTACTAGCTCCTCTCCGAATACTATTGCTTATTATTTCGGTTCCGATATCTGAAGAATGGAGGGACATTATCATTGTCGTTTCCACTATCATTATTATTTGAATCAGAATTATTTCCAGCTTCAAATGGTTCAAAGTCTTGCTTTTCCACGTTCGAAAACTTGTCATTATCTGATGAATCAGCATTTCTAACTTCGTTTTGGTTATCACTAATGTCCCAGTTGTGAAGCGGATCATCATTACTAGAATCAGCTGAATTATCTTTAGTAGCATTATCAGTCTTGGGACTAGCAAAGGTACTCGAACGATTCTTCCTAGTTAGTGCTGGGCTAGCAGAACGGTCTGGATCCCCAGTCTGAATTCCAGTAGCAACTACTGAAACTTTAACTTCATCCCCCATGTTTTCATCGATCGAAGTTCCAAAGAAGATGTTAACATCATTTGACGTTGCATCAGACACGATATTAGCTGCATCTTGTGCCTCAGCAAGTGATAACTCTGGTCCAGCAGTTACATTCAGCAAAACTTGTTGAGCTCCGTCGATTGAAACTTCCAATAATGGTGAATTAATGGCCTTTTTAGTTGCTTCTTCAGTTCGGTTTTCACCGGTTGCTGCACCCACTCCCATAAGAGCGGATCCTTGATTCTGCATTACACTTGTTACATCAGCAAAATCCAGATTAACAACCCCGGGACTAGTAATTAAATCAGTGATTCCTTGAACACCCTGACGTAAGACATCATCGGCATCCTTAAAGGCTTCCATCATTGGAGTCTTTTTATCCACCATATCTAGTAAACGATTATTTGAAACCACCACTAAAGTATCAACGTTTTGCTTAAGGGCTTCAATTCCTTCAGTAGCGTTATGATCACGTTTTGGTCCCTCAAAAACGAAGGGACGAGTCACAACTCCAACTGTCAACGCACCAGCATCTTTAGCAATTTTGGCAACAATCGGAGCTGCACCAGTTCCAGTTCCTCCGCCCATTCCTGACGTAACAAACACCATGTCAGCATCGTGTAAGGCATCAGTAATGGCTTCTTCACTTTCTTCAGCTGCTTTTGATCCAACTTCTGGGTTTGATCCAGCTCCTAATCCTTTGGTGAGCTTGGGTCCAAGATTAATCTTAGTTTCTGCTTTAGAACTTCCTAAAGCTTGTAGGTCGGTGTTAGCGGCAATAAATTCGACTCCTTTAACGCCCTCTTCGATCATTCGATTAACGGCGTTTCCACCACCGCCACCAACTCCAATGACCTTAATTGTTGCACCATTATTTTTATTTGCATCCATTGAATAGTCCATATTTTATCAATACCCCCGCGTTACTCGAAAAAGTGGTGTACAATGCCACTTAATTTTTCGCCTAAATTCTTATCACTCTTTGGTTTCTTTTCACGTTTTTGTTTTGCAGTTTTATTCTGACGTTTTTGCTTAAAGGGAATGGATCCAGATACGCTTGGTTTAGATTGAGGTTCAACTTCTCTGGCATTTCCGTTGTCATTATAGGCGAATTCACCATGGTCAAATGCTGAACGTACTAACCGTTCAATTTGACTTAAATTACCACCATAATTAACTAATGATAATGCTAACGATAGTGAGGGATGTCTTAAACCAATTTGGTCGGGAATATAAACCCTGACATTAACACCAAAGGTATTAGCGGCTAATTCAGCAATCCCTGGCATAGAAGCTACTCCACCGGTTAGCACAATCCCACCAGGAAGACTTAATGCCTCAACTCCATCAAGATCATCTTTGAGTCTACCAAAGATTTGATCGATTCGTGCTTCGATAATTTCAGCTAATAATTTCTCACTTACATTAACTGGTTGTCCTTGGCCAACAACTTCGACTGGAAACTCATTATCTTCACTAGCTTGATCAACATCAGCATATCCATATCCACGCTTCAACTTTTCAGCGTTAGCGGCAGAAGTGTTTAATACTGAAGAAATATCTTTAGTTATGTATTGTCCACCCTCAAGATCAACATTGGCGTACTTGAGTTCAAAGTCATGAATAACCGCAACCGTTGATTGTCCTCCACCTAGGTCAATCAATATTGTTCCAAACTCTTGCTCTGATTCACTTAAAATATATTTTCCTTCAGCCTGGGGATCGACAACCAATGCCTCAATATTCAAGCCAGCATTAGTAACGGCTTTTTTAATATTATGAATAATAGTCTTAGGCCCACTAATCATTCGGCCATTCATTTTCAGACGATTTCCAACCATGCCCCGTGGATCTTGGATACCGTCAAAGCCGTCCACCATGAATTCATCTGGAGTTAGATCGATCACTTCACGTTCAGGTGGAAGGTTGGTGTCAATAGCAGACTCAGAAACGTCAACAACATCATCGTTTGTGATTTCCTCAGACTGGTCGGGGAGTTCAATCATCCCAGAACATTTATCAATTTTAATCTGATCAGCTGGGATGCCCACAATTACATTGCTAATTTTGACACTTGCCTTTTCTTCAGCCTGACTAACGGCCCGCTCAATAGCATTTGAAGCCTTATCAATATCAACAATAACTCCACGACTAACACCAGTTGATTTTTCATTACCAACTCCGATTACATTCATTTGACCATTAGCTTTTTCAGCCACAATCACTTTAATCGAAGTAGTTCCAATATCTAAACCAATGTACAAATTTGAATCGTTCATTATCTGGAACCTCCATATAAGGTCTATTGAAACAAATTATCCAATATACCATAATCTCACTTAATTTTAACACACATGATGAACGTTAATAAAGAGCTCTCATTCCCCCAAAGGATAGGAATATGCTCCCACTTCCATGTTAACCACGCTCTTTTGTTTCAGGCTCTTCGCAATTGCAGGATAGTAAGCCATCTTATCTGCCATAGTACTGATTTTGACGTAAATCTCATTTCCATCTTTCATCAAAATTTGAATCCGCTCCGGATTGCTTTTAGTATTAGCATTTTTTAACTCTTTAATCTGATTCCTAATTGATGGACTAATCTTTTTGTATTGCTTTAACACATTTCTAATTTCATTTCCTGGCTTAAATCCAGAAACAGTGCAGATATTGTTAGGATCATCAATTTTAACTGCTTCGCTGGAAACATGACCTGACGGATAGACTGGATAATACTTCCCAGCTTTAAAAATGTACTCCGGATTCGAATATCCATCTACACTTACCATCAATTGATTATGCTTTTTAAAAGAAAAATCAACGTGCTTAACCTGCGCATTATGAGTTAACACGTACTTTTGGGCCTTAGCTTTGTTTCTCTTTACCATTAGCAACGAATCTCCAACTCGAAATGGTATCTGATCTTTAATATTCTCGCCCTTTAACTGATGATTGGTTTGAATGTTAATCGATGAAACCCGACTGTATGGCAGTACCAAATAGAGCGAAACTAAAGCTACTACTATAAACAATAATAAGATTGGCAAAAATCCTCTAATTAATTGTTTGCGTTGTTGCTTTCTAATCCCAGGAATTTTGTGTCCAACTCGATACCGACTATTCTTCCTTTGTTTTCTCTCCTGGTACTTCTCCAACCGACCTGATGAATTGGAATCATTATCGCTAGTTTTCATTAAGATCACCCGTTAAGCTTTTTTATGATGCTTCTCAATTGCCTGCTCACAAACGCCTAAAAGTTTGTCAGCGGCATCACGAACTCCCATATCATATGAGTTAGTAGCCATTTGCTTTCTTAATTCAGTGTTATGCATTAAAGAATCGACTTTTGTCACTAAAGATTGCCCATTCAAATCTTTTTCAGTCAAAATCATCGCGGCATTATTTTTTACGAGACTCATCGCGTTCTTAGTTTGATGATCCGCGGTAACATAGGGACTTGGAATTAAAATGGCCGGAATCCCAATGGCAGTTATTTCTGCAATACTAGTGGCACCAGCACGTCCAACAATTAAATCAACTTTAGGCAGAACCGCTGGCATATTTGAAATATAAGGTAAAACGGCGATATTGTCGTTAATTTTAACGTTTTTTAAATCATTTTTAACACCTTGATATCGCTTCTGGCCGGTAACAAAAACAACTTGGTATTTTCGTCGGTCAAATTCAGGGATCGCTTCTACCGTTGATGAATTAATTTTTAGTGCTCCCTGGCTTCCACCAAATATCAACACCGTTGGAACATCATCTTTTAAACCAAACTCACTCCACTTAAAATCGCTTTTCATATTAGCCACCTGCTGCGCCCGTGGATTGCCAGTGAAAATAACTTTATTTTCGGGAAACTGTTTTCGAGCATCGTCAAAAGCAATGGCAATTTCATCTACATAACGACTCAAAAAGCGATTAGTGAGACCAACAACACTATTTTGCTCATGAATAACGGTTGGAATTCCTAACTTAGCTGCAGCATATACTACGGCTCCACAAACATACCCACCGGTGCCAACCACAACATCAGGTTTAAACTTTTTAATGATTTTTTTTGATTCTTGGACGCTTTTTAAAAACAACCAAATCGTTTTAAAATTATACAGACTAAACAACTTCCGTTTGAATCCTTGAATTTTTAAGGCATCAAATTTTATTCCCCTTTCTGGAACAATTTTACCTTCCAATCCGCGATCGGACCCAACGTACAAAACCTCTGAATGAGGCTTTTGAGCTTTTAACGCGTCAATTAGGGCAAGTGCTGGATAGATATGTCCACCAGTTCCTCCCCCGGATACAATCATTCTCATTATTTAGTCTCCTTTTTACCAGTTAACTTCTCTACATCTTTGATGAATTCATTCCCACGATCACGATAAGTTGCAAATTGATCCCAACTTGCGTTAGCCGGTGACAGCAATATGATATCACCTGGTTTACTCATCTTAACCGCCTCTGGTACGGCTTCATCAAGGTCTTTAACTTTTTTAATTTGTGGAACACCGGCTTTTTTGGCAGCATCTTCTAACAAGTCAGCGGTTTCACCAAATAAAACAATTCCCGCTAAATTAGATTTAAAATCAGGAACCAGTTTATCAAAAGTATAGCCACGATCTAATCCACCTGCTAACAAAACGATCGGTTCATCAAATCCTCTTAGAGCCATTTGGGTGGCCTCAATGTCGGTTGCCTTAGAATCGTTATAGAACTCACGATCGTCAGCAGTTAAAACGTATTGAACACGATGTCTAACTCCACCAAAATTCTTTAATACTGAAACAATCGCTTCAGTAGAGATTTTATACAGTTTAGCTACCGCAATTGCGGCTAAGGCATTTTGAACGTTTTGTTCACCCGGAACCCGAATGTCTTTTTTGTGCATAATAAATTCATCTTTAAAGTAAATATCGCCATTAGAAACGTAGGCTCCATTTTTGTACTTATCAGTGAGTGAAAATGGAACGATTTGAGCTTTACTACGCTTGCTTAATTCTCGCCATTCAGCACTATCAAAATTCATGACAAGAAAATCATCTTTGGTTTGATTTTTAGTAATCTGCATCTTAGCATTTACGTAATTTTCACGTGTTTTGTGGTAATCCAAATGGTTGGAAAAAATATTAGTAATGACAGCAATATGCGGATGAAGTTTAGGAGTCCCCAGTAACATAAAACTCGAAATTTCTAATACTAAGACATCATTCTTATTAACTTCTTGAGCTACCTTGGTGGCAGGAATTCCAATATTTCCACCATCTAGGGCCCTTCCATCTCTTTTGCCCGCTTGCAACATTTTAGTAATCATGGTGGTAGTGGTGGTTTTTCCGTTACTACCCGTGACCCCAACAATCGGAGCATCTGAGATTTCTGCTGCAAGTTCCAATTCCACAATGATCGGAATGTTTTTATCTTGAGCGGCTTTAACCAAATCATTATCGTATGGAATGCCAGGATTTTTGACCATTAGATCAATTCCATCTAATAGGGAAAGAGGTGATTTACCTGCTACTACTCTTACACCATCTGCTTTTAATTCATCATATTCTTTAATTTGATCAGCTGGTTTTGCATCAGTTAAAGTGACATTTGCTCCCAGCTTAACCAATAGTTTAGCAGCATTGGTTCCACTCATGCCAGCCCCAAAAACTAAAATATTTTTATCTTTATAATTGTCCACGTTTTTCATAATTAAAATTAAGCTCCCTAAAAATTAAATCATTGTAATAACGCCAGTGATCGCAGTAAACAAACCTACTAGCCAAAAGACAATATCAATCTTCCATTCACTCCAGCCCATCAACTCAAAGGTATGATGAATGGGAGTCATCTTAAAAATTCTTTTTCCAGTTAGTTTAAATGATGTAACTTGTAAGATGACACTGGCAGTTTCAACAACGAATACTAATCCAACCCATAATAACGAAAGTTCATGGTGAAGCAAAATTGAAACGGCAGCTAAAGCACCACCCAATGCTAGGGAACCCATGTCACCCATAAAGATTTTAGCAGGCTTGTGATTAAAAAGCAGAAATGCGATAAGCGCACCTGCAACTGCCATGCAAAAAATTTCAACCTCAAACTGGTGTTGGAAATGAGCGACAACGGCATAAGCTCCAAAAGCTATAATTGATAATCCACTTACCAATCCATCCAATCCATCCGTGAGGTTAACGGCGTTAGAAAAGCCCGCAAGCCAAAAAATGATAAACAAAACATAGAAATACCCTAATGGAATCTCGCCGAGGTTAAAAAAGCGAATTGACATTGGAAATCCATCAGCATAGTAAACCCAAGCAAATACCAGTGCTCCAATGACTTGAAGCAAGAACTTTTGCCAAGCTTTGAATCCTTCATTTTGACGCTTAAAAAGTTTAATTGAGTCATCCCACATCCCAATTAGTCCATAAAAAACAAGAACAAAGATTAGGATGAGTAACGTTGACTTCAATTGGCTAACTACTAATCCATAGATCAAGCACGTAATGACGATTGCAATTATGAAACCTAATCCTCCCATTGTGGGTGTTCCACTCTTACTTTCATGCCAGCTGGGACCTTCCTCCCTGATCATCTGACCTTCATGCTTTGATCTAAAATAACTTATTAATACTGGCGTTAGTCCCAGTGTAATAATAAATCCTCCAATTAGTGGAATTAACCAATCCATCACTTTTCATCCTCTCAAAATTTATTTTAATTTAACTGTCAACGTAGCTTTGGGGGTAATTCTTTGACCTACATTGATACTCTGACTTTCTACTTTTCCCTTACCGCTAGTACTTAATTTGATACCCAATTGATCACTAAGCGTTTGAACGTCTTTTTCGCTCCAACCTTTAAGACTAGGCATCTTTAATACTCCGCTAGTGATCAAAATAACGTGATTATCTCCTGAACCAGCACCGATCGCCGTTGGACTTTGCTTAGTAACCGTGTCACCATCACCAATCACAATTGGCTCCAGATGACTTTTACTAAGTTGCTCTTTAGCCCCATCAGTCTTTTGACTAACGACATCTGGAACTTGCGCATCATCAGCTGTATTTTGGGTTAATGCCCGCTGCATAACTGGATTGAAGATTTGCGCCATCAATTGGGTAGCGGTCTTTCCACCATTTAAAGTGGGTTGTTTCATACTTACGTACATAATGTATCTTGGGTTTGAAGAAGGTACCATTCCAGCAACCGAATACAAGTAACTATCGTCACCATTCTCATAACCGCCAGATCCATTACTTACCTGAGCAGTACCAGTCTTTGCAGCTACTCGATATCCAGGAATCTTGTAATCTTGACCGATCCCATATGGCTTATAAACAACATCTTCCATATGCTTTCGAACAGCTTTAGCAGTTGAGGGTTTAATGGGATGTCCCAACGTTTCTTCCTTATAATTCTTAACCACCTTATTGTGATCATTGGTTATATCATCAACAAACCTTGGCTTGATCATTTTGCCGTTATTAGCAACTGAAGTCATGGCTTGCACCATCTGCAAAGCAGTTACTTGAATACCTTGACCAAAGGCAGTATTAGCCTGTTCAATTGGTAACTTAAATTGCATATTCCCCGAATCATCATCACCAAAAACTGAATTAGTATTCTTCAGAAACTGAAACCGATTAATGTAATCTTTCCAAGTATTTGGCCCCATCTGTTGTTCCAAATGTGCCATGGCAACGTTACTAGACAAGGCAAATCCCTTATTATAAGTGATCATTCCCCATCCTGTTGGTAGCCAATCTGGCACAATCTTACCATCAATATCATATTTACCTGATAGATAGCGCTCATTTCCATGGAAATTACCACTATCAATTGAAGCGGCTAGCGTAAAAATCTTCATGGTTGAACCTGGCTCAAAAGCATCTTGGGTCAATGTATTCCGCCAAATTCCACCTAATCCCTTGCCAGTTGTAGCATTGAAAGTTGGTCGTTGAGCAGCGGCTAAAACTTTCCCAGTCTTAGCATCAATCAGCATGGCATTCATACTCTTTGGATGAACCTGTGATTGTACCTCACTCATCTGGTTTTCAAGTAGAAATTCTAATCGAGAATCAATTGTGGTATGAACACTATTCCCGTTAACCACTGGTCGTTCTTTTTTATTATCATCAGGTACTTCGTAACCATAATTATCATGTCTTACTTCTTCATACCCATTTTTCCCATTCAGAACTTTATTAAATGACTTTTCAAGGCCCATTTGTCCCACTAAGTTTGTTTCCTTAGTCTTGTTATTGGTAACTGGAGAAGCCAACCCAACAATGTGAGATGCAAAGACCCCATTTGGATATAATCGACTCTGTTGTTGAACAAATTTGATGCCGGGCAAATGATGAGAAACAATTTTTTGTTTATCAACTAAAGAAATGTTTTTTCCCGGATTTCCAAATTCAACCTGAAAGGCTTGTTTCTTTGGTTTAAGGGTCTTAAGGGCATCTTTGTAACTAATCGGCAAGTTTTCAGAAAGGACCCTAGCGGTTTTTTCAGGATTAGTTACGTAATCTGGTTTATCATCTTTAGTCTTTTGCGACTTGTTTAAAATAGCATAAATCGAGTAAGTACTGGTATCCTCAGCCAACGCTTGATTATTGTTATCATAGATGGTTCCACGTTTAGACTTAATCACGTTAGTTTGGGCATACAAACTCTTTGTTTGCTGTGCCAAATTAACGTGATTCGCACTTTTGAAAATTGCTTTTTTAAAAAAAAAGCCGAAAATCAACAGGAAAACTACAATTACTAAAATCCGAAAATACATCCCAAATTTTTTTCGATTAGCAATCGCATTTTTCCGATTTTTTATCTGCTCTTGTTTTTTATTCATTTTGTGACGTTCCTTATTTGATCATTTGAAAGTTTTAATCCCGATCCTTTAGCAACCTTATCTAAACGTGAACTACTTTGAAGTTCATCAATCTGTTGCTTAAGTCCGGTATTGGTATTATGTATTCTTGTTGATCGACTCTCAGTATCTTGCAACGTTTGTTGGGCCCCTGAAAGTGAAATTCTTGTCCAAACCAATGCGACCGACATTAAGAATATCATCGCACATCCAACTACTAAAATTGTAATTTCCAGCTTAGGACTGAACTTATGTTCTCTTTGGGGAGTAGTAACACGCTTTGAATTGATCTGATTTCTTCGATATGTTTCATACGCGTTTCCATTTGAATATTCTTTTTTTGCTAGACCATTTTGTGCCAAAGTTCCCACCTCCTATTTAATTTTCTCAATGATTCTGAGTTTGGCACTGTGCGATCGATGATTTTGACTAAGTTCATCAGCACTGGGTAAAATTGGTTTTCTTTGGACCATTTTAAACTTTGGTTGCATTGAATCCGGTATGACTGGTAAATCATGAGGTAAATCTTGAATGGTGGTTTTTTCTTTAAAAATCCCCTTTACCAAACGATCTTCAAGCGATTGAAACGTGATTACACTAATCCGACCATGAACATTTAACATATCTAACGCCTGCTCAAGTGAATCTTCTAAAGCGCCTAGCTCATCATTAACGGCAATTCGTACGGCTTGAAAAACGCGCTTAGCTGGGTTACCACCATGTCTTCGTGCTGGAGCTGGAATGGCATCCTTAATGATTTCAGCTAACTGACTTGTAGTATCAATTGGATGATCAGCTCTAATTTTTTCAATACTACGAGCAATTTGTTTAGAAAACTTTTCCTCACCATACCGATAAAAAATTTTTACTAACTTTTCATACGACCAGTGATTAATAACTTCCCAAGCATCTAGATCATTTCTTTGATCCATCCGCATATCAAGACGAGCATCCTTTTGATAACTAAAGCCTCGCTCGGCATCATCAAGTTGAGGTGAAGAAACTCCTAAATCATAAACAACCCCATCAATTCCAACGACATCATAACGCTTCAAATCACGTTTAAAATTTCTAAAATTATCATGAATAAAAGTAGTTTCATTATCTTTTAAGAACTTTTCTAAATGTGACTGATTATAATCAATGGCAACTTGATCTTGATCAAAAGCGTATAAATGACCCTTTTTTAGTTCCGACAATATCTTAGAACTATGGCCTCCGCCTCCAAGAGTACAATCAACATAGATTCCATTGGGCTTAACATTCAGACCACGAATAGCCTCATTTAATAAAACCGTTTGATGTTTAAACGTAGACATTAAAATTCACCTCAAGTTAGACATCAAGTAAATTTTCAGCAATATCGCTGAACTCACTCGCAGCCTCATCCGTATAACTATCCCACTTAGAAGCATCCCAAATTTCAAACCTAGTCGATACTCCAGCCAAAACACAGCTTTTGGTCAGGTCGGCATACTTACAAAGAGCGGTCGGGATATTGACTCGGCCTTGTTTATCAATATCACATTCAGTGGCCGCAGAAAAGAAAAAACGTGCAAACATTCGCGCATCTTTTTTGTTAAAGGGCAGTTCATTAATCTTATCCTGAACTTTTTGCCATTCATTCTCGGTATACCCAAAAAGACAGCCATCTAAACCACGAGTAATGACAAATTTATCTCCTAATAAATCTCTAAATTTAGCGGGAATGATGAGACGTCCCTTGGCATCGATGTTATGTCGATATTCGCCCATGAACATAATTCATCATTCCCTTCTCCCCTAAATATAAATTTAGTTTACCACAATAAACCACTTCCTACCACTTTGCCTCCATAAAAATCCACAAAAAATAAAAGCACTCCGGAAAACAAATCCCAGGAATGCTTTTATATCAGTGTATTATAATAATTTTTACAATCAAAGAAAATATAAAAATAATTATCCAATAAATGTCACTTATTCGCCAAAAATTAACTAAAAATTGTTTTGGCAACAACTGTCCTTCATCGGTCACTCGGTAAAACAAAAAGATAATCCCAATTATCATCCAAGCCAAAATGAATAATGGCAAAAACGAAAATCCATGACTCGTCATAGTAATGACATGAACTAACCAAATTCCAATGATTGGAAATGAATCAAGAACACTCAGCCGTTGAAACATCCGATTTTTAGTAATGCGCTTAAAAAAAATAATAATAAAACCAATAATAATGAAAAGTAATAAAGGCTTAATTAATGACTCCACTAATAAATGTAGATTAGATATATAATTGACCATTTTTAACCTCGTAAATTAGGTATAATAAGTGATTTGCAATATTTTTAGTTCAAAGTTAGAATTGTGACAGTATGAATACTGAAAGTGGTGGATACTTTGAATAAATGGAAAGATAAAACAACGTTTCAAAAGATCTTAATGATCTTTGTTTGGTTAATGATTATTGCAACCATTTTATCAGTGGTTGCTGGATCAGCAGCTGCTTTCTTTGGTGGCATGTAAATTAATAATATCGTTTTAGGGCATTCTGAAGCAAATTCAGAGTGTCTTTTTATTTTTCATCATCAGAAGAAGGCTTCTTATAGACGTCTCTAGGTTTACTTCCATGCTGTGGTCCAATATACCCACGTTGTTCCATATCATCAACAATCCGAGCCGCCCGATTATAACCAATTCGAAACTGACGTTGAATCATCGACGTACTGGCTTTTTGTTCTTTTACAACAAATTTCAGAGCATCATCAAATAGATCATCCTCATCATCGTCTTTTTCTTCTTCTTTAATTTCAGCATCAGTAACCATCATTGAGTCATCATATTCTGGCTCAGCTTGTTTCTTGACAAAATCAATCACGTTTTCAACATCACTATCAGAAATAAAGGAACCTTGGACACGCGCTGGAATGTTTTGATCGATCGGGAGATACAGCATATCACCCCTCCCAAGTAATTTTTCAGCTCCATTCGTATCTAAAATTGTTCTTGAATCAACTCCACTTGATACCGCAAAAGCGATTCTTGATGGGACATTAGCTTTAATCAATCCGGTAATAACATCAACTGACGGACGTTGAGTTGCCAAAATCATATGAACCCCAGCTGCTCTTCCCATCTGAGCTAGTCTAATGATGGCACTCTCCACTTCATTTGAGACCGTCATCATTAAATCAGCTAGTTCATCAACAACCACTACAATGTATGGGAGAGTTGGAAGAGCCGTACCTTCAGTCCGATTCTTTTCTTGAATATACTTATTATATCCACTAATTTTACGTTGACCTGTCTGGGCAAACATCTCATAACGATGTTCCATTTCATCAACCACTTTATGAAGAGCGCGAGCGGCTTTCTTAGGATCTGAAACCACTGGGCTTAAAAGATGAGGAATCCCGTTATAAACACCCAACTCAACTTTCTTAGGGTCAATTAACATAAATTTAACCTGGTCGGGAGTAGCTTTTAAAAGAATACTAGTGAGAATTGAATTAATTGCAACCGACTTACCACTTCCAGTTGATCCCGCAATTAACAAATGAGGCATCTTGGTAATATCGCAAGAAACAACGTCACCGTTAACGTTTTTACCCAAAGGAACATTTAAAATACCATGGTTATTGCCGGTCTGATTTTCAAATACATCCCGAAACGAAACGGTCGAAATTGCTTTATTAGGAACTTCGATCCCAATTAAAGATTTGCCTGGAATTGGTGCTTCAATCCTGATGTCTTTTGCTGCTAATGCAAGTGCAATATCATCACTCAAATTGACAATTTTAGAAACTTTTACACCAATTGCTGGATGCAACTCATATTCGGTAACCGATGGTCCTAAGCTTACATTTTTTACCTCAGCATCAACCCCGAAACTCTTTAAAGTCTTTTGTAGAATTTTCGTATTTTTATCGATCGCATTATATTCTGCAGTCTGATCTTGCTCTGGCACTTTAGTAAGGAGATTAGTTGAAGGAAGTTGATAGTGGTTACCAGAAGAATTATTTTCAAAAGTTGGTAAACTCGTTTTGGTTTCATTATCAAAATGATTCCGTTTAGGCTTCTTACTTGCAACCGTTATGTGAGGAGTATTCTCATCTTGTTTAACACCAACATGTTCCCTTGGCTTATTGACTGGAACAGTTGGTGAATTAACGGATGCTTGAGACCGCGAACTGTTCTTCTCATTTTCTTTTTGATGTCCTAGATAATCTTGAAACTGATTTGTCTTTGCTGATTGCTGCTTTTGTAATTTTCGATTATTTCGTCGCTCTTGATTATTCAGGTGCGCCCGATTAAATGACGCAATAATCGCAGTAAACCACTTAGCTGACCAAGTCAAAAAGCCTTTGAGCCACTTAATAACTGGTAGTTTAAAGAAGATGATCGCTCCAACGACCATTAAACTGTAAGCAAGGATCAAAGTCCCAACTAACGAGATAAGGGTATCGAAAAAAGATAATAACGTAGCGCCAATCATCCCACCCCCAACGTTACTAGTAGAGACACCGTTAGTAATATCAGAAAGTAACGCATTGAAGGTGGTGGACACAAAGTTAACATGGGAATTTAAAGAATTCGAAAAGGTAATGGATAAGTTTAAAATCCAACCAATAAATGCTATCAAAAAACCCAAAATATAATGGTAATCGATTCGAGGAATCTTAATTCCTAGAAGCAATAAGATGCCAAAAACACCTAGAAAAATTGCCAAAACCTGGTAGGCGTTCCCAACCACTAACCGAAATACATTAGCAAACAGGGTCCCCGCCATTCCTAAGCTGAAAAAGCCTAAAACGGCGATCAACATAAAAATCAAACCAATGATATTTAATTTCTTTTCACCGCAAAAGTTCTTTAATTTGTTCCAAACAGAATTTCTTTTTTTCCTTGGACGACGTTTTCTCGTTATTTTACGCTTTGTAGTTTTACGTTTTGTTTTTCGTTGAGCCAACTAAGGCACCCCTTCGCATTATTTTAATTTATCGTGCTCATAAGTATGAGTCACTTCAAGTCCAGCAAATTTCTGTTGCCTTAAAGCCTCATATATTACAATCGCACAAGTGTTCGATAAATTCAATGCTCGAATATGAGAATCATCTTGAGGAATTCTAATAGCTTGTTTGGAATACTGACGTTCAAAGTTTTCGGGCAATCCCGTCGTTTCTTTTCCAAACAAAAAATAATAATCCACGTTATCATCACTATAATTTGGATCTGTATACACCTTTTTCCCAAACTTTGAAACCAAAAACAACCTTTGCTTGTCTGGAATGGTTTTTAAAAATTCAGGAAGATTTTCGTGATAATTGATCTTAACCTTATCCCAGTAATCTAATCCAGCTCTCTTTAAGTGTTTATCATCAACCGAAAAACCCAACGGTTTAATTAAATCAAGAACGGTATCAGTTCCCGCACATGTTCTTGCAATATTGCCAGTATTAGCTGGCATTAATGGTTCAAATAATGCAATATGATTAGTCATTTACATCCTCCAATAATTCGTTCAATAACTTTCTTTTTCAATTATATCACGCGTCTAATTTCATTTAAGCGCAAAATCGATGTCAATTCAGATCTATAATAGTTATAATTGTTGCAGGAGGTAGTTTATATGACAATCGTTGAACCACTTGTATCAAAATTTAGAGAGGTATCTGCTGAACTTGAAAGTTCTCAATTAAAAATTGCAATTAATCAGGAAATGATGACCCCCAGTCGTGGATTTATCGCAGAAGCATGTAAATATGCTCACGAAAAAAAGCGAAGCCTCGACGTCTTAATTTCATCAAATAATAATACTAGTACCTTTAATGATTCTGAGATAAAAATCATGGAAGATGATCTTTTCCAATGCCAAGAGTTAGGTGTTGATGGTGTCATTATTGGTGCTTTAAATGACCAAAATAAAGTCGACTTAGAGGCCATGGAAATTTTGATGGCAGCAGCAGGCGGCATGCAACTGTATTTTTCACCTGCATTTGATCAAATAATTGAAAAAAATTGGACTGATACTCTGAACTGGATTGATAACAATAACTTTGCTGGAGTAGTTGCATCAACCAGAATAGAAAGTTTATCTGCAAAAATAAAAAATTATCAGAATCTTCAGTTAATTCCACTCGTAGAGTCCAAAGATGAATTGGATAAGGTCCAAAAGATTGCTGATCCCAATATTATAATTAACAAAAAATAGCTTCAGCTATAAAAATAATCCCGTACCGCTAAAAACTAGCGTTACGGGATTATTTGTTTTTCTCCAATCAATGAACTTTTTTAATGCTCAAAATGACGTGGTCCTCTGAACTTGTGCCATATAAAAGCCCCAACTCCAGCAACTACCACCACAATAATTCCTCCAACTACCCAGGGAGTAATGCTCCCATCTTTTTTCTCGTGCTTAGCATCATTTTTGTCATGATCTTTTTTTGCCTTTTTATTTTTCTGATTCTTCTTATCAGATTGATTCTTTTTATCCTTGGCATTCTTATCAGCATTGGGTTTTTGGGAATTATCTTTGGCCTTTGATTGATCCTTGGCTTTTTCATTTGTCTGATTATTACTAGTAGCATTCTTCTGGGTGCCAGTAGCTGAACTATCACTAGTCCCGTTATTATTTTTATTCTTACCATTAGTCTGACTACCATTATTACCATTGGAACTCACACCAGCATTAGCACGGTTAGGTTGTTTATTATTTGCCGTACTGTTACCAGTTGATGAATAAATAATCGTCATTTCCATAATATCTGTTGAACTATCACTACCACCAAATGTCATTTGGGGGCCATTACTATTATTTTGTCCATTTTGAATACTAGAATACTTGTATCCAGGAATGTTAGGAATCGACGCAATATAGGTACTACCAGTTGCTCCCATGGCGGTGGTTGCAGGACGAATTACTTGACCATTTTGATCAACGTAGTGAACTACAATCTCCCCTTGACCACTATTACCCTGCGCAAATTGAGTAGTTTGCGCATTAACATGTCCCACATTAGGCACAAACACTCCCATGGTGACCACTGCAAAACTAATTAAAATTAGTGAGGTTACTTTCTTTAAGTTCATAATCCATACTCCATTTCATTTATTTGAAAATGTTTAAGGGTGTTTCTAAAAATTATTTTCACCTAATTAATTTTAGTTCAAGTCGGCAACGTAGCGATATGCACCTGAAGCTGCTCGGTATCTTAACCAAGTATAACCATTAGCAATTACTTTGCCATCATAAACAACGCTTTCTCCAGCATCATATTGTCCCACAACTTGTGAACTAGTACTTGGTGAAGTTCTAATGTTAGTAACGTGTCTGAAAGTAAATCGGCCAGAAGTGGGAGTAACGTCTGATTGGTTGTTACCAGAAACAGAACCATTTCCTAATTCAGCAACATAACGGTAGGCACCTGATCCACCACGATATCTTAACCATGTGTATCCATTAGCAATTACTTTGCCATCGTACACTACTCGTTCACCAGCATTATATTGGCCTACGACCTGTGAATTAGTATTTGGAGCAGTTCTGACGTTTGTAGTTTGACCAAAGGTATATGTTCCTGATGTTTCAGTAACACTTGGTTGGTTGGTTGGAGTTGAAGTATTGTTATCTAGTTTGGCAACATAACGGTAGGCACCTGAAGCTGCCTTATATCTTAACCATGTGTATCCACCGGCATTAACAGTACCATCATAAACAACTCGCTCACCGGCATCGTACTGTCCCACAACTTGTGAACTAGTACTTGGAGCAGTTCTAATGTTGGTAGTTTGATTAAAGGTATACATCCCTGATTCTTGCTTAACGTTTGCATCTGGGTTAGGTGCGGGAGTGGAAGTATTGCTTAATTTAGCAACATAACGGTAGGCACCTGATCCACCACGATATCTTAGCCACGTGTATCCATCGGCTTGGACAGTACCATCATAAACAACTCGTTCACCGGCATCGTATTGACCTACAATCTGAGAACTAGTACTTGGGGCAGTTCTAATGTTAGTAGTTTGACCAAAAGTATAGGTTCCAGAAGCTGGTGTGACATTTGACTCTGGCTTTGAGGCTGGTACGTCGCTTACCTTAGCAACATACAAATCATCACCAGAATATGATTTGTATCTTAACCATGTATATCCATCAGCATCAACAGTACCATTGTAAACGACACTTTCTCCAGCCTTATATTGTCCTACAACTGGAGCACTTAGGCTTGGTGAGGTTCTAATATTGGTGGTTTGACTGAAGGTATAAGTACCAGAAGCTGGCTTAACATCAGGAGCTGGTAGTGGATTACCTTCATCTTGAAAGGCGATTTGATCGATGCTAGTTAAATTATAGTTACGGACACAGTTAATAAGTGTCTGAGCATAACTAGGATCAGTCGCATATCCATCATTTTGTAAAGCATAGGCTACACTCACGTAATCTCTTACGCCAAGTAAGTTGCTGTAACGTGGGTTGTCTCTTAAGAAAGCACCATGGTCTTCAATGCTTGCAGCCCAGCTTGGATATAATCTAAAGGCTGCTTGAACAGTAACCCAGTGTCCATTGATGTATTCTTGAGTTGGAAAGTAGATTGATTGACCGTTATAAGAACCTTTGATTCCAAATAAATTGTTACCCTTAACGGCTAATCCAGATCTCCCCCAACCACTTTCAATGATGGCCTGAGCGATTGAAATTGATGGTAAAACACCATATTTCTTCCATCCAGCAATTGCACCAGGAGTCACCTTATTGATAAAGTCCTGAGTATAACTGGCAAAATTAGTGTTATTTGAAACATTAAAATTAGTATATTGTGATGGGCGTTGCACGTTTTGATTTACGTTGTTTTCAACGCTTGAATCATAATAACCAGGACCAATCTGCTTATCTGGAGTGGCAACGTCAGCCTTTAAGTTCACGTTTTGATTTTGATCTACATTCTGTTGATGCTCATTATTATTTTCAGAAACTTTGTTCTCGTTTTCAGCATTATCCGTTACCTTAAGAGCAACTTCAGAGTCCTGTGCTGATTGTTGACTGGCATCAGCTTTTGGAGCTTTTGTTACTTGCTGTTGATCACTAGTCTTTGAAACTTTTGGTGATTGTTGCTGTTCATTAGAATCATTCTGATCTTTGACATTATTAGTCTCAGTCGATTTTGAAACAGCATTACTATCATTTAATGAGTTAGTTTGAGCTGACTGATCAGTCTTAGTTGGTTGTTGATTATCAGTAATAACTTCATTTTCGTTCTGAGATTGTTTAGAATCACTTGATTGTAATGTTGGTGTATGTACATTTGTTTCAGAAGAATTCTTAACTTCTGTATTTGTCTCACCATTTACTGATCCTGCTTGTTGTAACTGTGTGGCAGTCTTATTAGTGTTTTCCACTTGGGTTGAACCACTATCGTTTTGGGTTTGATTAGTGTTTGCAACTGTTGGTTGTTCTTGAACAATTTCCTTCTTTGGTTGAACATTTGAAGCCGGTTCACTTTCAGAAACTGGGACAGTACTTACCTTATCAGCATTTACTGAACTATTTAAGTTAAACGTGAACAATGCCGCACTGGCAAAGACCGTACCCATAGCTACTTTCATCCAGCCCTTTTTGGTTTTCACCAATTTGTTACGGCGTTTAGTCTCTCCAGTACTAAGAGCCATTTGGTTGTGCTTCTTAATGAGCTTCTTCATCAATTATCTCTCCTTTTCAAAACTGTAACATCATAATTAAGTATAACATCTAACGATCAAAAATTAATAAAAATATAAACAATATTAATAGTAATTATTCTAAAGTGAAATCTTAAAAATGTCTACCCCAATTTACTTAATTATTTATTTTGGCTCATCTTTAACTCATGAAAAAATATAATTCTAGGACACCAGTGTCCTAGAATTATACGTTTTAGCTAACCAAATATTATAAAAATCAATAAATCTTAATTCAATAACTCTTTAAAATCACTGGGAATTTGGGATTCGACTTTGACGTCTTTTTTTTCAAACGGATCAAAAAAAATTGTCTGATAACAATGCAATTTTTGCCGTTTATTGCTGTGTTCGTAAGGATTATATAGCCAGTCTCCCACAAGCGGATAGCCAATTCTTGCAAAATGAACCCGAATTTGATGTGTTCGCCCCGTATGCAACCTAATTTTGACCAACGACATTCCATTATTAACCTTCAATGTCCAAAATTCAGTTCGACAATATTTGCCGTCATTTCTGACTTCTCGTTCGATAAATGATCCTGGTTTTCTACCAATTGGGAGCACAATCTGCCCGTGCTTGATGTTAAGTTCACCTAACACAACGGCAACATAATATTTTTTTACCTGTCGGTCTTTCAGTTGCTTATCAAGTACCGAATGAGCTAAATGATTCTTAGCAAAAATAACCGGACCACTCGTATCACGATCAAGCCGATTAACGATGTGAACCTTCTTACTTGGATAATCATTACGAACATAATAACCTAAAACACGATTTAAAATTGTGTCATTAGGATAAATATGTGAAGGAACTGAAGCAACTCCGACCGGCTTATCAATTACCAAAAAATTATCATTTTCAAATAAAATCTTAATCGGTAAATTTGAAACCTGCAAAAAATCATTTTGTTCTTCAGGTGGCAAAATAACCTTAACTCGATCACCACGTGATAATTCAAAACTAGTATAAACATCCCTACTATTTACCATCAAGTGACCACCATGATAACGAATACTTTTAAGCAGCGACCTGGTAACCCCATTTTTCATCACAAACGTTCTGACTTTCATGGGTTTATATTCATCATAAATCCAATCAAAACTAATCATCGTCAAGGGTTTCCCCAATGAATGAATTACTTACCCGCTGCCAAAAATGAGTGTGACGATATTTGGCAAAATAAATTCTTCGTTTGGAAATTTTGAATTTAATGGACTTAATTGGACGATCTTTAATTAATAACTGGTCGTATGTTAGAACGTTATGGAGTGACACCTCCGGCACAATCGTAATGGACTCAGTTGGTGGAATAATGATCGGTGAACCAATCGTTCGAAAAACCCGATTATTAATTGAAGCCATCTCAGCCACTTGAATTGAATTGAACTTAGGCGAAATAATTGCTCCCCCTACCGATTTATTGTATGCGGTTGATCCAGTGGGAGTTGAAATACATAATCCATCGCCACGAAAGTTTTCAAAAAGTTCTCCCTTGATGAAGACTTTGGCCACCATCGTTCCAAACAATTTTTTAAACGTCGCTTCATTAAGGGCAATCATATAATCTGGCTGTCCCCCATCAGCATAATCTACTTCGATATCTAATAAGGGATAGCTAACACTTTGACCATTATCATGCTTCAAACTTTCAACCAACTGAGTCACCTCAGTATCACGCCAGTCAGTATAAAATCCCAAATGACCCGTGTGAATTCCAACGAACCTAATCTTGTCAGTCAAATCATCGTAATGATGAAAAGCAGAAAGTAACGTACCGTCTCCACCAACGGAAATTACAATTTCAGGATTAAGTTCATCAATTTCTAAATCTTTTGCATTTTCAATCTCTTTTGATAATTCCGATGCAATTCGACTCGAGGTCTCACCATCGTTACTATAAATTGCAATTTTCATTTTTGGTCCCTCGATTCGTGTTTATCGTTTTGATCCTTAAGATCTCGATCTAACTCTTGTTTAATCTCTAACATTTCTTCATCCAACTTATAAGCGGTTTCCGATGCCCCCTGTAACCTCTTATGAACTTCAGGAGGAAAAACATCAGGATGCTTATAATTTAAAGAATGTTCAATGGTAGCCCAAAAGTTCATTGCTAAAGTTCTAATTTGAATTTCAGCCAGAATATCCCTTTGCCCATCGACTAACTGCAAGGGATAACTAAATACAATGTGGTATGAACGGTAGCCACTGGCTTTCTCATTATTAACGTAATCCCGTTCTTCTAAAATATTAATGTCATTTCGTTTTCTGAGAATATCTACTACCGTGTAAATATCATCAAGAAATTCACACATAATGCGCAACCCACAAATATCTTCCATGTCTTCAGACAAACGTGATTCTTCAATGTGACGTCGCTGCATCTTTTCCTTGATACTATCGATTGGCTTAATTCTACTAGTAACAAACTCAATTGGTGAGCGTTCACCACGTTCTAAGTACTCTGAGCGAATCCCACGTAATTTTAATTTTAATTCATTTGAAGCTTCTTGATATGGAAATAAAAAGTCATCCCAATTCTTCACCATAAAACAACAATCTCCAGTCTGTCATATTGTTCCAGAAACATAATACCACACTTAATTATCATCCCAGTATAATAAGAGTACTAAAACAAATTTATTGAATTTTTATAAAAAAATGATAATCTAGTAAGTGCGTCGTTATAGAAGAGAAAGATAACAAACTAGGAAAGGAAAAAGTTATGATTGAACTATATTTATTTGTAGACCCAACTTGCAGTGATTGTGCTGAATCTGAACAAACTATTGATCGTTTATCAAAGCAATTACCCTGTAAGACATCATTTCGAATCATTCCGATCATGAACCTTAGCGTTATATCTGGTAATAAGGAAGCTCACTCACAACTTCTTCCATATAAACTAATCCTTGATTATAAAGCAGCACTATTTCAAGGAGCAAAAAAAGGTCGAACATTTTTATTTGCACTACAGCACGACATTCTAAAAAGAAACATGACTTACTGTGATAGCTTAGTTTACGACATTGCCCAAAAAGCTAATCTAGACTTGGAAATGTTTAAAGAAGACCGTCGTTCAAAATTAACTGAGAGCACCTTTCAATCTGATCAACAAATGATTTCAGAAATGAATATCTCAAATCATGGTAATCTAGTAATATTCGACTGTGATTCTTCAGACAACGGTTTACTAATTGATAAAGTTGACTACCAAGAGTTATTTGATATTTGTAATCACATAATTCAAAAGGAATCACGAGAACTTGATGGTAAAATTAAACAAACAAATAATCTAAGGGTCCTCTAGAATAAAAAAAGTGGTCTCGCACCTAATAGGTGCGAGACCACTTTTTTGTTACTAAAGCCAACCAAACTGGCTCTTTTCAGTATCTAGTTTATTAATTTCTTTCATTTCATCGGGTGTTAACTCAAAATTGAAAATATCTAAATTACTTTTAATCCGATCTGGTTTAGTGGATCGTGGTAAAACAATAATTCCATTTTGAATTAAGAAGCGAAGACCAACCTGACCAATGGTCTTATCGTGAGCTTGAGCAATCTTTCCCAACGTTTCATTGGTAAAGAAGCCGTTACGACCTCGTGCAAATGGTGACCAAGCTTCCAGTCGCAAATCATCTTTTTTAGCAACTGGCAAAAAGTCTTTTTGTTGACGAAATACATTAGTTTCAACTTGATCGACAACTGGTGCAATGTTAGCGTTCTTTAAAATTTTATCTAAATCATCACCATAGAAATTAGATAATCCAATACTCTTTAATTTACCCGCCTTAACGGCATCTTCCATGGCACGATAAGTTTCAGTTAGATCGCCTGCAGGCCAATGATACAACATTAAATCAATGTAGTCAGTTTGTAATTTTTCTAATGCTTCATCAATCATTTTAGTTGCTTCATCGTAAGATTCTGGGCTTTCAATCTTAGTGGTTAGAAAAATATCATCACGGTTAACATCACTGTTCTTGATTGCATTTCCAACTTCACGTTCGTTGCCGTAATCACGCGCAGTATCGATCCCAGGATAACCATCCTTTAATGCTTGATCGACACTCTTTTCCGTCTCTCTAGCTGGAATTTCATAGGTTCCAAAAAAAATCTTGGGAATCTTAATCCCATTATTTAAAGTAAATGTTTCATCTCTAGCTGTCATGCAAACACCCCTCCTTAATTAATTACAAGTACAGCATATTCCTCTCACATAATATTTCAAACATTGTGCTTATAGTAGATCTAAAGCATTTTTTCCAGTTCATCTAAGCGTCTTTCAAACTTATCAAATGCTTGATTTAAATAATCCGGTTTAGTCATATCCACCCCAGCTGCTTTCATAATAGTAATCGGATCTTTACTACTACCTGATTTTAAATAGTTCAGATACGAATCAATCTTTTTAGGATCTCCACTAATAACTCGATCTGATAATGCAGAAGCAGCCGCAAAACCAGTTGCGTATTGATAAACGTAGAAATCATAGTAAAAATGAGGAATCCTGGACCATTCAAGTCGAATCTCAGGATCAGAAACAACGTCTTTTCCATAGTACTCTTGGTTCAAATTAAAGTAATATTTGTTCATAAATTCCGCGGTTAACGACTTTCCTTCTTGTTCTGATTGATGGATAAACTCTTCAAATTCAGCAAACTGAGTTTGACGGAAAATCGTTCCCTTTACCCCATCTAAATAAGAATTAAGGACGTATTTGCGGACTTCTGGATCAGAATTATTCTTAAGTAAGTAATCAGTCAAGATGTTTTCATTAGTAGTTGACGCAATTTCGGCCACAAAAATTGAATAATCGCCGTACTGGTATGGTTGGTTATGAGAAGTATAGTAACTGTGCATACTATGTCCTGTTTCGTGCACCAAAGTGTATAAATTATCAAGATTATCTTGCCAATTAAGCAAAACAAATGGATTCGTATCATACATCCCAGATGAGTATGCTCCTGTACGTTTCCCTTTATTTTCAACTACATCAATCCAACGGTTATTAAATTCTTCTTTAACATGTTTAACGTAGTCAGGACCGTAAACACTTAGTGCTTTTAAAGCTTCATCCTTGGCTTGACCAAAGGAATACTTAAGACTTGGTTTTCCACTTAATGGCACGTACATATCATACATGTGTAATTCAGAAACATTTAAAGCTTTTTTTCTAAGCGCAACGTACCGATGAAATAACGGTAGGTGTTCATGAACACTTTTTACTAAGGTTGTATAGACAGTTTCAGGAATCTCATTTTCACTCATTGCCATTTGTCTTGCTGAATCATATTTTCTCGTCTGTGCTTCAAAGTTATGAACAGATACTTCTGCTGACAAAGTTGAAGCAAGCGTGTTTTGAAATTGATCAAAGGTTGAGTAAAAGGATTTGAAAGCATTCTTTCTCACTTTTCGATCTTGCGACTCCAAGAGTAAACTATAAATACCGTTAGAAAGCCGTACTTTTTTACCCGACCCATCATTCACCTGAGGAAATTTAAGGTCAGAACTATCTAAGATTCCAAATGTCTTTTCGGGTGCCTCAAAAATTGTTGAAGCCCTAGCCATCAACTTTTCTTGGCCCTCAGGTAAGACATGATCCTGATTAACTAAAATCTTATCAAAAAATCTTCGATATTCTTCTAACTTTGGATTTGCCCTAATAAACTGTTCGATGCTTTCAGACCCTAAGGAAATGATTTCGGGTTCTAACCAAGACTGTGCCTGACCAACTTTGCTTCCTAATTTATTAACCCGGTCCATGTCACTTTGAAGGTCATTATTAGTAGTATCAACATCACTTGCTGACTGAGCATAAACATATAATTTTTCATATTTTCGATTCAAGTCCAATACTTGCTTAATTACACTTAAAAGCGATTCACTATTTAAGCCAAGTTGCCCTTTTAATTGACTAACTCTTCCAACTAAATCATTAACTTCACTATATGCTCGTTCAAACTCCGCATGATCCTTATACACAGTAGTCAAATCCCAAGTTAATTCTTTTGGAACCTCGTTTCGTTTTGGCAAATCATTTATCTTTGACATTTTACAATCTCCATTTCATGAACGTTTCTTAATCATGCTTATCTTAGCATAAACATCTCTATACCACGTAAATTCTTCAACTCGTTCAATCTTTCCATCATCAATCACCAACAGCTTATTATGAATCAAACAAGCCACAAATCTTTGAATATAAGCCTTCCTTACATTTTCAACATTGGTTAGAAAAACAAATTGATTGTTTGGATCAGCAAAATGGCTTTCTTGATATACTTTATCCATAAATTGAAAAATACTTTTACCAACCCACTTTTTTAGTTCACAGACGAAAATTATTTCCCAAGTCAACCACTGGTGACCAAAAACTGGAGGCAACATCCGATAATGATGACAAATAAGTGGACATCCAGTCACCGTCTTGCCATTTAGGTAGCAGTATTCCTGTAAAGCCATCATCTCCTGATCACGATAGTGAACTTTCTTCTCAATTTGTTTACATACTTTGATTAAATTGGGCTGCTTTAATTTATCAGATTGCTTTTTGTTAAAAAATTCAAACATTGAATACCAGCGTTTAAATGACTTCTCTCGGTAACGATAGACCCCATCAACTTGATGAATTTGGTAGCGGATAAAATATCGTGATCTAAAAGAATTCATATAAACAAGATAGTACCCCGTGTTTTTATGATATCTAATGAATTGAAGTACCGAAGGACTCGAAACCTTCTTTTTATAATATTTCATTCCCAAAATCCAAGAAGATTCCAGACCAATTGAATGGTAACCAGCTGCCCGCTTACTCAACTGTTGAAAGCTAATAGGACTGCATTGATACTCAATTGCCATATTACTCAAAAGAATATCCGCTCGTTGTTTTAAAGCTGGTAAATATACCTCTACATCAGCATCACATGGTAACGAGTTTAATATGATGTCTTTGCCAAGTGTATGCGCATAAGATTCACCGGCTCCCGTTTTACACTTCGAATTTGCTTGATGAGCAAAATGTGGAATTTTATTAATACCCTTTTTCAAAACCACCAATTCACCACAATCACAGCAATAATATTTATGATTCTTTTTGGCATCTCGTGCCATAATTAGCTTTCCATTTTCTAAAGCCATTAACATAAAAAAGACCCTTCGCAATATACGAAAAAAGATTCGCTAAATGCGAATCTTTTTACTTAAAATAATATGCAATTGTTTCAAGTGCATCACCAACCGTAATTTGCTTACCATACCTCTTTAATTTGTCTTCAGTCAGTGGCGCAATTTTCCCATACTCATAAACAATTCCCATTTCATCATTAATCATATGATTAAGGTCATCAAGATTAGAATTACCCTCACTATCGTACTGACCATTCAAATAGTATCTAAACATAATAATATACGAATTTTGATATTGATACAAATCAGTTTTTAATTCTACTGAATGGCGGGGAGTAACTTCCTTCCATTTATTGGCAAGCCCAATTAAATCATCAAATGAATTGAACTTGATTGGAATTAGTCGTTTACCAGCTTTTTTATCAAAAATATCATACATCTTGCGAATATCATTAACGTTTTTGCTAGTTCGTTGCTGCCTATTTTCATTTAATGGGGGTAACATCCCACCATTATCACCAATTTGATTTGAAATATTCTTATCTTTACTGATAAATAACTCTAATCCATCTTGGCTAGGAAGAATTTGAAACAAAACCGTATCTGTATCCGTAAAGTCTTTTTCAACGTCAGCTTCATCAAGAATGCTATAGAAAAATTGTTCACATTTTTCTCGATTCCCTAAAAGATCAAGCATCCCAATTCCATGCTTTTTTAAGTCTTCTTTGTTAATCAGTACACGGATTGTATCTTTGTTAACACGATGGAATTTCATAAAACAAATCGCCTCCTAAATCCTAATTGCCCTTCTTATTTTAGGCAATTCAACATTAACATTTTTGCCAGCGGCTTGTTGTGCTTGCTGTAACAATTTTACGTGACTACCATTTTGAGGAAGATGACTTATTAACAGGTTCTTACTATCTGACAATCGAGCTAAGTGACCAGATTGTTTAGAGGTCATATGCCACAATTTACCATCTACGTCCTCAAAGAAATTCGTATCTGATATTAACATATCAGAGTTCTTAACAAAATTAATTAGACCATCAAAATAACGTGTATCAGCTGTGTAACTCAATACTTTTCCAGATGATCGTTCAACAATCTTCATCGCAAAGGCTGGCACGGGATGAATCGTCTTTAAAAATGTGACTGTAAATGGTCCCACTTCAAGTTCACTATCAGCACTAAAGGGTTCTTTCTCAGTCGAATTGGGCCAATCTAACTGGTTGTAATGAATCTGATCGGTTGTATTTCCGTAAATCGGTACAACATCTGTATCATAACGTTTATCATGTAACTGCCAATAGTACTGTAACACCCCAACATCAGCGATGTGATCTGCATGATAATGTGACAAGATAACTGCATTTAATTTTAGTGGATCTAAAACCCTTTCTAATGAAAGCATTACTCCGCTCCCACAGTCAATTAACAAATTAAAGTTACCGCTAGTAACTAAATATCCACTAGTACCAATTCCATCATAAGGATAACCACCATAATCACCTAAAACCGTAAGTTTCATTTTTATCCCCCATTTCCAAAAATTAGGACATTTTCCTTTTAACTCATTAGGATTTATTCTAAACTAATTATGAAGCAATTTACATCAAAAGGAAGTTAATAATATGATAAGACAAATTTCTGTAACATTTGGCACGAAGAATGTATTAGTGCACATCATGAAAAGTAATCCTGAAAGGGATTTAGCACTATTCTCCACCAACAATAATGATTCAGGCCTCCAGCTCCTGGATTACAGTGGAAAGGAATCAATTTTCAAAAGTCCCATCACTTATGACGTCCTTTCACATGTTGGCGAAGACAACTGGAGTTATTTCATTAATTATGTGGAACTTTCACCATCAGATGACCAACGTAAAGTTTTAGATGCAAACATGAACACCTTCATGAGCAGTCCTGAATTACCAAGCGGAATGTTTTCGGGGTATTATATGTCAGATTCAAAGGATCATACTAAGCGTATTATTCTCACTTTATGGCGTGGAGCATACGCATACAATGATTGGGCTAATCGTCCTGAAAGTATTGTTTCTAAATTTAAAAACGATCCTAACATTGATTACCGCTCAGCCAGTTATCAACGGGTTGCACCAACAAATAATTAATAGATATAAAAAAAGAGATGAATAATTCATCTCTTTTTTTATATGATAATGATACGGTTCGTACGAGACTCGAACTCGTGATCTCCTGCGTGACAGGCAGGCGTCCTGAACCAACTAGACCAACGAACCAAAATTGCGGGAGCTGGATTTGAACCAACGACCTCCGGGTTATGAGCCCGACGAGCTACCAGACTGCTCTATCCCGCGATAATTATATAGTAAAAATAATGATGACCCGTACGGGATTCGAACCCATGTTACTGCCGTGAAAGGGCAGTGTCTTAAACCACTTGACCAACGGGTCATAATAAACGGAGAAGGAGAGATTCGAACTCTCGCGCCGCTTGCGCGACCTACACCCTTAGCAGGGGCGCCTCTTCAGCCACTTGAGTACTTCTCCAATGGGTCTAGGTGGACTCGAACCATCGACCTCACGCTTATCAGGCGTGCGCTCTAAACCGACTGAGCTATAGACCCAAATAAAACAAATAAAAGCGGGTGACGAGAATCGGACTCGCGACAGTAGCTTGGAAGGCTACGGTTTTACCACTAAACTACACCCGCATAAAAATATTAAATTAAGTGGCGCGGGACAGAATCGAACTGCCGACACACGGAGCTTCAATCCGTTGCTCTACCAACTGAGCTACCGAGCCATTTAAGCGGTTCGTACGAGACTCGAACTCGTGATCTCCTGCGTGACAGGCAGGCGTCCTGAACCAACTAGACCAACGAACCAAAATTGCGGGAGCTGGATTTGAACCAACGACCTCCGGGTTATGAGCCCGACGAGCTACCAGACTGCTCTATCCCGCGATAATATAAAGGAGGATGAGAGATTCGAACTCTCGCGCGATTTGACTCGCCTGACGGTTTTCAAGACCGTTCCCTTCAGCCAGACTTGGGTAATCCTCCAAAAACAACAAAGTAATTGTAACATATAAGTCAATAAACCTCAATGCCCACCAAACAGCGTTCGGATGGACCTTGTAGGACTCGAACCTACGACCGGACGGTTATGAGCCGTCTGCTCTAACCAACTGAGCTAAAGGTCCAAGACCTAATCGCGGCAGAGGGGATCGAACCCCCGACCTCCCGGGTATGAACCGGACGCTCTAGCCAGCTGAGCTACACCGCGATTTAAGATACATAAAAGTATCTAATCGGGAAGACAGGATTCGAACCTGCGACCCCCTGGTCCCAAACCAGGTGCTCTACCAAGCTGAGCTACTTCCCGA